>PLYI01000090.1 GCA_003151735.1 Candidatus Bathyarchaeota archaeon | reverse complement strand
AGGCTTTGAAACTTGTTAATTATGTTCAAGGGCCTACTGGGTGGAGTTCAACTTTCTTTTGTACTTCCTGCTATACTAGAGGGGAACTTAACAGTGATGGCTTCCGCGTTGAATTAACTGAAAAAATTAAAGAAGTTGTTGATGAGGATCTGAAGCCTAAACAGAGAAAGGAGATTAAGAAGTAGTGCCGACGGGTTTTAAATCTGCTCTTGATGAAAAAGAAATTCTTTCTATTAAGGAGCTTAGGAAACGTTTTGCTTCTGATGTTGGAGAGTCAACTAATTATGATTCTATTGCTTTCTCAACTTTGAGGAATCCAACTTCTAGGGGCTTGTTTGGCAGTAAAATTGATGATCGCGAATTGTTGTTTGCGATTCAACGTGAGCCCGCTGCGTTCCGCATAGTGTTTGGCGTCGCTAAAGATACGCTTGATAATTGGTTCACTATCGAATTAATCGGTAAAGATGACAAAGGAGCAACTAACGAGAAGGTTCAGAAGGAACTTACGCGGCTGCAGGCGAAATGGAAATTCATAAAGTTACTTACTTTGAAGCGTCTTTTTGGCTATTCTATTCTGATTAAGGGGTACAAAGATGATGCTGCTAAACTTGAGAATGAATTAACTGATACGACAGTGCAAATCGCGTATATTGAGCCGTATTCGAAGCTTGAGATTAACCGTTTCATAGATGTGGATGATCCACAAGATGAGCGAGATGGCTACCCACAGTTTTATGTTATGAAGAAATCTGCAGGGCTCGTTAGTAACCAGGTGAAGGTTCATTTTTCACGCGGTATTTTGTGTTCTTCGTTGGTTGTGGATCACCGTTATTTGGGCTGGAGTGTTCTGCAGGCTCTCTATGATGATATTACGGGTTACCGTTACATGCGTTATGGCTTGTATCAAACGATAATTCGTTATGGCAGCGGTTTTCCTGATGTGACGTTGAAGGGTCCTGAAGCTGACCAAAAAGCAATTAATGACTTCATTGCGTCGGGTCAATTTGATAATTTGAATGGCATGAAATATTTCGTTCACAATGAACAACAGCAGCTTGAGTTCAAAGGCTTCGCGGCTGCAACACTGAACCCGATTAATTATTATCAGATTGCACTTGAGACTTTGAGTATGGGTTCGGGTATTCCTGAGCCTGTTTTGAAGGGTAGCCAGGCGGGGGCAATCACTGGATCCGAAATTAATGAGCGTGCTTACTTCAAAGTTATTAGTGATGAGCAAACAGATTTTGAGCAGGTCATACGGGATCTTGTCGACTCTATTTTGCTGTACCTGAATTTGAGCACTAAAGAGGATCCGTTGGATTACAAGATTGTTTGGAAACCCAGCTATGAGCCAACTCAGAAAGAGAAGGCTGAACTGGATTTCTTGAATGCTCAGACTGCTGAAAAAGAATTGCTATGCAAAACCGTCGATGAAGTTCGCAAGGATCGTTTCAAGTTGCCTGCGTTACCCGATAAAGTTGGAGCTATCGTTATAGGCTTAGCGAAGCCATCTCAGCCTCAAGGGCAAGGAGTTAACTCGTTTAATTCTGATGGTACACCCAAGTCTCCTCAGCAAATAGCGGATGAACAGGCTGCTTTGGATGCTCAACAAACAGGTCAACTTCAAAGTTCACCTGCTAAACCTGTTGTGGCTCATGCAAAACAAGAGTCTCCTCCTATGCCTGGAGCTGACGCTTCTGAGCCTCCTGCAGCAACAGCAACGGATAAGGCTGCTGCGGAAAAAAAAAGTAAACCTGAGTCCTCTGAAGAAAAAAGCATAAGTCGCACTCTCCCGACGCNNCATCGAGTAAACTTTCCTGGTGTAGCCATTATTCCTCCGGAGATGCGGCGTAAACTTGACAACCAACATAAACGGTTCTTAAGTGACCTTGAAACTCTGGTGTTCGACGCTGATGCCTTCTACAAAAAGAGCTTAGTTCCAGTTGTTGCTAGTGGTGCTGCTTAATGCCTGAAGAAAATAAAACCTTAAGCCTTTTTCATCCTGCAGAGTTAACCGTAAATGAAGAGGGCGAAAAAATAATAGTTTGGTTTACATCGAAACAAGACCGAGAAATATTCCAAAAACTAATTCAAAGGATAAGAGACTCTTGACTGAGCAAGCAGTCGATGGGGTTGCGGTGCCTTATTGGGAAACTCAAGATGGTATTTTGGATCGTTTTAGTATGCTTGCGGAAGATGTGCAGCTTTCAACTTTTAATGGCGCTGTTAAGGTTTATGGGACTGCTCTTGGCGTAACGGATTTTGTTATTAGCGGAGATCTTAAGACAACTAGTTGTGAGTGGTGCATAAATCACGTTGGCGTAGTTTACCATCGAGGCCGCTTCATGCCAGATTTGCCCAGGCATCCTGGTTGCCCACATTTTTATGATATTCTCCGGATAGGTGAGCTTCCAAATGCAGCGCCGTAAAAGCCAAGTTTGTCCGGATGTTGGGCGTGAAGTAAGTTACTATCGGATCTGCAATTTTGATAATAAGCCCTGTGTTCCTTCTTCCTTCAAAAACAAGTTTGTTTATCCCTTATGTTCTAGGAGATCGCATGATGAGGATAACTAACAAGATTCCTGAATATCAAAAATATGCGATAGGTGACTGGACGTTTGGCTGCCCTACGATTATTGAATGTGAGGGTGAGCTGGGTAAACTTATTAAGAGTATCATGACTGCGGAACAGTTTGAAGCGTTGAAGGTCAGCATACAGAACGCATCCACAAGCGGGGAACTTGAGGTTGCGATTGGACAGGTTAAGGTGCTGTAGATGAAGCATGAAACCCTAATCATTGCTGTTGGTTTGCTCACTATAGCCATATGTTTTGTTGCTTTATCAGTCACATATGTTCCTCCAACTGATCCACAATATATCAAGGTTGGCACGATTTACAGGTGGAATGGCGCTGACCAAAATATATCTGTGGGAAACGAAACCTTCTTTATTCACCATGGAGAAAACTTTGTTGTTAACGGGTCAGACACGGTGAAGTGGAGTTGAAAGAGGAAACAGTTGAAATAGGTTTCTTTAGTTTTTTGAGTTTATTTATTATAGCTGTTGTAATTTTTTCAGCTTTTGCGTATGCGGTTGTTACTTACGATGAACACACTACTCACTATATGGAACTTAGCCGTGTTATGATTGATAATACTTTAATCTCAAGAACATTAATGTGGATTGATCATGATAATCGTACAATTAGTGTCGGTAATGTAACGATCCCAATTCATTATCGAGAAAGCTTTGTGGTTTATGGGAATGACACAATAAAATTAGGTAAATAAAAAAGAAAAATTATTGTGTTGTTGTTGGAGGTGCAGCAACAACAATGGGTGCTGGAACTATTGTTTGTGTTCCAGATTCTTTGCTTCTTAGGTAGTTGCCGAATAAGCCTTTAACAAGCATTGCGAATGTTGCGGTGATTGCTGCTACTTGGACGTATCCGTAGAGTGTGAAGACTCCTGCGATGCCACCAAGCAAGCCCAAAAGGAAGTTGTCGAGGTTAGCTGCGAATCCACCTGCGCGTATGTAGGCTAAAGAGGTGAAGCCTTATGCTATTGTGGCTGGTAATCCTGCTAAACTGGTAAAATACCGATTTAATGAATTTGTTATTAGGCGGCTTTTGCATGAGAAATGGGGGATCTGCCCTGGAATCAATTACGTGAGAAGATTCCGTGGCTTATGAGTTCCTCTGTTTAGTTATGCAATAAATCTCTTAAGTATTCAATATGTAGACTGTTTCTTGAAGGGGAAATCTGTGAGTAAAAATGTGAATGCTGTTTTTCCGGTTCCGCTAGATCAATCTGTTTTGGAGGATCTTGGCAAGTTGAATAATCAGGTGTTGAAAGATTTGAAGGTGGATATGGCGACGGCTTTGAAGAACCGTGTTGCCATGTGGACTCGAGTTACCGATGTTTAAAATGGCTCGTCGTCGCTCAAAAAACATGTTATTATACGAAGTTCTCTCAGCTCTGCATTCTTCCCCCCTGAAAATCACCAGATTAATGTATAAAACAAACATTAACTGCTCTGTTCTTGCTGATTTAGTTAGGATTCTTGTAAATAATGGGTATGTTCAGGTACCTTACTTCGCTGAGAAACATCCTTTAAGCTTGAAAAAAACAAGAAAAAAGACCAAGTACCCAACATCCTTCGGGTATCCTTATACATTGACGAAGGAAGGTGAGGCGTTTTTTGAGCGGGTTTCCCCTATTATGGAAGAGTTTCAGGCTCTTGTTAACGTTGTTGATGCGCAAACTTATGCTTTAGAGGCTCAACGTTACTCGGTTATTTTGCAGAAAGGTTCTGCTATGCAATAAGTGTTTTATTCAAAATTGTTGATAGCGTTCTTTGCGGAGACTGTTTGGTTTGGCTACTATTGGAATTATTAACGGTGAAGTTGATTCTTCGAAGGCAATTTCTGAGACGGATGATGAGTTGGTTATTCCAGCGATTCTTGCGAGAGAAGCTGTTTTGCCCTATCCAAAAGGCAAAGCCTACCGCAGCGCCGATGAACTTCAAGCAGCTCTCTTCACTTTTGATAAGGCCTGGGTAACAGCGGAGAAGCATCCGGAGCCGCTTATCAGTATAGTTACGGATCGCAAGCGTCAAATCAAAGGCACTTTATCTGACATTAAACTTGATGCTGACGCTGTGAATCCTGCTGGAAAGAAGAGCCCTGCCGTAAGAGCGAATGTGCATCTTTTCAAGAAAACCCTCAGCAAAAACTTTATAGAAGACGTCAAATCTGGAAAGAAAAAGGACGTGAGCGTCGGCTTCACCTATGATACTATTGAGAAGTCGGGTGAGTGGCTGGGCGAAAAATACGATTTTGTCCAAGAGAATCTGTTGATTAATCATGTTGCTGTTGGGGTTCCGGTTGGGCGTATGCGGGCTCCTTTTATCGGGTTAGGCTGCGATAGCGTTGATTTTGAAACAGAATCAGTTAACTCAGGTCTTGCCCAGAAACCTACTCTAGAAACTGTCGACTCGGCAGCGAAAATCGAAGTAACGTTGCCAATAACACATGAAAACACATCTAACTTAATCGACAAACTCAAACAGATAGCCAACTGGTAAATGGAATTAAAATTTAATCCCCTCTCTCTCTCTCTCGAACTCACTGCATCACTGACTCCATCACTCTCTGTCACTGCTTCACTCACTCGTTGCATCACTCAGATTCTCTCTGTCACTCAATCACACATACCTACCTACCCTCTCTCCCCCGGACGGCAAGCATGCATGCATCCACGCAGGCGAGCATGCAGGAGAGCACACACAGACGCAATTCTTTCTTCCAAAAAAGGATATTTGCACCAAGTTACCTTGGATAAAGAATGGTCTGCATGGTCGCAGGAGGAGAGTTAAAGAGACTTACGGTATCTGCGTCGCCTTGAACTTGAGAGTTGAAGTTACAAATCTGTAGCCAAGTAAAGTTGGCCGAAATGCTGTCTCCGGCGGGAAGCGACTCGATTGTTATGAATTGGGGTATGGCTTTGAAATTGGACCATTGGTATAATAGGTTGTTTGTGTCGTTGGTAACTTGGAAGTCAAAATCTAATCCTGTATGCGTGAAGTCTATTGTCTGCTTACTGATGTTGGTGATGGTCAAAGTTAGGTTGACGGGCTCGCCTATATTGTAGGCGGTTTTGTCGAAGGTAATTTTGAGTTCAAGATTGCCTTTTGTTCCCGATCCCGTCAGCTGATTGGATTGGATTATTGTTATAGGAGTGGTGAAATCAAACAAATCCCAAATTAAAGAGTTAAACAGCACGCAACTTCATAGTGTGCTATGTTTTCTAAGAAAAGTGAAATATTCATCGGTACTGTCTGAAAGATTTTAGGGTTTGCTGAGACTCTAGAAACTTATAGGAAGAACAAATACAAACGCAATTTTACTACAGCTACAATTTGTGAATCTACCAGAGTCTTCTCAGCCCCATTTCTTCTCCAATTGTTTTCTTAAAACTAAAAAAAGGGAAAGATTGTTTTTGATTGTGTCGTTTCTACGGGTGTTTTCGGTATAAGAGCAAGCCGACTATAGCTATTGCAATGATTATAGCGATTACTGAAACAGACATATACATCAATAGGTCTGAGGTGGTTGCTGTGTTTGATCCAGAAACAGATGTTGGCGCTGGTGTTGCCTTTTCTTGCATTACATCGGAAGCGGTTTGTGCGTATGATCCCCAGTAAGCGTTGTTGCCGTGGAAAGTTGCGATAACCTGGAAGCTGCCAGGTATGTCAGGTGTCCATGTGAAGCTATATGAGCCGGTTGCAGTGGTTGTTGCAGTGCCTATGTTTCTATAGTTGCCGTTAGAGTCTAAGACGTCTATTGTCACTGGAACTCCGGTAAAGTTGGTTGGCATGGGTTGCTGTTGGTAAACGTAGCCCATCCATGCGGTCATGCTTGCGTCAGATGAAACTGGAACTCCATTCGGAAAGTCTGCTTTCTGCTGTGTTTGTTGTGTGCCAGCGGAAACATCCATCACTGTACCTTTGATTACTACGCGTTGTCCGAATGCGGCGGAGAGGTCTGGTGCTGTAACTGTGGTGGCGCTGGGTCCTTGACCGACGCTATAAACTGAGTCGTCGTAACCATTGAACCATGTTGCATAGCCATCTGCAATAGCATAGCTGATGTAATTGAACTCGCCTGTGTAGTCTGAAAGCGTCCAGATTTCTTGCCCGTTTGTAGCATTAACGGCACGCGCCATGGCACCTTTGTAGATCGGGTCGGTGATAGTGTGCTCAGTACTAGCCAAGTATATTATTCCGTTGCCGACAGCCTGTATGAAGGTTGGGTAATCACCGTATGGTGTGTTAAAGCCGGAGTTGGTACTGTTACCTGGTCCGCCATTACCGTAGGTCCACAACAGTTTTCCACTTGTCAAGTCATAACAGTAAAGTATTCCTCCGAATGCGCTGCTGTAGAGTTTCCCGTAAGCAACCTGGCTGACATCATAGGGAAGTACTGGGTTGCCGTAGTAGTCAAAGGCTGTTTGAGATGCAGTTGGTCCCCATATTTTTTGGCCTGTTGTCAAACTGTATCCTATCCATTGTGTAGTTTCCTTATACCCTTCAATGAAGACATTAACTGTTGGATCGGCTCCGCCAAATGTGACAGTGAGGTTGCCTGCTGGCGGGTTATATGTTTGCGTCCACAGTATCGTACCGATTGGACCCTTGGTTGCGTTGAGGTTTACAGCGAAGTATGTGTAGGGGGTCGAGCTTGGTGTTTGAAGGGCACCCACAGCGGTGGGATAAGTGCCGTTTATACAAAGCATCATGTTGTTGTAGAAAACTGCAAGTTCTGTTACCGGTGAGGTTATGGTGTTGGCCCATGGTATCGAAACGTTCCAGTCATAACGATCATTTGGATTACTCGGGTTTGAAATGCTTGCGTCGACTGTACCTGAAATTGATGGGGACAAGCTGGTGCCTAGTAGCCAGTTGTATGTCCATAGTTTAGATGAGTTCCACTCACCCAAACGCCAATCGGGATTCGCAGCGGTGCCTGCGTTCGCCATATTATATATCAATTGTTCACCTTGCGGACCCTGGGCTGCAGTGCCTGAGGGAACGCCAGTTACGTTGAACAGCCAGTCGCCTGTATATGCGTCAAAAGCTTCCCCGAAGTTGGAAGTGAATAAAATTGGCGGATAAACTCCGTGTTGGTTGGGGTCGTAAAGGTCATATATGTAGCCGAATGATAGCGCTGGTATATCAGTGCGAGACCAAATAAGTTGTCCTGTACGTAGGTCGACGCAGTCGGTTGGTCCATAAGGTGCACTTGACAATCCTCCTGGAGTGCCCGTGAATGATATTGGTTCCGTGTAGTAGAGGTATCCGCCCATTATTATTGGGTCAACGAATCTATTGTTGTATGCAGATCCCTCAAAGTAGGCGACTCCCTGAGTGGGAAAATTGTTTCCTCCGGCGACTCCTCCAAATTCAAGCGGCTTTGTCCACATGACATGGCTAGTGGTAGGTCCTACGGCATCACCTGGATATCTCTGTAGTTGTGCTTGACCAAAGCCAGTAATGACACCTGATCCCGTTGCAGAATTAACAGGTGAACCTTCACCTAACCAGTTTGACGATATCGTCCACCAGTCAGTGTTCAGACCGTATATTGGGTGCGTCCAGTAAGCTGATGGTAGCGGAGAGCTACCGATAGCTTCAGGGATTGGTGTTTGTTGCACAGTAAGCGTTGTGGATGCAGAGCTGGGCAGATAAGTATCATTAACTAATACTGAACTGGGGTTATAATCACCGGGGTATTGGGCATAGGCCTGTCCTGGGAAAGTAAAGATCAAGGTGTAGTTGCCGACTTCTGTAGGAGTGAATTTAGTGTACTGTGACGATGTTGGGTCGGAAACAACAGGAAAAATCGTTGTTTGAACTTTACCATCAGGCAGTATGATCGTGAGATTGTAGTTTTGGAATCTGTAGCTGTTTTCTAACGCTGCAAAGCTGTTTAATTCAAAACCCGCTCCAAAAACCTGGTCAAGCCAAAAATAAACGACCATTGTCTGACCAACACCTATCGGGTTAGGCGCCGCAACAATGAAGGCATACGTTGGAATCTGCCATGCAGGTGTATGTGCGCTTGCAGCAGGTAAAGCACTTATTGTAATAGCCAAACTTACTATCATAATGATAGACAATAGAATAGCTAAAGTTTTAGTTGAAATTCTTTTTGGTATTTGATTTATCATTTTTATTTTTCTTCCTTAATTTCGTTGAACTCTTATTAGCAGGCTGGGTATTTAGCTTTTTTCTTATCAACGCCTCTTAAAATCAAAAAAAGTAGAATAAAATAATTATAAAAGTATACTAAATAGAATTAACTCTCCAAAAATCAAAACACGCGTTTTCCAACGAATACGTTAATTAAGTGGTTTAAAAAAAAAGGTAGACACAATGACTACCGAAATTGATGCAATAAACGCTAAAATTCTAAAGGATCTGCTTAAAGATGGACGAAAAAGTTTTGCAGAAATTGCAAAAGAATGCAATACATCGAAAGATGTTATTGCAAAACGATACAAACAAATGAAAAGCAAAGGCATTATAGTAGGGGCGACAATCCAAAATAGTTGTGCCTGTTATGGCTGCAATCTCGTGGCAGGCATTTTGATCTACACTCAACCTGATAAGGCAAATTACATCATTGAACTTGTTGCTAAAATGCCTCATGTTTTCGATATTCGTCAATTGGGGATAATGAAGCCAAGTATTTTTACAGTTGTAATTTTGAAGAACATACAGGAATTAGATCAAACAAAACAATCGATAAAGAGGTTACCATTCGTCTTGGAAGTGGACACCACAGTTTGGATGGGAACAAGGAACACTCCACATAACTTATCGGTATTGACGGTTGAAAGAAGCGCCAAAAAAACTGTTGATGAAAATGAAAAGAGAAAAAAAGAAATCGAAAAAATACCGATTAAAGTTGATGAAACAGATACCTGCCTAATTGAAGAGCTAGCAACAAATGGCCGCATGCCTTTTAGCAAAATCGGTAAAGAACTAAATGTATCAACTGACACAATTGTAAGAAGGTACGAAAGGCTTAAGCAAAATGGCGATCTTAAGACTGTAATCCAAATCGATCCAACAAAAATAGGGTATCATGCTTTCGCCCTTTTCAACATAACCTTTTCTCAAGACAATTTGCCTAACGGCATAGAGGCGCTTTCTATGGTGCCCGATATTAACTTCATACATAAGACCAGCGGCAAATTTGATTGTATGGCAAGTTTGATGATAAAGGATATTGATCAGTTAACGACCATGCAAGAAGAAATAGCAAAGATATCCGGTGTGACAAACCTGGAAATAACTATAGCAAAATTGTTTAACGTTTGGCCTATACCCAGAGAGTTCATATCGACATTCTAGCAAGGGGCTTCAAATAAAATTAACGCTACGGCTCGATTTTAATCAAAGAACCTAAAGTTAGCAAATGTGCCTTTTGAATAGACCACTTAGACCTAGTGACTAAAAGGGAATCAACAATGAACAATGGAGTAATTATGAAGCATTGCTCTTGAAGACCCATAGACGTTCTAATGCTAATGAGATATTAAGGCAATCAAGAAAGTACTATGTGATTTTAGAGAAACCTAACATGGCTTGACAATTATGGCTTCTTAGTAAGGCTATGTGAACTTTCCATTTCAAGATTTCGTAAGCTAAATTAAACGTGTTGTTTAGCCCGTCATATTTTAAGAATGTGCTTCTGCCGTTTGGTCTGATTTCTTCGTTGAAGAGTTGAAATATTTGAGAAAAATATTTCTTCGAATGTATGGATTCATAGCTCAAAAGTTTCCGTCTAAGCTCAATTATGTCTTGTGCAGTAGAGAGCATGCATATTCTGAGCAGACCAAATGAAAACTTGAAAGACCAGTTAGACATTGACATAGAGAAACAAGTGATAAAGACTTTCAAGACTGGCTTTTCAGTTAATTCCTCTTCTTCTGCATAATGACAGTTTAAACGCTCAAGTGAAATCAAAACCTGCGCTGAAATCAAAGTCTATTTTCTACCGTTCTACGCCCAAACTGATGGTTCGAAGATGGTGCAGGGGGTAAGATTTGAACCCACAAAAATTTTTCCATTATCGCTCAATCATTGCATGAAAAAAAGGGAAATTGTGGGTTGACGCTCGAAACATCGCCCTTTCCTTAAAGTATAAGTTAATTGATGGTCTTGTGCTAAGGCTCAAAAAAGTCATTATGTTGGTCTAAGAAGAGTTACTTTCTAAAGGTCATTATCCCAATGAACTATAGGGTCTGGCAATATAGCACCATAAATAATTAAAATTATTCCTGCAAGTGCAAATAAACCACCAACAATTAACGCTCCCACAACAAATTCACTTATTAGATGAGAAGGGTTGTCTACAGTACTGTATTGAACGCTCAACAAATAAAGCACTATACCGATTGCAAGAACGATAAATCCAGCAATCAACGTTCGCTTATTCATACCATCACTTACTTTGTTATTTGGTTAGATTTGCTTAAAAGATTTTAGAATTCACAAAAAAAAATAATAAAAAGAAAAAAAGTAGTGTTGTCGCATTGACGAGTTAAATCTTTCCAGACAACCAAAACGTGACTATTGCTTTGCTATTCTTTCCGCTTGCAAAAGCCTTGTTTTCATTATTTTAAACTTAGCTTTATCATTTTTAGACAAGCAAAAACCAACATTATGTTTTATGCTGTTATAGACTTATTAATTTATTCCAATTTTCACATTAAATGTTTGGTTTAAATTTTTATCCCGCACACACCAATTAACGACGACGCACATTTTTTTAATCTAACCAACCAACGACTGAAAACCATTCAGTGCTGTTTGCTTCTAAACTTTTTTTTCAGCCTTTTTTGTGCAACGTTATGCAATAGCATTTTTAAGCATTTTTTGTGATAACTCATTTCTTAATTCAAGAGGAACTAAAATGACAGAACAACCTAAAGATTCAGGGTCGACAGCGAACACGAATCCTCTGGTTAGGATGACTTTAGATGAAGCGCTGGACAAAATTAACGTTCTTGAGGCAAGCACCAAAACTTTGGATATACAACTAAAGCAGGTAACTGAGGAGAGAAACCAAGCAAACAGTGTT
>PLYI01000029.1 GCA_003151735.1 Candidatus Bathyarchaeota archaeon | reverse complement strand
TATTTCGCGTCAATTATTTTTGCAGGTTAACGACAACTATGATTGCAGGTCGCACCCCTTCCATATAGGAAGTTTTAGTTATTACCTTTCTTTATAAACCCCTTGTGGTAATGGGGGAGTTTGAGGGGGCTTGTCCCCTCATGAAAACCCTAAAAATTAAGTATATGGAGTCCAACGAAGGCGGTAGAGGGGGTAAGGGGGTCACCCCCTCATACGATTATTTACACCTCAATTCGCTCTAGCCTAGACCCTGCCATAGTTTCAATGCGCTTGATTTCCCTCTCATATTCATCAATCTTGTTTTGATGATAGGCTATAGCGCACTCGAAATTCTCTATCCTTTCAAATTCATCCTCCGTGATTCCTTGCTTTTTTCCTTCTTCGACTTTTTGCCAAAATGACCTCCTCATCTTAAACCTCCTTTGCTTTTTTCTTGTTCATGGCTGCTTTCCTACGATAGCTTTCTGCTTCTATCTCAAAAATAGTGGCATGATGAACTAAACGATCCACCGCTGCTACCGCCATCTGTTTATCAAGGAATATACGATCCCATTCTTTGAACGGTTGGTTGCAAGTAATTACCATGCTTTTTCGTTCATATCGTTCACAGATTAACTCAAATAGAACGCTTGTTTCAAACTCATCCTTTTGTACATATCCAAAGTCGTCCATTATTAGACAATCGTATTTATCCAGCTTCTCAAGGGCTGCTGGCAAATTTAGCGCCTTCTTGGCTGCCTGTAGCTTCTGCACTAACTCTGTGGTGCGGGTAAAGAATACTCTAGAACCATTCATCACCAATTTCTCTCCAATTGCTGCTGCTAAGTGGGTTTTTCCAACACCCGATGGACCAAAGATAAGTACGTTCATGCCTTCCTTAATCCAGACTTCGTCTGATGCTAACCCGATAATCTTTGTCTTTCTTATCCCTGCAATGCTGTCAAAATCGTAACTTTCAAGGGTCTTACCTTTCGGCAATTGAGCTTCACTCATATACCGGCCTAAACGTCGACGTTCTCGCTCTGCAACTTCATGCTCGCACAAATTGGATAAGTACCTCGGGCCTGACCAACCCTTGCCTTCGGCTTCTATTGCTATATTCTCCCATAAACGTTTCATTGTTGGGAGATGTAGCTGCGTCAATAACAAAGGCAGTACTGCTTCGTCTCGCTGGCTCATAAACAACCTCTCTTTTGGTAATCCAATAAGGCATCATAGTCGCTTAATTCCACTGTAGACTCTTTTAATAACGGAGCTTGTACAAGCGATGTTTTAAATAAAGCCTTAGCCTCCTCTGATGTCGGTAAGCGCCCGTTTAAAAGACATTCTTCCAAATAAGCGTTAACTCTTTCTTCGCCATCAGGACGCGCGGCTTCGTTCAATATTTTCACAAACTCTCGGCATGATTGTCGACTATCCAGTCGACTTTCTAACATCTCCCAAGTTTGAGTAAATGCAAAAGTTGGAAATAGCGAATCTCGAAATACGTAATTACGAAATGCTTGTGGTTTGCGAACCAATGTGCCGATGATGTGCCGATAGTCGATGTAGCGTAACTTTTTCTTATTATTGCGTAAGCGCTTAATTGTAATAGCGTGGTCACCCCCTGTATAACACTCCAATCGATCATCGTAGAGGCGCACATTAAGCAGCGTACCAATTAAACGTGAAGGAACGGAATAGATAACACTCTTAATAGCTATGGTACTTGAGGTCGTGACGCGGGCGCGCTCTTCGACATAGTCGCAGGTCTTCCTTTCAGGAAGTGGCTTTAAGAATGGTCGTTCTTCTAAAAAAGCTTTCTCAACTCTTTTATTCTGTCTTTGCATTAAATCCTGCAAGAACGCCTTATATTCATTTAGAGAATCAAAATCACGAGACTCTCTAAGCATCAAAGCTTGGTCTAAACGATTCTTTAGATGGCGATGTGAAGACTCAATCGNNCCCATTTTCATGACTAACACCTTTGTTATTCCGTGTAGGCTCCGTGCCATAATGCTCACAAAACTGACTATAGGAAACAGTAAATTCCTCTTTTGTTTTATCCGAGCAGTTCTTATAGGCCGCAGATAAACTGTCTGTCCTATGGGTTTCCGGTACTCCGCCTATGCTCCAAAAAGCATTTTGAAGGCCTTCTGCTAAAGCGGGATAGCTTTCCCCTCCTTCGACAACTTGCGCAAATTCGTATCCACTGAAGCTTAGCTTAAAGTGATAAAGAAGATGCTTAAAGGGCTCTTTGCGTACTGTGACTCCTAACTCATCCATGTTAGTGAAATCAGAAATTCCTTGCCAGCCCGGGGGATTTTTTTGACGAAAGATCACTTCTTTTTCAGGGCCTGAAATTGACTTCCATTGTTTCACCCTTCTCTGAAGAGTTCTCAATTGTTTTTCAGGATATTGATCAGGATAACGTTTTTGCAGCTCTTCCAGTAATGTTCTAGCTTCCAGCTTGGGTGAAGCTTCGAGCAAAGGAACAAGCTCATTTTGCCAGACTCCATCAAATGGGTCTGACCTCGTTTTCCAATTTCTTGCACGATTTGTAGTTGAAAACGAACGATTTGCGATGTTGTATGCTGATCGTTCACTAAATCCTGCCTGCGCGGCAGCCACCTTGGTTGATTTTCTTCTTTCCTTAGATTGCATAAATAACCTAATCTGATTGTTAGTAATCCGTTTGCCTGGCATCTTATGTGCTCCTTTTTGTTAAAAAGCACTTTGATGTCAGGCCTTTTTACCTGCAATCATAATTGTCGCTACCATGCAATCCTAATTGTCGCTGAATA
>PLYI01000039.1 GCA_003151735.1 Candidatus Bathyarchaeota archaeon | reverse complement strand
AGTTAAATCTTTCAATGCTTCTTCATTTACAGGTCCAAAAGTGAAATGTTCTTTTTGGTAAACTTCTTCCTTTAAAGCGTTTTAATTTTTTAAACAAATAGTTCCTCGTTTGCCAAAATCGATAAATATGTTAAAATATGGAGTTGCGAAGTAATAACTTGGTGATTCCGTGCCTGACGGAGTTCTCTTGACCAATGAAGATAGGGCTTTACTAGTAAAAGTAAGCAGTTTACTTGAGGAATTAGTTGAAACTTTCAGCATACTAGAAGACAAAGAAGCTATGTTATGTTTAAAAAAGGCTGAAAAAGACGTCGAAACAGGAAGAGTTAGAGACTACGATGAGTTCCTCAAGGAGCTAAGAGAAACTGGCGCGATATAAGCTTCGAGTTACAAGAAACGTTTGAAAAAAGTTTTCGTGCTCTTGATGTCCAGACAAAAAGAAGAATAGACTCAACGATAAGAATACTTGAAACAGACCCTTGCATAGGAAAACCTCTACGAGCAGATCTTGCAGGTAAATGTTCGCTTCGAATTGGCTACTACAGAATTATCTACATGGTAAACGAAGATGAGAAAACAATAATACTTTTTGATGCTGAGCATAGAAAGAAAGTTTACAAATAGAGTGAAACAGATATAACTAAGGGCAAGTAGAAACGGCGCGATGTTTGTTATTATAAATCACATTAGGGTAGAGGCTTTTGAATACTATAATCCCTTTTCGGCTGAATCCTCCTAGCACGGTTGCTTTTTTGAGTAAACCTTAAAATGCTCAGGGACTGCGCTGCTTATGCCTCTGGTTTGTGTATTGTGAAATAAAGTTGGAATTTTAGGGGGTAGGTTGGAGTGGATGTGGTCAGGTTGGGTTTATTTTTGTTAAATGGTGAGGATTTGGGCTTATTTTGGTTTAGGGTTTCCAACTGCTATTTATAAAGCGGCAAACCAAACCAAAGGCAAAGCCTGATTCAATAGCCCATTAAACTGTGTGTTTTTGAGATCTATCTATATTTCATTTCGGATGGTCATGCGGGCGTATTGGATTATGCTTTTTATGGATGAGAGGCGGTTGTGGGGGATTCTTGCGCAGCCATGTATTAGACCATAGATGGTTAAGGTTGCTCGGATTAGTAGTTCTTGTTTGTCCATTCCACTTCCTCTTTTTTTTGAGAGGGCAGGCATGGTTAAAGTGGACTACAAAAGAGAGGAAACAGCAATCGACAAAAAAATCAATGCATTCTTGAAAGAAGACAACTTTGATTTCCAATTTGCTAAGTCAAAGACTTACTGCCAAAACTACTTCAGCCAACTAAACACAGAGGACAAACAGACCTTAACAGGCTACCTCAAAGAATTCATCGAGCAACCATTCATCAAAACCAAAAATGTAACACCAGAACTCTTAAGCAAAACGCAGCATTCAAACGGCAACTACCTCTACTGGATAAACACAAACAGCCTCAAACCAACTCAGGAAAACTAACCATAGGCGTAGAAGTGAAAAACACCTTCTGTACCTGATAAAAAAGAAGTAGGTGCACAAAGGAGAAACAAACATGAACGTGCCTAAAACCAAAATTGCGGACAAAATGGGGAAAACATCACAAGTTTTACAGCTGTAGACTCGGTGAAACTGAAAATGAAATCAAACATAAGCAAACTCTGGTTCGGTGGAAGTCTGCAATTATCTTTACTTTAAAAACAATGTTGCAAGCGTCTGAACTGAGATGTGTTTTTTGGCTTTCATCTCGAGTTTCTTGTCTTCTGTTACTAGTTGGAGCCCTTTTTGTTTGGCGAAGAACACATAGCTTGAATCGTAAAAAGACAGTTTTTCTTCTTGGGCTATTTCTAGGATTTTCTGAAAAGCTTCGCCCTCGTTTGCCACCTGATCAATCTTAGCAAGAACAATCTGCGCAATGGCTCCTAACCTCTTAGCTTCTTGCGGCGTTAGAAATTTTAAGAGGGCACTTTCTTTCCAAACTGCATTGCCTACCTCATAAAATGTAAGATTAAGAATTAAAGAGTCCTGCAGACATTCCACTGTTGATTCGAGGTCTGCCTTTTTGATTAAAAGCATAAGCGAGCTTGCGTCTAGAAGATATTTCATCGCTGGTCTCTTGATTCTCGAATTGCTTTTGTTATTTCTTGGTCGGGAATCTTTTCTAGCAGAGTCTTCATTTCAATAATTGCTTCTGTTAGTTCTTGTTTTTCGCGTTTTCTGATTTCTTCTTCTATAGCTTGTCTTGTGATTTTGCTAACGCTTATCTTATATTTTTTTATCTTTCCTTTGAGAGCTTTGTCAACTCTTACAGTAAGTATTTCTGACATACAAATATTGTATAGAAAATAACGTATATAAAAATATTGTCGGGCAATACTAATGAACTATTGGCAAAACGCAGCATTCAAATGGCAACTACCTCTACTGGATAAACTCAAACAGCCTCAAACCAACAACCCTCCAAACAGAGCCAATACAACTGAGGTGTCCACCAACAGCCTTGGCGGCGTACTAGATAGAGGATTGAATATGACTAAATTTTTTCCGTATAATAATGGATTAAATAGGCATCTAACTAGCAGAAAAGTAGAGGTGACACACAGCCATGCATAATATTGATCCACAAACGCAGTACGCAAAACTAGCTGTCGTGACACTGTTTGAAGACAAATACAAACGAGCAAAAAGAAACCATACTACCTTGCCCAGATTAAAACGATTTTTGAAGCAAGTTTTTCTGATGACGTAATCTATCTTGCAATCAAGCAACTGGTGCGAAATAATCCCGTAACTTGCTTTATATACTCGTGGATTCACGGACGATGCGACAACTAAATAATTATGTTATCCATAACTCAAAAGGAGCACGAATAAAGGCATATTTACTTCCGCTTGCGACATTGGCGAATCTTTTTATTTTAGCCTTAACTATTTTTTAATAGGTCTCGGTTTTGAATCTTGGTACCCACATCTTTTTCGCTGGCGTAGTCACAGCTATCTTCACGGGCAACCCTTACTTTACCTTGTTGGCGGGCATAGGCAGCTTCATCCCCGACCTAGACCGAGAATACCTCCTCGTGAGCCCTAAGGCTTTTTGTGAGGAACAGTTTCATAGAGCACTTTTCCATAACCTGCTTTTTCTGTCAGGGCTGTTTTTCGTGAATGTTTGGCTTGCACTAGGCGCATTCCTGCATAGCTTCCTAGATTCCTTCACTACAGAGAAAGACAAGGGAGTCGAGTGGCTTTTTCCATTTTCTAGACTGGTGAAACGTGGTCGTTACACGTTGGCTGCAAAGTCAAAAGACGGCGCCTGCAAACTGGAGCTTGTGGATCAGAACCCGCCCGATCGCGTCTGCTTTATCAATGAAGATTCTCCGGAGACAACCCAGCTTTCTGATCCTGATTTGAAAGAGTCAAGAGCTGTTCCATGGCGTAGGACCTATGGACCTGCGGCGAACGGGCAAATGTTCGATAGGTGGCTCGCATTAGCCTCTTTTTCGATGCTAATTCTTTATGCTGTGTTGAACCCTGGTTTTGCGATGGCTGGCAAAAACCTCATCCTTTCAACCCGAATCATTCCGCCTATGAGTCTTTTAACTGGAATCGTGCTGGTTTATCTTGGAGGATGGCTCAAAAAGAACAACAGAAACCGAAAAGGATACCTCACATTCTTCGTCGTTGGTGGCTTTTTCATAATTTCGTCGGCTGTGCTCTCAGTGGGCGGAGTTTCGAGTTACGTGTTTCCTTTAGGTCCAGCTTTTGTGGCTGCCGCCTGCGTGATTTTGTTTGTTGAAGGGCTTTTCGTTTGGCGAGTTAGCACCCGCGGCGGAAGAAAAGCAATGGTTTAAGCAAAGAAGGGAAAAAGTTATGAAAATGGTGACATCACCATGGAGAACGGTTGCGAGAACAGTAGCTATCCAGAACTATCAAAGATACAAAATATGAGAAAAGAGTTGTCTTTGTTTACAATACAAAATTTAACAACCCTGTATTCAAGCACTCACGTGATAGGCATGTTAAATCAACCTGCAAACTTATCAACCAATACTCAAACCGAGATGTCTTCAAACAATATGGAGATCACTTAGAAAAATTAGTTAAGGCAGAGTTAGAGGCACAAGGGTTTACAATCGTTGGAGCCAACACAAATGAATAGAAAACAAAAAATTTGATACCTACAATTAAAGCTGGAAAAATAAAAAGGCGAATTAGTTGTTTTGCGGTTTCAGGTTTCTCTTTCATGACTGTTTGGATGACAAGATCTTTGATTTAGCCTTTTGTAGCTTGACTTAGATCTTGTACTTTAATTAACCATCCATATTTTGTGTTTCGTCTAAACTAGCGAGTATTTTGTTGGCGACTGTTAATAGGCGATTGAAACGGGAGGTTTTTTCAGGTACTTGACTGTTCCATGCGAGAGCAGGAGTGTCAGCGTTGTTTACAAGTATTTTCTTAATTAAGCCGATGTTTTCTGCTTCGCCTAGTTTTTGCGCCATCCAAGTTTCAGAAGTGGGTGTTTGGGATAATTTTTGGAATTCAAGAGCTATAGCGTGGGTTGTTGGGGTGTGCATATTTTTGGCGTTGGTAACCGCGTTTATTATGAGTTGGTCTTGTGATGGAAGTTTTCGGTAACGGTTTAAGAGAGCAAGTTTCCCGACTGTATCTAAGTATAAAGCGTAGAGAATGAATAAAACAAGAATTACGGATGCACCTGCTGAGAGCACAAGCCCGTTTTGACTGATCCTTAATGCGACGGCACTCCAAGTTTGTATAGGTTCCCAGTAACTGTTGATGGCGTTAACAATTGGCAGCTCCTGCGCTTCCGCGTCTGCCACACCTTGAGGAGACGACGGATACATGACTAAGCTTATCATTACACTTTCTGTTGGCGCTGTGCCGTTTATGTTAAATGTGGCTGTTTGGTACCAGTAGAGAACAACCTGCGTTTGGTTTGTGTCTTTATATTGGAAGGCGAAGTAGCGTGCCGTCATAGGCGGATTATCATGAATCTGAATGTCCCTAAGGTCAAGTGCATTCACCTTCGCCTGATCGCCTTGACCAAGTGGCCAATAGATAAGACAGGTTTCCCATTGGTGCTCGGATGTTACGCTTGCTGCTATTTGTACGGCTACCGACACGTTTTGTTTTGATGCGTCCATTGAACTGTAAGTGTAAACTAGTGCTGCGTCGTCACCGGATAGTTGCTCAAACGCGGTGTCCCTGTAGGCGTAGCTTAATGTGTAACCTGCCATGTTCGGTAACATGGAATTTGATGTGTTCACTTCTATGCCTGAAGGCGTTTGAATCATAACTGGCGCGGGACCTTGAGTTAACGCAAGCACAGGTGCCTGAATAGATAAAAGCAAAACAACGATTATGGCGATGCCCAGGATTTTTGCTATATCGACTCGGCTAAATTTTATTTTAGAGTACTTGAAGAGTTTTCCGCAGTTGGGACAGAATGGCTCGGCTGGGGGTGGGTTACATGTTGGGCAGGGTTGAGGTGGTGTGGGTTTTTTGAAGACTTTATCTGTTATCACCAGCAACAAAAGTGTACCTATGAACATAAGGACTGTAGCACCTATGGTGTGGAAAAATTGGAGCGCTAAGTCTTCGCCAAAGTTGTAGCCTATTGCAAGGATCGTTGTTATACGAATTATGTTCAATGCAACAATTAGGGGTATTCCCATTAAGAGGATAGCAAATTTGTTGCGCAGTTTACCACGCGTAATGTATGCTATGAACAATGCGAATATGAGAAAGCCTATGAGACTGTAAATGCCTGAGCAAGCCACATCCACACTGAAAGGTAAGGTTGTGAGGTCGGGTCTGGTGAGTGTAATTACGAGGCTTCCCAAATTGTTGGAGAGCACTGCATGCAATCCAAAAACGTTTGCAAGGGCATTTGATGCTGATGCACTTAGGTTTGCGAGGGTTGAGCCGACGCTGTAGAGGATTTGGTCTGGAGGTGGTACGAGGAAGATGAGAAAAGCTATGGGAACGATCAGTTGCTTTAAAGTCTGCAGATTAAACAGTATGAGGATTAATCCTGCTGTTAGAAAAGGCAGGGTAAGCAAGTGATACTCTAGTGGTATGAAGGAGTAGCTTCCATACCAATATGTGAATATGGCAACAGCACATAATGATATCCCCGCCATAGTCCAACTCAGCTGACCACGAAATCTCAATTCACTTTCCTGTGTGCTGAAATAATTTTGGAATCCACGTGTGTCTGTTTGGGGGGGCTGAAGGGAGGCGTTAATCATTTTTCTTTTTCTATACAATAAATATGCGAAGAGAAAAGGTATGGCGAATATGTGAAAAGTTGATTCAACAGTTAAAGCACCTTTGAAAACCATGCTTAAGTCTTGAAAGTACAATGCAACTACAGCTATAGTTATAACAGAGAATTTTAATGCAATTACTAATCTGTGCTGGTTTAGCACTGAACCCATCTTTATGGTGGATATTTTGGTTTCTTGCATGGTAAATACACGTGCGCTTCTTTCTATTTGGGTCAACTATGCTTGTTCAGAAATTAAAAAAATGAGAGGCTTGTTCCTCTTTTTGCGGCTTTGGTTGCCTCTGTTTTTAAATGTGGGTGCTTAGTTGGAGACGAGGCGGCTTTTGCGTTTGTACACCAGTACAGTGGAGTACACTAGTAGAGCTGCGACAGATGCACCTAGGGCTGCGAGAGCGCCAAGGGGAGATTCTGGAACCACGAAAGGTGGCGAAACTGTTGCTGTTGGACTTACAGTAGGTGAAGCTGATGTAGGTGAAGCCGTTGGACCTGCAGTAGGTGAAGCCGTTGGACCTGCAGTAGGTGAAGCCGTTGGACCTGCAGTAGGTGAAGCCGTTGGACTT
>PLYI01000109.1 GCA_003151735.1 Candidatus Bathyarchaeota archaeon | reverse complement strand
AGCCTAAGCTCCAACTTTTTTAGCGGTTATAATTTAGCTGGTTTGGAAAGTTGAACTTGGCAAGGTTGGATTTACATGGATGTCAAATATAATAATAGAGTCTCCGCTTGATGTAGTGTATGAATAAGTTGCAGTGCTGTTCCAAGAATCAAGCTTTGATGCATAGCCCGACCAGATGTTGCCCCAAAGAGGCCATGCATTATTGAAATTATCTGTTATCCACACGCTAATGCATTTAAAAGAATACCTTGAGAGCAAACTAAAATAAATTATTCAAAGAGGATGAAAATGGCGATCAAGAAATCAGAAAAAATCGACTGGAAAGAAGCAGAAGTTATTTTGACAAAAGAAGAAATAGCAGAGTCAATCAAAAAACTTCACGGCTGGCGGTTGAAAGGCACAACTATAGAAAAAACTTTCAAATTCAACAACTTTGAACAAGCTATTAATTTCATTATCAAAGTTGCCTACATCGCCTCAGGTGAAAATCACCATCCTGATATTTTGCTTTGGAACATCAATAACGTGAAACTAACGATAACGACGTTTTGCACTGGAGCATTATCCAAACTTGATTTCAGTCTCGCATCAAAAATCGATCAAATCTAGGATGCAAAACTGAACTATTTTTCTTGAGAAAAAGTATGCACTGTAATCATTGGAAGAATTAAAAGGAGTTTTGCGGAGGCATTTCTTAGCGCTCCAAGATCTTGTTTAACTCAACATGTCAGGATGATATTTCACTCAAAATTTATTTTCGAATTGCATTTTCAAATACTCGCCTACTAAAATGGCTGCTGGATAGAGTACCTCTTCTTCGGTTTGGGCGTGTAATGTTAGTTTTTCTGTAAATTGAACAGAATCAAGCTTGTTTTCCTTCAGAGCCGCTTCTGTCAATATTTTGAGTCGAGCAACTATTTCTCTATGTTCACTAAGCATTTGCCTAAGTTCTGCTCTTAGTCTATCGGCCATAGCTATTGCATCTTTCATTTCTAGCGTTATTTGACCGCTCGAAAGCTTAGATAGCAATCCAAGTGGCGGCAATGCGAATTCTTCCTCCTTCAAAAAATGCGGCTGCAGAACCTCTTGCACAGCTTTTGCTGCGTCTCCAACTGAACCAGATTCCATTGTTGCTTCTTCAAGATCTTCGTGGAGTTCCTCATGCTCCAACTTTATTGATTTAGGAATTTCAAAATCCATACTAAACCACAAAATAGAACTTCTGTTGCCATTGTTAATAACTCTTGTCGAGCCCTAAAGTCCGCACGACGAACTCCTATAAAGTAGACTTTAAGAATTGGAGTTGACACTATCCATGTGGAGTTTTTAAATGGAAACTATTCGAAAATTTATGCTTGACGAACTTGGCAAATTTGATGGCAAAGAAGGTCGCCAAGCATATGTTGTTTACAAACGCAATGTCTACGATGTGTCTGAATCTTCCCAGTGGATAGAAGGTGACCACATCGGTCATGCAGCCGGCGAAGATCTAACAGAACCGATGGAAATTGCCCCCACGGCGAAGATGTCATGGAAAAAATGAAAGTAGTTGGAGTTTTAGTTTAGTGACTAAAGCTTTTCCATTCTTTAGTATTAACTGAAGATTTAAAGAAGCTAGATAATCTTTGCGCGAATCTATTATTGCGTTCAATCAAGGGATAGAAGCTTCAACAAAGCATCCATCTTTCGATGTTGAAGTGAACTTGCCATTTCGACTAGACTTAACAACTTGGGCGTTGAGACGTCGCTCAAATAATATTGTGGATCGCTTGGTTAACCAAAGTTGGAGACGTGTTCTCGTCCTGAAGGGCAAACCAATTGAGCTAATTGTGAACCAGAAGCCTATTCAACATCGCTGTGTACTCCATGTAAAATTAGCTGGTTTACGATCAGACGATATTTACGAAAAAGATGTTGCTGCAATTTTAGAAAAGTGCTTAGGCATCAATGAAGACCTGAATGAATTTTACAAACTCTCCCAAAAAGACGAAAATTTATGCTTTCTTGCAAATCATTTCTTAGGACTTAAACCACCTATGTTCCCTACAGTCTTTGAAGCAGTGGTAAACGGTATAGCTTGCCAGCAAGTCTCGCTTGATTTAGGCATCATTCTTCTTAACAGGTTATCTACAAGCTATGGGTTTTCCTTAAAATCTGAAGATGAAGTCTCGTATGCGTTTCCAAGCCCTGAAAATTTGTCGAATTTAAGTCCTGACAACTTTAGAAATTTAGGCTTTTCTTGCCAAAAGGGACGTGCCATAATTGAATTAGCTCAAGCCATCACGTCTTGCAAGTTTGAATTAGAGAAATTGGACAAGTTTGATAACGCTGAAGCTTTGGAAAGGTTATGCCAGCTACGCGGTGTTGGTCGCTGGACTGGTGAATATGTTCTTTTAAGAGGTTTGGGCCGACTAGATGTTTTTCCTGCAGATGACGTTGGTGGGCGTAGAGGTCTTCAGCAGTGGCTTAACTTAAACAAATCGTTAGATTACAGCGAAACTAAAAACATTATTGCTAAGTGGAGTCCTTATGCCGGTTTGGTTTATTTCCATTTATTAATGAATCGCCTCACTCGAGAGGGGTGCCTTAAAGAATGACTAAACCTTATTCTCTTTGTAAATTTCATAGCTTAAAGAAATTTGAGGTTTTACCATGACTATTTTTTTAAAACGCGTTTATGAAAAACCTGCTGCTGAAGATGGCAAACGCATTCTGGTCGAGCGACTTTGGCCAAGGGGATTAAAAAAAGAAGAAGCAAAAATCGATGAATGGCTCAAAGACGTCGCTCCCAGCACTGAACTTCGCAAATGGTACAGCCATGACCCAAGCAAGTGGGCTCAGTTCAAAAAACTCTACTGGAAAGAACTCGGAGCGAAAAAAGATGTTGTATTGAGGTTAGCTAAAGAATCCAAACAGAGCAAAGTAACCCTCGTGTTTGGATCCAAGGAAGAAAAACTAAACAATGCTAACGCACTAAAAGAGTACATTGAGACTAAACTCAAATAGGTAATTTGAAGTTGGCAAATTATGTCATTTAAATCAAAAAAGATCGACTGGACACAGCGTATGTTGTTTCATGGCATTCTCAAGGCCTTCCGAAATCTGGGGGATATAGAGAGAAAGGCTTTTCGGGATTTACCTTATCATCAAAACATATAAAATACAATAAATAAAACGAGGGTTGACTTATCCTATACCCCCTCGACGGCGACAGGCCTTTGTTTGACTTTATTTTTCTATGACAGATATTTCTTGAGTGGGTTCCCGGAAATAACTGGTAGATTAACTGGGTTGGAACCCCTTAAACCAATAAAGCTTGTGAATGACTTCAATAGTAAACATCGTTAGTCAATCCGATCAGGTCAATCTAGAATAAAACGGACCCCAAATAAATAAAACCAATTAAAACATAAAAAAAGTCTTTTCGTGTCTCAGCACCTCAACCTGTGAAGTGAGAATAGGCTTTGGATTTTGTTTCTAAATATAATGAGATAAAACGTTCTGTAGCCTTCAAAGGGAATTTTTTGCCTTTAGTGGGGTTTAATTGAGATTATTTTAGAGGTAGAATTTGAGATTTTGCAGAATCTATTTTCATCAATTAATAATTAGCAACATTAAGGACATTAATATGAAGAGAAATTTCAGAATTAAGGAGGGTAAAGCCATGTTTGAAGACTTCAAGGATAAAATATGCCAGCAGAAACTCAAAGACGAAAACAAACCTGAGAACTCACCATTTTCTCCAGAAGTCTTAGAAAAACTTAGAAAGGGGTATTGACCCCGAAAACGTCACTCTTCCACAGCTATTCCCAGAAACCTTAGACCCTGATGGCAACGACATATCGTTAATGTCTGGAGCAGAATGGGAAATCATGATAGTATATGCTAAAACCCGCAAGTACCTACTCGAAAATTACCCGCAGTCTCAAGAGGAAGCAAAAATGTTAAGACAGTCGTGGGAAGAAGAACCGAAAGAACCTATCAAATCAACATCGCAAAAGCAAAAGAAGACCCGCAAAGAAAAGTCTTCGTTAAAACCCTATTCCAAGTGAAAACCACGCATGCATGAACCACACCTGATACAATCAAGTTGTGACCCTTTCGAACTGCTTGGCTTTTGGAAGTATAAATGCGCTCTCTCATTTTGTAGGTTTTATTAGCCCAACCTTGTCTAGTAGTGGCGAAGTCAAATTCATTATGATCAGCGCAAGAATCGAGCCACCTAAAAAATTCAAATACATTTGGATTAAAACCGTCAATACGCCCAAGCCGACGCCGAATATGCCTTGCCCCAAATAGGTTAGAGGTGTTGTTGCCGGATCAGTAGCCATGAAGAACGCTAGGAAAATTGAACTCCCGATGAAAAGTTCAAAACCGATTCTCAAAAGTGCATCTCCACCGTAAATACCATACATAATCAAAGCCATCACAACGACAGTTACCAAATAAGACAATGTTATTCGCCACTTGACGTAAGGGCGGACCGCTATGAAGAAACCTATGCCGACTAGGATGACAGCGAGGCTTGAAGCTCCTCCCACCCAACTGTGATACTTGAGCAAAATTAAAGTCTTGAACACTTCGGCTGGCGTAACACTATCCGAGGCCCTAGCAGTGTTACTGAAGCACTCATACAACAGGGGTCCGAAGGCTCCGTAAAATATGTCTTTAGCGGAAGAATGAATATTGAAACTGTAGCCTATGGGGCCAGTCAGAGATATCGAATTTGCGTGAGCTTGAGCAAGCAGAGTGTTCTTAAGGAAAGGGAGGAAAACCAAGAGTTTTGCACCTGCGGCTGGGTTTACGTATTTTCTGCCTAGTAATCCTTGACCTTTCTTGAACAATATAATTCCAACAGAGGCAATTGCGGCGACGTATACATACGCCATAGGTGCTGTCATTGGCAGTAGTTCAGGCATATAGTACAAAGTGAGATGTATGGTAAATACAAAAGAAGAAGAGTTTGGCAACGCTAAAGTGTATGAGAGAGCGACGATGAGCCCGAAGACAGCTGCAGACATGGTGTTCAATGGTCCCTTGCTTTTCATCAATAGGGAAAGCAGGTAGTCAAGAGCAACGGAAACTGTAACTGCGATTATTGAAAGTATTATGGATGTTGGCCACCACGCAATCACCGACACGGCCGTGAGTATGGTGAGTGCGATAAAGGTGTATGTCATTAACGTGTTTTTGGTCATCCATGAATATTCTTTTGGTTCGGACAATTTCTGTACAAACTCCTTTTATCGAAATATTTCAAATTTCTTAAAAGATATATTTCTGAATCCAGTGTTTCCATGATGTTAAGGCGAGGGTTATGCGTCTCTTGTTGGATGATGAGGCGATAAGTGGTTAAACAGCCTACCCATTTGAGAGCTTGAAAGATAAGATTGTCTTTTCGCCTGGGAAGCCGTCAAATTTTATAATGGTTTTTAATGGCTTAGTATTATTTTGATTTTTCCTATTTTTATCGACTATCTCTACAATTCGTAGAACAGTTTTTTTTGTCACCTTATAAATATTTCTTAGTCATGATGCCATAAGAGGCAACGATGCTTAAACCTATTGAGGCAAGTATAATGTTGATTAAATTTTCATAACATAATAGCGTAATTAATTATCCCTAAACTTTTAGGGGCAAAACATAAGTGTATCTTTTCTCGAAACTATTTCCTCTTTTTTGCTTATATTACTATTCACGATTTCACCATCCAAACAACTTAGCTGCTAAGCCTAACCAAACTTCCCGCCTCATTTTCCTAACGAACGCATCATTTGGCGTCTCCGCCCTTCTCAAATTAAGAGCTCCATGAGGCCGATTATTATACCACAAAACAAACTTCTCAAGGCTATCAAACCTACCTCTATGATGAATGTAACAATCATGCCACTTTTCCAGCTTACCATTCGTCTGCGGATGATTCACCCCGCAAAGAATATGCTTAATGCCAACTTCTTCAAGGAACCCTTCAAACCCATGCTCAGCATAACCTTTCGCGTCCCGTTTGTTGGCGTAAAACTGCGATCCATGATCCGTAACGATGGAAAGAATAGGGTAAACTGGCTTGCATTCATCGTACGCTTTCTTAAGAACGGCAATAGAGTTCTCCGTTGTTTCATTGTCGAATTCTCCGACTGCAAGGATCGATGTGGAGTCATTCGCCGTACTCGAACAGGTTGAGACGGGTTCCGTAACTATCTTAAAACCAAATATGCAGTTTCGGCAGAGAAACTGCTGGTTGATCGTGCGCAACTGTTGACGCTGACGGCTCCTGAGATGACGGTTCTCGTTGGCGGTATGCGCGTCTTGAATGCCAACTTCGGAAAGTCCCAGCAGGGTGTCTTCACCAAGCGGCCAGAGGCTTTCACCAATGACTTCTTCGTGAATCTGCTCGACATGAGCACAACTTGGAAGGGCAACCTCGGAAGACGAAGATGTGTTTGAGGGTCGTGATCGCGCTACAGGCAAACTCAAGTGGACCGGTACTCGTGTCGACCTTATCTTCGGTTCGAACTCTCAACTTCGGGCTTTGGCGGAAGTCTACGGATGTGAGGNNTGAAGGACTTCGCGGCTGCGTGGAACAAGGTAATGAACCTTGACCGCTTCGACCTCGCTTGGTCGTAGCAAGAGGTAGCTAGCGATGACAATATAGTAAGACATCTGACTCAAATCGGTTCGAGCGCAGTTTTGTCACAGCCCTCAGTTGCGTCATCTCTCGTCACCCATTTTTTCCTTAGTGTATAGGGTGTTATGTTAAAAAATCATGCAGAGTCCCATTTGAGGGATTAAAAACTCGAATTAAATATATATCCCAAACGGCACACTAAAACTGATAAGAAGTTCAATAACGAAAAAATATGGAAGTTATGAGTATGAAAGGGTATTCAACAGCTATAGAGAAAAAGACCCTGAAAAACTCTGATTTTAGAAGAGTACTTTACACAGGTAGATACAGCCAGCTGGTTCTGATGAACCTCAAACCGATGGAAGAAATAGGCATGGAAACTCACAACGGCAGGGACCAGTTTTTCAGGTTTGAAGCGGGCGAGGGCAAAGTTGTTATCAACGGGGTTGAACACAAAGTCAAAGACGGCGACGCAGTCATCGTACCAACAGGCGCTAAACATAACGTCGTGAACACTTCAAAAAAGCTGGAGCTAAAACTTTATACGATTTATTAACCGCCAGAGCATCAAGACAAAGTTGTACGCCACACAAAAGCAGACGCCGAAGCTTCACCTGAAGAGTACGATGGCAAACCTACCGAGTAAGCACAAAAATTCCTCTTGCTGCGGCTCCGAACCTATTTGGGTTCTAAGGCACCTTATTGAACACATATCCTCTAAACAACTCGAAATAGAAGAAAAACAGGGTAAAAAAGCATTAAAAGTGGGAGCAAAATTGTGTTTTCATTGGTTATAGTTTTTTTGCAACTTCGCTTAAGGGTTGCACTGATCTTACTTTAACTGCCATCTGACCGAAAAATTTTGAACTGCAAGTGGTTTGTCGGCTTCTATTGTGAAGAACCCTTTGTGATCTACTGACGTGTCAGCTGGACAGTAACAGAACCCTATTGCTGAAGGCTGGGAATTGATTGCGCAGCGAATCCCAGAATTAAACGACAAATAATCAGGCATGTTTGCAGGTCATTGTTATCTTCTATTAGTCAATAAGCTACTCGAAATATGGATGAGGTCTTGTTTGAAAGAAGAAAAGACAGCTCTATTTTTGCAATAGCAAAATGGTAATCCATTCAAAGAACTAATAAGAACATGCATAGACGAAGGGTTGCCTAACCTAATATGGTTCCTGCTAGAGTTTTGAAGAGGTGGATTGGGAGCAACATTTTTTTCCAGCTTGCTTGTTTTCTAACAGGAGATTGAGTATGTCGGTTTTTGTTTTTGACCAAAATACGATAAGTATGATTCGCTACATCCTGGCACTCCAACGTTTTAATGAGTATTTAGCTGGACCTCAAGGCCTAAACGCGTATCTTTGTGCAATATCTTTCAACAGGGTACTAATCCAGACAGGGCTAAAATTTCCGAAGTTTCAGAAAGAAAATCCGAGAGATATGCGAGTGTATGAGGTCATCCGTTTCTTAGAGCAGAAAAGCCACATAAGCCCTACAACGGCCCAGAAACTAAGAGAATACGTGGATTTTCATGACTCCCTAATGAATACCAGTTCTCAAACCGCCCCAAAAAAGGCTAATCCTAAAGCTCAAGAAATCTTGCGGTTTCTTTGCACTGAAGCGGGCTTGGACCAAGATAAGGAACTCAAAAATAGAACATTCGAGGATATAGCAACTCTTGGAACAAGGCAATCTGCTACAAATGAGAATTACGAGAAGCTCGTTGAATCGGATTTTGACAATTTTGATAAACTTTATGAGAAGTGTCCGGCCTTGCAGATGGAAATAGAAAAAAGATTAACGACCCAATTGCGGGGTGCACAAATATCGGGCTTCACTCCAAATACTGGCGGGATATGGCTACCTTTTGTGACGCTTGAAACACATAATAATAGAGCCCACATTGATAGGGCAAGTGTTGGAGTAACCTTTACACCTGTTGATATTAGGATAGGATTGAATTTCGGAAGTCAAGCTCACAAGTATAGGATAAGATATTATGAAATGCTTCTGAATGGAGAATTAATGAACGAGTTTGAATCTCTCAACCGCAAAGACACGGGATACTGCCTTTGTGACACTTTTTGGCACTATCACATAAGAAATTTGCAATCTCTTCAATGGTGTCTCACTCTATACGGCAGTACCAAGATAACTATCGAAAGAGCTATTGAAGAGACTAAACAGCTCGAAGGAACCCTCTTGACGGCAAACAAGTACTTAATTAGTAAAGTGATTAAAAGAACACGGGAAGACTTTGTTTACGTTTTAAACGGGATTGTTGGTGAGATTTCGAAGACTCTAACTGAACTTTACCCAACAATAGAACGTATTAACAAAGTAGAAGCCTGAA
>PLYI01000016.1 GCA_003151735.1 Candidatus Bathyarchaeota archaeon | reverse complement strand
ATGTTTGCAACGTACCGCGAGGTGAGATCAAGTATGCCTCTCTCGACTAAATTTAAAGCCCTAAACCAAATTCCTTGTCTAAGAGCGGTTTTCTTAAAAATAACAATTTGTTTTACAGAGACAGGGTACTGTACAATCTTGCTATTAAGCTTGGTTTCTGCATGCTTACCATCGCGTCTATGCATTGCCGATGACAACCGACAAAGCAGCCCTCTCTCCTGCAAGTGTCTTACCCCTCCCTCAACGAACTAACTCAAGACACAAGTAAGAATATAAGCTTTGCCAAACAAAAAAAATCAAAAAACTAAGACTAGTGCTCTGCGAATTATTAAATATGTTTGACTGCTAGCGACCACTAACAAACTACAAGCTGTCGCTTTAAGGAACGCCTATTTTTTTTCGCGAATTTAGACCAAAGTATGAAACTGTAGATCCCCGAACCAAAGGAAGTAGGTCCGATGGGATGCGTTTAAAACATTAAGCGAATCCCTGCTCAATAAGCAAACAACAACGCGTAAAGAGTCATTTTCTGTCCTCAGCAAAGTGAGCCGTACCGGGCTTAACCCCTACACGGTCTGAGTCCCCTTCCTTTAAACTTGATTTTAGACTCTATCTAAGTCCAAGACTATGGTAAGTCTACGGGTTGTATACCCAAACCAGACTGTGTGAAAACTATTTTCAACTACAGAAAAATGCTTGTTTTATGTGAAAAACATTAGCAACAAAACTCTGCATATGCACATAGAAAGCAACTTTTTGAATACGATTTGAGTTTTTACACAGTCTGAAACGGGCTCAAAACCTAAGATGAATTGAATATGAATTCTTATTTCGATAGAAATTGTATTGAATTAAAGTTGCTTTGAATTTAAGCTTCATTTTACAGCGCGCGCGTAAGGGTTCTGAAATGCTTCAGGGAACTGGAACAAGCGCTTCCTATAGTGGAAGAAGACAGAAATAACATGTCTATTCCTTTTTGATTTCCGTCAGGTCCACACGATTAATATTTGCGTGAGTAAGGAACTCATGATTCCTAATCTAGTCTAAATCACATTTCTATAGAATAGTTCTAAAAGCCTGTAATACTCTCATACAGAAGAATAGGGAAGCTCGCGCAATGCCCCAGACTAAAGCCATAATAAATATTCAGAACGTTGTTTCTTCGGCAACTCTAAACCAGAAGGTTGACTTAAATGCGGTTGTGAAGAGTTATCCAACCGTGGAATATCGTCCGGACCGGTTTCCCGGATTAGTATTCAGACTGAAGAGACCGAAGACAGCCACCCTGATTTTTAGCTCGGGAAAAATGATTTGTACAGGAGCAAAATCGGGAATGGAATCCCGCAGAGCAATCATGAAAGTTGCTAAAGAACTGAAAAAGGGTGGAATAATAATCATCAGCAAACCGGACTCGAAGGTTGTGAACATCGTTGCTTCTGCAAGTCTAGGCGGACAGGTAGATTTGGAGAAGACAGTTACCACTCTTGGAAAAGCGATGTATGAGCCGGAGCAGTTTCCAGGCTTAATCTACAAGATGGACGAGCCTAAGGTGGTCATACTGATATTTGCAAGCGGGAGCTTAGTTTGCACCGGAGCGAAGAAAGAACAGGACGTTTATGACGCAGTGCATAAGCTTCACGGAGTATTGGAGGAGCAAAACCTCATATTCTACGAATAGCGCGCGCGGAAAAGAAGAATTGAAGAAAAAGAAACATTGGTGACGATAATGTCAGAAAAAACCATTAGGGGTCAGATAGCATTAATTCGGGACAAAATAGGCGATGGTTTTGCTTATGGGTCGGCCACTGGCAGAATTAAGGACAAATTCTTTGAAGATGTAAACGAATTACAGGAAATGTACGGTTCCTTTATTCGTAGGGCTAAAATTAATCATCAGGACTACTCTGTAAAATTAGAAGCCATGAATATTGAAATTTCTGTTTGTTTCATGACTTTATGTAAGGTTTCTGACAGAGATTCTAGTTTCACGTTGATTAATTTGGCTGTAGGAAAAATATCAGAGTTACTCTCTTTTGTAGAAACATTGGAAGCATCTCCCCCCCGAAAAGAATGTTTCGCAAGCATCTTTTGACAAGGTGCCTAAAGAAAGAGATGAACTGAAGAAGGTTGTCGAGGTTATGGTTCAGTATAAGGGTCTTCCAGAATTGAACAACTTGCTGGAAACTGCAAAGAACGTGTCACTTCCACTTGACGAATATTGGGCATTAGCTCTCTGTTCTTCAAATCTGATAGAGGTAGTGGTTAATAAGAAACTAGAAAACCTTGGTGAAAAGGCTGACGGGAACTTTGAAGAAAGGTACAAGAAACTTTGCAGAGTCATCAAAGAAAAAGAGGGCAGAGATATTTCTCAAATTCTACCCTCTGCAATTTACAACGTAAGAAACAAACTAGACCACTCAAGTGACTCCAAAAGGGTAATTCCAAAAGAAGCTAAAGACATCTTTAAAATGGCAATTGACTTTATGAATGAAGTATTTCCTTAAAACCTCCAATCAGAGAACGCAATAAGTCTCAGATCCGCATAGCGTAGAAATAGCTTAAACATAGCAGAGATATTATTCCGTAAAAAGACAAAAAGTGAGGTGAATAAATGAATGACTTGTGAAGCATATCGTGAAAAATGCCTTAATGAAACCATACAGAAAATCGAAGATTCAATAAAGAAAAAGAAAGAAGGGCAATAGTGAGGTGACAGAACCTTATAACAAATTATTTCTGCGAAGAGAACCTTTATTCCGATTCTTCTTCGTCAATGACAGGTTCAGTTGAAGAGTTGGCTTGAGCTAATGATATCTTATGCGTTATGTATCCAGCAATCTGATTTCTGACTCGCGTGGTTGTTCCTTTAGTTAAAGAGTTTACTAAAAGCTTGTTCTCGTCAAATTTGGTGGTGAACTTGTCTGGAAAACGCTCCAACAGTGTTTTGCCAACTCGCTTAACCTGTTCAGTCTTAACTTTTCCCAAATCTTGATTCCTCGTGTCAACAATGTTTTAGTGTCCGACGCTTGAAATCGATAGGAGCAATTCCCTAATAGATGATAGGCTTAATTTAGGTTTACCATTTTAACTGACCACAATAGTTCATCCCACGCGAGTTAACATGAAGAACAAATCCCACACCAAGTTAACAGAACCTGAATAACAATCCACCAAACGAATTTTCACAACAAAACACCAAACGGAGACTTTACAGGACCCACTAAGGCAAAAAATAATAGTGTGAAAAAACTAAAAGATCAATGTGAAGCCTTCATTTTCCGAGAAAATTTAAGCAACTCATTAAATTTTAGATGAAAAGGTAGGCAGGTGAAAAAAATGATAAAACGAATATGTCCTAACTGCCACACTTTTAAGACTTGTTCAGTTAACCCGAATATGCAGAATGGTCACTATCCAGAATACGAATGCTTCATAGCTAAAAAAGCAATGAGTATAAACATGAGAAAAGAGGTAAATGAAAATGTGTCAATATAGAGCAGGTTTAGTTAAAAACTGTCGCAGGTGCAAATCGAGTATTCGACTTAATTGTCCGATTAGAAAGAAAGTGAAAAAGAAAACCTACAGCGACACCCAAAAGAAGGGCGAAACTAAATAACAACTACAAAGAGTGAAGCCAAATAACAACAGAGAAAAATTGAATAACGTTTTATGTTCAAATTGTCCTTATTGTGATAGCACTCGCCTTGAAGAAGATGAAGATGTCGTTAAATGTCTTGATTGTGGCATGGGGAAGTATAAGCAAGGTAGACATAAGAAGTATT
>PLYI01000100.1 GCA_003151735.1 Candidatus Bathyarchaeota archaeon | reverse complement strand
CTCGGTAATCCTATTGTAGTTGCGTAGAAAGTGAGTACTTTTGAAACAGTCAAAAGCGTTTAGCGCCGAATGTACTAATGGCGACATCATCTTATTCTGAAAGACCTAGAGATTCGTGTTTGTGCCACGTATGACGAGAACCTTGATGAAGCAGATGCAATTAAGAAAATCATGAAAGAAGAAGCCTTCAAACCACTTTTTCTCATGCGTAATTAATAACTAATTAGTTGCGTTTAGAAAACTACTAATGAAAATTACAGCCCATAACTAGAATTAAAAAGTTATTTTGGAGCAAAGCCATCACCAAAAATATAACATAGTATTTCCCCTCTATCATAATGGGTTCGCTGATAAGGCTGAATCGCTGTCAGCGTAAATTGACGTTTTTATCTGTCCCTTCCAGAATTACACTACAAAAGGCGCAGGCTTCTGTAGCTTTCGAACCTGATTCATAAAACTCCTGTACCAATTCTCAATTTCTGGCGATATGCTCGGCGGAACCTCCTCCATAGCTTTCTCAAAATCGCTGAAGGTAACCTCTTTTGCGTTGATGTCTCTTCTCAAAGCGTTCATGGCGGCCTCCCTGCATACGGACGATATATCGGCGCCAGAGTAACCTTTCGTCATGCGATGCCCCTTGATGTCCACATCATTTGATAGTGGCATGTTCTTCGTATTAATCTTAAAGATTTCAAGCCTGGCCGCATCGTCGGGTTCTGGAACATAAATTAGCCGATCGAATCTGCCTGGCCTTAATACGGCTGAGTCGACAATATCGGGCCTATTTGTCGCAGCTATAACTATGATGTCTTCTAAGGGCATTATTCCATCCATTTCTGTTAAAAGCTGGCTGATAACACGTTCAGTTACTCCGCTGTCGCCGTCACCCAGCCCCCGCCTTGGAACAAGAGAGTCAACTTCATCGAAGAATATGACCACAGGCGAAGCCATTCTAGCCTTCCTGAAGATCTCTCGAATAGCCTTTTCAGACTCGCCAACCCACCTAGAGAAAACCTCCGGACCCTTAATCGAAATAAAGTTTGCCTCGCTCTCAGTTGCAACAGCCCTAGCAAGCATTGTCTTCCCACACCCAGGCGGGCCTATTAACAGTATACCTTTAGGCGGCTGAATCCCAAATCTCTTGAAGACTTCAGGATTTTTCAGCGGCCACTCAACAGCCTCCTTTAATTTCTCTTTAACCTCCTCCAAGCCCCCCACTTCATCCCAATGAACAACCGGAACTTCCACAGCAATCTCTCTCATAGCTGTAGGTGTAATCTCCTTGAAGGCGTTCATGAAATCATCTATCTGAACCTCCATCTTCTCCAGGACGCAGGGAGGTATTCGCTCTTCGGTCAGATTTATCTCGGGAAGATACCTAAGTAGAGCTTTCATGGCTGCCTCTCTGCAGAGGGCGGCCAAGTCAGCACCTGTGTAACCGTGCATCCGCTCAGCAAGCACCTTTAAGTCAACATCACTGGCTAAGGGCATACCTCTGCTATGAATCAACAATATTTCGTGACGCCCCCGCTTGTCTGGGGTCCCTATCTCTATTTCGCGATCAAACCTCCCAGGCCTCCTGAGAGCTGGATCCAAGGCATTCGGCCTGTTTGTTGCACCTATTACTGTGACCTTTCCTCTACCAGTCAATCCATCCATGAGAGATAGAAGCTGAGCGACAACCCTTTTCTCCATTTCACCTGTAACCTCCTCGCGTTTGGGCGCAATGGAGTCCAACTCGTCTATGAGTATGATGCTCGGAGCGTTTTTATGAGCCTGTTGAAATATTTCTCGAAGCTTCGCCTCCGACTCCCCATAGAACTTACTTATTATCTCAGGCCCGTTTATTGAGAAAAAGTTTGCGTCAGACTCATTCGCTACTGCTCTAGCTAGGAGTGTCTTTCCGCAGCCGGGTGGACCGAGCAGTAGAACCCCTTTCGGAGGATCTATTCCAAGCGTCTGGAAAATCTCGGGATGCCGCATTGGAAGTTCAACCATCTCTCTTATCAGTTTAATCTCCTTCTCCAAGCCTCCTAAGTCCTCATAGGTGGTATGTGGCACGCTTTCAGCTAGCGCAACAGGATTAGAGAATATCTGCAATCTAGTATCTTGGGTCATCTTTACTATTCCTTGGGGCTGCACCTTCGAAACAGTGAACTGAATAGAATGACCAAGCATCATAACAGACGTCTTGTCTCCCTCAACAAACGTTCTATCTATAAGTCTGTTCTTCACAAAATTTGCAAAGTCTTCGTCAACGTTCAATCGTATATCCACTGGAGCAAGCACTATGCTCAGGGCATTTTTAACTTCAGCTTTGCGAACTACAACGTAATCGTTTATTGATACGCCGGCATTTTTACGTAAGACCCCATCGATTCGCATAATGTTTGGATCCTGATCTTCAGAGTACGCTGGCCAAGCGATCGCGGACGTTTTTTTCTTCCCTGAGAACTCTATTATGTCTCCAGATGAAACCCCTAACTTCTGCATTGTTATCTGGTCTATTCTAGCGATTCCTCTTGCCACATCTCCTTGTCTGGAATCCAGAACTTTCAGCTGAACTTCGCTCAATTTTCAACGCTCATTTAAACATATTTCTGATAGAAACACTAAATCCGTTCTCTCTACATTATTAGAACATATTGTGATTCGGTAAGGGTGTTAGGACACATTCTTAGATATAAACTTGGCAATTTTCTGAAAGTGAAGCTATTTTTATGCGCACACGCTGATTAGTTTAATTTAATTTTTCTCGGTTGTTATTTGGCTTCACTTTTCTTAGTTGTTATTTACTTTCGCCCTTCTTTTTGGTGTCTATGTAGGTTTTTCACTTTCTTTCTAATCGGTAATTAAGTCGAATTGACGATTTGCACCTGCGGCAGTTTTTAACTAAACCTGCTCTTAAAATGGCACATTTTCATTTACCTCTTTTCTTATGTTTATTCTCATTGCTCGTATGTTTATACCCATTGCTTTTTTTAGCTTAGTTTGTTATTTTTGCAATAGTTAAGCAATTAATTAAAATTAACTATTCACTATATTTGCTTCATAAATTCATTTAAACTTGTGTTATTGCATAAACTACTGTCTAAATTAACAGCTAAAACCCTGCCTATTACTTTCTCTTCTATTTTTTTCGGTTTAGTTTCTTTCTTTGGACTATCATGGCTCCATTTCTTTTCTTAACGTAACTTGCCCTACAACTGTTTGAATGGTGCACTTTTTTTGGATCATACGTTTCAATACGATGCCGCAAAGGCAGGTTCTACTGAGAACTTTATTGCTTAATCTTTCAAAGTTTTCCATATCACTATAGTCAACAATTTTTACATTCAAGGAACTTAAGAACAGCCTTATCCACATCATTATANNCTGTTCTAAAGTTACTCTTTTTTTTTAATCTTTCCACGCTTCTATAGGGCAAGCCAGCGCGCGAAAAGGCTCTTTGTTAAGCCTTCTGCAAACTTGTTGTTTTTCGCATAGACTTTTCTCACATGTGGTTTCACTATTAAACATTGAAGGTGAATTGAAAAGCTTTACTACACTCTTGTCCATTTAGCTGTTAAAAGGATGGGTTACAATGCAATATGAAAATGTCATATTTCCAGATTCAGTAGGCTTTCAATGTCAGAATTGTGGAGTTTGTTGCAGAGACGAGCCATCAGATATCAATTTGAAAGAACAACAAAGGATAGAAGCTAAAGGATTCGTAAATTTTTTGGAAGACCCTAATAATCCTCATAACAGGAACATTCGCAGAAAGAAAGACGGAAGCTGTTTCTTCTTAACCGAAGAAAACACCTGTAAGATTCAAAATGTCAAACCAGCAATATGCATTTTGGAACCATTTATTATAACGGACTACGATCATAGAACAAATAGGATTTTTCTCGACTTAAATCCGCTTGCAGTCAGAAACTGTAAAGGTATTTTCACCGGAGAAATGATTACTCCAGGAGAAATAGGAAAAGCTGCCCAAACCATCGTAAGAGAATTTCTAGAAATAGTCGCAAAAAAAACAGGACTTCCGGTTAAAGATAAGAAAGTTGCTTCATTAGCAAGGAAGTTATTATTGAGTTTATAGTTCATTTAAGTACTTGTGGAAGGTATAAATACAATTAGAAACTAGTTGGGAACTTTTATTCGGGTGAACATTTTGAGGATCGGTTTCTTTGTCTATGAGTATCCTCCAGCGATTGTTGGTGGTTTGGGTACGTATGCTGAAAATGTGACACAGGAATATATCGCCTTAGGACATGACGTTTCAGTCTTCACACTGAATTTTGGCGGCACCTTGAAAACCAGAGAAATCGTAAGAGGTGTAGAGGTTCATCGACCCCTGATTGCTGATGCCAGCAACGTTTTTCCATTTTTCGTGGTTGACGACTTAAAGAGATGGGGCACCAACATAAAATTCTTCAATGACATTTTCATGTACAATATTCTCAGCGCGACTAAATTCATCAATGGTCTGATAAAAAAAGAGAAATACCATTTTGACATTGTCTGCGTACACGATTGGCTAAGCAGTATTTCGGGTCTCATAATAAAGAATGAAACAAAAATTCCAGTGGTCTTCCATACACACAGCACTGAATGGGGAAGAAGCGAAGGTCAAGGGTCAGAAGTAGTGTCACATTTTGAAGACGCCATGGCCCAAAAATCAGACAGAATAATCACTGTTAGTTTCGCCATGAAACAAGATCTAGTAAGGCACGGTTGGGAGCCATCAAAAGTAAGCGTGGTTTGGAACGGCGTGGACCCTGAACGTTACGATATGGCAAAATGTGATCCAGAGGACGTTGAAGCGATTCGAGAAAAATATGGCGTTCCAAAGGACTGGAGTATGCTTCTTTTCGTTGGAAGGCTATCTTGGGTAAAGGGCGCTAGAAACCTTTTGTTAGCAATGCCTTCTGTCTTGAAGGAATTCCCTAACACTAAACTTGTTATTCTGGGCAAAGGGGACGAACAAGACATAATTGAAACAGCAGAACGGCTAAACATTAAGAATAACGTAGCTTGCCGCTTTGATTTTGTTTCGGAATCTGAGAGAATTATGCATTACGCCGCTTCGGACGTATGTATATTCCCTTCCGTCTATGAACCCTTCGGAATAGTTAGCCTGGAGGCTATGGCAATGGAGAAACCAGTGGTTGTAGGCGCGCGTGGCGTGGTAGGTTTTAGAGAACAAGTATTAAGCTCTGGCCCGGACCAGAACGGGGTGCATGTTAACGGTGAAGATCCAGCTGACATAGCTTGGGGAATAAAAGAGACCCTGCGAAACCCCGAAAAAGCCAGAAACTGGGGTGAGAATGGACGCAAAAGAGTAATAGAATACTTCACCTGGCGCAAAGTTGCTGATGAGACATTAAAGATCTACGAGTCACTACTCTAAAGAGATTAGGTATACCCAATGCGTGTGTAGTGTCTAAAACCGACGCTATGATAAGGAGTCACACTGGAACATCATCAATAAATAAGTCGTATTTGAGCCGATAATAGTCTTGGTCGTAACGATCTTTGTATTTTTCAGCGTGTTCATCAGGGAAATCTGCGTTTGCCTCATCTAAAACCTCTTTAATGTATGCATCTAATTTATCACGGATTTCAGTGTAGAGTTTGCATTCTGATATCATGGTTTCTTCAACTCTTCCTTAGCTTTATCTAACAATCTAACCTATTTAGCTGCCACTTTCAAGGGTTGAAGAGTATGGAGTAGATTTTGACAATAAGTGTATTGAAGCTTGTACTTTTCAGTTTAAGGGGCAAATGATTATTTTAGTAAAACAAAGTGCTCCTCTTGTTGATTGTTTAGAACATGAATTAGGGCACATTAATTCTGGAGACTTTTCACCTGAGCAAATTTCATAATACATGGATGAAGATCACTTATTTCGACGCATACAAACAAGAGTAAAAAAAGAGAGATTTTTCCTTATTCTTTAGCTTCAACTATTTTTGCAATTGGAGCATAAAGCGCCGCGCTGCAATTGTAAACATGTTTTCATTACTTAGGCATTGGCATCATTTCGAGAACTTCAATGCTTGCTTTAGGCATCATAAAATGCGGATGATTAGCAATCATAGCCTTCACAGCTTCCATGTCTTTGCCTGCGCAATAGAATACCCTGTCACTTGAGTCTTCCCTTCAGAACTTCCCTTCTTAGTAAAATGCACCCCATTTTCCAGCGGCGCCCCATCATCGACAAGTGCTTTCTCCCATTTTTTATGCCACGCCAACCCTGGTTCCATTCCTTTCTTCATCTCTTCAGGACTCACGTCCATTTGCTCTTCAGCAGCTACAGGCGCCATATATAAAATCAAAAATTTTTTCACCGTAAATCACCTCTATTCGAGTCAATAAACGATTGAATAAAACGTCACTTATTCTGTTTGATACGCATTTATTTATTCTTATCGTGTAAAGCTACAACTTGTTCTATCTGAGAGATCGGGACAAGTAGGCGCCGGATTCGAAGATACGTTCTGTTCTTATTGTAGAAAACAGAACTATCCTCACCGTCGTTTTGATTCCCTCCGAAGCCTTCACCCTAAACAACTTTCGGAGCCTTTTCAAGCTTCTTAACATCTGGTTTTCCTTGAACACCTGAATGTTTCATGCCCTCCTGTACTTGTGGCATGGAAGTATAGGTTTCCCAAGCACCCTCCGTCATTTCCTCAAATAAAATAATAACTTGATTGAGATTGTCCGGATACAGAAAAACTTCAACTACTTTCAGCCGAGCTTTATCCCGCAAAGGGGCTGCTTTATCAAAGCCAATTCTCCAAATTTTATAATCTGCTACTTTCGTATCGGATATAATGTACAAAAATACTCCACATAAACTCAATAGCTATTGTATTATTTATAATTAATCAGTTGAAAATGAAGACTTTACTAATTTTATCCTCTTATCATCACAAGAACACCCAGAAAATAGCTGAGTACAAATAAAGACGCCGCAGCAGTACGACCTAGTAGGCTTCGGTTCAGGGATTTACCACCTGAAACATCACAAGAGCCTGCTTAAGTTTGCAGAAAAGTTGCCTCAAACCAACCAGAAAGCCTTCATATTCTCCACCAGCGGTCAAACTGGAAACAGATCTTCTAAATTTCATAAACAGCTTAGAAAAAAACTTCAGGCCAAAGGTTTTGATGTTGTTGGGGAGTTTAATTGTGCAGGCTTTGATACTTTTGGACCGCTAAAACTCGTTGGTGGAATAAGCAAAGGGCGACCCAACGAAGAAGACCTTAAAAATGCTGAAGCCTTCGCTGAGAAGCTGAAAATTTAAACCAAAAACAAAATGATTATTCTGACTTGATAGGACCAACGTTAAACTGCTCATCCTAAAAGGATTCAAACCCATAGAGACCTGATTCGCTTTGGGGTCGGTACCCAAAAGATGGTGGAACCAATAACTAAAAATCGCCAAGCGCATCTGAAAACACTATTTTATTGTAATTGCCTGAAAAGTGAATAAAAGTTTAGCGCGTTACCTGTCAGCGTTCAAATAATGCTTCGGTATATTTGGAAGAAGAGGTATGGAAAATGGCATCATGGGCAGAGTACTTCATATGGAGGGGGTTTTGGCTAATGAGAAAAAATGCAGCTTACGGGGATATTGCGTTTTGGGGCCTCAACCGGGGTGTTTATGGATTACTTTAAGGGATTTGAGAAGTCGCAGGCTGTGCGTGGCATTTTCGGAGATAGAACTGATGAGGTGCTGAAGAACCTGAAAGTAGAATTCATCTGGTTTGGGTAAATGGGAGTCGACGATAACGATGGACATTTACGGGTTAACGGGCGTTATTTGAACAGTGGTAACAAAACTGACATTTACTTAGATTTTGTCCATGAACTCTGCCACATTAAGCAGCATTTGGAGGGTAAAGAGCTGTTTAGTCCGGGATACGATTACGTGGACAGACCCAC
>PLYI01000073.1 GCA_003151735.1 Candidatus Bathyarchaeota archaeon | reverse complement strand
CTTATCATCAGAACGTATAAAAAATAAAATGTAATTTACGAGTTGTTTGTTTCTATACCTGCCAATCCGTGGAAGGCCTTTATTTGCTGAAACTATCGAGTTGAAGCAATTCATTGGGCGAGGCGCTGTTTATGTTGAATTCATTGTTGTTAATGTACGCAAGATCCGTAAAGTTTTGAGCGGAGGTTCCGCCTTGAACAAGGATTTTCAAAAAGTTTTGCCTCAAGTCATTGATTCCTGAAAAGATGGTTATGCCATAAAACCATTCAGTCTTTATTTTTGGCTTGACTTCGTAAGTTACAATGCTTCCTTGGTTTTCCGTCGTGAATTTCAAAGCGTTACTGATTTGGGGCGCCATTGTTTTCAGCTCTTTCTTGATTGCTTTAACGTGGCTTTTAGGAATGTTGTTTTGCTTGTTCCAGAGGATTTCGCAGTCTAGGATGCAGAAAGCTTCCATTTGGCATCCATCAAATTTAGCGTTTCATTGGGATATAAGGTCTTCCATAATCTGGGGGTATAGAGAGAGAAAGATTTTTCGGGTTTTATCTTATCATCAGAACCTATAAAATAAATAATGTTAATTTTGATTTGTCTTACTCTATGCCGCCCAATTCGTGATAGGCCTTAAACGTGTCAAGTATCTAATAGTTGCAGTTCAGATATTCTTTTCTGGACTATGTCAGTTAACTGTTGCCGCAGCGTTTCTTCTGGAACTTTTTTGTCTAAATTATCGATTCTTTGTACGAGTTCCTCATCGCCAATTGTGGTTCTTAGCCACTTTTGAAAGTCGCGCTCGAAGTGGAATCTAATTGATTGCAAGAACAAGATTCATTATGAAGTTGATATTAGGTACTGTATAGAAATACGTTCGCCAATTATGGCAGAAGAAGAATCCCTTTGGCAGGCATATTCAACTCACTAAAGAAACTGACGGCTTTTCTAATATTCATAGCCATCCTAGCAATAGGCACTATCTCAGTCTTTGAGCTCTTTATAGCCGGACCCACAAACTTGCCCATGCTCTTAGACCGTTTAGGGGACATAATCATAGTGTTTGCTTTCGCATTACCTATAATCTTCCTTTTGCGTCGTGTTAAACCTCTTTTGACTCCACGCATTGGCCTCCAAGCAGCCACGATATTTCAATTTCTTTTTCTAGCAGTCGCCATTCTTGTGATGACTTTCGTCATTTTAGGCATTTTCAACTTTTCGCTTTCAACGCTCTTAACCAGTGCAGGTATTATCTCCATTACTGTCGGCTTAGTCATCTCAACATTCGTGGGGGGCTTACTCTCCGGCGCTCTAGTTTTTACTACTTACCAGTTCAAGATAGATGAAGACGTCATGGTCAATAACGTGCCGGGAAAAGTCATCGATATGACGGCGCTTGTTATGCGCATAAGAACCGACGTGGGGCAAATTACCATTCCAACCAGTGCCATCGCTTCGGGTGGAGTAATCATAACCGCCGTCCGCAAGCCTGAAGCCACATTCGAAAGTAGGATACATTATACGGTGGGTGATAGAGTTATCACGTCCTTCAAAAACGAGGAGGGCATAGTCAAAGAGTTAACAGCCTTCCATACCACTGTTCTTCTGGATTCGGGCAAAGAAATAGTATTTCTAAACAACAGCGTCCTCTCTGGTGCGGTCCCGATTGCAAAAATTAGTGGCACGCCAACCCAAACACGAGAAAATCAGTCACCAACTTAATTGACAACCGCAATCTCACCACTACCAACACAGGTAATTAACCATGACCACCGTTCCCCTCGCAAGCACAATAATCGCCTAGGCCTAATTCCAGTCGCATTACTCCTTGTTCGCGCGATTGTCAGCGAGCATTAAAGACCGCATCCACCCAATCACGGCACATTGACTACACACGGGATTTATTAATGTTCAGCTACTTGTCTTGGCGAGCTCGGACAATGCCCAATCAACAAGAGTTAACATACCTTTGGCCTTTTCTTCACGCGTACCTTTGACGCCATGTACTCGACTTGACCGGCCTGCCCTTGTCCCGCTAAAACAGCCTACGAAGGCCTTCCAAAATTTTACTCCCATAGAGGGAAAGGCTTGCCAGATTTTATCTTATCATCAGAACTTATAAAAAATAAAATAAATAATTTGAATCATCTCTTCCTATAGGTGCCAGTTTGCGGAAGGACTTGCAAAGATTCAATTACTTATTCAACCATGTAACTGCGGTCGGGCGAGGGCTAACCATGAATGTCTCAGAGGCAATGAAGCTCAAAACAAAAATCAAAACCAGCTGCGGCATCGATCTCAAAATGCTTGATATCCCCGAAGATGGCCTTGTTTTGTACGTTGAAAGAAAAACACTTGATATTGGCGCGTACAAACTTCTGGCCGATTTTACTGCCCAGAACGATTTAAGCCTGCAACTTGACATGGTCAACTTTATCATTTCTACCCGTGCCCTCAAGCAATAGTCTTGGCTCATGAAATGAAATTACTGCTGCTGATGGATGAATCAGCTGGACGAGCATTCGCAGAGGCTTGGGGGCTAAAAGTAAAGGAACAATTTATGTGATCATATCAGCCCTTAGAAAAGGCCTTATCAGTGAAACTGACGCCAAAGAAACGGTGCTAACAATGGTAACTAAGGGCTTTCGTCTGGAACCAACTCTACTTGCTCGATTAATTATCGAAATAGAAAATTATCATCTCAAAAAATAACCGCAAATGGCTTAATTCTTTGCTCCATCAATCAATGGTAACTATAACATGTTTCCTTGTTGTGACTTTGCTAGACGAACCCAGACTTAAACAGACGCATTCCGAAATAATTCTAAAGAACTTCAAATTATTAGCCAATTACATAACGATTTGAATGTGTGACAGAGCCTGAAAACACTTATGTATTGTCCAAAGACAAATGCTTCTGCTTTTGTCTTGAACGCTTCAACCGCTCTTCAAGGCGTCTATTTCTTTCTTTATTCTCAAGGCTAGACAATAGAGCTATCGCTAAGGCAGTAACTCCTCGCATAATCTTCTTAGATAATTTCATTGAATCTTACACTTCTACCCTTAAAAAAAAATAACCTATAACTGTTGAAACCCAGTAAGTAAACGCATACGAGAAAACAATAAAGAGAAAAAAATTACATTTTAATCCCCAAAACCAAAACTGATGCTCCTTAACTTGGAGTTGGAGTACAATAGAGCTATTGTGAGAGGTCGTATGGTTTCAAAGCTAAAATGATTTATGAATTGATTTCCATATGTATCAAGAAGATAATTCACAGTAAGGGATGCATAGAATTTTGCCAACCGACCATGCGGATGAAAAACTTGCTGATTCCGTAAAAAAAAGATACACTACCCAGCGAACATTAGATAATGGTTCTAGCGTTACTTTCAGGCCGATCGAGTGTACTGATCATGCAGGGTTCAAGGAATTCTTTAAGGCATTATCTCCTGCGAGCGTGCACTTTAGGTTCTTAGAAATAATCAAAGATTTCTCCAACGAAGCCGTCGAGAGATACTGCGATTTAGACTACAACCAAGAGATGGCAATAGTTGCCCTGCCTAAAGGCGGAGATAAAATCATTGCCGTTGCACGGTTAATTCTGAGTCTCAAGGACAGGCGAGGAGAATTCGCCCTTGTTATTGCTGATGCTTGGCAGGGGTTTGGGTTGGGAACAGAACTTTTGGCTTACCTAATCAAAATTGCCAGAGATTATCAACTTGAAGAGCTCTACTGTGTGCTGTCAAGTGATAACTGTAGGATGATTGGGCTCGCGGAAAAGTTTGGGTTGAAAGTAAAGTCAGCAGATGGAGATACACTGGAGATGACCCTGAAGCTGACGTGATTTGATAATCAGGTGTGTACCCCATTTCTTAGTACCTCTCGCAAGATTAAGCTAAGAGATTAAACAAATCTGTTAATTCGACAGATGTAATAAAAATTCGTCCGACAGTACAGCAAAGAGAGAAAGATTAACTTTTAATCCCCAAACCACAAAGCATCCTAATGAATTAGCCATAAAACTTAATCACGAGGATTTACTATTATAATCATTCCGAGCCGAGTTTTTTATGGATAGAATTTTAATTGTTTCAAATAGGTTACCGATTCAAATATCTAAAAAGAATTCTACACTTCAAATTCAACCTACCACAGGAGGATTGGCAACAGGTGTTAATTCTATTCATAAATTAGGTAACAGCCTTTGGATTGGTTGGCCTGGAATCTACCTTAATCAAAAACAGGTGGATGAGAGAAAACAAATTGTTGATTTATTAAGCAATGAAAAGTACCATCCAGTCTTTCTTACACCGTATGAAATTAAAGGCTATTATGAAGGGTTCTCCAACAATACTATATGGCCTTTATTTCATTATTTTAACCTCTATGCAACATATGACCTTAAAAATTGGGAGACTTACCAAAAAGTCAACCAAAAATTCTGTGACGAAATAATTAAGGTCGCTAAATCTAATGATACTATTTGGATTCATGATTATCAACTGATGCTGCTTCCACAAATGATTCGGGAGCATTTACCTGATGCTAAGATAGGATATTTCCATCATATCCCTTTTCCATCACATGAAATTTTTAGGCTTCTTCCTTGGCGAGAAGAAATACTTAAAGGCTTACTTGGCGCAAATTTAATTGGTTTCCACACTTACGATTATGTTTTTCACTTTCTTTCATGTGTCCGTCGTATTTTGGGAAACGAAAATTACCTTGGAGAAATACAAATTGGCTCAAGGCAAACAAAAGTTGACATCTTTCCAATGGGCATAGATTATCAAAGATTTGCGGACGCAGGCAACAACCCACTTGTTCAAAAAGAGATGGTGCACACTTTACGAAAGATTGGAAAGCGAAAAATAATTCTTTCTTTTGACCGCCTCGACTATACTAAAGGAATCCCACTTCGACTCGAAGCCTTCGACGCCCTGCTTGAAAGAAAACCAGAATACCGTGGAAAAGTCTCCTTCATATTGGTCGCAGTTCCTTCACGGATTAATGTAGGTCAATACCAAACATTGAAGAAACAAATTGATGAATTAGTAGGTCGAATAAATGGAAAATACGGCACTACAGATTGGACGCCAGTTAGTTATTTCTCAAGATTCCTTCCTTTTGAAACATTAGTTGCCCTTTATGGAATTGCCGATGTTGGTTTAGTGACACCATTACGTGATGGCATGAACCTTATGGCCAAGGAGTTCATAGCAACCAAAGTCAATGGTTTAGGAGCACTTATTCTTTCGGAAATGACAGGTGCGGCGCAAGAGCTTGGAGAGGCAATTATCGTTAACCCCAACGATCAAGAAGACATAATTGAAGCGTTGGAGACAGCGCTTGCTATGCCTATAGACGAACAAATAAAAAGAAATCGAATTCTGCAAAAACGATTGTCACGTTATGATGTTAAACGGTGGGCAGACGATTTTCTCAACCGCTTAAGTGACGCCTATGTCAAACAACAAGAAAGTTATCAGCAAATCATGACACCAGCTAATCGAACTGAACTTGTCGAAAGCTACAGTAATAGCAAAAGAAGGCTAATTCTACTTGATTATGACGGCACATTAGTGCCTTTCGCCACTAAACCACAAAAAGCAGTACCTACAGACGATGTAGCAAAAATGCTAAGGAAGCTTAGTAAGTCATCTTCTAATGAAGTTGTTCTTATCAGCGGCAGGGACAAAAAAACATTTGACGAGTGGTTCCGATTATTAAAAGTTGGATTAGTCGCAGAGCATGGAGCTTGGATTAAAGAACGTTCAGGAGACTGGAAAGCTCTTGAACAACTTTCGGACACATGGAAAAAAGAAATTCTTCCAATTCTTGAAACGTACGCTGACCGAACACCCGGCAGTTTCGTGGAAGAGAAAGATTTCTCTTTAGCTTGGCATTACCGCGCGACCGAACCTACCCTTGGCACTCTACGCGCTAAAGAACTCAAAGATAATCTTCTATCATCAATCTCAAACCTTAACCTAGAAGTACTGGATGGAAACAAAGTAATCGAGATCAAAAGCTCCATAATTAATAAAGGACGAGCAGCACAGAATTGGCTTTCAAAACAACAATACACCTTCATTCTTGCAATAGGAGACGACAACACCGACGAAGACCTCTTTGCAGCTCTTCCCAAAGAAGCATACTCAGTCAAAGTGGGAGTAACTCCAAGCAAAGCACGATACAGTCTTTTCTCACAAAAAGAAGTTTTACCGCTGTTATGGAACTGCATTGAAAACGAGAAAACCCGCCGTAAATAATAAACACTAAAGTAGCGCGCTCGTTGGCAGACCACAATCCGAGTATACTGAATAGTATACGGAAAATGGGCGGCTTGCCCATAAAAAGCATCCATCGCCCTCTTATCACTTAACCGCTTAACAACTTAACAGCTTACTGAGGAGGTAAGCGAAATAAGCGACTTAGCACCGATTTTTGAGTATTCATGGGGAAAATAATCAACGCATAACTTATTGGTGCGGAATCGCTTTCCGTTCTGACTCCCTTTATTACAAAAATTGTGCACTGTGTAAAAAAAAAAATAGTATAAACCCTACGGAAACAGTAGAAGCTTTTTCAGAAAGACTGATATTAATCCTAAAGAGTTTAAGCCAAAAAACGCTCCTTTAGCTGACCAGACGCAGAATTGGTGCGTTCGCCGAGTTGCATACCCAATGTAGGCTTAAGGAACGATTAAATACACATTTAAAGCAATTTTTTGAGCTCGATTTGAGTTTTTACATAGTCTGGAAAAGGTCTGAGTCTCCTTGTTTAAACTAATTGATTTTAGTCTTTTATCAAAGTCTAAAACAAAGGTAAGCACTAAAGGAGTCAGAGGTTATATTCT
>PLYI01000059.1 GCA_003151735.1 Candidatus Bathyarchaeota archaeon | reverse complement strand
AAACGGTTGGGGCTAAGTGATGAGCAAATTCTCAGTTACTTGCAGACTGAGTGGATAAGCGACGTAGATTTGAAGCAGCTTGTCAAGAACATGGGAATCGATCTTCATCTCACGGAAAAATAGTACTTTATTCGTGCAGTATAGAAGGGAGGATTCTAGCCCCAATTTGCCAGTAAAAAGACACAGAGGCGAGTCGGACCGGGCTTACCCCCGAAAATGTCTGAGTCCCTATGTTCAAACTAACTGATTAATTTGAAGCTGCCCGGATTTGCGCCTAAGACTGCCAACCTAACTGTCGATGACAAAGGATTGTTTTTGACCCTTATCTGCTGGCAGTCTGGTTATGTCCATAGGATTTTTTCTCAAAGTCGCTCCAGCTACCAGTAGATTCCACACCCAAATCAACTTTATTAAACTACTCCATCAAAAATAACTTAATAAACTAGGAATAAGGAAACTACGCTTGCCTTCTTTTTAATTTTGTACTCTCTATTGAATCTTAATCTTTAGGATTTCCGAGATTTCAGTTTCTGTAGATTCCACGCCAAGGCACTTGTTCCGACTGCGGCAAAAAGCCTAAACGTGTTCCATAGTTTCTTGGTAGTTAAATTACGTAAGAACACCAAAGCAACTCTCTCAATAATATTTGAATTGGCGGGTTCACTTAGCCACTTTAGATCTACATCGAGAGTTATGGTGGCGTCAGCTTGTCTTCCTCTTATGATTCGTATGTACTCAACAGTTGTTTTAGTTGTTTTGAATATAAAGCTAGCATGGGTGTCGTCTAAGCTTAGTGTACATTGAATTTTTTGTGGTCCCAATATTTTGAGGAACCGGGTCATTTCTAAGACTTCATGAACTCCGACTTTTCGGGTATACGCTTCCACTCGCGTGTCTACGTAAGCTTCAAGAAATATTTTTATGTGTTTTTCAAAGTTGTCTTTTTGCAGTTCCGTTCCGTTATTGGCCATGAAGCCGAGATTCGTAATTCTTTCGTTAACAAAATCTACTATTGGCTTTTTTTGTTTGGTTCGTGTTTGAGAGATCCTTTCGTGGTCAATGAATGTGTCCATGTTCCAGAATTTTGCCATACAGTAAGTGGCCATTTCTTCAATTTTTTCTTTTGTTAGATACTTGGTAGTGTACACGGAGTGCATTTCGTCAAAGTTGTCCCAGTTGGTCTCGAAGATTAGGCTTTGGTCATTTATCTCTTTGTAGAATTCTGTGCCGGGAAATGGCGTTGCGATGCCGAAGGCGGCTCCTGTTAAGCCAATTTCTTTTGCGTACGTTGGAAAGGTTTTGATTTCTTCTTCTGTTTGATCAGGCAGTCCTATAACAAACGTTCCTCCGGCTCTGCCGCCGTTTTCACGTATGTTCCTAACTGCTTCACCATGAACCTTATTGGTGACACCTTTCTTTGTTGACTTTAGGTCTTTGACGTTTGGGCTTTCAATTCCCATTTCAAACCTGCGTATACCTACTTGGCACATTTTCTTTACAAGTTGTGGGTGTGTTGCCATAGCGTCTGCTCTAACTAGGGCGCAGAATTCCATGTTTAGATCGTGTTCCATCAACAAGTCGCAAAGACAATCGACTTGTTTTGGGTTACCTATAAAGTTTGGATCGGCAAACATTACGTTTACGGGTTTTCTTTTGTGATATTCCGCCATTTCTATGATTTCGTTTAGGACGTTTTCTGGTGATCTTGTCCTTAGGCAGCCTTGGCTCATGCTTGGTTCGCAGCAGAAACTGCAAAGTCCGTTGCAGCCCCTAGACATTACTATAACGTCGCAATCTGTTACGCGGTCTTGGCTTTTGTAGGGGTATTGCCTCAAATGTCTGGCTGGAAAAGGAATTGTGTCCAGATTTTCAATTTGGGGTCTTTGCGCATTGTGGACTATTTTTCCGTTCTTCTTGTACGAGATTCCTGCAACAGCCTCAGGAGTGCCGATTTCTACAAGTTCTTTCATGGTGACCTCGCCTTCTCCGCGGATAACCATGTCGATTTGGGGGTGGGAAAGCATTATGTCAGGAACACTTGTCGGATGATATCCCCCTGCAACAGTTTGTATATTGTTCTGTTTAGCAATTTTTGCGAGGCGTAGACCTAGGTTATGTTCAGTTGCAGACAATGTGATGCCAATGAGGTCTGGGTTGTAGAAGTTGATGATGTCTTGGAATTTTCTGTTATCCAGTTCCATGTCAACTATGTGAACTTGATCCACAGCGTCTTTGAGGTAGGCCGCAATATACTCTAAACCGGTAGGTATCAAATCGAAAGAAAAACTCAATCCTTTTCTTCCTGAAGGCTTTACAAGCAAGATCTTCTTAAATGCCAAATGGGACACCAAAGTTAAACCTACCACTACAACAGCTACACATAAAAATTAATCGCGTTACTAGGCATAGTTAGGTATGGAGATGCTCTGAAAAGCAGAAAATAGTCAATGGCCACCTATATTCAGTAGTCTCTACTCAAAACTACGGTAATTTAAATGAATATAGAATTTACTTGGTGGGGCTGTTCGTCCCTGAACCCAAAACAGACTGTGTAATAACTAATTCTAATTTCAGAAAATTGCTGGTTTTATGCAAATAATGTTGGCTTAAATAACGATTCAATACACATTTGAAGCAATTTTTGGAGCACGATTTGAGTTTTCACACACTCTGAAAAGGGTTCAAAACCCCATTTAAATGAGAAGGGATAATCTTCCCGTCTCAGATGGGGGCGGGAAATAAAACTGACAACTCTGCTGATAAAATGTTTAGAATTATCCTCCAAAAACAGATCCGCTGGGTCGCATACCTAATGGTTTTGGAACCACCAGATTAATCCAATTTGTTTCCTCAAGAACAAGTGTCACTTGACGCTTGCGCTATCGCTTCTGTCGCCCTGCCAACATTGGTAGGCATTACCGACCGTTATGCTCTCCTACTGGCTCAGTGTCTCCAGAAGATTTTTCAGATATAAAAGTGTAGATAACATATACTCAGTGCGCTTGTCCTGTGAAGCAAAGTGTTGGAAATGATAATGGGAAAAGAAGAAAGGAACTGCAAAAAAACTGGAGTGATGGGTGAGCCAAAGCAAGAAATGAAGTGGCTCAAGGCGGCTTCTAAGGAGATCATCGAGTGTATCAAGGATGCCATGAATTCGCTTGATATGGAAGAAGTCGAGAGGCTGATCGACATGCTTCTCAAAGCTAAAAATAGGAAAATATTCATTGTTGGAATGGGCAGAAGTGGATTTGTAGCTCGCGCCTTTGCACTCAGACTAATGAACCTGGGCTTCAATGTCTACTTTCTGGGAGAAACCATCACACCTGCAGCTGAAAAAGGAGATCGACTCATCGCGATATCAGGGACAGGCACAACAAAGATGATTCTAACGGCGAGTTCAGCCGCCAAAGACATTGGTGCCAAAGTGATAGCCGTGACATCATTTCCCGAGTCCCCTCTCGGGCAGCTTGCCGACTTGATCGTCATGGTAAGAGGGAGAACAAAGTCAGCAAAGCCAGTCGAGGAGGATTATCTAGCCAGACAGCTCAGAGGAGAACGAGCGCCGCTTACCCCTCTCGGAAGCATTTTTGAGAACAACACAATGGTCTTCCTAGACAGCCTTGTCGTCGAACTAATGCACAGAATGGGACGAACGGAAGCGGATTTGAAGCGGAGACATGCAACCATAGAATAAACCATCTGAACGCACGAGATATCTGTTTGTTTGCGCGTGTGTTTTTTTTATTCTTGTTTTGTTGATAGGGAGTTACAGCGCAAACGCTAAGATATGGGTGTACTTGGTTGGCATTTAACTGTCAAACGCGCTAGAAGTTTAATAATCTTCATCATACGGAATTTGGTTGATTGCTTTTTTGACTTTTTCAAGTGTCATCTCAAAAAGTCCTAGGCTTTTAGGAATCAGATAAGCTTCTTTTGTAGCCACATCAAAAAGCAAACCATCCCCGCAATTCCGACATCGGTAAACTTCAAACGGGCAGCAAGGATTTTGCGCCCTCATCTTTTGGTAGCAGATGACCACATTTCACACAATGGAGTTTCATGCTTCTCACCATATCCTAAGACTCTAGACATTAGAAGATTTTATGTTTTGGTTTCTAATTAGTCACGAATACTTGCGCGCTCTAAGTTATGGTTAAGCTATAACGCCGACTGCTTTCATTCTTTCAATAACTTCTTCGCTGTGAGGTGCAACATCCATTTCGTCTGTTAAATTTTGCCCTGCCATACTCCCTAAGTATTCGCCGTCGATCCACTGGGAAGATTCAGTTACATCGTACACTTTGCCTTTATTGCCAACGTATGCAGGTTTACCATCCTTTCCGTCAAATTGACTTAACTCAGTAATTGTGAACTTTCTGGCCTCTTCCAACGTTCTTTACTGCCGTAATCCTATTAGCGTTTGTAAGTATAAACCCTCTATGACTGCGTGTGCGCGTTGGGGATAAGCCCGGTCCGACCATCATCAGCGCGCACTTTTACTGGTAAATTAGCGACAAAATCCCATTGCTCACTCCCCGTTATTGGTTCAAGACATCCCTGAACAGAAGCCTACTGTATTTACAGTCACGCTAACTGCGGGAGAAGGTCAATCAATACTTCGAACTTAAATATTGTTGACAACTAATAATGTCAACTATCCTTTATTCTTCGGTTAGCTGCTTCGCCTTTAGCCGTGATAAAGTAGTATACGCGTTTTCCCTCTCCAATCCTGCCAACCCAATCCTTAATCATCAGTTTTTTTATGGTTCGTGTTGTCAGTCCTCTATCCTTATGGAGCAATGTCAGAAACTACTAAGGGAGATAGCCGTCCAGCAGTAAGTTGCTTCCCGTGGGAAAAGTCCATCCCAAAAACAAGAAGTTAAAAAAATGGGCAAATACTTTTTCAGTAGAAAGCAATTTTGATGAGGGTAATAGTAGGGATAGAATCCTATATAGGGAAAAAAGCCTATTCTTGCGTCATTGTACCAAAACGTCGGTTCAGCCAATCTGCCAATATTGGATCAGTTATCCTGTATTGCCCTTTCCTGTCTTCTGAGACGCTTGACAATTCTTTTTAGTTAATAAAAAACTCTCAAGCCGAGTTTCACAGAAAACGTTAGCTGAATGGAGACAAACTTCAGAGATTCCCCTACTACTTAGTCACAACTGGAATTTTTCAGACTAAGTTCGGGAATTGAAGATTGCATCAAGTACAAGAATCAACGCGCCAACTGCTACTATGGTAGCACCCTCTATAATTCCAGGAGAAGATATCGATTAGAGCTGATTTGGTCTCATGATGAGTCTTGCGAGCGTTGAAATACTTCAGAAGTTTTAGGACTAGCACATCGGTAAACTACGATAGCGTCTTCAGCTTTTTGAGAACTTCTTCCTTAATGTTATCCGTGAACTCGGTTGTGACAAACGTTCCCTTCCATGAGTCCAAGAATCGTTTGTCGGAAATATTTGAAATAATGAGTTTTAGGTTCTTCTCGATAATCTCAGGGTGTGCTAGAGTTTTTTTGCCTCTTCCTTCAGATCGTCAGGAATACCGTTTTTCCAGACCAAGGTGGCAATGTCTCTTATGTCGCTGGGCCTCGCAGACATGAGTTTTAGGATCAGATAGTCCATGGTTGGATTTACGATGCTGGCTTACAACATGCGAAGAGCTATCAATATTTTTGGAGTTGGAGCGCTAATGAGTTTGATGAAGGCGTAGAAAAGCGGAAACTGGTGAAGAAGGATTTCAAGCAATAGCTTGAAGGCCAGGTATTCTTAGGCTTTAGCAATGAGTTTTGACACAGTCTGGTTCAGGTCTGCAACTCGGCGACCGCACCATTTCCATTTCCCGTTTTAAAAATACAGCCTGATTTAAAATCTGATTATCATTACAATTTTCCGTAACGCCGTTACAGTTTTCTGTAACGCTTGAACCGTTGCCGTCCAATGCCCCGCACCCTTGCAATAATGTGATTTGGGCGCGAAAATCCTCAACCTTGGTCTTTATTCTCCTAATACTTTTTGGAAATCCTGTAAATAGCGGCTATTACACCCGTTACAAACAAATCTTAGATAACGTAGTCAACCTCGTTTTCTAGGTAAGCTTTTGTTCTCTTTTCTCTGGGCTTTGTAAAGATTTCCTTGGCAGGTCCATGCTCAATTATTTCGCCCATGTAAATGAAAACTGCATAATCTGCAATCTTTCTTGCTTGTCGCAGCATGTGAGTTACAAAAACGGTTGTGTAGTCATTTTTAAGGGAAAGAAGTTGGTCCTCCACGTGGCGTGTTGAGATTGGGTCAAGAGCTGATGTTGGTTCATCACATAGGAGAACCTGAGGCTCAACAGCTATGGCTCTAGCGATACACAGTCTTTGCTGTTGCCCAATGGATAGTTTTGTCGCTGGCTGCTTAAGTCTGCTGCTTACTTCATTCCATAGACCCGAAGCTTGAAGGCAACGTTCGACGATTTGATTCAGTTCTTTCTTGTCTTTTTTTCCGTGAATCTTTGGTCCATAAGCTATGTTATCATAAATCGACATCGGCAAAGGATTAGGCGTCTGAGCTATAAAACCCAGTTTCTTTCTTAGACTTGTAACATCTATTTTTTTGTCAAGAATGTCAACGTCGTCAAATATGACTTCGCCTGTGATTTTAACATCTGATTCTAGGTCAATCATTCGATTGAGGCATTTGAGCAATGTTGTCTTTCCGCAGCCTGAAGGACCTATTATTGCGGTTATCTGTTTTTCAGGGATGTTTAGGTTTATGTTTTTAAGGACACAATTTTTTTCGTAGTATATGTTTAGGTTTTTTATAGTTATGATGTCTTTAGACATTGTCTTGGCTCCTATTTTATCAGATATTTATTGAATTTTCTTGACAGTAGCTTCGACGCTATGCTTAATGATGCCACTATGAGAAGCAGTAATGCTGCAGACGCGTAGGCTTTCTGTTGTACAGCCGGGTAGGGTGTTCCAAGCTGGAAGAAAATTGCCAGTGGGAGAGATGCTACTGGACTGAAGATAGAATTGGGAATGTTATCTGTGTAGCCTGCAGTAAACATTATCGAAGCTGCGTCTCCTACAGCGCGTCCAAATGCCAATATTACAGCGGTGGTGATTCCAGGTAATGCCTGTCTGAAAACCACGTGCAAAGCGGTCTCTAATCTGGTCGCGCCCAAAGCATACGATGCGTCTTTTAGCTTAGGCGGAACTAACCGAATGACCTCATCCATAGCGCGAGTCATTATCGGTAGCTCCAGCAATGTTAAAGCAACTATTCCACCCAGCAGCGACGCTCTCATTCCCAAATAAACCATGACCGTGAAACCAAAGGCACCATAGATAATCGAGGGAACGCTCCACAGAAAATCCAAAGATCGCCTTGTAAAACTTGCCAAACGAGACTTTGCAGCATATTCATTCAAGTACAAGGCTATCGGGAGACCAAGCGCAAACGCTATTGGCGTTGCTCCGCCCACCAGGTATAATGAACCAACTATAGCGTTTAGTATTCCCCCTCCAGACCCCAATAAGAAGCCGCTTTGAGGAATTTCGGTTACCATAGAAATGCTGAGCGACGGCAATCCTTTGAGCAGGATGACGAAAAGGACAGTGAGGAGGCTACCCACTACTATAACAGTTGAGCCAATCATGAGCGTTTTGAAAAAGTTCTCTTCAATTTTTCGTCTATCCATGAATTACGCCTTTTTGATTTTGGTTAAAACTATTTCTGCGATGACACTAAACACGATGACTATCACCAGAAGGATTAATGCCGCGAACATAAGCGCTGAATCGTAAGATGGAACCGACATCATATCTCCAAAATTGTTAGCTATTAAAGCTGGTAATGGGTAGGCTGGAGAAAAAATTGATGATGGCGCTTTAGGAACGTTTCCAACGACCATGAGAACGGCAATTGTCTCTCCGAATGCTCGGCCGAAACCCAAAATTATTGCAGCTGATAAGCCTGAAAGGCTGCTCGGTAAGATTACATGTTTCACGGTCTGCCATTTGGTTGCACCCAAAGCCAGCGAAGCTTTTATAGGCGCTTGGGGTACGGCTTTTATTATTTCAGTAGAGACTGAAATTATTATAGGAAAAACCATAATGGCAAGAACTATGCTGCCTGCGAGAAGAGAGTAGCCTGTGGTTGAAACCCCTAACAAGGGGGCTAAATTATTTCTTATAAAGGGCACTATGATTAAAACGCCTAAAAGCCCAAAGATAACTGAAGGTATCCCTGCAAGCAAATCAATTAGGGGTTTTATGATTCCCTGAAGCCTGTTTGAGGCATATTCGGCTAGGTAAATGGATGTTAAGATTGATGGCGGAATGGAAATTGCCATCGCCAACAATGTTACCCATATGGTGCCAGCGATGAAGGGGTAAAACCCGAAGTTGCCCACTAAAGGGTTCCATGTTGATGATAGAAGTAAGGTCCCTAATGGTTGGGAAGTTAATATTGGAAGTGATCTCTGAAAAAGAGAGAAGAGTATTATGAAATCAATTAAGCTAATCAGAATAGTAACTGACAGCATAAGTTTGCTGGCAATGCGATCCTTTTGCTTTCTTGTATTCACGTTTATGCGCCTATTTTCTGTAGTTGCTGGTTGAGTACGTCTTGGGTAAGTGGAACGAAGCCTGCTGGTTCAACGTATTTTTGTCCTTCAGTCAAAACCCATTGGACAAAGCTCTTGGTTACGCCAGTGAAACTAGTTTTGGTTACTAGATACAGGTTGGTTGTTGCGCTCTTTGGATACAATCCTTGCTGAATCGCGTCGACTAATGTAGTTCTTGTGCTGTAGAAGCTTTCGTTGGCATCGATTTGTTCGTTATCGTTTGAGTCAATGGGAATTATTATTACGCCTTGAACCTGTTGTTTGGTGACAGCGTCGTATGGATATGCTAAATTGTTAAAGCCTATCCCAAGTCTATCTGATTGAACCGCTTGCAGTATTCCAGGGTCCTGATTAACTCCGACTCCTTGGATATCTGCCTGTGTCTTATTGCCCAAGAACTTGGCCCATGTTGCTGCCGCACCTGAGGAATCTGACCGAGTGTAAACATTTATTCTGTCCGTTACGCCAGCTCTGCCTGCTGCTTGACCCCAAGTGGTTACGTTTCCTGCAACGAAGATGTTATAGAGCGTCTGTCTTGACAAACCCTTGGTTACAATATCATTGTGCACAGGGTTGTTGCTGTTTATGATTCCCACGACCGCGTTGCTAGTTACTGCGACGTAGTATGCGCCATTCTGGACTTCGGTGGATGTTATGTCTCTTGAAATCATTCCCAGGTCAGATAGGCCATTGAGTGCATCGGTCATGCCTTTGCCAGCTCCTCCTGCCGATACTTGGAATGTTACGCCAGGGTTTGAATCGTGGAATGTTTGGCTCCAATTAAGCGCCATTGGATATACTGCATCTGCGCCAGAGATCGTAATTGAGCCTGTTAGTGGCACTGGTGTAGGCGTGGGTGATGCAGTTATGATTGAAGTAGGTGCTGAAGTGGCTGTGGACGAAGAGGTTGCGTGAGGTGTCGGTGATGGACTACTTGTTGGAGTTGATGAAGGATTGTTTGCTGGTGTTGGTGCGGAAGTGGGTGTTGGCGTTGCCGACGGTGCCTGAGATTCTGCACTTTGTGAATACGCGAATGCGGCTAATCCGGCAACTATAACTATCGCTATTGTTACGACTGCGAGGTATTTCGATCTACTACTGAAAGAGGTCATTAAACTATAGACCTCCTGTTTGAGAGATTGGATCTTTTTTAGGCATTTTTGTTTGGCTCCTTTTTATGTTGGAATGTTGATGTTGACGCATCATGCTATAACGCTGTTATATGCCTTCTTGCACATTTTATTCCAAAAAGAATAAAGCTATTAAAAGGCACAAAATTGCCGTCTTTTTCAAAGAAAGATTGCGCAATAAAAAGCTCTCCAGAGATTTAGGAAACTGCGGTTACCGGAAAATTTTCCCGATTACACGTAAAAATTATCGCTAGCCTTCTTAAAAATTAAAAAATAGGAAAGGTTCCCTTTTTTGGGCTCATTTACTTTGTTGATTTTTTCTGAAAATGGCGAGTCACCTATTTGCTCTCTGCGCAATTATTCTTTTAAGAATATCATTCGCAAAAATACATATAACGGCGTTATGTGATGCTTGTTCAACCCTAAATCAAGATTTAAGAGGCAAATTGAAATGTCCAAAATAACTGAAACTGAAATATCTGAAATTAATGAAGAACTAGAAAAAGCTACAGCTCAAGAAGTCTTAGATTGGGCAGTAAGAAGATTCGGTTCGAATATAGCGCTTGCTTCAAGCTTCGGCGCTGAAGACGTAGTCGTTATCGACCTTCTAACAAAAGTCACCAAAACCCCTCGAGTATTCACCCTCGACACCGGAAGGCTACACCAAGAAACATACAACGTAATAGATGCAGTTCGAGAGAAATACAAAATCCCCATAGAAATCTACTTCCCACAAACAAGCAAAGTTGAAGAAATCTCCACGAAGGACGGCGAGAACCTGTTTTACAAGAGCGTCGAGCAACGAACTCTTTGCTGCCACATCCGAAAGAGAGAACCCCTCAAACGAGCCCTCTCAGGACTTGATGCTTGGATAGCTGGTCTACGAAAAGATCAAGCCTCCAGCCGTGCATCCATCAAAAAGGTTGAATTTGACGCTGTCAACGGAAACATTGTTAAAGTGAATCCGATGAGAGACTGGACCTCGGAGCAGGTTTGGTCCTACATCCATGAAAACGATGTTCCATACAACAAGCTTTTCGACCAAGGATACACAAGCATCGGCTGCGCACCCTGCACAAGACAGACAAAACCAGGCGAAGACCCAAGGGCAGGCAGATGGTGGTGGGAAACAACGACAAAAGAATGCGGTCTACACTACAAGTTCAAAGTGTAAGGTAAAAGTGATTATAAAATGGTTAACAAACCCTATGGCAGAAAACTCATTAACAGGGTTCTGCCGGAAAAAGCAAAAAACAAAATCCTTAAGGACATAGCGGAACTTCCGAAAATCAGCATTGATAGAACAGCAGCTTTAGACGCTGAAAAAATTGCGGTTGGCGCTTTCAGCCCATTAGAAGGTTTCTTAGGCAGTGAAGAATACAACTCGGTCCTGTTTAAGGAAACCCTCTTAAACGGACTACCCTGGACCATACCTATAATTTTTGCACCTAACCCACAAGAAAAATCCACAATAGATAAACTAAAATCAGGAAGTGAAATCGCGTTATTCTACCAAGAAAAACCAATAGGCATGCTTCATCTTGAAGAAAAATATAGATTTAGCAAAAAAGAGCTTGCAAAGCAAGTCTTTGGTACCACTGACATAGCGCATCCAGATGTAAAGAAAATTGAAAACATGGGCGATGTTATTTTATCTGGCAAAATAGATTTGCTGGAGCGGCTTTCACCAAAAGATGAGTTTACCCCCAAAGAAACCCGCGCAGAATTCGAAAAACGACAGTGGGAAACCATCGTCGTGTTCCAAACTAGAAACCCTCCTCATGTTGCCCACGAATATATTCAAAGATGTGCTCTGGAACTAGTTGACGGGTTATTTATTCATCCTGTGGTTGGCGAACTAAAACCTGATGATTTTCCACCTGAAGCAGTAGTCGAAAGCTACAGATACCTCATAGACAACTATTACCCTGCAAGTAGGGTTTTTCTGTCGCCGTTTTCCATTGCTATGCGTTATGCGGGTCCAAAAGCAGCAGTGTTTCTAGCTATTGTGAGAAAGAATTATGGTTGCACCCACTTCATCGTCGGCAGAGACATGGCAGGCGTCGGCAGCTATTATGATCCATATGAAGCACAGGCGCTTCTACGCAAGCTAGACATAGGAATAGAACCAATGGCATTTCGAGAATCTTATTATTGCTCACGTTGCCAAAGCGTTGCCTCCGAGAAAACATGTGCCCATAAACCAGAGAACCATGTGAAAATTAGTGGCACGCAACTGCGGAAACTAATCGCTGCTAAAACTCGTCCGCCAGCAGAGATTATGCGCCCAGAAATCGCCGACTTACTCAGTAAGTACAGTGCAAATCTTCAAAAAGCAACTTAGTGGAGTGCATGCAAGATGACAAATCCGGAAGAAAACATAAAAAACCTAACAGATGATGTTGAAAAGTTAGTTTACCTGTATTCTTTAGGTCGAGACCGAGCAGAAGGATCAAACAATTTTCTGCGAGTAAAAATTCCGAACGGTATAGTAACAACAGCGCAGTTTAGGGAAATTGCCTCAATAGCCGAAAAATACGGCAAAGGCTATGCTGAAATTACCGACAAGCAAAATATACAGATACATTGGATTCAATTTGAAGAAGCAATTGACATTTTCAAAAAGCTGAAATCAATAGGGTTCACAACTGACAGGTGCGGACAAGGGTTTCCAACCGCAAGATATGGCGATGTTCGAAACGTTGTGGGCTGTGCAGCTGCCGGAGCAGATGTAGATGAATTAATAGATGCTTCACCTATAGCGTTACAGCTGCACAAATTTTTCACAGGAAACAAAGAATTCGTTGATTTGCCCAAAAAATTCAAGATTTCTGTTTCAAGCTGCAGCTTAAACTGTACCTGCCCTGAGGCTCAGGATTTGGCTTTTGTTGCTCATCGCCATCCAACAGAAAAGATAGGTTTCGTAACCCTAGTTGGAGGGACCGTTGGGTCTTCACCTCAAATAGCCAGACAGCTTGGCATCTTCATAAAACCTGAAGAGGTTATAGAGGTAGCAAAAGCAATCGTCGAAATCTTTAGGGATTTTGGGAGTCGAGAAAGCAAGGGCAAAGCAAGGTTTAGGTGGCTGGTAGATGCTTGGGGCGTAGAGAAGGTTAGATGTGAGGTTGAAAAGAAGCTCGGAAGGAAATTACAGGCTTACGTGGTAGAGCAACTTCCCCGCTGCCGAGGAGAGCACATAGGAGTAAAATCCCAGAAAAAGGCCGGCTACTCATACATCGGCGTTCCTGTGATCAGCGGCATATTATCTGCCCAAAAAATGCTCAAACTGGCAGATATCGTCGACCAGTACGGCAATGGCACTTTGCGTTTGTCCGCTCATCAAAACATTATATTCACTAATGTACCAAACGAAAAGGTTGATTCAGCTCTAGAAGAGCTAGCAGAAGCTGATTTTCCTGTCAAAGGATCCTGTTTTAGATGGACAACCGTTGCTTGTGCGGGCAACTTCTGTGGTAAATCGTCTGACAACCCAAAGAAGAGAGCCTTAGAAACTGTTGCTTATTTGGATGAGCTCTTTGGATCAATTAAGGACCTAAACGTGCGACTAAGTTTTAGCGGCTGCCCGAATGGTTGTTCCCGTCACTTGGTAGCCGACATAGGCTTGCAAGCAAACAGATTAATCGTAGACGGAAAACCTGAGCTTCGATACAACATATACGTCGCCGAGTCTTCCCAAGGTGAAAACGTGCTTGGAAAACTTGTTATGCATGATGTCAAGGCTGATCAACTCAAGTCGACAGTCGGAATTCTTGTCGAAAACAACATTGATAAAAAAGGCGTACAGGAAACCTTTAGAAAACTCCAAGCCAAACATAAACAGGTGCAGCCCAAAGCTTACCCAAAAAAGAGCAGTGAATAAATGCCTGCTAAACTTTTAAAGAAAAATGGGAACAGGTACACTTTAGATGTCAGGAACTATACTTGTCCTTACCCCGAATTCTACACAGCAAAAATAATAGATAGCCTCTCAGGAGGACAAACTGTTGAAGTTATACTTGACAGCCCACCAGCCTGTGACGCTATCCCTCGACTTGTTGAGCTACGAAATTGTAAAGTAATTGAAACTTTAAAATTAAATGACGGAGGGTGGAAGATAGTTATTGAAAAACCGCTCGCCATTTTAGGTCACATTCAGAAAGTTTAGCTACTGACTTGTATACCTGTTTCAGGCTGTGTGAAAACTCCAATCGCGCTCAGAAATTTGCTTCAAATGTGTATTGAATCGTTATTTAAGCCAACATTATTTGCATAAAGCTTGCAATTTTAATAAATTAAAATTAGTTATTACACAGTCTCAAATGTGTTCAGGGACGGGCAGCCCCACCACTCCAGAACTGAATAAGTACTATTTCCTCAAACATTCCCTTTTTTGTAATTTGGCTTGGGGGCGGTTTTGAACCAAACCTTGAAACAAGCCATAGTCAAAAAACTCCAAAGACCCCCAAACGGTATACACTAGATTATGTGCAGAACTAGCCCGGAAGTTACCGTTCCCCAGACTGTAATTTCTACCGCAATTTCCCTTTTTATCAGATACACTATTCGAAGGGTTGAGTGCTCTCAAATCGCGTTAGCGCGAGCTGCAGGGTAGCAAATCCTTTCGGCGGCGCCAACCCCCATCCACTTTTATACTGAAAACAATACTTTCCCTTTTTCTTTTTTTGGAGGCTGCCAACAACTTGATATGCTTGAGAAAGCGTAAATGATGAAGCCACACTAAAAAGGCACCGAGGTGTGCAAAATAGCGGCCGAGGTGAGGTATTCTTTTTCGTTTGGGTTATAAATTCAACATCATCCGTAACCTTTTTCCCTTTTTGGTGTAGTCGCCGTGACTGATGCTGAGTTTTTGTTTTTAGTCTTTAAGCGGCCCAAGCATAGACCAAAAGCCCTTAAAGGGAAACAACATAATTACCCAAAGATCCTCATTCAGTAGCTATATTGATACGAGCTGGGCTTGAACGAATGGTGGATGAAGCTGAAAGAGCACTTATCGACGCGCTTTCGGTTGTTTCAGATGTTGTTGAAAACAGCAAAATCGTCGCAGGCGGAGGAGCCGTAGAAATCGAAGTTGCAAAAGAACTGCGCAAATACGCCAACAAAGTCGGTGGAAGAGAACAATTAGCTGTTGAAGCATTCGCTGATGCAATGGAAGTAATACCCCGTACACTTGCAGAAAACGCAGGGATAGATCCAATAGATTTACTTGTGGAGCTGAGATCAGCACACGACAAAGAAACCGGCAAATACATGGGCATAAACGTTTTCACGGGCAAAGTGCAGAACAGCATCGAAAACGGCGTAATCGAACCAATCGTCGTTAAAGAACAAGCAATCAAATCCGCAGCAGAATCAGCAGCCATGATACTATGCATTGACGATGTCATAACATCCAAAGCGCCCAAAGACGGGCCAGGCGGCGGAATGCCCGGCGGCCCCGAAGGTGAAGAATAAAAATCACCCAATTCTTTAAAAAATAACCGTTGTGCGTCTTTAAAAAGATCTGCCCTGTTAAGGGCTATGGATAAAAATGTTACGCCGAATATTAACCCAGGTAATAGCGGATTCTTTTGAAAATAGGTTAATTTGTAATAGTTGTCAACGCGTGTTAATACTCTGGTGGCATGCCGCCGTAACCGCTGCCTGGCATTCCGCCATGAGACTTATGCGGAGCTTTCATCTTTCCAGAGGCGATGACATCATCGATCCTCAATATCATTGTGGCAGCTTCGTTGGCGGACTTGATTGTCTGTTTCTTAACAGCCAAGGGTTCGTAGACTTCTAAGTCTTTCATGTCTCTGATTTTTCCTTCCAAAACGTTGACGCCTGCCCATTTTTCGCCCTTCTCATGACGGGTTCTGAGCTCTAATAGAAAATCTATAGGATCAAGACCCGCATTTCCACCTAATGTCAATGGAACAATTTCCATAGCCTCGCCAAAGCTTCGAACGGCAAGCTGCTCTCTGCCAGGCAGAGTTTCAGCATAGCTTCGTAGTGCTCTAGCGATCTCCATTTCTGGAGCGCCCCCTCCCGCAACGATTTTGGGCTCCTGAACAACATCTCGGACCACGCATAAAGCATCGTGAATTGACCGCTCCGCCTCATCAACGAACCGTTTATCTGCACCTCGTATGAGAATAGCAACCGAGTGCGGATTCTTGCATCCTTCGATGAAGGTCATCTTGTCGTCGCCGATCTTGCGCTCCTCAACAACTTCTGCAAAGCCTAAGTCGCTTTTTAAGAGGCCGTCTATATTAATAACAGGCTTTCCGCCGGTGGCTTTTGCTAGTTTCTTCATATCTGACTCTTTGACTCGTTGTACAGCTAAGACTCCCTTCCTATCCAAGAAGTGCTTGACCAGGTCGTCTATGCCTTTCTGGCAAAAAACGACATTGGCGCCTGAGGAAACTATCTTTTCAACCATTGCTTTGAGCATATTCTGCTCTTCTTGTAGGAAAGATAGCATCTGTTCTGGACGCTCAATGTTGATTTTAGCGTCGAACTCTGTCTTTTCAATTTCAAGTGCACTTTCTAATAATGCTATCTTTGCTTTTTCCACCCGTTTAGGCATGTCCGAATGCACAACCTCTTTATCAAGAACTAACCCTTCGATAAGTGTGGTTTCTGCAACGGATTCGCCTGGCTTCTTCTCCACCATGATATCGTCTAAGTCTACAGTGTAGTCGTCTCCTACTTTTTGGGCGACATGCAAAACAGCTTTAACGACTATCTCTGCAAGTTGCTCTTTGTTCTCAGCTACCAGCTTACTGGCCATAGAGGTTGCCGCAATCTTCATCAAAAATTCTTTTTCTGTAGGCTTAATGGAAAACGCAATTTTTTCAAGGGTTTCAAGAGCTTTATCAGCTGCTTTGCTGTATCCTTCGACAATTAGGATGGGGTGTATGCCCTTGTTTATCAAGTCTTCAGCTTTTCCTAAGAGTTCGCCGGCAACTATGACCGAAGTGGTGGTTCCGTCTCCTACTTCCGCATCTTGGGTCTTAGCTACTTCAACCATCATCTTAGCAGCTGGATGGTCAATATCCATCTTATCAAGGATAGTTCGTCCATCGCTGGTAATGATTACATCGCCAGAACTATCCACCAACATCTTGTCCATTCCTTTGGGGCCTAATGAACTTTTTATGGCATTCGCTATTGTTTTTGCTGCCATAATGTTGTTGCGTTGGACATCCTTTCCTCTGGATCCAGATCCTTCTCTCATAATTAGAACAGGCACGCTACCTGTTTGCGAAGACAAAAATAATTCCTCATATATCATTACAAGTATGATTCAGTTAAGGCTTTCCTCAGCGAAATCAAGCTAGCCATGAGTCTTGAAGAAAGCATAAAATTGCTAAAATATGCCAAACCTGCACTTCTTTCCGAAGTTGGAACAGTAGGCAATCATAAGCTCATCTTTAAAAGTTAATAATTCAGGGGTCTGTCGACAAAAAGGAAAAGAAAGAAAAAAGGTTTGCTTACTCAGGTTGCTCTGGTTGTTCGGGTTGTTGTGGCAGTTCTTGTTTTGCCGTTGGTTTCTTCTTTGCTGCCATTGCTTGTTGCGCTGTGGTTAGGTCTTTGAAGCCGAAGGTTCCAACTGGAGGCCAGCCTGCTTCCGGCATGACCGCTGGCACTAACATGATTGTATTTGTTTGTGACTGCTGACCTAACTCATAGAGTATGTTCATCCACCTAAGTCTCAGTCCTTCTGGACATGCCTCGTACATTTTTGCTGCTTCAATCATTTTTGCTGACGCTTCAAACTCAGCAGTAGCTAAGGTAACTCTTGCCATGCGTTCACGTTCAGCCTGAGCTTGACGACTCATAGCATCTTGAAGATTACTTGGGATTATCACGTCTCGGACTTCAACAGCTGTGGCTTTTATTCCCCAAGCCTCAGTTTTTTCATCAATTATCTCGCGCAGACGGGCCCCAACTTTTTCACGTTCAGCAAGTAACTCGTTAAGAGTAACCTTACCTATAACTTCCCTAAGGGTAGTTTGTGAAGCTAACTGTGTGGCTTGAACATAGTTCTCAACTTGCAACACCGCCTTCTCCAAATCTACAGGTTTCATGTACAAAACTGAATCAACGTTTACTGGAACGTTGTCTTTGGTTAAAGTTGATTCTGTGCGGAATTGAACGGTGTCTAGTCTTGTGGAGATTTTTAGGGGCGCCCTATCTATTAGTGGAATAAGATAGATAAGCCCAGGACCCTTCAAACCCATATAGCGTCCGAGCCTTAAAACAGGCATACGTTCCCACTCTCTCAGAACACGGATACCGCTTAACAGGAAAAGTGCAACTACAATAGCTATAAAACCAATGATTGGAGCTAAAACTTCAGACAATTTTTAAACCCTCAACTAGTGGTATGCTGCACTTTGGAGAGTTAAGCTTTTGCCTAGGCTGTTTTTACTAAAAGGAACATGTCATCCATGCCAACTTCCACCGCTTGACCAGCAGTTATTGAGGTATATTTGGCGGTGGCTGCCCAGAACTCGCCCATAACGTGTATTTCACCTTTGGGTTTAAGGTCAATTGTTGGTGCCTATTAGGGGCATCTTTGCCTGTTTTTATCGGTCTAAATTGCGCCTTGACTCTTGCATAGAATAGCCATTTTACTGTTCTATAGAAAATATCAGCTATAGCAACTACTTCGAAAACACAGGTCAGTAGCCTTGGCTCTGCATCTATTCTTTTTTCCGAAAACATTCCATGCAGAGGGCCACTATTTTGACGTTTGATACGGGTTGCTGAAAAGGCGATATGCCTCTTGCCACCACAGTCACGTAGCCGATGGGGTTTCCGCATTTTTGACATTTGACTGGTTTTGCATCACTCATCTTCTCACCATAGCACAGAATTCGACTATTCTTGACAATTCCTCAAAAGGTCTTTCCGCGAATCCAGCAAACTTTTGCAATCTTCCAGTTCTGACGGCTCTTGAGGTGTCATTGAACACTAATAACTTTAACAAATAAGTATTTTTAGTCAAGTCAAGTTAATTGTGGAAGGGTCTCAGATTCCATTTTCCAGCAATTCATCTCGGGGAAAACAGAAGTAAACTGAAATCCCCGCTCATACTGACGTGTTTATCATCATAGGCGCCATGCGTATCTTACAGCGTTATCAAGGCTTGACGCTGAAGTTAAAATACTGAAAATAGTTCTTGCATACGGGATTTTCGCCTTAAATCAGGATAGTTGCCTCTATTTCTCCTTCCTATTTTTTGGCAGGTGCTATGCGATAGTTTTCGTTTATGTCTGCTTTGGGTAAACCCATAAAACTCTGCGTATCCCTGCAAGCGTGCTTTCTTGTTTTCAAGGC
>PLYI01000107.1:6982-12556 GCA_003151735.1 Candidatus Bathyarchaeota archaeon | reverse complement strand
ATGTTTGAGATTCTGATTCACCCAGAAATTTTCTCCCTCATTGTAGTGTTCATAGCTGTTTTTGTTATAATTGCTTTAATACCTAGTAAAAGAAAACGCGGTAAAGCCGTTAAGACTGACTCATGAACTCAAGCAAATCTGAGGCTTCTGGGTTATAGTGTGTAGTTTAACTTTTTCTCTTCGCCCACCAAATCTGAAAGGATGCAATTTCCATTCCCAACTCATTTTGTCAAACAGTTTTCTGGTGATAGAACAATGTTCTGTAAACAAATAGTCCATTAACCTATACCAGAAAATTGTTTGTTTACCGGGAAATTGGAGATGTTGTTTGTGCAGCATGTTACCAAGAGGCGAGGCTGGCATTGGGCGTTAACTAGCGTCACATGGAAGTTTTGGGAGAAACGAAGAGAAATTAATCTAAATTATTTCTGATTCATCTGTTGTCATAACGGAGAATTTGATTTGTTTGACTGGTTTGTTGGCCTTCAGCCCATCAATCAATTCCTTTAATCGGCTGGAAGGGCCTTTAATTACCATAACCTCAAGACAGCTAGTTTCTGTCAGATGAGAATGTAGGTAAGCCGTGATCATATCGCTGAATTCGTGTTGGAGCTTAAAAAGTTCCTCGTTCTTTTCTTCTTTATTGTAAAGAACCGAGATGGTGGCGATTACATTGCCTTTTTGTTCATCGAGCTTTTTGTATTCGGTTAAGTAACTTCGGAGCGCTTGTCTGAGGACTTCGGATCTAGTTGCGGATTTTTGTTCTCCTAGCACTGCATCTAGCTCTTCAAGCAATTCCGTGGGCAATGAAAGACTGATAATGCTCATTTTTCTCACCTTTCATTATGTTTTATTGTTCCAGTTTAATAAATTACTCAGCTAAGATGCCGTTATATCTCGAGGTATTCACTGGTAATTACTATCAGAGGGCTGTTAAATCTCAGTTCCTCAGAAAAAACGCTTAGTTATTAAAAAAATGGCAAAACTTAATAACTTCTTAAGACTATGGACTTTTAGGAAGGAAGTGTTTTCATGAGGAAAAGAACTTACGCAATAGTCGCAGTTTTGATAGCCATAATCCTCGTAGGAACTGTTTTAGCGTTATATTTTTCAAATAGCACAACGCCCAGCACAAGTTCAAAATTAAAAGTTATTGCAACATTTTATCCATTATATGATTTCGCACAAGATGTAGGGGGCAACAAAACTGACGTCTCGATACTTGTTCCAGAAACCGTTGATGTCCATGCTTTTGAACCAACGCCATCTTCCATAGCTGAGGTCTTAAGTGCAGACGTGTTAATTTACAACGGAGCTGGACTAGAACCATGGATTCAAGACGTAATTAGTGCAGCTGGAAACACAAAACTTATCCAAGTAGATACAAGCCAAGGAATAAACCTCCTTCCAGTACCATCACAATTTCAAAGAGGTAACCAAACAATTGATCCTCACATCTGGCTTGACCCATTAAACGCAAAACAACAAGTAAACAATATTCTTCAAGGATTAATCAAAGCTGACCCTGCTGACAGCCAGTATTTCACCCAAAATGCGCAAGCTTATGACGCTAAGCTCGATAATTTGAACTCTTTAGCAATAAACGCCACTACAGACACAGCGACAAAATACTTTGTAACCTTCCATGAAGCCTTCGCCTACTTCGCACATCAATATAACGTTACACAACTTGCGATTTCAGGACCATTCGAGGAAGAACCAACACCCACGGACATCCAGAACGTAATTAGTGCGATTAACCAATATCACCTCAAATATGTAGGCTATGAATCGCTTGAAAACCAAGCAATATCCCAGTCAATCAGTAGCCAAACAAACGCGACTCTCATCAACATGAACCCAATCGAAGGACTGACAACACAAGAAAAAGCTGCAGGAGACAACTACATCACTCTCATGCAACAGGACATAAATAATATTCATTTGGCGTTGACAAATGTCGGAACCTAAACCAATCGTCGAAATACGCGATCTAAGCGTCAAATATCCAAACGGAGTTATGGCTCTAGAAGGCATCAACATAGACGTAAACCCAAAAGACCTGATTGCGCTCATAGGACCAAATGGCGCTGGAAAATCAACGCTCCTAAAAGTCATTCTGGGACTAACAAAAGCAACAAGCGGCTCAATCAAACTCTTCGGGAGCCCAGACTTAGGTAAAAATCTCAAATACGTCGGCTATGTGCCGCAAAGTGCCCAAGCAAGAGACCCAAACTTGCCCTTTAGCGTATATGAAACAGTCATGCTTGGAAGAACTCCAATTGCAGGGCTTTTTCACGGAATGAAGGATGAAGACAGGCAAAAGGTTGAGGAAACACTCAAACTTTTTGGAATATATGAGCTTAAAGATAGGAAAATAGGTCAACTCTCTGGAGGTCAGTCACAACGTGTCTTTTTAGCAAAAGCGATGGTTGCAGAGCCAAAACTGCTTTTGCTTGATGAGCCAACTAGCGGAGTAGATACGTCTTCAAAAAAGGAGTTCTATAACATTCTGGACCGCTTAAACAAAGAGCGAGGAATAACTGTAATTTTATCCTCACATGACATAGGTGTAATTACAAAGATAGCGAACCGAGTTCTTTGTGTAAACAAGTCACAGTTCTTCTGTGGAGAAAACGAAGATTTCTCTGCAGACGTTGAGATTCATAAAATGTACGATCATCCTGTGGAGATTATGGATCATCATGATCATCCTTGATGTTCTTTCTTTGCTTCAGGCGCCTTTCATACAGCGTGCATTCATCATAAGTATAATTATCGCTGTTCTCAGCTCTATTCTCAGCATTTTTATTGTTTTAAAGAAAATTTCACTCATAGGCGATGGGCTGTCTCATACGGCTTTTGGAGGCTTAGCTCTAGGATACTACCTCAGTGTTTTTCCTTTATGGATAGCTGGAATTACAGTAGTATTAGGGTCTATAGGAATTAACAAGGCACTACGTTCTACAAAGATTTCAGGCGACGCTGCAGTTGCTGTTTTCCTTCAGTTGGGTCTTGCGGGAGGCATAACCTTATTGAGCCTTTCACGGGGTTTTGGCGTTAACCTTGAGAGCCTGCTTTTCGGAAGCATCTTAATAGTGAATATGGACCAAATCATAACGGCTGCGGTGGTTGCAGCAATATCTCTAAGCATAATTTTTGTGTTCTTCAAGGAAATGGTATACATAACTTTCGATGAAACACAAGCCAGAGCTGCAGGAATTAAGACATGGGTTTTTGACTATCTCCTAAGCATTCTCGCGGGAGTAGTTGTAATTATTGCCATACCGATTGTTGGAGTGCTTTTAATTTCAGCCCTCCTTGTCTTACCGGCGTTAATTAGCACTCAAATAACAAAATCCTTCAGGCAAACCGTAATACTCTCTCCGATAATTGGGCTAATAACTGTAATATTCGGTATTCTGGTCTCAGTTATTTTGGACGCAGCGCCTGGTGGAACAATTGTTCTCGTTGGCTTAGCGATTCTTGCAATAGTTTTCATTGGAAAGAGAATTCAGGGTCTTACTAAAAGTAAAGAATCCCCCAAAGAGCTGAACCGTAAATGAGATTTCAAATAAGCTTAGTTTTCTAATTCTTGCCTTGCAAAGAATAGCGTTTCGAAATGAAGCTCTATAAATTCACTTCTTGACCTTTTCTGCTTAGAAGCCTCTTGATCTATTTTCTCTAATACGCGATTTGAAAGGGCTATGCTTACGGGGTGTTTGCACACTGTAACCTAAAAAATCTTTTTGAATAACTCTATCTTTGTCCATTGTTAACGTGAAATAATGTTTGGTGCCGTTAGTTCGTTTTAGCCCTCTCCGCTTCTCAAATTAGCACATTTTGGTTCTCAAAAAAGCTCAAAAGCTGCTTAACCAGCTTACTGGTCTATGACCCGATATGGAAAATAGCGATTCTTCAAATAGTCAAGGTCGGTTCGAAGCCTCAGTTAACATTTTTGTCGATCCGACTCAGAAGGCTCAAATTATGGACGCCCTTTCTAAGGTTGAAAATATCGAAGATATTTATGAAGTGAAAGGGGAATTTGACATTGTTTCGATGGTTTCAGCTTCGAGCATAGAAGAATTCCGTAATGTCTTGCATAAGAAAATCATGAATATCAAAGGAGTCCAAAGCACAATAGTCTCCGTCGTTCTAAAAGCTCACAAACGACCTAAATCCGCCCTGAGCAGTATCCACATGCATTAACACGAAGCCTTCCAAAAATTTTTCGCTGTAGGAAGAAGAAGACCTTTCTAATTTAAGCTAATCATCACGTGTAATAGAAAATGTAAAACAAATTGTGGAGTTATCTTTCTGTGTACTGCCCACCTTGCGAACTAGTAAGCCCTTAAGGCTCAATTCCCAATCGTTTCTTGAGTTTTTGGACTTTAGACCGCAACAGATAGTTTTGCCACGGTTGTTAACCTGAGAAATCACTGTAGGCTGACGGATATTCTCTTATAAGTTCAATGTTAACTCGCAGAACGTTCACATATGGGTTTCCGAAAATCCACAGGGTGCCTTCCTGATTTTGATTAACAATGCTTGTAAGAACCGCCGAAGAAATGCCTGTAGCATTGCTTATTCCGGGTATCTGAGAATATGCATCTTGAAGCGTAATGTCAGGGTCTACTCCTGAGGCGGAGTCGTTTCTAGGATGGAAGAAGATTGGTAGACTGAAGGTTTGGGCAATGAGGTTTGACCCTATGTCTTTTCCATTTAGTTGAACGATTTCGCCGTTTGCCTGATATGGAAAAAAGACTTGAGCGATGCCTGTGACTAAAATGGGGAAAAACAATCCGCATATTAGAAGCGATATTAATGTAAGTCCTATTGTAGGTTTGAAATTCCGTTTTTCTTTGTTTTCTGTCATGTTTTTTCAATCCCTATATGTGGAACACTACAACGAGGAGAAGATCTATGAGTTTAATTCCTATGAATGGCACAATTACGCCGCCCACACCATAAATAAGGGTGTTCTTCAGGAAAAGAGTCATCGTACTTGTCGGCTTGAATGCTATGCCCCGCATAGCAAGAGGAATCAAGAGTGGAATGATAATTGCATTGAAGATGAGCGCTGACAAAACTGCGCTTTTTAACCCGAGCTGTAGCACGTTTAAGGCTTGCAGTTCCGGTATTGCTGCGCCAAACAGAACGGGCATAATTGCGAAGTACTTTGCAATATCGTTGGCGATACTAAAAGCAGTAACAGCGCCCCGAGTCATGAGCAACTGTTTACCGAGCATGACGACCTCAATTATCTTCGCTGGATTTGATTCTAGATCAACCATGTTAGCAGCTTCCTTAGCAGCTTCAGTACCAGAATTCATTGCCAGACCTACATCCGCAGCAGCAAGCGCTGGAGCATCATTAGTTCCATCGCCAATCATTGCGACAATTCTGCTTTCAGCCTGCTCCCTCTTTGCGATGCTATACTTGTCCTCTGGTTTAGCTTGAGCCACAAATTCGTCGATTCCAACCTCCGATGAAATACTCTTTGCAGTAAGTGGTTGGTCTCCAGTAATCATGACTGGGCGTATACCCATGACTTTAAGAGCCTGAATTTTTTCT
>PLYI01000107.1:0-6950 GCA_003151735.1 Candidatus Bathyarchaeota archaeon | reverse complement strand
CCCCTTGTTCGGATAAAGTTGAGGATTTTCTTCTGAATCTCAGTCGGTCTCGTCCTGATTTGTCACCTTTGGGGAGCGTCAGCCCCATATGAGTTATTTTCACTCCGCTAGTGCGGGTGCTGGCTGAAAACGGAAAAGTTTCTGAAAGTGCAAGCGAGTTCAATTCTTTTGGTACGAAACCTTTCTCGTACGCTAGGGTTAGTATGCTGCGTCCCTCTGGAGTATCATCATTCCATGAAGCGAGAAATGCTGCTTCCCCTACTTCTTCCTCTGCAATTCCTTCAAAGGGCACGAACTGTATGGCTTGCCTGTTGCCCACCGTAATGGTACCTGTCTTATCGAGGAGAACAACATCGGCATCGCCAGCAGTTTCTATAGCTTTGCCAGACTTCGCAATTATTCTACTCTTGTAGAGTCTGGACATTCCTGAAAGCCCAATCGCAGGCAACAGAGCACCTATAGTTGTGGGAAGAAGACAAACATAGAGCGCGATTAACACTGAAAGGTCAGCCCCCAAACCTAGCGTGACCGACATGCCTAGCAAAGCAAGTATTATTATGGTGAAGATGGCGGTTAACCCAATCAGCACAATAGTTATTGCAACTTCGTTGGGCGTCTTCGGCCTCTTGGAAGATTCAACCATCTTTATCATTTGGTCGATAAACGTCTCTCCAGGGTTTGTCGTAACTTTTGCAGTTAAAGTATCGCTAACTACTCGCGACCCCCCGATAAGCGAGTCTCCAGGCGCCTTCCGAACTGGAGCCGATTCGCCAGTGACAAGCGATTCATCGACCATAGCAATCCCCTCAAGGACATCGGCGTCTAAGGGAACGATATCGTCTTTTTCGATAAAGATAAGGTCGTCTTTTCTGAGTTCCGTTGATTTTACATTAACTATCTTTCTCGTCCAGTCTTCGGTTACTATTTTCTTGCTCGAGACCTCGGTTTCCAATTTCCGTAAGGCGCCAGCTGTACTTTTTGCCTGTTGCTCAGCAAGAGCGTCGGAAAGTGTACTGAACCAAACTGTAATGAGAAGAATCGCGGCGACTTCAACATAGAAGACTTGCAGGCTGGGGCTTGCTACTGGCACGAAAACCTGTGGAACGATAGCCATTGCTGCCACAATAAAGAACATGATTTCAACGATAAACATAACTGGATTTTTTAACAGTGATTTGGGGCTTAAACGAACCACTGAATCGACAAGCACTTTTCTGGAGAAAGCGGACCTCAGACCTCCAGAACCTGATTCCTTGCTTTTTGCTAGTGCCGAAGCTTTCTCACCATCAGAAACCATTGGTTAACCCCCTGAAGAATGATGAAATTGGTCCAAGCGCTAGGAACGGGAAGAACGTTAGTACTACAAGTATAATGATGCTTGCAACTAAAATGATAGTGAATACTGGACTATCGGTTTTGAGACCGCTGGTGCCGCCTCGTTTTCGCATGATCATGGAGCCTGACAGTGCAAGCAAGATTGCAATTGAAGCGTAGCGTCCTATCAACATGACGATGCCGGTAGCAATGTTGAAGAAGGGTGTGTTTCCTGACGCGCCTAAGAAATCGGAACCGTTGTTAGCCGCGGATGTTGTGAATTCGTACAGGATTTGAGTGAAACCAACAGAGTTTCCACCGACCCCAATAGCTGCTGCCGCTCCTGACGCATAGGCGATTACTGTCGGTATTAGTATGATGATTGGGTGAATTAGGAAAGCCACCATAACGAGCTTAACATCTCGGCCAGTGATCTTAATTCCTAAGTACTCGGGGGTTCTTCCAGACATTAGCCCGACGATGAAAACAGTGATTATTATGTACATTACCATGTACATTAAACCAATGCCTTTTCCTCCTGGAATCGACTGGATGAACATTCCCAGGAAACCAGAAGTGATCGTCAAGGGATGCATAGCTGAGAGCGCAGTGTTAACAGATCCAGTTGTGGCAGCGGTCGTAACCACGGTATAGAAACTAGACATGAAGCCACCTATCCTTGTTTCTATACCTGGTGCAATTAGAGGGATATTTGGGGCAAAGGCTATGCCGAGGTTAATGCCCAAGAGAATGTAAGCACCCCACAATAGGGGTCGTGTCTCCCGTTTTTTGCCCAGTAATTCTCCGAATACAAATATGAGCGCTGTGGGAAGAAGAAGCATCAAAGACATCAGTAATATGTTCGAATAAGGTGACGGGTTCATGAACGGGTGGGCGGCGTTGGCGCCGTAGAATCCTCCGCCGTTCGTGCCTAACTGCATGATTGCATCAAGAGAAGCAACTGGCCCGACTAGGATTGATTGTGTTGTGCCCTGCACTGTAGTTACTGTAGTTGAGGCGTTAAGAGTTTGTGGGACACCCATAACGACGAAGATCACTGAGGCTATGAGGCAAAGTGGAAACAGTATTCTGGTTATGGTTCTGACGAAGTCTACGTGGAAGTTGCCCATGTTTTTGGAGCCAACTATGAATCCCCGTACAAATGCTATACCTATGCACATTCCGGTTGCTGCTGAGGTCCATTGAAGAAATTGGATAGAAGTCATCTGGCTAAATATGGATAGTGTTGCTTCTCCGTTATAGTGTTGAAGATTTGTGTTTGTTGCAAACGAGGTTACAGTGTTAAAAGCTAGGTCCCAGTTCAGGCCCGTGAACCCCAGAGGGTTAAGCGGCAATTTATCTTGAAGGACCAATATTAGGAAAGCGACAACCATCTGGGCAATGTTAAGCAGTAAGCCAGCGAGAAAGTACTGTTTCCAACCCATCGGGTGCTCGGGATCTATGCTGCATATTTTGTAGATAAAATTCTCAACGGGGTTTAGGACTCTATCTAGACGACTTGGTGATCTATTATAAACTCGTACAAGGTAAGGGGCGATGAGTCTCGCTATAAGTATGGTTATTCCAAGTATGAGAACAACTGATATGGCCTGTATTGCATCGATCATTTATTTCGAGACCCCAAAAGATAGCAAGCCGACTCACTATGGCTCCTTTCCGCTCCTTACTATTTTAACGGTGAAACTATTACGTTTTTCTGTTGGCATTTGGGTCCCTTGTGAGACTTCAAGCTATAGTAGTTATTGTGCTTTTATGTCTTTAGTCTTCATTATTGTAAGGCGTCCCTGACCTCTTCAATGTAAGATGCCGAAAGCAGAGTGCGGAACTCTGCCTGTTATTCCGTCTCTTAGAAATCAAAGTAAAAGCTATAATATTCCGAGAGTCAATCTAAAGTCTAAGGGTAATTATATTCAAAAATTCAAAACAGTTTATAAGAAACAGGTGGTCACGAAGCAAGTTTTCAGCAAACTCAAAACTTAGCAAGTCTTATGTAACATGAACTCAAAATATTACCCAAGGTAACGTTTCATTCTCAGCTCNNTATTTCTTCACTGAAGGTTTTTTTGCTGATGTGTTTAGCAAAATCGGAAGCGACAATTATACCGACCAACACGTTTTTCTTCGTAACGGGAAGTCGCCTTATTTTGTACTTTACCATTTTCCTCGCGGCATCTCTGATTGATGATTCCTCTTCAATTGTTATGAGCGGACCCGACATTATCTCGGAGACTTTAGTTTCAAGCGGTTTTTTCTGCGCCATTACTCTTCTAACTAAATCTCTTTCAGTAACTAATCCCTTTGGCACATTACTCTCCATTACTACAAGATCACCGACATCTTGTTGGTGCATTAATTTTGCAGCATAAAGCACCGACTCATTAACACCAATTGTGATAACATTTTTTGTCATAAAATCTTTTACAGTTGGCATCATTTTAAAGCTAAATAGACCATCGTATAAAAGTTTTGTGACCTAACAATTCTGAATCAGAAATCTTATCATTTATGGCTGATTTTTCTTGCAGGAAACGACAAAGGAACAGCCTATAGAAAAGTACAATACTTTCCTTGACCATTTGAAGATTGAAAAGACAGTTACAGGTTGCTGGTGAAATAAGTGCATGAATTACACGCTTTTGTAAACATTTTCGTAGAGGCGCAACTTATGGATGACGTGGTTCAAGGTCTTTCCAATATAGATGCAATAGAGGCGCTTTACGAAGTAACAGGCGAATTCGACCTCGTCGCGCTTGTAGAGGCCTCAGACATAGAGTCATTTAGAGATACTTTGAAAAACAAGATTATTAAGATCAACGGCGTGAAGAGTACAGTAACTTCAATTGTATTGAGCGCTCACAAAGGTCCAAAATGTACAACCTAACATTGCTAAACACACAACAACTTATGCCTATTCGATAGAGGCATTAAAGATTTCTTCTTTAAGTATTTTTATACCTTTTTCGCAATCGGACTTACTCTCATAGACTTCACGACTATCCTCTATTATTTTGTAGTTCCCTGAAGATTCAAATCTCCATCGCCATCTATTCACAGTGTCTTGATAAATTTTGAATTTTGCAACCATTTTTTCACCTCAAACTATACTCTATGACATGCAAATAAAAGACTTGTCTTAGCCAAAATACAAAAGCCTGCTAAGAAAACTATCTCGAAGAATCAATCAGATTTTAAACCTATTCTTGCAGCAACCCTTTTTCTAATTCGCCTTTGTTAAAGAATAACGACTCAAAATGTAATTCCACATATTCGCTTCTAGATCTTTTCTGTTTTGAGGCCTCGTGATCAATCTTCTCCAACACGCGATTTGAAAGGGCTATGCTTACGGGGTGTTTATGCACTATAACCTGAGCCTCTGAGTATTTGCCGCTTGTTAATAATTTAACAATTTAAGGGTATAGAGAATGGAGATTTGGCGAATAATAAGGACAGGGCGTTAAAAGTTTTTTTTGGAGTCTTGGCATCGATATGAAAAAGATTGATTTACAATTTTGCCTAATCAACAAATTTTTTAAATTCTGAATAAAAACAGTTAAGTTATTGATTTTTTCCTAAGTATATTAGTTACTTCTTCCGTTAAGTCGTACCAATTCTCAAGCGAAAGACAGCCCACTTCTTATGTTAAGACACACGATCTCGTCTACTTCCGGCGCGAGCAGCTCGATAGCGCCTAAGGAAGCTGTGGGCACAGCGATGATTACTTTTTTAGGTGCTTTCTGCTTCACGGATCTTGCGGCTGCCAGCATTGTGAAGCCTGAGGCTAACCCGTCGTCAACTAGTACCACAACCTTATCCTTTAAGTCGGGCATTGATTTTTGTCCCTTGAACATTCTAAGCCTTTCTTGAACATTTCTCTTAGTCCTCAAGATTGCCGTCTGCATCTCTTCTTCCGTCAGGTTTAACTGCTCAACTAGAGCTTGGTTTAGGACAATTTTACCATCCCACGTTATTGCGCCAAATCCGGCTTCCGTGTTCCAAGGAATTTGAATCTTCCTAACCACCACTACATCCATCGGCGCAGCTATTTCCTTCGCGAGGGCATAACCCACTGAAACGCCACCGGCAGGCACCGCTAAACGATTATATTTCCTTTACCGGCATATTCTTGAAGTTTTTCGGCCAAAAGTTCGCCAGCCTGAAACCTATCCCGAAAAACATTTACACGCTCTCTGTAAGCTGGATTCTCAATTATCTTCGCAAACAAAACCTAAACCTTCCAGCGATAAACTATGAACAATGAATTACTATAACCTGATTTTTATTAAAGAAAAATTAGTTTTTAAAGTTAGCTATCGTGTAGTAGTTTTTCTAAGGCAAAGACAAAAGCTAATGACTATCTAATTCAGTTTAACGATAGTTGATCGCGGACTATACTTTATTTCTAAACTTCTCTGCATTTCTTAATAGAGAAGAAACAATTGTCAGCACAAATCTGTATGAATTTAGCCACCCGTCATTTGTAATTGTAGTCAGGCAACAACAAAACGATATAGCCTTTCTAAGCTTAAATGTATCCAAGGCGATTGAGAATGAGTAAAATTATTGCAAAACCAGATGCTTCAAAAATCCTATCCGATGTGCCCAAAGAGAACGCTTTTCGTTTTTGCACTGCGGATGGAGTATATACTAAGATTGAGGCAATGAGCCTTGAAGATTTTGCTGACAAATTAGATGGAATAGATGCCAGTTCTATTCTGTTCCATTATCCGCGGGGAGATTTCCAAGCCTGGATAAAAAAATCCATTGGAGACTCTGAATTAGCCGATAAAATGTGTTTTATACCGCGAGGTATTTCGGGCGAGAGTCTTAGGCAGGAACTATTAAAGATGGTAAAAACGAGAGTAAGTGAACTCAAAGCTCTAAAACAAGAAGTATTTCCCTCTAGCCAATGTAATAAGGAAGGGTTATGCCTATCTTAGTACAAAAGGTTCACTCAGCTTCTTACCCTTTTGAAAATGCTTAATTAACTCAGTTGATAAATCTTTAACTAGTGTTTTAAATGGCTAAATATAAAGTTGAAGTTGACTTGAAAACATGTATTTCAACTGCTGCATGTTATGCGACTGATAGTCAGCATTTTAAACTATGTAAGAACCAGCAGGCTAACGTGATTGGTGGGGAAACAGACGAGTCAAAATCCACTCATGTATTCGAAGATGATCAAATTGCTAATGCTCAAGAAGGAGCTAAATCCTGTCCTGTATCAGCCATAAAAGTAACACAGCTATGACCTGTTCCCTTTAACAAGCCCAACAACTCTAAAGGAGTCAGAGGTTATATTCTTCCAAGTATATTGGAGCGGTCACTTCCCATCCGCCCTTTGAATGCAGGTAGTTTTCTAAGCTTAGGATCGATCCTTCTTCGCCATGAGTCAAGAAAACATGCTTCGGCGGAGCTTTGAAGTTGTTGAGCCAACGTTGCAAATCATTCATACCAGCATGCGCAGATAAACCATTAATGTTCTCGATCCTCATCCGTACGGAGTAAGATTGACCGAGAATACTCACGGGGGAAACGCCATCCAAGATTTGCCGTCCAAGCGTTCCAACCGCTTGGTATCCCACGAAAATAAGAGTGGATTCAGGACGAGTTATCTC
>PLYI01000097.1 GCA_003151735.1 Candidatus Bathyarchaeota archaeon | reverse complement strand
AAACGGTTGGGGCTAAGTGATGAGCGAATTCTCAGCTACTTGCAGACTGAGTGGATAAGCGACGTAGATTTGAAGCAGCTTGTCAAGAACATTGGAATCGATCTTCATCTCACGGAAAAATAGTACTTTATTCGTGCAGTATAGAAGGGGGATCATAGCCCCCATTTACCAGTAAAAACCATTTTTAAACCATAACTAACATACAAGCAAAAGCAATCAAGTTCAAGTCCCAGCGAGCCCGCCACTCCCCGAGCGAATATGTACTTTTTTGACTGGGGGTATTCATTTCCACCTACTATCTTAGCTATCGCTTGCTTAAAGTATGAAATTATTCTTAAGTTACCTTAATAAAGCAGCCGTATTTTATTTTTGGATAAGCTTTGCTCGGTCAAAGATTCTTGGTTAAGCAAATCGAAAGAGATAGAATAACAAAAAAAATAAATAGCAAATGCTTTGATACCTAATAATTTGGTAATCTCATGTGGATGAAAGCATCTGACACAGGCTTTGCTCAAAGTATTGTGACGGCTCCACTTCTTTTGGGGAGCATCCTTTTGTTTATTGATATATCTATTTCTAACTCTATCAGTCAACTTGTATCAGCTACAGTCGTTTTGGCTTTGTTTTCAGGATTAGTTTTTGGACTATTTGCAATGTGGTGGTATACTAAAGAACAATTAAGAATTTTAGCCATAAATCATGAATTCAAAGGATATGGCTCAAGGAAAATCAATGCTGCAGTTTTTGTTGGGCTTGCAATATTTCTTTTCTTTTCCTTTTTAACTATCTATTTTCAAACAAATGTTTTATTTTCTGGTTACTTTTTTTTGTTTTTTCAGCTATTTTTTCTTCTTCTATCACAAGATGGGGTTTGATAACATCTTGGGAAAGGCGTGAAGGGAAAGTAGTCATAATGGAAACGACTAAGTTCTTTAGTCTTCCTAAATTCTATGTTCTTCCACCACCTCCTCAATTCTAACGAAAAACCTACGTTAATTCTAAAACTTCCAGTTTGCTGGTTTGCGCTGCAAAAACAGAGTCCTTGGGTGCGAGGAGGTGCCTTTTGGGAGGTGTCTCGCTGCCTGAGGTTTTTTTGCTTAAGCATCTTGGTGGTTTTCAGTCTTACATTCGTTCAAAGTATTCTTGTGGAGAATACCATTTAACTATAATTGGTTTTTCGCAGTTTTGATTTTGGCACAGATGTTTAGTTTTCACGATGTTGCCGTGGTAACTATGTGGTATTGGGTTTACGAACGAGAATGCCGTGTGAAGTTTATCGGGTGGTTCAACCTCAAGAATTTCATTGCAGAAGGGACATTCAATTAGAACCATCATTCCACCTTCAAATTATTATAACTCAGCTTGAGGTAAAAAACTTCCGATTTCATTTCTTTGTGGGTTGTTATGAAAGACAGAGTCCTTGCTTGCGAGGAGGGTGCCCTTTAGAGATTCGCCTCCTAAGGGGGCGTTCGGGCATTTGGCATTTTAAACAAAGAAAGGTAAACCAATACCAACAGAATTACGGCTTACAGATGGTGCATAAGCCTTTTTCTTTATCCTCAGAGAGTACCAAATCTCTGTTTGCAAGAAATGACTTAATGTCTGGAATGTTACCGTTAGCTTTCATTGTTAGGCTAAAAGTGCCTTGCTTATTTTTTTCAACAGAGACAAAAGAGGGTAGAACAAGACCTAACGTTACCATTTCTTTATGTAAAGATACTGCCCCCTGCCCTATCCAAAGGTTACCCTTCTACTCTCTTGAGGACGTACACGACTTATAGGCTTATGCTAACTTTTTCTCTACAATTGTCTAAAGTTTCGTAATACCCAGAAAAAAAGTGGAAGAAAGAAAATAATTGGTGAAAACTGTGCTCAATACTGTTTCAAGTTATTTTGTTATAGTGAATCTTTCTTTGCATCTGTCACATGTGTAGGCTTCGATGGCGAAGAAGCTGTTCTGTAATATAGCTTGAGGTTTTGCGACTTCTTTTTTACAGTAAGGGCATTCAGTCGTTTAGATTAACTCTCACTATTCAATACTGGAATAAGAGGTATATTAAGTTTTTTTACCTTTTTTATAACAAAAATATATATTATTCTTCTGTCAATCAAACATCCATCCAAGAACATGGGAGAGGGAGCAATTGTCCAAAGACGTTTACCGTGCTTTATCAAGTGAGGCAAGAGCCGAAATTTTAAAACTCATATATCAAAAACCTCGCGAAATAGAAGAATTGGCTGAATCTCTGAAACTTCAACCGATAACCATTCGGCACCACATAAAAGGTCTTTTAGAAGTAGGTCTTTTAGAGTTTCATGACGAAAGAAGTGGCTTAGCAGGACGACCGAAAACATTCTTCACAATAGCGGAGAAACTTCCAGCTGTTGCTTTTCCAGCCAGAGGATATTTCGAATGGTCCAAAACCATAGTTAAATCTCTACGAAGGACTTTGGGCGAAAAGAAGACAGAAGAGGTTTTAGCTGAAGCTGGCCGCGAATTGGGCATAGAAACAATAAGGTTTCTGGAGGCAAAAATCAGTCTCTCTAAATGGACCGCCAAAGAATTTGCCGAACTCGTTGTCAAATATCTACAAGAGGCGGGAGCAGAACCTGAAATCGTGGAATTAAGTGACAACAAATTGGTTTATAGACTTCACAACTGTCTCTTTGCCGAATTGTCACAAGTGATCCCTGAACTATTATGTGATGTTATGCACCACGAATTTCAACAAGCAATGTTGGATTCAATGCAAGCAGATGTAAAAGGCATCCAAACAAGTTGTATGGGGCATGGTGACATCTGTTGCGAACATGTTATCGAATGGGTACCAAGAAAAGAAATTGCCAAGCAGAAAAAGTAGGCTTTAGAGAATCTAAATGATGATTCAATGGGTCAAAAATAATAGAATAGGTGAATAGGGACACATTTCTTGTATCTATTCTTCTATTGCTTTCTTTATTTCCGCCACTTCTTTAGTGACTGAATCCTACTTCGTCCCAATATTTTGAAGTTGGAGTTGCAGGTTAACTTCTGGTTCTTTGACGAAGTAACTGACAACACCGCTAAAAATCAATGTTATCAAAAATACAATCCACCAATCGTCAAACATCGTTATTAGCCATTGTGTAGGATTATCACCACAGCCCACTCCCAGCGTAATAAGTAAGGCAAACACTATTGTAACAGCAGAACAAACACTCAGAATTAATAGGTTTTTACTTTTCATATTCTTCTCCCTCCTTCTTTAACACTTCATGAGACACATGAATGTCAAAGTCTTCAAGTTTGTAGTATCGAAGAGCTACAGCTTAATCATAGGAGCAGACGAAAAGTAACATTAAGAAGAAACGACACAGAGGTAACAGAACCCTATGGCAAACAGGCAATAGCATGGTTGCATTGTCTCAGTATCCCTTTTTGGAAAGAGGATATATTCAAGTGCCAAAATACGCTTTAAAAAGTAAAAAAAGGCAAGTTGCTTGGAAGTAAAGAAATGGCAGAATACTCCAACCAACAACCAAGTAAAATGAAAAGTGAAACCTTTGGTCGATCATTGCCGAATACTCATTGGCATGTCGGACCTACTACGAGTTATGGGTAACAGTTAACTTTCTTTGAAGTTAAGCGTGAATTAGCTGCGGGTCCATGCCTAAGTAATGTTTCTTGTCGCAAATTGTTTCTGGGCATCCCTCGCAGCTTTTAAAAGTGGCTTTTTGGCATGGCAGAGTATATGGGCGATCCAATGTGGTCACTTCCTTTTTAATGTATTGTGTAGTGTGTCTCACTATAAGTCGCTTAAAAGTTTTGTTACTCAGTGCTAAAGTTTTTAGATTCGATTGAAGAACAAAGCTTTTATGCTTACTTGGTTGAATAATAAACGGTTAAGAGTTCCCAAACGAGAAACAGATACAACCCCTTTCATCCATCCAAAAAGTGTAGACCCCTTGATCATGGCCGCCGTCTGTAAACGACGACCATCACCCTTCTATTTGTCGTTCCACCACAAACGCTATAAGAAAAAAACTGTTTATTATCTCAATAGATAAGAGTTGAGAAAATGGGGTTACTCGCTAATAGCAGCAATCAGGAAATGCAAATACCATGTGCTGATTGTAAACGTGCTATATGCAACCTTAAAGCGTGCGGGGATTTTGCTCAGTACGAGCGATATTATCTTGAACAGAAAAAACAGTCCTTGCGAAAAAAGCATTTTGTATTTAGGTTAACTGCAGTTTTTTCTTTCATTGGCTTATGTTGTCTCTTAGATTACGCGGGCTTCTTAGGCTTCGTTTTAAATGGGTTTTTCGCTTGATTTCTTTAGCAATTGCTTGATTAACTCCTCATCATCCGCTATTTTTTCGGGGTATGTTTTTTCACCCAAAAGAGCGTTTATTATTTACTTGACAAGTTCTTCTCTTGGAACAAGAAATGTGGGGTTCTCTAGTGAATTACTTGATTTGCCACCTGTTTTTGNNGTTGGTCCACTACATATGGGGCATTTAAAATCTTTCATATATTTTCACCTAAAACCACGAAAAAGTCAAGATTGAATAAGTTGTAACTGTGTTTTTCCAATTTTTTTTTCTCTCCTTTAGCGTTATGTTGACTTGTTTGATTAAGTCTTCCTACCAAAGAAAAGGAATTAAGGCTTATGTTCTTCAACTTTAGATGTGAACTGCTTAATTAATTTCTCGTCTACCGCGATTTTTTCAGGGTTATGTTTCTTTATTCTGCAAAGTAGGACCCGGAAGCCTTCTAGTTTATCGCCTGTTTCAAGGTATTTTGTAATGATTGTTTTTTCACCGGGAATCAAGTTGTAGTCGCGAATATTGATTCCTCTGTGCTTCAAAAAAATTTTCGGCCAAAGTTCTATGCAGTGTACGCTGTAAATGTAAGTCAAGGATTAGCTGGTAGGATATTTAACGCGGGCCACCTTGAAAACATGTTTGCAGTTATCACATGCATAATATGCCAATGAAAAATAGGGGTTTTCTATTTTCTTCTGGAGCTTAGCAGCCTCTGCTCGACATCTAGGGCACTTGACCATACAGATGCACTTTCAAACCGAGTTTACATTGCACAAGATAAAAGGATTATGCGCTGTAAGCCACTATTTCACGTCCGAATTTGTTAAGTTCAATGCATAGGTCTCGACCTTCAAAATCCTAAAAATACGCTCAGGCAGAAATTTTATTCTGAGACCAAGACTAAGCTCGATTGCTTCGAAGTGCCCAAAAATTTCCCAGAAAATTTCGGGCAAAAACTCGATGCAATGAACATTGAATTCTCTAAACCGTTATATACATAATCAACAGCTAAGAAACTTGGGGGCGTACACTTGGAAAGGCAACAAGCTGTAGCGCTGCTAAAGGAGATGATCGCTCAAGACTTGGCGCAGCCGACAGCCATTTATGTCAGAGAAAATAAGGGCCAGTTTGAACTGGTTATGAAGGACGAGTGCAGACCACCTTTACAAAATTTCATTGCGGAAAAAGGTCTGAAGTGGCGCCTAAATAAGGAAATGGGCGTTTGCATTATCTATAAGCCATGATTCAAAGGAGCACCGTCGACCCATGCACATTAAGGGGGCAAAGGTCTGTCGCCGATTGGCTTGGATAGGATAAGTCAACCAGCATTTTATTTAATGTATTTTATAGGTTCTGATGATAAGCTAGAACCCTGACAAGCTTCTTCCTCTCTATAACGGCCGAATTTTCGGAAGACCTTGGCAGAGTCCAATACGTGCTACAAGTGGCCTGATAGTAAAACTAAAATCCCTCTTTCGCCAATTGTTTCTTAGAGGTATTTTTGTGGCAATCTATATTCTTTTGTCGAAACTTACAACTGAAGGCCGCAGAACCATTAAAGCGAGGCCTGAACGCATAAAAGAAGTAAACCACGAGATTGAAGCCTTCGGAGCAAAAGTTCTCGAGCAATACTCAGTGATCGGGCCATATGATTTTGTCAACATTGTCGAAGCGCCCAGCAACGAGGCAATCATCAAGGTTTCAATTGAGCTAGGTTCTCGAGGAACAGTGCAGATAACAAGCATGCCCGCACTATCCATAGACAACTTCATTTCCATGATAAAAAGCNNCCTAACAAATCAAGAAGGCCTTTCAAGAACTGGAGGGTATAGAGTGACGTAGATTTGATTTTATTATTTTATTTTTTATAGGTTCTGAAAGATAACTATTTTCCGTAAAGCCTTTCCTACTATGCCCCCGTTTTTGGAAGACCTTGGAAGCTGAAACAACGTGCACTGCAGGGTGGCGGGCCCGGTAGAGACTCAACCCGCTCGCGCTCTCTTTTGTGATTTAGGTTTGTCTTCTGCCTTAAGCCTTCTGTTCAAGCGATACGGTTTTGAATGTATAC
>PLYI01000122.1 GCA_003151735.1 Candidatus Bathyarchaeota archaeon | reverse complement strand
TTGGAACGGAACAATAACAAAAACACTTACCTGATAAACCATTCAGCAATATGCAAATAACTTTGTCGATGGAAAGGGGGTTTCGAATGTATAAGTGTTCTTAGCAAAGCTATCCGTACGTTTAAACTTAGCAAAGCCTTGCGAGAGTTGAAAGGCAGCAAGCTTGCCTAAAGTCTGTCGATAGATCCGCATGCATAACGCCGGGACCCAAAAAGTTTTTGTTAATTGAATAAAAAAGTTGCTTGTACAAGTAATCGAGAAAAACTATATGTCTTCTTGAAGGCTATGAAAGGAATTAAATCGGTGATTCTAAATGAACAAAAAGACAATGTACGTTATTGTTGCGGTTTTAGTAGTTGTCCTCGTATCAGCTAGCGCAGTTACACTGTTACTAAACAATAATACAAATGGCCCAAACAAACAAACTACAGCAGTTAACATTGCATCTGCGACTAACTTGCAGTTCACTGTTAACGATACAAGTCAAGGTACAACAACACCATATCAGTTTGCAGGAACAAATATAGGAACAGCAAATATGATTATACAAATTGACTTGCCAAGCTGTAACCTGGGCGGCGCTAACTATACTTATGTTTTTAATGTGGGTACGCAAAGTGCTTGGAATACCACCAGCAGCGGAGCTTGGATAACAGATAATTTCAATAATGNNTTAGGCTCCTAATCTTTCTCTTTTTAATGTTAAGATACTAAGATGCAACTAGAAACCAATTGTGGCTTATTTGAAAGACTAAAACTTAGAACATTTGTATTTTTCTTCAATTTTTGTGATTGTATACATTCAATCATAAATAGAGATAAGGGCGCTTAGTCATTTTTTGGGAAGGATAACAGATGAGCATGGGTGGGAGCAAGGCGAGTATGGTTGTTCCTCAATGCTACCTCATTGATAAATACAACTTTCATAATATTGAGTTATAAATGCAAGTTCTTAAACGACATAAAATAATAGCTCTAGTTTTGCTCTTAATTACTATCATATTACCTGTTTCGGCGGTTTTTACTGTTCAGAACATCCCCAAACCTTCATCAAATCCACCTCCTTCCTATACTAATGTCCTCTTTCCTTCTCCAACCGAAAGCACGTCGACCCCAACAATTTACACAACTGAAACTCCATCTAATACTCCAGCTCCCAATTTACACCCTAAGCCAACACCTTTTCTATTTCCTGGAGAAGTTGTTCAGTATCAGAGCCAAAACCTAACACCGATTAGTGTTTACATCGATACCATTAATCAACACCCAGACGTCGCCATCAAAGGGACACAATATATCGACAAATCAACCTATCAATTAGCCATCACTGGCCTCGTTAATATCCCTATGAACTACACATACAATGATGTCTTAGACAACTTTAATTCAACCTCGGAAGTAGCTACGCTTCCTTGCGTAGAAGGCTGGAGTGCAACTCTACTATGGGAAGGCGTCCCAATTAAAGATCTTCTTCAACAATTAGGCGTTAGCCCAAATGCAACAACACTCATTTTTTTAGCATCCGATGGCTACTCAACCTCGCTTCCATTAAACTACGTAATACAGAACAATATCACGATAGCCTACAAAATGAACAACGTTACCCTCACACCTCAAACAGGATGGCCTTTCTTTCTTGTGGCTAAAAACCAATACGGATACAAATGGATAGAATGGCTAACAGAAATCAACGTTTCGAATGATTCAAGCTACCTTGGCTTCTGGGAAAGTCGCGGTTACCCCAACAACGCAACAGTTGTCGGTTTCCAAAACAACCCGCCACTGCAAGCTATCTTTCCAATCGTCCTTTCGATTGTGATTATTTCGATTATTTGTTTAGTTGTAGTTTTCGTCCATAGGCTAAGGACAAGGAAAGTTAAGGAAATCGATATTGAAATTGTGAACTAAATTCTGATTGGAAAAAAGGGAGGAAGTAAAAACACGAATAAACGGTTATGTCGATGTCGACACCCAAAGGCTATACCAAACTAGACCTAGACCGCCCGATACTAGACGCCCTCCGTGTTCAAAGACCACTGCTTGGTCAATTTTTTGTTGATAAAAGAAAGAACCAAAATTAATCTTCTACCAGGAAGGCCTATGAAAAAAAGAGAAAAGACGGAAATGCTCTCTTTTGGAGTAGCGATTTTTTTCGACGGCGTCATTAACGTTATTCTTTCTTGAAAACCCCCTTAACCCAAAAAGGCGCAAATCCGCCGAGTTGCAGACCTGAACGAGACCGTGTAAAAACTTGGAATTAGAACCGAGAAGCGTTGGCATTCAAACCCTTGTCTAACGCCTCGTCGCTCTTTGTCTTACCTTTTTTACGCTTTAATTAAAGCAATTAGCATGCTCACTCCAAGAATATTGATGGCACTTCGCATGTTGTAGGCAAGCATCGTAAACCCGACCTCTCCTCTAACCTTCCCTAAGCCCCTTCAAAAGCAAGTAACCCTGATTAAAAGCCCTCTTCATCGTCCCAAACGGATGCTCCACCAACTCTCGTCTCAACCTCATCTTTTCTTTTCCCTCAGAAGTATCTAACCTTGACCTGAGACGTTTAACAGCCTCCTCAAACTCCTCCCTAAAAATAATCCTGCCACGCTTATTCCCAGTACACTTGTTCCTGAAACCACACACCGCCTTGTAAACTCTCCCTCGCTCAGGTCTATCTTTATGAATACACTTCCAAAACCCCAGCGCCTCACCAGCAGGACAAACATAAACGTTCCTGACCGAGTCATACAAGAACATATCAGTATAGAATTCAGGCTCCGGGCACACCATACCGTTTATGAGGATTCCCAGTAGCGGGAATTGGCACAAACACGGTTACGCCTTCTTCCTCACAATCTTTCAAATCCTTCATAACATAGAAACCTTTGTCGGTCGTGGCCTCCAGCCTTTCAACGCCAAGCGTCTCCTTTGCCACTTTAGCATCGTTAACTAATTGGTGGTGATCAGTTGAAATGTTGATGACGTCATAATCCACAACGAGATGCTTCTTCGCGTCCACAGACGCTTGGACATTGTAGCAAACATCAAGCCGTTGACTGTCAACTCGCATCAAACGACTATCAGGATCTACAAGCGAAACCTCATGCTGTGGACGCCGTCTATGTGTTCGCTCATTGCTGTTCGCTTCCTGGGGCAGGCGCACATGGTTCATTTACTATGACTAGGTAAACTGTCTTGCCAAGGTATTCTTTTGGGCAGGTTACTTTGGCGCCTGTTCCGTAGGAGGTTACTTTTCTTTTTAGGAAGCCGATGATTCCGGTGACTTTGATTTCTGTTGCTGGCTCAAAAACTATTTTCTTAGGCATATATAGCTTATATTAAGCAATTATACATATAAAACTATCATTTCCTCGAAAACTAAACATAGTTTTCATACACTCTGGAACGGGTTCAAGTCCACTATGAATTAAAATGATTTTTCAAAGAAAAGTTAGTTTTTTAAGTTATGACGGTTTCAATCGATTTGAATTGACCTTTGGGCGCTTTGTTACAGTTGGCTATCTGCTATTTCTTTGGTAATAGTTCAGCAAGCTCGAAAGTTGCTACGCATAGTGAGCTGTCCGCGGCCCCATAGTAGATTAGAACTTGGTCGTCCTTTATAATTTGCCCGCAACTGAAAACTACATTGGGAACTTTTCCATAACGTTCATAATTTTCTGTCGGCATCAGAATTGCCTCTTCTGAGCGATAAAGTACTTGTTCAGGATTTTTCTTGTCCAATAACGCAACGCCAAGAGAGTAAACTCTGTCCGCACTCACTCCATGATAGATTAGAAGCCAACCCTCATTTACTAAAAAAGGCGGCCCTGCAGCTCCCACTTTCCAAGAATCCCAACTTTTCTCCCGTGGACCCAAGATGTATTTTAAACCGTACCAACGGCGTAAGTCGTTGGAGCGTGCGATGCAAAGGTCAGGTTCTAACCTGTGAAACATTACATAGTCACCATCGAACTTCTGGGGAAACAGCACTGCATCTTTATTGTGGATTCCTGGGAAAGCCAAAATCCTTTCGCCCCATTGCCACCTTCTTGCAATAAAATCTTCTGTGTTTATGGCTGTTAAGCCAATTTGGTAGACTTGATGTTGAAAATGGTTTCCAAAAGCCGTGTATGCCATAATTAGGGAATTACCAAATAGACTTAGCCTTGGATCCTCGCAACCTTGATTTTCCATGTCATTCGATGGGCTAAAAACAGGTAGGGGTAAACGTTCATCTATGTTATAGCCATCCGAAGAAGATGCTAACCCTATGCGTGAAATATTATCAGTGCCCATTGCTCTATAGAGAAGGTGGACACGGTTGTTAGCGGCAAAGACTGCAGCATTGAAAACCAAGCTTGATTCCCAAGCATGTGCGCCTATAGGCTCAAGTATAGGATTATGCGAATACCTATTCAATTGTTATCTCTCCAGTCGTGCTCTTGCTTTGAAGTTACAGTCCACTCAGCTCATCTAATATATGTCTAACGGATATCAGCCCAACTAATTTTCCGTTTGCGTCAATCACCGGAAGATGCCGAATCTTAGCGGATATTATTATGCTCTTTGCTTCTTGAAAAATCGAATCTACGTTAACAGTAAAAGGGTTTTTAGTCATGATTTTTTCTACCGGTGCATCTAAGGGCACATTTTGCGCCACGACCCTAATAGCGTCTCGTTCGGTGAAAATACCTATACATTGCTCCGCATCGTTGATAACCACCACTGACCCTACGTGCCTCTTGAAAAGGAGCTCAATTGCCTCTTTAGCGGGAACATTTCCATTTGCAGTAACTACATCTTTCAACATTAAATCTCGGGTCATCATATCGACTAATCTCCTTCTTTAAAATGGGGTTCCGAATTAATAAATGAAATTAGAATTGTTTGTTGTCTCGAAGAATTATCAACCAAACTTTTGGATCTATTTTTGCCTAGCTCTTAACAGATTGTCCTGTTGTTTTAACTCTTCGAAGTTTAGGCGGGCTTGGAGATAAGATAGGGTTGCTTCGGCGCCTTTGTTTTGATTTAATCCTTGAGATGTTATGCCGTCGCAGCAGCTCCCGTTTTCTTGACTGTACAACTTTAGACCTTGCAAGTTCTTACCGAAGAACCATTCAAAGGCTTCGTAGGCTGCTTTGAGGTAGCCTTCTTCGTTGGTGTTTCTAAAAGCAGCAATTGCCGCTTCTGTTGTGCACGCTGCTTCAACAGATTGTTGATCGTAGATTGCTCGGTCAGATCCTTTTTTATACCAACCACGATTTCCAATAGGAACGAATACTCCGTTTATTGTTTGGGTATTTATTAGAAATTTCATTGATTTTGAAGCTACTTGTAGATACTTATCTTCTCCTGTGGCTTCGTATGCTAAGAAAAGCGAATGGGGTAATCGCGCATTGGAGTATGTAAGAGTGGATTCAAACCAATCCCATCCCTCTGAGGATTCGAGTTCAAATTGTTCAGTAAGCTGTTTAGCGAGAGCAGTAATGTTTAATTTGACATTTTGGTCCTCTGCATAGGCTTTTTGGTAATGAAACAACCCCATAGTTGAGTATGCTTTTGCTCTTGGTGAGGTGAAGCTTGAAACCCAGCAAAAAAGGTTGTCAAAAACCTCTTTGGAGAGAAGTTTTGTTTGTTCAGGCAATTTTGAGTTCAAACAGTACCCACATGCCCAAAGTGTTCGGCCCATGCAATCTTCAGAACCTATTTCATCTAAAAGCTGGCGATCATAACTGAGGAAGTTGTGCATTTTGCCGTCAGATCTCTGCATGTAGAGCAATAAGCTCAGATAAGTATCAATCAGTTTCTTAACACTTAGATCGTTAAACAGCATGAAGTAATTTGTAGCTGCAATAAGAGCTCTTGCGTTGTCATCTGTTGCGTATCCTTCTTTTTTGTTAGGCGTTGCATATTTCGAATGCTGGAGCATCCCAACATCATCAGTAAGTGTTCTGACAAAATCTAAGTTTATAGGAAAGGTTGGCAACTTGGGCTCACTCGTTATTCTCAGTTGCTTTTTTAATGAGATTTAGGTATTTTTTAGCAACATTTTTCCAGAGGAAGCGTCGACTATACTTGTAAGCTCTTTTTTGAATCTCACTACGGAAGCTCTCGTCTAAAAGTCTGCTTATGCCTTCAGCAACCGAGGCCGAGTTCTCAAATCTGCACAACACCCCTCTATCTTTGGCCAGAACTTCTTGAGCGTGGTAATAAGGAGTAGACACTACAGCTTTTCCCGCACCAAGAGCATAGATAAGGGTGCCACTGCTAATTTGGTTGGGGGAAATATAAGGAGTTATGTAAATGTCGGTTGCCTGAAGAAACTTGATTAGTTCACGCTTAGTAACGAATCTGTTCGTGAATCTGACATGTTCTTCCAATCCGAGTTCACTAACAAGCTTCGTTAATTCATTTCGGTATTTTTCTCCCTCATGTTTTCTGACTTCTGGGTGAGTTTCCCCAATGACGAGATAAATTATTCGTGGTTCTTTTTTAATAACCTCGGGTAGAGCTTTAATTGCGTATTCAATTCCTTTGCCGCTGCTTATTAGGCCGAAAGTGGAAGCAACCAGACGATCTTCTAGACCAAGTGATTCCTTAATTGATTTGTTGTTTGTGCAGTCAATATTTGGGCACCCGTGTGGGATGACAATGCATTTCTTGTAAGGTATTCCTTGCTGTTTTAAAATGTCGATTGCGGCGTGTGCGATTACAATAATCGATTCGCTTCTTTCAACTATGTATTTTAGAACTTCAATTGCTTTTTTGTCAAAATTAGGTTGTACAGTGTGGAGGGTTGTGATGACTGGTTTATTGACATTATCTAGGAAGAGTTTAATGTATTCCCCACCGTCGCCTCCGTAGAGTCCAAACTCATGTTGAACAACTAATAGCTGAATATTTGAAGAGTTGACATATTCTGCCGCTTTAACGTAGTCTTCGGCATGGTCTCGATCAATGTTCCATTTGACTCGCCTATCATAATCATAAAGCGCGCCTTTTTCGTTTATTGCAATTATAGAAGGCTTAAGGTTACTTAAGTCTCCGACAGCATCAATTAAGTCTTTTGTGAAATTTGCAATGCCGCATTCTCTTGGAGGGTAAGTGCTAAAATACCCGATGCGTTTTGCACTACTGTCCAAAACGAATTTCTGTACCATTTTATACGAGCTCACTTTTTCTAATGTTAAATCACCCAAAAATTCCGCGATTTGCAATTCATGAGAGTTAAAGCTTTCTCATTATTAAACCGACTTCAAGTTCCAGCTATGAAATGAATCGAGGAGTTTCTGGTTGAGGCTTTAAATCGTCGTTTTGCCTCTTCTAATATCTTACTTTTCCGACCTTAATGTTTGTTACGTCTTCTCAAAGGCCATTTTTATGAAGGAAGAACGTTGAATACGCGTTTTGTGTAATGATCAGAGATCTCCATTGATCTTAATTTCGAGAAGTGTTATGAGACGATTTATGAAATATGTGAAAGTTCTAAATGTCCCTTTAAAAATAGAAGTTGTGACTGTGTTGTTCCAGTCACTCAAGTTAATATTCTAATTTAACGTTGTATATTCTCTCAACAATGCTACTAAAGTGAACCCCTTTGAAAAAGAAATTAAGTGGACAATGCCCATGTGGTTACGTTTTTGGTGTTTTCGATAGCGAGAAAGATGCCATAGTCAAGGTGAGATTGCACTTTGATCTTTTTCACGAGGATTTTCTTCCTTTTGGAATTACTGATGCTGAAGCATTGGGTTTGCTAAAGAACGGAACACTACGTAAAAAAACTAGTTTCTTCAAACAATTTTGGTCACCACAGGCAAAATCGAAAAATTGTTCACCAAATAAGTTAGTACATGTCAAAACGGGCATTGCAAATTAAGAAATTAGTTTCAAAGGTGTGTTACGCGTTTTCAGCTTTTTATCTTATTTGTATGATCCTTTTGGGCGTGAAAATTTGAACTGTCCTTGTTCGACTAGACTTGATTTCAAGGATTCTTCAAGGACTAAAGTAAACTCTTTTGTCGCTTCAAAAGTCTGTAAAAGAGAAAGGTGGTGCGTCGCCGAGTTGCAGACCTGAACAGGTTCAAGTCCATAAATTTAGCAACCTTTTTCAGAATTTGCCGTAGCTTAGTTATTTATTGCTTACTTTCAATGCTGTAACAGTTAAGGAGATAACGTGGAAATGCAAGTTAAAAACAAAATCGAAAAAAATAATGATAACAAGCTCCAAGAGACCAATTTTCAAGAGCAAAAAAAGTTAGTTGAGGAACTCAGTGTTCTAAGACGTGGGTGATTTAATGAGAGGGTCCAAACATAGCATCATTGACGCTACTTTGATCACAACCTATAACCCATTCTTAATCAAACCAACTTCGCTTAAAAAACTTGTGTGAATCACCTATTTTGGGTTGCCCGATTGTTTTATGTGTTACTGGGTGCTGCTGCCTACAGGGGGCGGCTAAGGGCTACATTCCGGTGGGTCTTGGGAGCAAAATGTACCCCCTAACTGCCTCAAGCAACAAGCAATAAATAAGCCATAAATAACTTTGCTAAAGAAAGGAAAATATGGTTGCTGACTGCTGTTAAAAGTTCATCAGTTCAAATTCTCCGCCGCATATAGGTAACTTTATCGTTGATTTCTCTTTTGTCTTTTTAACTCAGCTTCTTTTTGTCGTAGAGCTTGCTTTGCGTCACCTAATGTAACGACTTCAATGACGTTTCCATCCATAACGACTTTAAATGCTACCATTTCTAATCCCATTTTTATTCACCTACCGTATTGGTTGGACTATCGACATATGTCCCTCAAGGAAAGCCAATTCTTCAACCTTGACATCGGTTTTCTTAAAACTAGTTTTCTCAAGTTTCTTTTTTCTGCGTTGCGAAAGTTCTGCAAGATCGTATTTCGTTATATTTGGCAAGTTACACATAATTTACCATTTGGAGCCGTATTCTATTATATTTTATGAATTACTACTTCAATAATACTCTCAGGTTTGCTTTGTCGTAAATTTCTCTTAGCAACCTTATTCCTTGAGGCGCTCAGAAAAAATGCAATTTGTGTTGATGACATGTCCAATTTGGATATATGTTTGAAGCTGAAATAAGCGATTTATTAAGAAATAATATTCCTAAAGCTTTAGGATGGAAACGCAAAGAATTAACTGGCTCGATCTTTCTGCCTCTCAAAAAGCCTCAGTATTGGAACAAGCTAGAACTTAACTGCAACAGCAAATAGCTGAAGGAAAACTTAGAAAGACTGTTATAAATCAGTGCTAAGAATCAGAACTTTGCTTTAGAAGTGTACTCTGAGTTCCTTCGCTCTCAATGTACCTTTAGCCTTTTTTCTGTTTGAGTAAAAACTTTTTGTTATATTAGGATGCGCTTAATATATTAAGCGAATCCTCGTTTTTCCTTGGAAAAGGTTGAGGCGGGCCCGCTGGGATGCGCCTAAATATTTAAGCGAACCCGCAGATTTAACAAACAGCGAAATACCAAGGCAACCGTAGATAAGGAGTATGGCGAGCATGTTATGGAAAAGCGTAGTCTGCATTGGGCACTGACTAGTTTTGCGTTTGAAACTTGGGGTAGGAACGAAAAAGCTGGATAGCGGTTTTTTCAATTCAAACCTTAGAATTTTAAGGTTTTTGAAATGGCAGCTGTCTAAGTTATTTAAATAGTAATATAGGCATTCGTGATAGAAGAATAGTATTAAGTTTTACAGTTGAGGCAAAGTTGCATGTCTTCGAAAAAAAACGGTTTGCACAAGCATTCTTATCCTGAAGATAAGGTTGACCAAGCATTTCCGATTGTTGGCATAGGCGCCTCTGCAGGCGGCTTGGATCCCATCCGAAAACTGCTAGAGAACTTGCCAATTAATACGGGTTTATCATTTGTGGTTATCCAGCATCTGGCTTCGGGACAAGAGAGCATGCTGCCTGAAATACTATCCAGGTCCACAAAGATGAAGGTTATCCAAGTCGAAGACGGAATGAAAGTTGAACAGAATCACGTTTACGTTATAAATCCAGGAACAACCATGACGTTGAATAATGGTTTTCTAAAACTTGTTCCCAAAGGCACGGCTCTTAAACCTATCAACGACTTCCTGATTTCTTTAGCCTCCGAGCTAAAAACTAAAGCAATCGGAATTGTACTCTCAGGAACAGGCAACGACGGAACCGAAGGACTGAAGGCAATCAAAGATGAAGACGGAATAACCTTCGCCCAAGACCCTGAAACCGCCCAGTACCCTGACATGCCCAAAAACGCCATAGCCGCTAACACCGCATTTTTTGTTCTCCCGCCAGAAAAAATTGCAGAAGAGCTAACAACACTTGCTAAACACCCTCAACTTAGCCAACTCCAAAATATTGAAGCCGCAAAAGAGGGGTCTGACCTTAAGAAAATCTATCTGATGCTCAAAGTTGCCTTCGGAACTGACTTCACACATTACAAAGAAACAACCATGAACCGACGCATCACACGCCGAATGGTCATCAACAAAACCACAGACCTCAAAACCTACTTAGCATATTTGAAGACCCACCCAATTGAATTGCAGGCACTTTTTGACGACTTGCTAATTGGCGTAACAAGTTTCTTCCGAGAACCAAAAACCTTTTTGGCTTTGAAAGAAAAAGTGTTTCCAGAAATCATCAAGAAAAAGTCTCAAAGCGAACCCGTTCGCGTTTGGGTTCCAGGNNTTCCGAAAGCAGACTAAAAAAGTTCTTTAGAGATCAGGATGACAGCTACCAAATCGCGAAATCAATACGAGAAATGTGCATATTCGCAAAGCAGGACATAACAAGCGACCCGCCTTTCTCCAGATTAGATCTCGTTGTATGTCGAAACATGTTGATCTATTTTGATTCCCAGCTTCAGGAAAGGGTTGTACCTATTTTCCATTATGGATTAAAGGACGGGGGTTTTCTAATTCTTGGCGAATCTGAAAGCGCAAGCAAATTCCAGAATCTGTTTGAAGCCCTCACAAATAAAGGCGTAATCTACAGAAAGAAGCGCGCGCAGCCTCAAATTGGGCTAAGTCATGAGGTGTTTGCCTCATATTCAGCCAAGATAGATATTGAACAACCCTTGAAACTGGAAGCAACGGTGTTGCTAAAAGACGAAGTGGACCGTCAGTTAATGGGTGAGTATGTCCCACCGACACTGTTGATTAACAATAAATTAGAGATTTTAGCTTTCCGTGGACAAATTAATCCTTACCTTGCCCATGAACAGGGTCTCGCAAGCCTTAACGTAAATAAAATAGTTCAAAAGGAGTTGAGGGCAGAGGTTCAAACCGCAGTTTACA
>PLYI01000054.1 GCA_003151735.1 Candidatus Bathyarchaeota archaeon | reverse complement strand
TCAATGAATACCTGGACTTCCTAATTAAACAAGGTCTCGTCGAAAAACGAACCATTAAAAAGGAGCATATAGTTTTCGCAGTCACACAACGCGGCATAAATGTACTGAAGTATTTCCATGAACTCACACTAGTTCTACCAATCATAGAAGAACCCCGAAGGCAAACAACGCCACTGCTCTACTAAACCTTCAAACACACTTCCAGACAAATCAGCTTCCCCCAAGAATCTTCTTTTCTCCTAACCACTTCAACCACCACGTCTCCCAATCGGTCTACCCTAGTGAAATACAAGGATTTCGTATCTAACAAGGATACGAATTTTGTGAAATCCATATAACGCCAAATCTTAGCGTTTTCATCTTCAGGTTTTTGGAAAACACGATGTTCCTTGAACACCAACTTTAATTCCTCTCTCCCTATTGTCTGTTAGTTTCAGCTAAAAAGACTTTCATTTGGAACTAAAACAAAACTAAAAAGAGTTATCACGTTTTCTTTTTTGCCAAGAATTCAAGTCTGTAGTTAAGGTGCTCACACTCTCTGTGTATGTGTGCTTGTGTGCTAATGAGCATGCATGAAAAAAAAGATGCTTCTCATTGTAGCAAGCACTCGCTGTGCGTGTGTCATTGTGTGTATGTATGTAGGTAGGTATTGGTTGGTAGTAGTAGTTGTATGTTGGTTGGTTGGATTAAAAATTAGCCGTTAAGGTTGCGGCTTTTCGAAACTTAGTTCAAATTCAGAAACCATAAAAGGGGATGTATAGAGAATGAGTTTGAACTACGAAATGAAATCAAACCTTAACGATAAGGCTGTTGACGAATTCCTAAACAGCCAAACCAAAGAAGGCACTTTTAAAAGTTATAAAACCGTGATGAAACAATACCTTGAATTTACTGGTAAGACAGGGCAAGAACTTTTAGACATCAAGAAAGTCGACAAAGATTTTCAAGTTGAAAATTCGATGCTGAACTATCGAAAACACATTTTGAGCAAAGGCAAATCAGAAAATTACGCTGTTGGCTCAATTATGACAATCAGGGGATTCTATGCTTACTACCGTATGCCGTTAATGTTCCGCACACAAGAATCAAGGAAATTAGGCGAAAAAAACCGCACTACACAAGATTTTCTTTTCGACAAAGATGATTTAGCAAAAATGGCTTTGGCTGGAAATTTGAAAGAAAGATATGTGCTGTTAGTTGGAAAAAGCGTTGGATTGAGAGCAAGTGATTTTGTCAAGTTGACTTATGCCACTTTCAGAAGCGTAAAGTTAGACAATGATGCGCCACTAAGTTTAGGAGAAATTGCAACACAGAAAGAAAGCGTTAAAGCATACCCATTTCTTGACAGCGATGCAATTCCGATAATTAAGGCATGGCTTGACAGTCACAAAGAAGCAAAAGACAAAGACAGAATTCTTGATGACACAGAAGACAACCTAAGTGTTATACTTCAAACCTTATGCAAGAAAGCTGGAATGGAGATTGATGACCACGGCACGATTCACGGCAAAAGGGTTAGGTTTCATTGCTTACGCAAATTCCTAATTGATAGACTTTCAGCTTATGCTGGTGAAAGCCAATGGAAGCAGATAGTTGGCAAAAGCATTGATGAAAGCGCGTATGTTAGCCAAGACCAATTAAGAGGGGTTTTCACACGGGCAATGAAAGACCTTTTGATAAACGGCAATGGCATTAAGGCTAAGAAATTGATTGAACTTGAAAACGCATTAATTGACAGTCAACGAAAAATAACCAACTTGGAAACCCAAAACGAAGCATTGAGAAATCACATGGAAAAGTTAGAACAGCGATTGATTGAAAACAACTTGAGCATAAACAAACAAATCGCAAATCTGCAAGAAGACCAGATAAACCAAGCCTTCGAAATTCTTGAACTGCAAGATAAAGCAAAGATTACCCCTAAACCAATCAAGAAGTTAGACTAAGTTCTTTCTTTCCTTTTTTGTTGTCCGTGAGATAGGTTTAAATTAGAAGAGATAAAGTATAGAAGAGATAATGATACATGAGGATTCCAATATGAGCGAAATGACAACCGAAATCCTTGAACAAAACCTCAGCAAAATCGTACTTGTCCGCTTAAAAGGCGGAAAAAGCCTCAGGGGAAGACTGAAGGGTTTCGACCAGCACCTAAACCTGGTTCTAGAAGAAACAGAAGACACTACACAAGTTGATAACCAAAAGAAACTGGGACTTATAATCGTCCGCGGAGACAACGTAGTCCTTATTTCACCACCACCCAGGTGAGTTGAATGGGTAAAGGCACTCCATCAATGGGTAAGCGCCAGGGCAAAACTGTCCACATCATGTGCAGGCGCTGCGGAAGACGCGCATACCACGTACGACATAAACGTTGTGCAGCATGCGGTTTTGGCGAGCAAGCAACTATCAGACGGTACAAATGGCAAACTAAGAATCTGCAACGACAAAGAGTCTGCTAAAACCCCAAATTTAATTATCTTTAAATTTTCTCAATTCATTTGACATTTTAGGTTTAATCAGACGTCTGTTCCCTTCTATTAGCCAAGGTCGGCACAAAATAAGCCTTCTAAAGAAGAAATATTTTCAAAAACAAAAAATAAAAGAAAAAATCGGCTCTTTATTCGTTTAATGCGTTGTAGTAGCCCTTGTCGATTTTAACAAAGATAAGCGGACCTTTGCTTTGAGCCATTTCCCGCGCTTTTCGCAATGAATTATTCAATGTTGCAAAGAGACGTTCTTTGTCGCTGACGTTTTGAAGATTCTTTTCACCCAACTCCATCTTCAAGAGATTCTCCGCTAAGATTTCTGTGCCACAGACCTCGCCATTCTTAATGAGTGTGGACACTACGACTTCTTGGAGTTCTTGTTTGTGCTCGATTTTTCGCCATAGAGGTTCAGCGTTTGCAAGTGTTTTGGACATTTTGTTCCATTTGTTTGCATTTTGGTTGCCGATAAGCAGTTTAACACGTTCTTTCCATTTCTTAAACCAAATGCCCGTCCAAACCGTTAGAAATGCATCCAGCTCCGCTGCGTCTTCTTTGAATAACTTCTCCAGTTTCTCCACGAGTTCGCATTGGTTTGCTTCTTTTCCAATCAGGTTCCAATGGAATTTAAGGTAGTTGGTAAAGTCTTGACAGGCTACCTGCAAAACTTTACGGTCCGAGCCCATAACATCTAGAGCTGGATCCGCATCTTTCAATTTCTCCCCTAACATAATCTCCACAAAGTTCATCATGATTCCCGCTGAAGCCCTCTCCATATTCACTTAAGAATGAGGTTTTAATTAAACCTTATTTTTTCTACGGCATATAACTGTCTAGGCGGATTCTAGCAATATTCCACGTTCCTATATATATCAAAAAAACTTACTCGATAAACTCTGGCAGGACGCTGACATCAGGAAGAATTAAATCGGGGCATTCTTTGACTAATTCTTCACGTTGAAACAGCCCTGAAAGTAACGCGACAGTTCTTGAACCCGCAGCCTTTCCAGCACGTACATCATTGACTGAGTCCCCTGCAATGATGCAATCGCACATTTCAAGGTCTAAGGCTTCGACGCATCGAATTAATGCTTCAGGTGAAGGCTTAGGCTTAGCGGTATCCATTGCAGTTACGATGTGGGTGAAGTATTTTGCGATGCCAAAACAGTCCAGTTCTTTGTAGATTACTTGGTTTGGGACATGCCGCATGGTTATTAATGCAAGTTTAGATTTTCCTGAAAGAGCTTCAAGCGTAGCTGAAACGTTTGGGAAAAGCTTTGTTTTTGCCTCTGTGGCTGAATAGTAAGCTTTCAAGTAGACGGTTAAGAATTTTTTTGAGTCGCCCTGTGTGAGGTCGTTGATTGATAGGCCTTGTTCGAGTCTTTTGGGGATTTCAAGGGCAGCTTTGGTTTGGGGCGGTGTTTTTCCGATGGCTTGGGATGCGATTCTGGCGGCTTCTATATAGGCTCCTGTGGAATCTACGATTGTGCCGTCTAAATCTAAAAAAATGCCTTTTGCTTTCATTCTATTCTGGTTCATTGATGTTGTTGAATGTTTTCTTGGTTTCATAAAGGTTCCCATGTATTTTAGCGATTTTGGGCTATTCCGCTGCTATTTTTTCTATATAGATTATGGAGGACATCTCTATAGGCTGCAGCGGCTACATGTATTTTGAACATGTGTAGAGGTGAAAAGAAGAATGCTATCAAGAGATTGTGATGGCTGCTACAAGCTTAGGGAATGCAGCACTCGCTACCAAAAAGCCTTAAAAGGAGACAAAGTCTACTGCCCCGATGGCACGGCTCATCTGATTGACAGTTCCAGCATAAATCAAAGTCCAGATGTTATTTGCTTCTTACAAGCGTTTCAATGATTCAGCAACTTAAACCGCTGCTTGAACGTCAAAAAGCAAAAAGTCATTTTTTTTATCATTTTTATTTTTTAGTATTAATTTAGCCATTTACAGCACTTTACATTAATTATGATTCAATTTTAACTTGATTCTATTTATTCTATATTGTACTATAGTGCAGTTTGTATTCTATACTGAGTGCCTATATTACCTCGTTTTCTATAAATTCAAACGGGAAAAAATATGAAATCAACATATACAATTGCAATAGCAATAGTTGTAATCGCCATAATAATAGGCTCAGTAGCAGCATACACTTACATAGGATCAAATACAGGAACCCAGCCTACACCAACGCCTACGCCGGCCCCAACTGCAACACCCACAGTGGCGCCTACTGCTAGTCCAACCCCTCGCTCAACAGCAACCGCAACTCCAGGTCCAACAGCTTCACCTAGCCCAACGCCATCACCTAGTCCATCACCGACCCCAGTTCCAGCATCTTTAACTGGTGCAGGATCAACATTCACCTATCCATTGATGAACGCAATGATAATCAACTACACCCATACCTACCCCAACATACAAGTAAACTACCAATCAATCGGCAGCGGCGGAGGAATCTCAGCGCTACAACAAAAAACAATAGACTTCGGAGCCTCTGACGCACCATTAAGCGCTACAGATGCAGCAAACATACCTAACGCGCTGCATATTCCAGAAACCATCGGAGCAGTCACTGTAGCATACAACTTACCGAGCGTGGCAACAGGTCTACACTTAACAGGACAAGTCATCGCAGACATCTTCCAGGGAACCATAACAATGTGGAATGACCCAGCAATCCAAAACCTCAACCCAACCGTAACTCTTCCAGCAAAATCCATACTAACAGTTCATCGCTCTGACAGTTCAGGAACAACATTCGTCTTCACGGGCTACCTCACAGCATCAAGCAGTTCATGGAACACCGCAATCGGCCAAGATAAATCAGTTGCGTGGCCAGTAGGACTCGGTTCCAACGGCAACACCGGCGTTGCAGCATTAGTTCAAGGACAACCATACTCAATTGGCTATGTAGAACTAGCCTATGCAGTTCAGAACAATATGGCTGTCGCAGCCATCCAAAACCCTGCAGGAAATTGGATTCTGCCATCATTAGCTACAACAACAGCAGCTGCAGCATCCGTCGCTTCAGCCGGGTTACCCGCAGGCAGTGCAAGTTGGTCGAGCATAAACATCCTTAATGCTCCAGACGCACAAGCATACCCAATCGTCAGCTTCACCTACGACATAGTCTACAAAGAACTAAACGTAATCCCGGGCATGACTCAAAGCCATGCAACTGCTCTAGTTCAATGGCTCTGGTACATGGTACATGGCGGACAAGACCAAGCATCGGCCTTATACTACGCATCATTGCCACCAAACGTAGTTACAATCGATGAAGCAACCATCAGATCAATAACCTTCAACGGCCAAGTAGTGTACACAAGCTAAAATAAACAACCCCACCTTTTATTTTTTTTAATCTTGATTCTAAAGTCGCCCTCTCTCAGCAGACCCCTCCCTACCTGAGGCAGCCACAGCATATTTGGATCCTAACAGAGGTTCTATGTGGAAAACTATATGGGGAGGTGGGCATTCGCGTTTTTTCAAGCCAAGAACAAAGGGGCGAAAAACAAGAAGAAAAAAATTTAGAAGCTAACTTAAAACCGATTCAACATTTAAATTCAGTACAACTTCAGAAATGTCAGTTGCGTACTCCGCGGTTCGCCGAACGCTCTCAATTAGCAATCTTAAGTTAACGATTTCTTCAATCTTGGCATTGTGCGAGTACAAAACTGTTTCTTTCTCAACTTTGTGCACTTGGCTGAGTTTTTCAATGACGTTTTCAGCCTCGTTAAAATCATGTTTAAACAGTGATTCCATGGATTTTTCAAACATTGAAATAGCCAGGTCGCTTAGTTGACTTATTCTTTCTAGAAGTTCTTCGTTTACCGGCTCTTTCAACAGCAGAGTGTTTTCAGCGATTTTTGTTGCGTGATCCGCTGTTCGCTCCACTGCCTTCGCAATAAGTCTGTATCCTAAGCATTCTTTTTGGCTGGTTAAGCCGATGTCTTTGACTATTCTCTGGTTTGAAACAGCCAGCTTTAGGAGCCTCACGATGTATAGGCTGAAGCGGTTTACTTCACGGTCCGTTTCAATGACGGCTTTAGCGCTGGGGTAATCGAGTTTCTTTAATGCCGTTATGGCTTCTTTATGCATGGATGAGGCTATTATTGACATTCTGCTTAATGCGTTTTGAACTGTTAATTCAGGATAGTTGAGTAAAACTTGGAGTGTTAGTTCAGTTGGGGTGTCGATGACGATTTCAGTTCCTACGAGGTAGTGTCTGGCGAAGGTTTTGAGGTGGTTTCGAAGTTTCGAGGAGAGCACTTTTTGTCCTTGCGCTCTTATATGCAGAACGTTGTAGCCGCTTAAGTAGGCGGATATGGCTGTTCGCATGACGGCGTCGGGGTTGTCGTTTAAGGACGCTTTGATGTAGGCTTCGTCCTGTTTTTCTTTTTTCGGAAAACTCGCTGGCGATATGGATAGTGAGCCGTCTTCCTCTTCACGTACCACCATGGAGCTTCCGCGTTTGAGCTCGTTTTTGGTAGCCCATTCTTTAGGCAGGGAAAGTATGAAGGTTGATCCGCCGGTAACTTGCAGTTTACGCTGCTCTTCGCTTAGTTTTTCTGGTTGTTTGGTCACGCTTGACTCCAAGTAACTGTTTCTATGATGAGTCAATATATTAGGTATATCTATATAGACTATAAGTTTTATGTAGATTTAGTATATAATCAAAACGCATTATTTAGTAATACAGAAAAGAGGACTATAAATATGAACACTAAATACTCCATCATAATAGCAGTAATTGCAATCGCAATAATCCTCGGCTCAATAGCAGCGTACATTTATCTTTCGCAGCCCACAACAGCGAAAATAACTTTGACTGGCGCAGGAGCAACATTTCCCTACCCAATCCTCAACTCCATGATAAATAATTACACAGCAAACGTAAAACCAAACGTGCAAATAAACTACCAGTCAATCGGCAGCGGCGGCGGAATATCTGCTTACAAGCAACCAACACCAACAGTAGATTTTGCAGCTTCAGATGCACCCCTCAGCGCCACGGATGCAGCAAATATACCTAATGCACTGCATATTCCCGAAACAATCGGGGCAGTAACAGTAGCCTATAACCTTCCAGGCGTACCCTCAGGTCTACACCTAACAGGCAAGGTCATCGTGGACATTTTCCAAGGTACAGTAACAAAATGGAATGACCCAGCAATCCAAGCCCTCAACCCAACCACCACTCTACCAGCGGAAACAATCAACACCGTTCACCGTTCTGACGGTTCAGGAACCACCTTCATCTTCACCGGCTATCTTAGCGAATCAAGCGCTTCATGGAATAGTTCAGTTGGTCAGGGCAAATCTGTTTCGTGGCCAGTCGGCATAGGCTCTAACGGTAACACGGGTGTGGCATCATCTGTAAAAGGCACACGATACGCCATCGGTTACGTGGAATTAGCTTACATACTTCAGACGGGTATGACAGTTGCGTCAATTCAGAACCCTGCAGGAAACTGGATCCAGCCATCCTTGGAGTCAACCCAGCTAGCCGTGCAATCGGGCGCATCAAGCGGTTTGCCCGCAGGCAACGCAAGCTGGACTAGCGTGAGTCTACTTAATGCTCCAGATGCAAACGCTTACCCCATCGTAAGCTTCACTTACTTGTTGGTTTACAAGGAGCTCAATGTGCTCTCTGACATGACAACGGATAAAGCAACAGCGCTCGTCCAATTCCTCTGGTACATCGTACATGACGGACAAAACTTAGCGCCAGAACTATCATACGCAAAATTGCCCTCAAACGTCGTGCAAATCGACGAAACAACCATTCAATCTATAACATTCAACGGACAGCCTCTCTCAACAACATAAGGTGGATAACGCTCTGAAACAGCTTCATCCAACTCATTTTTTTGCTAAAATAAAATCCAGATTAACAGGTGACTTTCTATTCAAGAATTTGGCTGCTATCGTGGCGGCCTCAGCAGTCGTTATTTTACTCGTAACAGGATACATTCTTACGACTGGTTCCGTGCCTGTTGTGCAAAAGTTTGGCGCCAACTTTTTCTTCGGCAAAGCTTGGAACCCTGTTGAAGGCAGAGAAGTCTACGGTGCACTCCCCTACCTGTTGGGTACCCTTGTCACTTCAGGCATCGCCCTCTTAATCGGAGTGCCGTTAAGTTTGGGTATAGCTGTTTTTCTTGTAGAGATGTCGCCCAGAACCCTCAGAGTTCCAATCGGCTACCTAGTTGAGTTGTTGGCGGCTGTTCCAAGCGTGATTTACGGTCTCTGGGGCTTGTTCGTTTTCCGCTACTGGATTTTGGATTACATAGAAAAACCAATATCCACGTACCTTGGATGGCTTCCGATTTTCAGCGGAACACCGTTTGGACTGGATATTTTCACTGCAGGAATTATCTTATCAATCATGATAGTTCCCACAGTAGCATCCATCTCTAAAGAAGTCATAAGCGCAGTTCCCAACAGCATCCGCGAAGGTGCATACAGCATTGGGGCAACAAAATGGGAAGTTATACGCCACTGGGTAATCAGTTATGGACGCTCAGGAATTTTCGGGGCAGTAATTCTGGGTTGGGGCAGAGCTGTCGGAGAGACAATGGCAGTTGCGATGCTTATCGGCAATGCCACGGGTCCAGCAGCCATGCCAACTTCGCTTTTCAAACCCGGCCAAACAATGGCGTCGCTTATCGCAAACGGATTCTTAGAAGCTACCGGTTCTTTGCAGATTGCCGCTTACATCGGCGTCGGCTTAATCCTGCTTATAATGAGTTTTGCCATTAACATTGCCGCAGGCATCATGGTGCATCGCGTTTTGAAGGTTAAAGGAGGCGCCATAGAATAATCATCTCGAACTACACTTTCCGAAAATTCAAGAACCGCCTCTTCTTTGTTCTATGCGCGGTATGTGTAGTAATAGCTGTTACTCCACTGCTCAGTATCCTCTGGGAAGTAATCGTGAGAGGCGCGCCAGTTGTAAGCCTAAATTTCCTAATTCAAAACAACTCTAACGGCGGGATCGGACCCGCAATACAGGGCACCCTAATCCTGATTGGATTAACAAGCCTCATCGGTATTCCTGTAGGGATACTTTCAGGTGTGTACCTTGCTGAGTTCGGAAACAACAAGTACGCAGCCGCCATGCGTTCGGTCAACGATGTGCTCACCGAGTTTCCATCTATAGTCGTGGGCATCACCGCTTACGGCGCAATCGTAATCGTGCTCATTGGACATTACTCAGCGATTGCAGGATCCATCGCACTCTCCTTCATCCTAATCCCTATAGTCGCCCGAACAACCGAAGAATCCCTAAAACTCGTCCCCAACAGCGTCCGAGAAGCATCCCTTGCCCTTGGCGCTCACAAATGGCGAACCACCCTGAGCGTAGTTTTGCCCACCGCCAAAGCAGGATTGCTCACAGGAACGCTTCTCGCTGTCGCAAGAATTGCAGGAGAAACAGCACCATTAATCATGACTATCTTGGGCAATAGGTACTTTTTCCAAGGCTTAAACCAGCCGATGGCAGCTTTGCCCCTTGAAATCTGGCGTGACTCACTGCAGCCGCAGGCTAGTTTGCAGGCGCAGGGTTGGGGAGCAGCCCTAATTCTGATTCTTATGGTGCTAACCCTAAATATTATAGTTCGATTAGCAAGCAGAGGTAGATTCAAAAGATGACAAGCACAGAAAACTCTCAACAAAAAACCGTTGACTTAGACATGAAAATGCAGAGTATAGACTTGAATGCTTGGTTCGGGGCAAAACAAGCCCTAAAAAATGTGAACATAGGTATCAAAACCAATTCTGTAACCGCCATAATTGGCCCGTCAGGATGCGGCAAGTCCACCTTCATACGTTGTCTAAACCGGATGCATGAACTCACACCGACCGCCAAAATGAGCGGCCAAATCATGTTGGATGGACAAAACATCTATGATAAGCAAGTGGATCCCGTGCAGGTTCGCCGAAGAGTAGGCATGGTTTTCCAAAAACCCAACCCGTTCCCAACAATGTCCATCTACGACAACGTCGCTGCTGGACTGCGGCTGACTGGAACCAAGAAGGGCAAGAACCTTGACGAGGTAGTTAAACGCAGCCTTGAACGGGTAACCCTTTGGGATGAAGTTAAAGATGACTTGAGGAAGCCTGGCACCAGTATTTCTGGGGGACAGCAGCAGCGGCTATGTATTGCTCGGGCTATCGCGTTACAGCCTGAAGTTATCTTGATGGATGAACCGTGTTCGGCGTTGGACCCTATTGCCACAGCGAAGATTGAGCGGTTGGTGGTTGAGCTTAAACGTGATTACACTGTTGGCATTGTAACTCATAACATGCAGCAGGCTTCGCGTGTGTCAGAGTACACAGCATTTATGTACCTAGGTTCGCTGATTGAGTTTGGTCCAACCAAAGACATCTTTGAGTCTCCCAAAAACCCATTAACAGAAAAATACATAACAGGAGAATTCGGATAGGAGAATTGTGTATGAGCAGAATAATAGACCAGGGATTAGAAGAACAATCAGTGCTGATTGTTAGGATGGGAGAGTTAACCTACGAAACCCTTGCCTTATCAATACATGGATACCTTGAAGGTAGAAGCGTTCAAGAGCAAGTAAGGGAAATGTCAGACATCCTTGTTTCCATGGCTGATAAAGTTGAAGATGAATCATTCCAGCTGATCGCGCGCTTCCAACCCGTCGCCACCGACCTTAGAACCATAAAATCCTACATGAAAATAGCCAATAACTTTGCTAGATACGGCAGATACGCCCTTGACATATCTTTAATCAATGACCCGTTAAGCGGCATAAAACAATGTGATACTTGGACAAAAGATTCCATCGACGATATGAGCGAAAAAGTCCTTTCCATGGTTAAAATAAGCGTGGATTCACTTAAAAAACAGGACATAATCATTGCCAAAACTATCTCTCTAACTGAACGTGAAGTAGACAAAATGTACTTCGACTATCTACACAAACTAATCAATTCAGAGCACATTGATAGCAAATGCGTAATATCCACCACCTTGATGATAAGATATCTGGAGCGTATTGCTGACCACGCCACTTATGTTTGTGAATCAATCGTGTACATAGTGACAGGTGAAAAAATAACTTTAGACTAAGGCGCTTTGGGTGATCGGGGGTTCAATGATGCAGTTTGTGCCCCTGCCAAGTCGGGCGCCACTGTCTCGCTAATCGTTGACTGCGTTAAATTATCAGCTGCCTTAGGTTGTAGTTTCCATGTAAAAACTGTTTTCTTCTTGAAGGTTTTTTCGAACAAATCCTTCTTCTTGTTGAAACCTTGCTCTTCAAGAATCGGGTTTAGAAAAACCACTCCACAAACATTCACATTGTCAAGATTCACGTTGGCTTCAACGCGTTGAACTACAGATTGATGAGAGAAGTCTAAGCCGTCTGCTAAACGCAAAATACTGGCTATAATAGTGACTTTCCTTCTCAATTCACGGCTCAGCGACATGAAGTTATAATGCCCAGCTTTTGGGCACCCCTTGCGGTGATATCGGGCAACGTTCCCTATGACTCTCCTCTCGACTGAGGTGAACGGCAAATGAGTATCATTTAGAATCAGCTTTAACGTATTCTTATGATGTGCATTCGATCCCTGCGATAAGCCTATTTCATGAAGAACCGCTGCACAGTCAAGCCAGCAACGTTCTCTCGCACCTAGCTTGTGAAGCGTTTGCAAAGCGTCGAATAGTTCCAGAGACAGTTTTCCCACATGTTCTGAATGTCTCATATCTGGGCAATACTTCTTGGCGACCTTTCGGCAGTTTCTCGTCATTAACGCACATTTTGTTTCCATGTCATTCTCTTTGGCTTTGTCTTCCCCAATTACGTCTTCAAGGGATAACCCGCGAAGCAGACTCTGGGCGTAGGCTTCGGGCGCTCCTTTTTTTCTAAGTGCGTCGGCTGCTGTCTCCACGTCATAATTAACTCTTAGTAACTCAACAGAAAAGGGGTTTGCTGTGATTGCGGCGTAAGAGGCTTGAGGGTGTCCGTCTTCTGACTTTCCTACGCTGCCTGGATTGATGAATAAGACTTCGCCAATTTTTTTTGTGTATTGTTCAACGGATTTGTCAAAGACAATTATGTCTGCTTTCACGTTTTTGGCGTATTCATGCAATTTTTCTTCAGGCATATTACCTTGATTTTGGTTAACTGAATCGATGACTAGAAGTTTCTTGTGAGCAATTTCAAGCTCGAGTTTCGAAGGCAACATGCGAAGATAGGTTTCATATGACTTTGCCAGAGTTCGCCTAGTGTATTCCAAAGCGAATTTCTTAGGTTCCTTCCCAATATTCTTCTCATCCAATATCTCAAAGTCATAATCTCCTATTACACTAAGAGCATTCTTCGAGTAAAGCGTGCGGATAACTTCGTTGGGAAAAGCTCCAAACCCCAACATATCACCGGCGTTCAGGAAAACAGTTACCCCCAAGCGCTCTGCATCTTGAATTACTGCTTCAAGAGCATCCAGATTGCCGTTTATATCCGCAAGCACAGCAATTTTAACGTAGGGATTTGCCAATTCAGCTTGGGTTCTGTACCTGGCCGCTACAAATCCAGCGCTTGCATTTGTCCTCAATTCCTCAAAAGAGTTTTTGTTTTTCTCTATATCCCAAAGGCTTACAAATTTTTCATATTGATTTTTTCTTTTTTCTTTAATGAAAGTGAGAAACTTTGGAAGACCTTGATTGCCCTCGGTTGACGCTTGCTGTTTTTCTGGGAACATGGAGTTTTCGGTTTCAAGGTCGCTTATGAATTTTGGAATACGCTCGATCCATACATCGCAATCATGGATTTCACCCAGTATGTCTTGAAAATTCTTCATCATTTCTATCTCTATCAAAAATTCGTTCGGGTAGAGAGGTGCAAAACTTTCCATTGTGTATCGGAGCCATTTGGCTCGAATGCGCATCTCATGGTGGTTTAGGATTTCATTTTCCAGATGGACGTAATTTTCCATGGCTAAAAACTCATCAAGTTTATCAGATATTTGCCAGAAAGCTTTCTCGCGGACAGAATACAAGTTGAATAAGTTATTTGTTGATTCCTTGATGATTTGTTCACAATAACTTTTAAGTTCCTTCAGCACTCGTGATTTTTCGAGTTCTTGTAAACCATTAATTACGTTTGACTGCAAGTACGTTCTCTGGTCAACGTGCCATTCGAGAAGAGCATCCATTCCTGTTTTAGGCTCAGTGGGTTGAAGAAGGTTAAAGTAGTTTTTTATGAACTCAATCTGGACATCCAGATCTCTTGCGGCGCCTAGGAACTGAGTGACTTTCTTGATTTCATTTAGCCATTTTGTGTAGCGTTTTTTCGGAAAACATTCCTTGAAAAGAGGCATGGCGGCTCTTATTCTGCGGGAAGTAACCCGCATTTTATGGACATACTCTATGTCCCCGCTTTTTTCAACCCCGTCTATCTGGGCTTCAATGGTTTTTAGGAGTTTAGCAAGGGCTTCAGATCCAAAACGGCAGTAGCTATAATCTGAGTTGACGTTATCGCGGTCAAAACAAGTATTCATCGCATATTCCTCAATGATTTGACCAAAAGACTATTACTTTGTGTTTTGCCTTGCTTTTGGCAGGATCAAAATTTCGAAATAATAATCTTTAGTATCTTAGCGTACAAGTAATAATGGAGAAGTAATTATAAATATTGTGAACTGGCAAGGGCGGTCTGGTGGCTACCGTTCTTTTCAGGGCTCTGGGACGAAGCTGCTCAAATGTTCAATGTTGAATAGTTAACGTTTGCACGCTTTAAAGTTGTATCAATCAAGTGATAGAAAAAGTTAAATCCTTCAACTAAATTCATAGTGAACCATGAATTCTAAAAATCTTTTCGAAACAGGATTCTCCGAATGCATTCCACTAAAAAATATATCCTTCTCAGTTCTGCCTCAAGACAAAAGCGGCGTAATCGTAATAGTAGACAAGGAACTATCAGGAAAACCCGAATCTGATATTCTATACATAGGACGCGCAAAAAAAGCCGGAAAAAAGATAATGGGGGGCTATTTAGCTGGGTACGGAGGAAAAACCACTAAAAAGATCAACCAAATGTTTTTCGACGAAGGCTACATCGAAAAGGCAGCTATAAGCTGGTGCTGTACCGACAAACCTCGACTCGTGCAGAAAGAATTGCTCGCCAAATTTAAAGAAGACCATGGAGCCCTTCCATCGTGGAACATCAAAAAGAAACTCTCAAATAAAACCAAAGTATCTCCAGCCCCTAAACCTAAAAAAACTCTACCCCTCAAGACCAATAGTGCCGCCCCAAAAGTTATAGCCAGCTCGGTACCAAAGCCGGTTCCCAAGCCTAAAATTTCTCCAAAGAAACCTGTGGCAAAAGAACAAACCTCTGCGGCCAAAACAGAATCGGCAAGCAAAGGGGAAACTTCTGCATCAATGATGCTGGATAAAGAAAAGCCAAAAACCGAAGCAGCTTCAGCAAAGCCAATGACACCTTAGGCTAAAAATTTCGCTATCTTCTTGCTTTTTTCTTTTTGCAGTGGGAAGTTTTCATGTTATTAGTTCTATTTGCTCTTTTTACGGAACAGCAGGCATTTTAAGGTGCAAAAGTATTTCTTAATTGAGGTTGTTCAAGTTGTCGATGGATGTAGAAAATTTTAAGGTGCCTTCAGGTGAAAAGATAAGTTTGAAGGATTATGATTCAAGTTGGGTTCCACTTTGGGCCAAAGAAAAAGAAGGAAAAGAGGACAAGAAAGCAATAAAAGAACAAGCGTCAATTATTCTGGAAAACAACAGGAAGAAACTTTTCGAAATGCAGGAGTTGTTCTGGGCAAACGGGACCTGTTCCATTTTGATTATTCTTCAAGGAATGGATGGAGCGGGAAAAGACGGTACAATTAGTCATGTGATGTCGGGGGTTAACCCGCAGGGGTGCCAAGTTACATCTTTTAAAACTCCATCTGAAGAGGAATTGAATCATGATTTTCTGTGGCGTCACACAAAAGCTCTTCCAGAAAAGGGGCGCATTGGAATTTTTAATCGTTCGTACTATGAGGATGTGCTGATCGTTAAGGTTCGACCAGAATTATTAGAAAAGCAGAAGCTGCCTGCAAAAAATGATAGAAAAAAGTTTTGGAACCGACGATACGAAGATATAAACATGTTCGAACGCCACTTAGTTCGCAACGGCACGATAGTGTTAAAATTTTTCCTTAATCTTTCAAAAAATGAGCAGAAACAGCGCTTGCTTAAGCGGCTTGAAGAACCTGACAAAAATTGGAAATTTTCGTTCACAGATATTTCCGAACGAGGAAAATGGGGTGAATATATGGAGGCCTACGAGGATTTGCTGAACCAGACGAGCAGCGAATGGGCGCCATGGTATATTATTCCTGCAGATAAGAAATGGGTGACACATGCATCGGTTTCTGAAATCATAGTGTCAGAAATAAGTAAGCTTAAACTAGAATATCCCAAACTGACCCCGGAGCAAAGTGAGGCTTTAAAAAAGGCTAAGCTTAATCTAGAAAAAGAATGAGCAGAGAACGCCGAATTATTTTTTCCGACTTCGAAGTCATTGTGCACTTTGTGTAACAATGCATTTAGCTTCTAGGTTCTTTTTGAAAGCTTCATAAAACGCTTGCCGATTCTGAATAATACTCCATTCTTCTAGACTGCAATCTGAGTCTGAATAAAACGAGAGAAGAACTCTGTCTCCATTAACTTTAGTGAATTCAGGCTTTTTCACAAGACCACAGTGACTTCGATCAAGCTTTTCCGCGAACCGCAAAAAAGTAGAAAGAATTTCAATGACATGGTTGGTCTTTTCGTCCAATCCCGTGGTTTTCAACGCTTTTTTAGAGGGCAACTTTTTCCTGTGAAATCGCGCAATGTTAGCCATTACTTGAATTTCTCTCTTGTCAAAACCAAGAAGCCCAGCGTTGCTGATGATATAGTGAGAATGAAGTTGATGGTCATTAAACGATAGAAAATCACCAACATCATGCAAAGTCGCAGCGTATTTTAAGAGTTCCTTCTCTGTCTCGCCGAGGTTATGTAGCCCAATTTGTTTTGCACTGTCAAAGAGCTGAAGTGCTAAAGAAGCCACGGTTTCTGAATGCTTCTCATCAAAGTTGCAAGACCTGCCTAAATGCAGAATGCTCCTGTTCCTCATCGGAGTCTTTTGTAGTTCTCGAAAACCCTCGTAATTCGACAGGTACTCAGCCAACATTCCATCTCTCAGTTCTCTGCGACTAACACAGATTTCCTCGATTCCGAATTGTTGCATGATTGCCTCGATTATCGCTGCTCCCGCTACTATGATGTCAGCGCGGTCTGGGTTAATGGCAGGCACTTTTTTCCTTTCATCAAGAGGCAACCAGCAAAGAACCGTTGCCAACTTTTTGAGATTCTTCCTATTCAACATCAAGTTTTCGTTGCCGTTGTTTTTCTTAAACAGTTTATTTGAGACCTCTGCCAAGTTTATCAAGGTCCCTGATGAGCCATATGCCAACCTAGCGCCATGCTCTAAAACTTTTGATTTGACTGTTCTTATCTTACTGCAGGCGTAGTGTCTAATCTTCTTGTATGTGTCAGTTTTTATAGGTCCGGTCCAGCCTTCACCAATAAACTTTGATGTTAGTCGGATTGCCCCTAACCTGAGACTGGTCAAATAGAAGTATTCATGTTGGTTTCCGATTGCAATTTCTGTGCTGCCGCCGCCTAAATCAATAAAAATAGCTTTTTGGTCGCCGATATCTATCCCGCTGGAAACACCCAACCAAATGAGGCGTGCTTCTTCCTCCCCCGAAATAACATTAACATTGAGCCCTGTTTTTTCACGAAGATTTTGAAGAAACTCACACTGGTTTTGGGCTTCTCGAATTCCCGAGGTCCCTATCGCTATTATTTCAGTAGCTCCATAGGTTCTGGCTAAGTCAGCAAATTTTCCGCAGACAAAGATGGCGCGTTCCATTGCTTGAGGTTTAAGTATGTTATCTTTGAATTCGTCTTCTCCAAGTCTGACTACTTCTTTTTCTTGGCTGATGATGGTGTAGGAGAAATTTGGGTTTATTCTTACCACTAAAAGACGTATTGCGTTTGTTCCGATGTCAACAAACCCAACTACATGTTCCGCGGATTTTACTGTTTCTTCCATGTCAGCACCAATTTCTTTGCGAAGACCTTTTCAAACAAATCCTTCTTCTTATTAAAAGCCTGCTCTTCCACCATAACATTAGCTTCGGTTAAACATTCAACATATACCCGCTTGGTACCCACCCTAATGCTTAAAACATTTATATTCGATTGGTGCGCGTAGTCTAAACCGTCCGCAACACGGAGAAGACTAGCTAACATCCCGACTTTATGAACAGTTTCGCAATCTAGCGCTGCAAGGTTATAGTGGCTTTTTTTTGGCAGAGCTTTACGATGATACCGAGCTATGCTTGCTATTATCCGTCTTTCCTGCGAAGTAAATGGCAGCTTTGTATCATTTAGGATGAGCTTAGCAGTTTTTTTATGGTGGCTGCCTCCAGATTCAGACAAACCTACATCATGCAGAGTTGCCGCGCATTCAAGCCAGCATCGTTCACGCTGCCCCAACTGATGCAAATCACTCAATTCATCAAAGAATCTTAAAGCAAGACAGGTTACTTGCAGATAATGGTCAGAATCAGGCCAGTATTTCTTGGAGATCTCTTTAGACTTTTCCACCGTAGCTTTACAGTTTTGAACCATGTCTTCTTTTTTTGCTTCATCCTCATTTACGATTGAATCTAGAGAAACGCCGCGAAGCAACATCTGTGAAAAGCTTTCAGGAAGCCTTTTTTTTCTAAGAGCATCTGCTACGGATTCAATATCGTAGTCTAACCTGACAAACTCAACCTTTAACGGATCAAAAGTTAAAAGCGCATATCCCGTCTGAGGGTTTCCATCGCCCGGCCTGCCCACGCTTCCAGGATTGATAAAACTGGCTCCATTTGCCTGTTTCCAGAATTGTTCATGAGAATGCCCAACAACTATTATGTCAGCTTTTGCTTTTTTGGCAAGGATTTTCAGCCTTTCATCTTCTGTGTTATGATAAATGTGTTCTTCAATCGACTCAGGGCTCCCATGTGTCACAAGCAGTTTTTTGCCTGCCACTTTTAACCTGAGTTCATGCGGAAAAGAAGAAAGGTAGCATTCGACTGATTTCGCTATCTCTTTTCGAGCAAATTTCAAAGCACAACTCTTTTCGCCTTTAGCTTTGGCTTTTCTTTCAATTACCTCAACGTCGTAGTTACCTAGTATGCTTAAAACATTTTTTTCACAAAGCAACTCTACAACTTCATTTGGGCACGGACCGAACCCTATTGAATCGCCTGCATTAAGATAAATATCAGCGCCTCTCTTGTCCGCATCTTCAAAAACTCTCTGCAAAGCAGATAGGTTAGCATGAATATCCGACAATAAAGCTATCGTTGAATTGGGTTTAGCGAGGATTTGTTGTTTTTTATCTTCAGACATCTGCAATCCAACGTTGATTGTTTTCCTGAGTTGAATAAAGAAGCTCCTTTTCTTATTTGTGTTCCAAAGATCTACAAATTGCCTATAAAATTGCTTTCTTCTCAATTTCATATAATTTGAGAAGTTCAAAAGCGCCTTTTCTGTTTTAGCCAAATTCGCTTTGTTTCCCGTGTTCACTTTACTTTTTGGTTTGCCTATAAATTCAGGTATGTAGTTTGTCCATACGTCGCAATCATGCATTTCGCCCAGTACGTCTTGAAAGGCCTTTATTGTTTCAATTTGTCTGTTGAGTTTGTTTTTGAACAATGGTGCAAAGACTTCTAAGGTGTAGCGGAGTTTTTTTGCGTATATTCTTATCAGATGGTGATTTCGCTTTTCATTTTCCAAGTAGACATATTTTTCCATTGATAGGAAATCGTCTAGTTTAAAGGATATTTGCCAATGGGCTTTTCTAAGGATGTGATCAGGATCAACGGTGGTGTTTGATAGTTCAGAAATAGTTTGTTCACAAAACTTGCGAATATTCTGTAAGATATTGGATTTCTTTAGGTTCTCTAATTCACAAACAATTGACGGCTGAATGTTCTTCCTGTTTTCAATATGATCCTCAAGCAGAACATCTATAACTTGTTTTCCCGATGTAGATTTCAGTCTCTTCATATATTTTTCTATAAAAGCTATTTGAACATCAAGGTCTCTGGCGTTGGCAAGAAGCGGGGTAACTTTCTTTATCTTACTTACCCATTCTTTGAACTCATCTGGGGGAAAACAAAATCTGAAAAGAGGTAATGCGGCTCTTAGTCTTCGGGAAGAAACGCGTGCTTTGTGTACATACTCGATGTCGTCTTCGTTTTTTATTATGCCGTCGATTTGTTCTTCGAAGCCTGACATAAGTTTTAAAAGAGTTTTGGCGGCGAATTTGCAGTTGATTTCATCGTTTTGCCATTGTTGAGGCTTATTTGGAGTGCTCATTCCAAATGCCTCTATTCTCAATTAGCCAAACTTGAGAATTGATGACTTCTTCGCCTGCTTTAGCTTTGACCCTTTCATATGTCCCGTCGGGAAGTAAACGCCTTGCTTTGACATTGTCACGAAGAGAGATTTTAAGCATATCTTCAAGAATAGTGTGTCGGAGGTAAGGGTCTGGAACTGATAATAAAACTTCGATTCTTTCGTTTAGGTTTCTAAACATCATGTCTGAACTGCCGATGAGAACCTCTTCTTCTATACCATCGCGGAAGTAATAGATTCGGGCGTGTTCAAGGAAACGTCCCACAATAGATATCACAGAAATATTCTCACTTACTTCTTTAATTCCAGGTCTTAAGCAACATAAGCCCCGAACATTCAGGTCAATCTTGATTCCTGCCATTGACGCTTTATATAGGGCTTGAATAACTTCTTTTTCCTCTAGGTTATTGAGTTTAAAAGCTAAGTAGCCCTTACCTGTTTTTTGGTGAAAATCGATCTCTCTGTCTATTCGCCTGAGAATTTCGTTTTTCAAAGTTTTTGGAGCCACAAGAAGACGTTTGGTTTCTTTTTCTTGGAGTCCATTTATTATTATGTTGAATAGCTCTTGAAGTTCCGATCCTACTTCAGGGTTTGCTGTAAGATAGCCTATGTCGCCGTAAATTTTAGCTGTCACTGCATTATAGTTACCTGATCCAATGTGCGAGTATCTTACAATGCCATTGTCTTCTTTCCTAACTATCAGGCACAGTTTTGCATGTACCTTAAAGTTTGGAAAATTGTAAATGGGGTTTACGCCGCCATTTCTGAGTTTCGTGACTAAAAGTATGTTGTTTTCTTCATCAAATTTCGCTTTTAACTCAACTATAGCCGTCACTTTTTTGCCTTTCTTAGCTGCCTCGATTAATGCATCAACAACAGGTGATTTATGATCCATCCTATACATAGTGATGCAGATTTCTGAGACATAACTGTCTGAAGCCGCTTCCTTGAGGAGGTCAACGATTACTTCGAAACCGTCATAGGGATGGTAGAGGACGAAGTCTTGTTTAGAGATTGTTTCAAAAATGTTCTTTTCTGAGATCAGCAAGGGGGATATGCACGGGAGGAAGCTTTTGTCTTTGAGGTCTGGACGATTTATTTTCAGCAGTTGCCAGAGGTCAACAAGCCCAAGCGGCCCATCAAATTCATAAGTTAAATAATCTGGTAAACCCACTTTTTTAGCAATCACTTCTCTTACGTAGTTGGGGGTTTTCTTGTTAAATTCAAGTCTTGTTGGAAACCCAACTTTGCGAGTTGAAACGCTTTTCTGTACAGATTTTAGGAAGTCCGCGGATTCATCCATCAGGATGTCTATTTCTCCATTGCGTGTCAACCTGAATGGGTAAGCGGTAAGGTTTTTTTCTGTTGGAAAAATCGTGTCTAGATTGTTTATTATTAAGTCTTCCAGGAATACAAAGTGTTGTTCTCTGTCTTCTGTTTCTTTTTTTGTTTGTTTTTTAGGGATGCTTACGAGTCTTCCAAATTTTTCGGTAGGGACGTCAAGCAGGATGCAGAATTTTGGCTTGTTTTGAAAGCCTGCTATATACAGAGTTACATGCAGATTCTCAATTGATACACTTTCAAAGCCCACTTTAGGCACTCTAATCGATGGGACAATGGCTGTCCTGAGGAACTCTCGCAGATTCTCCTTATCTTTTTTTGATAAATCATCAAAATTCCTAATGTAGATTTCTTCATTTACCAAAGCCCGAACAAGCTCGTTTCTCCAGCATTTTGAATGATTTTCAATTAATGGAATAATTTCTCGGCGCGTAGCCTCAATCTGCTCCATGAAGCTCATTCCATCCATGGATTTTTCGTTAGATCCCGCTTTGACTTTTTTTATGAGCCTTGCTTCACGGGTCATAAAGAACTCGTCGAGGTTGCTGCCGCAGATAGCAATGAATTTTACCCTTTCCAGTAGGGGATGCCACAGGTCAAGTGCTTCTTCAAGCACACGTGCATTGAATCTTATCCAGCTGAGTTCCCTGTTGAGAAAATTGTTTGGATTGTCTAGTAGTTGCTTCTGTTTTAAAGCAGGGTTTGTTTCGGAATCAATTTTGTTTGGAGCTAACAAAGTCTCAACCAACTTTTTTGCACCGTTTTGCTTTGACAGGTTATCTCACAATAGAAATAATAACATCTGAATATTATAAAGGAAACATTCTAAAAAAATATTTGCAATTTTAGAAGTATTTGAAGTCAGCGTTTAGCGCTTCCTGAGTGAACCATTGGTGTCGGCGGATTTTGGTTTACGTACTGCAAATGTTTCGTACTCGAAAAGTAGGACTTTTTTATTCATTTCAAAGCACACCTACTTTTCATTGAAGGATTGTTGCGGTTAAAGTCTCCGAAAATAGACTATATAGCAGCCAATAGAATATGTGGCAAAGGTTAAATTTTGCGCCCTATTTACTAAACAATATGAATTCTCTGACTCTTAAAGAAAACGGCTTCGCCGAATTCGTTCCTATAAAAGCAATTGCGTTTTCAACTCTGCCTAACGACAAAAGCATTGTTTTGATTTTAGCAGACTGTACGCTCACAGGAAAACCAACTTCTGACATCTTGTACATTGGCAAATCACAGAAACCATCCAAAAGAGTCTTTGGCGGATACTTATCTGGATATGGCGGCAAAACGACCAGAAAAATCAATTCAATGCTGCTCAATGACGGTTATCTTGAAAAAGTCGCCATAAGTTGGAGAATAAGCGACGACCCGAAGGTAACACAGCAAGAACTTCTGGAAAGTTTCAAGAAACAACATGGCGAATACCCAGCCTGGAACGCCTCAAAGAAGGCCTCGCCAAAGCCTAAAGCAGTACCCAAAGTTGCCAAACCCCGCCCCTCACCCAAATAGCTTTTTTAACCCAATACTTCCTTTGACAACAGATGGTTTACTGGTTAGTTTTTTTGAACGCATAGTGCTTAATCAAATCTATAGTGGACCATGGCAAGCAATCCTTCGCCTTAAAACCCAGCAACTCAGCATATGAATAAATTAAATCAGTATTTTTTGCTTCTATTTCCATAAACTCCGGAATATATCCGTAGTCACTCGAGTAACAATCAAAGTCAAAACGTGCATCATCAAGAGTGTAGCTGACTCGATGTTTCTTTGTTCTATCAATTATCGATAAACCCAAGTTTTCCAAGATTTTCACCATAGTTTCCAGGTTTGAAACTTCAACGGAACATTCTTCCGCTGTTTTGGCTGTTTGGGTCACGTGGACTATTTTGAACGTTAATTCTGTTTTATCCTGCTCTTTCCTTAAACGAAGTACGTTTTTTTGTTTAGCTATTGTGCCTTCTTTGGAGTCAAAGAACAACGTTTCTACATTGTCGTCGAAAATTTTTTTGGCACCTAAATTTCTGAGAGTTTGCTCGATTTTTGGTCGGTTAACTTCCAGAATCTTAACTTCAGTTTCTTTCATAGGTATCTCGAAGGCTTTTAACGGTTAAAATATTACGCTGTTTTTTAAGCGTATTGCAGTGATTTCACGGTTACGTCGGTTGGTTGCTTGATGACTTGGTGGTTTAGTCCGCAAGTTGGACAGAAAACTATTTCATAGTTGGCAAAGATTTCGGGAAAAACCTCGAATTTCTTGGTGCATCCTGTGCATTTTACCCTCATTGATTAGACCTCTTGTCTAACAGTTCAAAGTATTGCAATGTGAGGATTTGGTTTTTTTTGATAGTAACAAAGTCGATTGCGCAGACTGGGTAGAGAACTGGTTGATACTCTTCAACATTATCAAATTTAAAGGTTTTTTTACATATAGGGCACGAAAAAGTTTTCGTCTCAGTTGATATTTCCATGGTCACTCTTCCCTACTTATGTATTTGATTCATTGAATCAATTAAGAAATACCTAAGTATTCTTTAGTAACTATATAGAAACTGCATGGACTTCAATTATGTGATCTGCTTTGTTTGAAGGAGTTTATCCAAATAGGGGAAAAGTTGTTTAAAGATCTTCACTGTCACTTTTTTAGTGTTCTTTTTCGTTTGTTTTATTGATTGGTGAATCTATTTTTTTCTCTCAGTTGACGAGGACTCTTTGTGATTTAAGTTGCTGTTTAGCTTTGCTATTTCTTGTCTTATCGAGTCAAAGTAGTTTTTAACGGCTTTTTCCTGTTCCTCAAGTATCTTAGTGAGATCCGTTATCTCCTTGTTAAGCTGTTCTTTTTCAATTCTAAGTTCTGCTTCCAGAGCCTGAACTAATCCCTAAGACAGAAATTAAAAATGCCACTTTTTATTTAGATCGTAAAGGAAGTAAATGCAGTGATATAGATAGAGAAAAAATGTTGGGGATTATTTCCTTAGATATTAATCGATGCGATAAAATAATTACTGAACTTATTGAATACTCAAGCGACATATGTCTTGATATCGAAGCTTGTTCCCCGAAATCTATTTTGACCGGAACAATGTCAAAAATTCAAATGCCCGATAACATCAATTTGGTCGATCGCACTTTTCATGAACCTTCAATGTTGGCCGATGTCGGTAAAATCCAGCAAGTTTTTAGATCAATTGTCCAAAACGGTTGATGCAATGCCTCAAGGAGGAAATTTGGAAATTCAGAGTGCCCAACATTATAGTAATGTACAGGTAACGTTCTCCGACTCCGGAGAAGGAGTTCCTCTTGAGATATTGCCCAAAATCTTCTCACCACTTATAACAACAAAAGCTCAAGGAATGGGATTTAGCTTGGCAATTTCAAAACATATCATAGAAAGTCATGGAGCAAAATCGAAATGGAAAGTGTTCCAACAAAAGGAACGACATTCAAAGTCACTCTGCTTATCAAACCCGAAGTTCAACACGCAGACCAAAATGCTCTGATATCTCGCCACGACCCTTTGCTCCATTATAATCCCATTAATGAACCACCCAACTCTCTACAGTAGTAATAAACATCGAAGCTTCACGACAATGACGAACCAAAACCATTCAATTATTGTTAACTATATAGATTATTTGATAACTATAATCTATTTGGAAACACTACATAAGTGGCTTCCAAGCATGTTTTTTTTGGGTGAGGCAACTGCAAAAAAAGAAAAAACCTAAGCGAGAAGAAAAAAACCAAAACGAAAAGCCGTTCTATTTTCGGAGGATCTAAGTTTTAATATTTTAGAGGGGAGAAGATGAGCAACAAAACGAAGACAAAGAATGGTAGTTCAGAATTGTTTGATTGGATGTTAGCTATTGATTTTGATCCAGCCGAATGTAAGCGTTCAAGAAAAAACGCCAATTTAATTGCAGACATTCTGTCTCTTTAATTTGGTTCGAACTTGGCAATGTTTCCTGTAGCCTAGTTCTAAGCATCGAGGCTTATTTCTCAATCAACATGTATTCTATTGAGCCCAACGGAAGATAACGCTAATTATCTTGAGTTAACAAGGTTCTTATTAGAAGACATCCAACCTATTTTTGAATTCGGTGGATGTTAGAGGTTGAAAGCTTACCAAACAAGCGTTTTACTCATTTTCCCGTAATCGAAGCCTTCTCCTTTCTCCTCGAATACGGATTAGCTGGTTGGAAAGCCAACAAACAATGGAAACAGTCACTCGCCCAAAAACCTTCGCTATTTAGCATTGATAGTGTATTAAGCCTTAAGCATGACTATATAAAATATACTGGGTAACCCTAAAAACAGCAATGCTTCTAAGAAGGTGAAAAGATGGAGAACCTAAAATGTGCAACCTAACAATCGAAGTTTATAATGGAGAAATAAAAAGAATTGCAAAAAAAATTGAGGTAAACGTAGAAAATGGAGTCTCGATTTGTTTACTGCCGCCAAATGTCAAAATTGATGCAGGTAAGGTGCCTCGGAAATGTACAGGACAATAGTTTTAGATTGCCAAAACACTGCGATTGTAATTTTTTGTGATGACTGCATTGCTTATAAAAATTGTGAGATGTCAAAGAAAAAGGAAAAAGAATCAAAAAGATAATTGGCTATCTTATCCGTTAGTAGTTTGAAACTCTTCAATCAAACATTCTTGTTCATAAGGTTGTTTTATAGCAACTGTATCCTAAAGTTACAAAAATCTTTTTACGATGCAAAGATCTTTAGTTTTTCACAAAACTGTAGGTGTGTTCACCTTTCTTCAACAACCTAAAAAGTTTTCCTTCAGTCACCCTTGAAAGAATGTCCGGCTCTTTCAAATGGTGATCGCTAAAAGACAGGATCCCATCTTGCTTTAATACTCTATGAAGCTCCTCTAAAACTGTGTTCTGGTTTTTCAAGCCATGAAAGACATCGTACAATAACGCTACATCTAAACTTTCGTTGGGTAATCCAGTGGCACATTCAGAGAGGATTGTCTCTACGTTTTTCAAGCTGTTCTTCTTAACTATGTTCTTAACCATCTTTATCGCGAGTGGAGTCACATCTAAAGCATAAAATTTTCCTAATTCGCCAACCAATTTAGATCCAGCTAAAACATAACCGCCTGGGCCACAACCGAAATCGAGCACATGAAAACCTTGCTTTATTCTGACTTCTTTGAGTATATTTGCTCGTGGGCTTCGGTAATCTCGTATCTTGAATTCCAAAGCCATCAGTCTAAACCATATGTTGGACATTGATTTCTTACACTCCTTTTGACAGATTCAGTGTGACAATTTAGTATAAACGGCTCGTTTCTATTTTGTCAATAATGACATATATGGAATATGCTGGGTAGCCCTAAGAATGCACTCATCCATATGAATAATGAGGAGAATGAAAAACGCAAAAATCTAATACTTTAAAACCGCGTTCAGTTTGTGGTACAGAAAGAGACCGTAGACAGAACAGAGATCCTTTCGATGAGGAAAGCCTTATTTAAAATATGAGACTATCAGTTCTATATATTCTATTTTGATAGCTTTTAAGTGCTACTTATCGTGATTAATTTGATACTTACACGTGATTCGCTATGCCGAAAACCAAGCTTGAAATGTACGTTGACGTTCTTAATATTTTAGCCCAAAATAATTTGCACAAGACCGATGATATTGCAGATGGGCTTAACATTAGCTTCAAAGAACTGAAAATATGTTTGACCTTTCTTTTGAAACAAGGTTTGGTGGATAAACGAAAAGTTGGCAATTACATTGAGGATTACTTGATTACCCAGGGCGGCATTAGAGTCCTTAGATACTTTAATGAATTAAAACAAGGGCTTCCCATGAGGGGGGAAATCAATAGATCTTAAGGTTTTTGTAGTTTTTCAAAAGAAAATTTATATTGCCGAAGAATCTATTGATGCTTTATTTCCGAACAATTAATCAATACTTCGTTTGTCGGTTTTCGTGAATCAAATCGCGTAAAAAGAAAATAAGCAATCATGCAGTCAACGGAGAATATTACAATTGATGTTGGAGAACCTAAGATTCCAAAATATAAGAATTGTATAAACTGAAAGGAAGCTGAAAGTCCGAATATTGAGATAGCGACCAACCGAGCAATTCGATGTCTAATCCATAACCCAACCCAACAACTAACAGGTCAATCCCATAATCCACGAAACCAGCCAGCCCATTCTGATGTCTGAAATAGGTCTGACAGCATTCACGGCGGTTTACTTCATTTACCTCTACCAGAAAACCATCCGCACAAACCTAGAGCACTAAATCAATCCTAACTTTTAACCATCCACACAACCCAATCTTTTCAACATACCCCACACCCACAAGCAACCAAACCCAACATGCTTCCATGCAAAGAAGTGAAAACAAACCCCTCCCCCACAACCCAACAAACCCCAAAGAACAACCCAAAAACAAAAACAAACCCAAACCACAACCTAAAAGTTGTGCAATCCAAACAGCCCACACCCACACAAAACAAGATTTCTGAATTAGCCAAAAGCAAGGAGCTAAACAGCAAATTGTATGACAACCTACCGGTCGAAAGATGCTATTACGAAACATACAATTTTAATAGTAAACAAAAGTATCTCCAGTTAACTTCATCGGTTTTGGACCAAATCGATGAGTAACCTTCAAAAGCAACATTTCAACACTCCATACAGTTAATGATACCTGTTCTAAATGTTAATTGGGAAAGCATCCCAGCCGACTACAGCCTTAGCGAACGCGACGCTGACGTGTTGGCGCTAATTGAAACCGAAGAATTAACTGTCTTCACCTTTGACGGGCTTAAAAGAAGAACAGGATTGCACTCTGAAACACTCTCACGCATCCTAAGCCACCTTGAGCAAGAAGGCATCGTGAAAAAAGATCATGAAGGCTACCGCGTAACCCCAAAAATAACTGAGCTAAAACTCCGCCCAACACACAAAGAAACTCCAACAACACCGCTCATACAAACGTTTCTACCTTCAGACTTGATGACGCAACAGCTTATCCTATCTCTGAAAGGCAAATGGTTCGGCATGCTCCGCTGGCTAGGCATATCTGAGAACAATCAAGGCGTCACGTTGAAGTGGATCACGGAGGACGGCGCTATCCAGATAGCTGCAAACATCCAAGGCACAGCCCTAAACATTGAAGCTAAATTCTTAACCAGCAACAACGTGAACATGGCGTTGAAAGCTTCCTACCAGTTGATGTCGCTTATCGGCAAGCTTTGCATAAGCTCGCAATCATCCAGACATGCCATTGCCCGAAACGTTGGGTACTATGGCGGCTTTTTTATGCCAGCCTAGATCCATGAGGTTCCAACTTAACCCTGCTTGTCTGCGACCAACTCCTCTCAGGGTTGTACGTAGAATTTCCATCCAAGCCACAGAGAATTTATTCCAATATAAAGTAAAAATATAGTCAGTATCGTGTATATGCTGACTTGTTGTAGTGCCTATGCAATCACGCACTCTTAATTGCTAATCAACCGACTAATACCTTGTGAGGTAATATGGCTATTAGTGAGAGGATAGGAATTATCCGATTCTGTGAAACACCAAAAGACAAGACCAGAATTATGTATAGATTAGGTTTGAATAATGTGCAGGCAGAATCCTTTTTGGCAATTCTCACAAAGCAAAGTTTGCTCACACAAAACAACGGCAAGTATGTTACAACCGTTAGTGGACAAAGTTACATTTCTTCCCACAACAGAATTAGAAAAATCAAATCTTAGGCAACCAGAACTAAGGTATAAGCGCCTAAAAAATGGCTTTTCAAAGGTGCGCATGGTATAGAATTCACTTAGGGCATACCATTTAAGTTGGGCGGGATTTGTGTCAGATAGTTAAGCTGATAGGGACCCATCAAAATTGTGACTGGGTTTGAGTGTTCCTTAGTCAACATATACTATTTTGCACTTATACCTTTTCGGTGAAAAACAAAATGACTCAACTAGCTAACCCCTTAGAGGTACTAAAATCTCTATCAGAAGCAACAAGCACACTAATCAAGAAAACCCCACAATCGGTTGTAAGCGTAAAAGCGCAGATGTCGCATGGCACAGGTGTCATCTTAACCAAAGATGGCTACATAGTCACCTGCAACCATGTACTCGGCGGATGCAATGCAGTCAAAATTGGCCAAGGAGAAAAGAGCTTCAACGCAAAAATCGTTGGCACAGACCCATACAACGATGTCGCCTTACTCAAAGCAGAGAAAGGAGAATTTACACCCATAGAAATGGGCGATTCAGAAAGACTAAACGTAGGACAATACGCTTTAGCTCTCGCTAACCCATTCAACCGACACCAACCAACTGCCACCAGCGGCATGGTAACAAGCGTAAACAACAGCATCCGAGGCTGGCGTGGAGCAACACAGATGGAAAACGTCATCGCTACTGACGCACAATTAAACCCAGGTTTCAGCGGCGGACCACTCGTCGACGTGGAAGGCAAACTAATCGGCATAAACGCAGCCTATGTTTGGCAAAGAGGCATAGCAATCCCAGTAAACAAAGTAAAAGCCATAGCTGACCGCTTAATGACTGGAAAAGTCGCGCAAAGAGGATACCTCGGCATAATCGCCAATACAGTCGCCATTCCAGAAGAAATCGCAGAAACAGCAGGCTTAGAACAGGAAACAGGCGTCATGATATTCTCAGTTGAAGCAGGCTCACCCGCACGCAAAGCAGGCTTAGCCATGGGTGACGTACTCGTAAAATTCAACGGCAAACCCGTCACCGAGTTCTACGACTTGCCAAGACTACTCGCTGAAGACGTCATAGAAAAAGAAACAAAGTTAACCATCATCCGAAGAGAAAGCCTGATTGAAACAACCATTGTCCCAACCGTTCATGGAGGCGAAGAAGACTGATAAGCAGAATGCCATTAGAAATTGAGCCCCCATCCCCAATGCCGGCGCCGCCATTACGCAGAAGACCCTCTCCCATCCCGCAACTAAGCATAGTGCCAAAAAAAGATCCATCGCTTCGTTTATTCGTAGACGAACGCTGGAACTAACTTACATTTTTTTCTTTTTTGATTTTTTTGTGAATTACCTTATAAGCAGATTCTAACTATCCACTAGTTAAGGTAGTTTGCATGCATGCTGGATTAGCTTTCGTGATAGGTATTTTAGTGACTATTGCAGCGTTTCTGTTTTTCTTTGCGCTCTCAGGAACAGCATACTATGGACTTGCAGTTTCAGTTGAACTAACCCTTGGAATAACCTTCATCATTGTGGCTTTGATTGTAGCGGTCATCTTTTATGTAGGGGTTAAAGCTCAGTTTAGAAGGGTAGTTACAGGTAAAGAAGCCTTAATCGGCGCCAAAGGCATAGCAACAAGTGACCTTAAACCTAAAGGCGTAGTCAGAGTGTCAGGTGAGTTCTGGGAAGCCATAGCTAAAGACGGCGCCATAGAAACAGGTAAACCAGTGGAAGTTGTAGGCATGGAAGGCATGTTTCTTGTCGTGAAACCAGCCGAGCAAAAAGCTTAATTCCCGAACCATTCAATACAACTAGTTGAGGGATAAAGTTTGGTTGATATTCTAACTCCTGTAATTGGTTTTATAGTTATAATTGTTGCGCTTTTCCTGTTAAGCGGCATCCGCGTGCTCAAAGAATGGGAACGAATGCCTGTTTTAAGGCTTGGACGCTACATGGGCTTGAAAGGTCCCGGAATCATTTACCTTGTTCCCTTAATCGACAGGGCACCCATGAAAATCTCAACAAGACTAGACACCATACAGTTCCGCACCGAATCCACCCTGACCAAAGACAACGTACCTGTAAACGTAGATTCGGTACTATACATGAAACCCGTGGATTTGGAAAAAGCGGTGCTGCAAGTAGAAAACTACTACCAAGCCACTCAATTAGCCTCGCAAACAACTCTTCGGGAAGTCATCGGCAAAGTCAGCCTAAACGAACTGCTTGCTGAACGCGAAAAAGTCGGCGCGCACCTGCGTGAAATCATCGACGAAAAAACTGAGGCTTGGGGAATAAAAGCCACAGCTGTTGAAGTCCGAGACGTCATAATACCGGCCAATCTTCAAGATGCTATGAGTCGTCAAGCTCAGGCTGAACGTGAACGCATGGCAAGAGTTACCTTAGCTACAGCTGAGTTTGAGGCAGCGGGAAAAATGATTGAAGCAGCAAAAATGTACGAGGCAAGCCCAGAAGGTCTAAGGCTTAGGTGGATGAACATTCTCTACGAGTTAGGTCAGCAGTCACAAACAAACACAATCATGTTAGTGCCCGCAGTTATGCCTGAAGCAGGTTGGCCTCCAGTTGGAACCTTCGGCTTCAAAGACTTAACCCAGGCGCAACAGGCTATGGCAAAGAAGAAAACACTCCCACCTGCGCCATCAGAGCAACCGTCCGAGTAAGAAGATTTTTTCTTCTTTTTTCCAGTTCAGTCAACATTAAATTTTTGTTCAAGGAAATTTGCTGTGGGACTAATTTATGACAGAAAAAAGCCTTACAGTCGGCGAATATCTTCTTGAGGAACTAAAACGCTTGAGAATAAAAAGGGTGTATGGGATTCCCGGCGATATGATAATCAAATTCTTCAAGCTACTCGAAGACGACGCCGACATAGAACTCTGCACTTTCTCTCATGAACCCGCTGTGGGATTCGCCGCAGTAGCTGACGCTCGAGCCTTAAGGAAGCCCGCCGTAGCAGTGGTGACCTATGGGCCAGGCGTCTTGAACACGCTCAATGCGGTGGCGTGCGCTTATGCCGAGAAAACACCCCTAATCATGGTTGCAGGCAGTCCGCCTCTGAGCGCAAGAACTAAAGATTTTTTTCTGCATCATACCATAAAAAGCTGTAGCTCCCTGCTTAACGCTGTCTCAGAAATCACAGCGCAAGCTGTAATACTGGATGATCCACAGACTGCAGCGGACAAAATCTCCAAAGCCTTAGCTACCTGCGAAGAAAACATGCTTCCAGTCTACATTGAGCTTCCAGCAGATATAGTAAACCAAAAAATCGGCAGCGCAAACAAAACGCCAGCCTCAACCTTAACGGTAGATGAAGAAAACCTCGCAAAAGCCAAAAACATAATTACTCAAAGAATACTGCAAGCCCAAAAACCAGTCATTATGGCGGGAATAGAATCTGACAGGTTCGATTTAAAGCCGCAAATCCTACAGTTCGCCAAGAAACTCAACCTGCCCGTCGTCTCAACAGTGCTTGCCCGAGACCACATCTCCCCTGATGACCCAAACTTCTTTGGAACTTACTTGGGCGTTGCAGGTAACCCAGCTGCTGGGAAACTTGTGGCAGAGTCTGATTTAGTCTTAGTTTTGGGTGAGATGCTTTCAGACGTGAATTTAGGAGCAAAATTGACAGCGACAAAAAGAGGCGAAATCATTTGGTGTTTTTCTGGGGAAGTCAACGCTGAAGACCAAACCATTGTGAATGTGCCTCTCAAAGCGTTAGTTGTTGAGCTTTGCAAAGTCGAGATGCAAAAGAAAAATCTAGAATTACCCGCTAGGGTATCATTGAAAGTAAACCGTGTTTGCAAGTTCACGGCTAAGTCTCTTGTGATGGAAGAAGTCATTGACGCAGTGAACTGGTTGTTTGGCGAGTTTGGTGAAATGCCTCTTATCGCGGACACGGGCGACTGTCTCTTTGCCACATTGAACATTCAAGCTTCAACGGTGATGGCGCCTTCCTTTTATGGCACTATGGGGTTTGCAGTTCCAGCAGCCATCGGTTACGCTCTCGCAACCAAGAAGCGACCTCTCGTGCTTGTGGGTGACGGCGGTTTTCAGATGACCGGGCAAGAAATCTGCCATTGCCCAAAATACAAAATAAACCCAATATTTGTCGTCATAAACAACAGGCGTTGGGGCATGGAGCAACTTTTCTATCCTTCCGCCCGATTCAACGAACTCGTTAACTGGCCCTATGCACAAATGGCTGAGCTTTGGGGAGGAAAAGGATATCGATGTGAAAGCTGCGAACAATTGTACAGGGCGCTGCAGGATGCTCAGGGACAAAAACGTTTCACACTCATTGAAGTGGTTACTGAAAGAGACGAACTGTCCGAGGAATTGATGGCGTGGATTGTGGAGCAAAAAGGCGAAGAGTAGGCAGCTAAGCGGTTTTCACTGCTTCAACCGACCGCTTCAAAACCAAAGCAGCTGCATCTTGGTTGGGCCAACTTCCCAAACCGCAGTCTGGACCCGTAAACGTCATCCGCTCGCCATACTTTTCTTTAGCAAACTCAAACCGTTTACGCATGGTTTGCGTAGATTCAACGATTTGTTCTATTGACGGTTTGGTAACGCCTTTCTCGTAGAGTTCAGCATATATAGCGTCAATGTCTGTTCTGGCGATGCCAACGCGGATTTGCTTATCAGATTTTTCCAGCACACTTTTGGGAACTGCATCGATGTTTTTCGGTGAAGCCGCATACTCAAACGATAATACATCAAGACCCTTCACCGCTAATAGGTCGTGTACTCCTGATGCAAAGTGCAGGTGAATCTGCCTGGTGGGCCCTTGAAAATCATAGGCTTTCTCCAGCGCTTCACGAATTAACTCTGGGGTGCCTGAGAAACTGCTGTGGCCGAGGCTGGGTTCATCGATGGAAACCACCTTTGTTTCAATGTACTTGGTGTTTAAGATGCTGTTTTTTGCGAAGCGATTTATTGTTTGGGCAAATCCGTCGAGCACATCGGGGAAAGCTGTTGCGCCAACCTCAGCCAAATACAGCTCAATTGGACCAAACATGGAGACTCGCAACTCTATTTTTTTGCCAACTTCTTCACTAAGACGTTTAGCTTCTTGATTTATAACGTTTATTTCTGGGAGAAATGCCTTTTCTTGATCAACAATAAAAGAGCCTTTCTCCATTGCTTCATGAACGGCATCGCCGACTTGTTTTATGCCGCTGTAATGCTGTGGAAAATTAACCACATCTAGGCCAGTCGCCAGTTTTTTCCTGAATGAATCCAGAACAACCTCATAGAAGTTTTTGTTTGTAAATTCGTCTTTTGAGGGGTCTTGGTGGTTGGTTATGGCTTCTTTTGCAAGTTCATACGCTCGGCTATAGGTTTCTCTTTTTATTTCAGTTGGCAATGGGAAACTGCCAATGTCGTCGACTAATGTTTCCATAAAGTATTATTGACTGGCTAAATTCTATTAAAGCTATATCCTACCAACAAACCGCTGAAAGGATATGACTCCATGTCCGAATGTGTGTTCTGCCAAATAATCAGTAAACAAGCGCCTGCAAACATAGTCTACGAGGATGAGCAAGTGGTGGCTTTTCTGAGCAATCGCCCCGTAAACGAAGGACACACGCTTGTAGTCCCAAAAAAACACCACGAAAACATCTATGAAATTCCCGAGGAGAAAGCGGCATACCTGTTTAAGATTGCTAAGCGGGTTGCAGTTGCGGTCAGGGATGCTGTGTCTGCTGAAGGAATTAGGATTGTTCAGAATAATGGGTGGGCAGCTGGGCAAGTAATTTTTCATTTGCATGTTCATGTTATTCCCATGAAGCCGCATGAGGGATTTGCACACGGCAAGGCTTATCGTGACTTCTCAAGTCCACGTCTCCAAGAAGAACTGGAGACGGACGCCCAAAAAATTAGAAAACAACTCAACTCCCCATCGCTATAGAAAAGGCGGGGTGCAGTTTTACCCTGAGCGTTAAAGTAAGCAAAGGGTCTTTTGCCACAAAATTAGGCACATCCTTAAAAGGGTGAAAAACAATGATTGCACTATTCAAAAGACGGATAAACATGACTGAACAACCGAACGAGCAAAACAACAATATTGAACCATCCCCAAAAATAGAGAAACTTTTAATCGATGATACCTCGAATTTTCCGTTTCATGCCGCATACCTTGTTTATGAGGAAGCTTTTGACAAGGCAAATGAAGCTCAGGCAAAAAACGAGTTAAACCAGAACATTCAAGACCTAAAAGAGAACAAAATGGATCTTGAAACATTCTACAGTAATATGGCGCCTTTCAGAAAGCTGGATGTTCCCCGCCAAGAAAGATTCTCCATGCAAACTCAGCGGAAGAAAGATTGGCGTAAGAAGACGCAGCGGCAAGAAAGAATCAAACGGCACAAGAAATAATCAAAAACTTTCTTCAATTTTCTGTGTACCCAAATGAATAATCGTTGTTTCAGAGTTTTTTTGCGTTCCGTTTAATCATGTTTAAACGTTATATACGGAAGGCTTAATTGGAGCTTAAATGGCTCTTTTCAGTTTAACTTAAGGGATAACGATTGAAAACTCAAGATGTCGCCGTCATAGGAATATGTGCAGCGCTTTATGCTGCGTTTGGCCTATTAACTGCAAATTTCAGTTTTCTAGGAATCGGATTTTTACCCGCAGTTCTAATACCTGCGGTTTTCGCCACATTATATGGTCCCTGGGTGGGCGGCATCAGCGGAGCCATCGGCATTTTCATCAGAGACATGTTTGTCCACGGCATCCCTCTTCTAAGCCTCGCAGCTGGGGTACCTCCAAACTTTATCCTGTTCTTCTTAATCGGGTACCTAGCACATAGGAACATAAGCCTAAAACAAGCCCTTGCGGCCGTAACTGTTGCAGCTGTTGCGTTGCTTTTGCCTGCGATAATTTTTCTCCCAGACTTCACAGTCTTAACAGGTTTGTCAACTGAAGGGTTCCTTCTTGCCTTCACATTAACCGTGATTCTGAGTTTAGCCATTATTGCTGCGGTTGCAATCCGTTGGAAAGAATGGAGAAGTTATGCCATAGCAGCCGTAATCGGGCAAGCAGCAGGTGCTGGTTTACTTTCAGTTACCGTGTACGCTGTCAGTCCGCTTTTCCTATCCTACTTCACTGCTGGTCCAATTCCAGCTTCCCTCGTTCTTCCCATTTTCGTGTGGACTTTCGCCACAGAACTCCCATTTATTCTGCTTGCGGGACCACCAATAATTAAAGCATGCTACAGGGCATTCCCAAGCTTGAAACGTAAGGAAAACCAAGTGACAAACGTTGAGAAAAGCTAAGGCCTTTGCGCCAGCGGCAATTTCCAGTTTCTTTGAAATCCACGATACCCAAGATGGCAAACCGATTGTTGATTTAGAGAGAGTTGGCGCTAGAGGTGGAGGTTTCGGACTTGAAAAAGGTGTCCAAACGGCTGTCACCGCGAAAGAAGCGGAAAGAAACAACATCAACATTTTCATCAATTCCAAACCCTCCGCAGAAGCAAAAACAACAAAACATGTAATAGAGGCGCTTCTGGCTATGACAACGGCAAAATATGCTGTCACGGTTGAACATCAGATTGATGTGCCAGTTGGAGCGGGGTTTGGCACCAGCGCTGGAGGCGCATTGACAGCTGGTTTGGCGCTCAGGGAAGCTTTGGGTTTGCCATTGACTTATAATCAGATTGGCAAAATAGCGCATGTTGCCGAAATCCAGTGTCAAACAGGTTTAGGCACTGTAAGTTCCTTAACGTTTAGCGGTGGCTGCGTGCTCGTTGTTGAACCAGGCGCCCCGGGCATCTGCCAAATCGACCGCATACCGATAACGCCCGACTACATGGTGGTAGCAGGCTTTTTCAAATCCAACATCCCTAAAAAACCAGTACTGTCATCGCCACAGAGAAAACAGGAGATAAACCGGTATGGCAAAAAAACCTTAGAAGCCATACTCTCAGAGCCAAGCTTGGAGAATTTTCTTGATTGCTGCTGGGAATTCTCGGAGAAAGTAGGGTTCGCAACTGAAAACACCCGTCAACTAGTACATTTAGCTAAGAAGGCTGGTGCGGTAGGTGCAGCCCAGAACATGATAGGCGAAGTCGTGCACGCCGTAGTACATGAAGAGAACGCTGAAGCGGTAGCAGAAGCTTTTAAGCAAACCTTGCCCCAACAACAAGTAACAGTCAGCAAGATCGATTTTCAAGGCGTTAGGCTACTAAAATGAAAAAATTCAAGAAAGTCGCAGTCGGCGGAACCTTCGATAAACTCCATAGAGGACACAAAACCTTACTTGACAAAGCCTTCGAAGTCGGCGACAAAGTTGTAATCGGCTTGTCCTCTGACGAGTTTGTCTCAAAAATGGGCAAACCCCACGAAACCGCATCATACAATGAAAGACGCAAAGAACTCGAAACTTACCTGAAAGAACTGGGTTGGCTCGGAAGGGCAGAAATAGTGCAGTTGAATGATCCGTTTGGCTTAACCATCTCGGGGAAAGGCTTGGAAGCGCTGGTTGTAAGCAAAGAAACCCAGAAGACCGCCGAAAAAATTAATGAAAAACGGCAAGGTGCAGGGCTTGCGCCCCTTGAAATAGTTGCTGTAAACATGGTTCCCGCCGAAAACAACGTTCCAATCTCTACAACGCGGATTCGTAGCGGAGAAATCGACCGCAACGGACTCATGCTAAAGAGCATCAGAAAGTAATTCTTTTTTCGCTAGAGTATTTCGCCGACAACATTGATTGGTTTAGGAATCAACGAAACTAAATCCTCGAGCTTCTCCCTGTCGATCGTGGCAAGAACAACCGTGGCGGGACCTGCTGACTTATTCAAATCCAACTCTTTCACATCGCAAAGTTTCAGTTGCCTACCAACTCCATATGCCATCATTCTTGCTTCGCTGGCAATCCCGACTCCTCCAACAGGCCAAATATCATGAACGTACTTTCTCTGTGAGAGCTGGGTGACGTTTTTGAGGTCAGCAATTTCGCCGTGTTCTTCCGCCGCGATAACTTCGTCTCCGACCATTGGTTTGCCGATTGCAACTATCAAGTCGCCGGGTAAGGTTTTTCCAAGCCTGAGTTCCTCCTGATTTGCAAAGCCAACCACGGTTAATCCAGCGCCAGTCTGCACGGTTTCAAAATTGTCCTCTGTATTCTCCATTAACACTTGGTTGGGGTCAAGACCTATACTTCTGGCTTCACGCCGAATTCCCTCGAGTATGGCGTTGCCTGTTGGCTCCTTTTCTACGCCTAACGTAACTGACAGTAGAACAGGGAATGCGCCTGTTGCCGTGACATCCATTAATGCAACTCTTGCCAAAAACTTCCCCAAAACGCGCCCGTCAACTTTGACTTTGTCGAGTTCTTTAGGTCCAACGGCGCCGCTTGAGGTTGAGCCCGCAACGATAGCGTGTCCTGTGGGAACTTTTAGGATTGAGACGTCGCCTCTTCGTGTGTAGGTTATTTGGGCGGGTTTCACTTGGAAAACTATGGGTCTTAGCATTGTGCCGATGTTTTCTGTTATGTGCAAGTATATAGTTAATGCTTGGCGAATGACTTCTGAACGGGTGAGGCTGTGTTTTTTGGCGAGTTTGTCTATGTCTTGGGTTAATTTGTCGGGTAAGCGTACGTTTATGATTTCCATTCTTGGTCACCGTAATACAATCCTAGTTCGTTTGAAATAACTTATCCTTTACCCAAAAAAACAAATGGATCCGTTAACGTCGCGTTATCTATTTGGAAAGTTCCGGTTGAACCAACATTAAAGTGAATCTCGGTTGTTGTAGTGACTGAAGGAACCACGAAGCTCAAGTTGCCATGTCCAAGTGCTAGGCGACAGAGTTGAACCGCTAAATACTCCCAAATCTTTCCATAGGAGTCATGTATTTTGTCAAATCAAGCGCTTGCTTTAGGTTGCACTCAACCACTTTTTATATTTCAACCTACTTATTATTTTAACAGAGATTTTGAGGAATACAAATGGCTTTTTTTAGTGATCGTGTTGACGCGGGCAAACGTTTAGCTTCAGAGTTGAAGGATTTTTCTGGCAAGAAAGGAATTGTTCTGGCTATTCCCAGAGGCGGCGTAGTCGTGGGCTATGAGATTGCTAAATCGCTTAACCTGTCGTTAGATGTGATTATTCCCCGTAAAATCGGTGCACCAGATAATCCCGAGTTAGCTATCGGCGCTGTTGCTGAAGATGGAACAGCAATCCTAGACGAGAACTTGACCAGATATTTGGGCGTCAACCGGGAATACATTAAGGAAGAAATTGAACGTCAAAAACAGGAAATCCAGCGAAGGCTAAAATTGTATAGGCAAGACACGTCTTATCCAAACCTGAAGGGGCTTGATGTGATCGTTGTGGATGATGGGATAGCTACAGGTTCCACTATGAAAGCTGCGTTGGCTTCAGTGAAAAACAGGGGCGCCGCCAGCGTTACAGTCGCAGTTCCCGTGGGTCCGCCTTCAACCATTGAAGAGCTCAAGAAAATTGCCGACCGAGTTGTATGCCTCTACACACCTGAATATTTCCAGGCTATAGGCGAATTCTTCGCTGATTTCACCCAAGTTCCCGATGAAGAAGTTGTACGGCTGCTACGGGAAAGCAAGCAAAAACCTTCGCGAAAATCAACAGGAATGGTGATTGTATGATTCACAAAAAATTGGAAATAAAAATTCCGGTGGGCGGTGTGGAAGTAGAGGGCACTTTGACTTTGCCGCCTGGAGCTAAAGGAGTTGTGTTGTTTGCGCATGGCAGCGGCAGCAGCAGGTTTAGCACAAGAAACATGTATGTAGCAAAAGAATTCAACAAATCAAACCTTGGAACATTACTCTTTGACCTTCTAACTCAGAAAGAGGAAGAAACAGACGTTGTAACAGCAGAATACCGATTCAATATACCCTTACTTGCTGAGCGCCTCATTGGAGCAACCGAATGGCTTAGAAATGACCCTCCAACAAAGAAGTCAGCATTCGGATATTTTGGCGCAAGTACAGGGGCGGCTGCGGCTTTGATTGCGGCTGCAAAACTTCCAAATGAGATTGCGGCTGTGGTTTCGCGTGGAGGACGCCCTGATCTTGCAGGAGAATACTTGCCCAGAGTGGTTGCGCCGACTCTTTTGCTAGTGGGCGGTTTGGATGCAGAAGTGATTGAGTTAAACCAACAAGCCATGGATCAAATGATAGCTTCTGAAAAGAAACTAGTGATTATTCCTGGGGCAACGCATCTTTTTGAAGAGCCAGGCAAGCTTGAACAAGTTGCAAAGTTTTCAACTGATTGGTTCCTGCGTTACATGCATTAATAGCACCTGGCTACTCGGCTTTGGGCTGCTTAATCATTTTGAACAATGCGTAGTTCTCGGCGATGTCTGCAGTGTATAAGACGCTGAAAGCTAAAACAGATTCTAAAGGCACATTCATGTAGACCCGTTCTTTTGAAGCACTCAACGCCTTCGCATCTGAAGTTAAAATCACGTTTAAAATGTCTCCAAGCTCTAATTCATCCCCAATTCTATGCCCATCCTCTGACTCCTCGTCAAGAGCTATGCCTGTTTTCCAGGCGTCGCTGCCAAAACTCACGATCAAGTAGGGGTGCCCAATTTGTATCATGGATGAAACGTAGATTGAGGGCATACATTTCTCGCATTGTCCAACGAGCTGAGTCATCTCTTTGGCTTAAGGACACAACAAGAACCTTATGTTTAACGCTATATTGGTCTGTAACCGTAAAAAACTGCATAAAATCACTAACTATTTATCTTTTCTTTAACCTTTAAACTTTTTCTGTTCTATGAACGCTCTACGCTGATTTATAGGAGAAAAAATTAGTGGGTTTGGCTTGCTGCCACGTGATTATTGGGGTGGTGGCGGTGATGATGTGGTTTGGTTGTTTACGATGACGACTACTTTCTGCTGGTTTTTGTCTTTCCTGCTGCCCCACGTCGCTAACGTGAATATTAGCCAAGCTACGAACGCGTAGATGACGCCGTTGAAAACAGCGATTATTAACGCGAAGGCGTTGGTACCAGCTATTGCGTAGGTTGAGGTGTATTGTTCTGTGTTGGGCAGATCTGCTCGATATATGGCTTTTCCAGGCGGAATCGATATGTATGCTAAGGTAACGACGAGAACTATTGCAAATACTACGAGGAATACTATTGCTCCCTTCATACTCCATCCATCAGCCGTTAACTCTACTGTTTAACATACAAGCTTTGTTTCAGACGGCCTCATATGATCATACTTTCCGGAGTTATCCATGCAAAAACCGAAAATATCAGTGAAATATGCTTGCAGTTTGATGTTTACTGGTTTTTTCTGTAGGCAGGTTTGACTCATGGAAATTTAATGTTTAATTTTGATAGATTGAGTTACTGGGTCTAAAATGTGCTTTTTCCAGAAATTCTTGTATTTTTAGAAGACAATTCATTATGTATCGGCTTTTTAGAAGGTGATTTTTTGGCAAAAAAGAAAGGTGAACAGTATAAGTGTGATGAATGCGGCCTTGTTGTTTTGATTGAAAATCCATGTGAATGCGACGAAACATGCGAACTTATTTGTTGCGAGGACCCCATGAAACCTGTTAAAGCATCAGCAAAAAGCGCTGCCTCTAAAGCTCCCGCAAAACCAAAGAAATAAACAAACGCTAAGGCATTTATCACTATTCTTTTTCTTTGTTATCCAATCCTAAATGGGGTAAGTTGCTTATTCCTTAATGGTCTACACTAATTTTGCGACCTGTTCAATTATGTACTCGTTTATTTTTTGTCCCTTTTCTGCAGATGCTGCTGTGGGGTCACCGTTGACTCCGCTGGGAAAGTAAAGTTCAGGGTGCGCAACAACCTCGAAACGTGGCATCTCTGGGAAGCTAGAGGAACCTTTCGCTTTGATAAGCTCAGGTTTAATTGACATTACCCGGGATGTCTCAAGTGTGCCTGCGTGCCCATCTTTTTCTGAAGCATATTTAGGTGTTAATTCTTTTGCAAAGTCGTAATCTGATAGAACCATAATCCGAGTTTTCTTCTCCGCTTTCGCCTCATCTTTTTTTATGACGATGTCTTGTGCTGCAAGCCGAAGCGCAACCATATGAGAATTGCCCGCATGACCGCTAAGCACGATGATTCTTCTAAAACCGTTACGGATCAACTCGGACAATATCTCATGAACCATCCTGTAAAATGTATCAAATTCAATCGTTATTGTGCCCGCAAAATTGCGCCTGCATTACAAATTCCATACCTCAGCGAGGGAGCAACAAAACACCCTGTTTTCTCAGCTACTTTCAAAGCAATGTATTCGGGTTGGATGCTGTCTGTGCATAGAGGCAGGGGGTCGCCATGTTCCTCGACGCTTCCAATGGGAAAAATTACGATTGCGTCGTCTTTTGCGGCTTGGGCTTGCTTGTTTGGTGCTTAATTCATCCAGCCAGAGGCACCGCTGCTTTTTTGTTTTTTGCGTTGGATCAGGTTTTGGCATAATTGTAAGTCGGTGAACGCTCCTTTTTCTACCTTGCGGAAAACGGATTCTAAAGAACTGAAGGGTCCAAAAAACAAAGCGAATTTTGGCGGGTCCGACGGGAGTTGAACCCGCGACCCTCGGATTAAAAGTCCGATGCTCTAGCCTGACTGAGCTACGGACCCGCAAAGATTCGTTGCGGCTGATAGGAAAACACGAAGGGGTTTTTTAGTATTTCTATTGGTTTAGCGATAAAAAGAAACTGTTAATGGGTTGTTTGGGCTCTAAGGATTGTTGTCATGAAGCCTTTGATTTTGTCTTGTGAGTTGAGTATGGTTGCGATTGTTTTTGCGCCTTTTTCGGTGAGTCTGTAGACTCTTTTTCGTTCAATCCAGATTCCTTCAACTAACCCATTTCGCTCAAGCGAATAGAGCAGTGAGTAAACTGTGCCTGAGCTGGCGAGGAAGCCGAATTTATTGTGTATGAACGATATTACGTCGTATCCGCTTATGGGGCCGTTTTGTAGTTCAGCCATTATTATTGTATCCATGAAGCTTTTGATTACTCGTTCATGCATTTTTTTGATTATTCTTGCTTCGGATTTTTCTCCATTTACTGTTATTGTTAATGCTACCATGTTTTTGCACGCTCATTATTGTTTATTCGTGTTTAGATATATAAGACTTATTCGGATTTAGAATAATAAGTTATAACAAACCAAGAAAAGTATAAACAAAATGAACGCCTCAAAAACCCGCAAACTAACCGCGCCAAAAAAAAACCGCTCAAAACTACTCAACTGCTTTCCATGTATAGCTACATAATATGCAATTCTACAAGTGATAGTTTACATAGAAATGTCATTTTAACCACCTTAATTTCAAGAAAAATTTCACTATTAATATACATACCCCCTCACAATACCAATCCATTTTTAATTTAAAATTTCCATTTTTCTGCATAAACCATTATTCTTAATAGTTAGCGATATATGGGCATGTTAACAAACGTTAACTCTTATTTTACCGTAGGGAGCTATGGTGCCTAAAAGTGATTTCATGGAAATATACATTTAAACGATTAAATGAAGAATATGAAATAGCTGAGAAAAAGAAGCAAGCCTTAGACAACCTTTTTGTAACAGGCAAAATCTCGCAATCAACACGCGACTCTTTCACCGGCGACATCAATTCGGCAATAACCGAAATCGAAAGTCAACGACAAGATCTCGCAACAAAAATGCAAGCAAAAACCCAGGAGCTAGAAACTCAACTTAAATCATTAGAAATGCTTCTCGCTAACTACGAAATCCAACATGTTGTTGGAGAAATAGACGAAGAAAGCTACGGACGAGAAATAAACCTCCTCTCAACAACTCTCGAAACAACAAGAAACGAACTAGGCGTTATAAAACAAGCAATAGACCAAATTTTCCCCACAGAACAACCAATCCAAGCTCCAACCGCTCCAATCGAACCCGTTGCCCCAATAATTGAAGCTCCAATTGCCCAGCCAGCGGCAGTAGAAACGGTCCCTTTAGAGGCCCCAATTGAAACCGCTCCAATCGAACCGGTCATTGTTGAAACAGCGCCAGTTGAAACTGCCCCACTAGAAGCTCCAGTTGAAACAATACAGGCGGAAGCAGCCCCGGCAGAAGCGGCCCCTTTAGAGGCCCAAGTGGAAGCTCAAGTTGAGCAAGCCACCATCGAAGCCCCAATTGAAACCGCTCCAGTTGTTGAAAGCACGCCAGTTATTGAGCAATCTCCCGCAGTTGAAGCTCCAGCTGAAGAAACTCTCGTAGTCGAAGTAGCCCCAGTGATTGAAACTCCAGTTGAAGTACCCGCAGCAATCGTCGAAGTAGCTCCCGCAGTTGTGGTTGAAGAAGCAGCTCCAATCGAGCAAGCTCCAGTTGAGACCTCTCCGATTGAGCAAGCCCCAATCGAGACTGCCTCAGCAGAAGCAACTCCGGCTGAAACAGCTCCAATAATCGAAACTCTAGTTATAGTTGAAGCAGCTCCAATAGAAGCATTTGCAGAAGCAGCTCCAGTTGTTGAAGAAGCCGCTCCAATAGAGATAGCCCCAGTTGAAACTGCCCCAGTTGAGGAAGCCCCAATTGTTGAGGCTCTAGCAGTTGAAACTCCAATCCTAGAAGCAGCCCCAGTGGAAGAAGCCCCAGTAATTGCCGCTGAACCAGAGACAGCCGAAATAATAACAGAAGCAGCTCTTGAAGTCGTAATCATTGAACCAGCAGTTCAAGAAATAGTTGCCGAAGCGCCAGTCATAGCTGAAGCAGCTCCAATTGAGCAACCAACTGCCGTAGCAGAAGAAGCTCCAATAGTTGCAGCTGAAACTCCAGTAGAAGCAGTTGCCCCAATCGAACCAGCTGCTGAAACAGCCCAAGAACAACCAGTCGTTGAAGCTCCGCTCCAAGCCTTCGAAGTAACAGAGCAAGCTCCAGTTGAAACAACCCTTGAAAAAGTCCTAGAAGAAGAATCAGTAATTGAACCAGTTAGCAGTATTTTGGTGGAGGAGGCCCATGTTCATGCCCACCCTTCAGAAGCGCCTCAGCAGGCGCATTCGGAAACAGTGACAGCGGACAACGACCAAACCCCCCAAGTAGACGGAAGCGAAGAAAGCACAACTGAATAAATAGAAAATAATCTTCTTTTTCTTTTTTGTACTTTAAATTTTCAAAGTTTTTATTTGTTCTAAACAAGATTTTACAAATCTCTAAGGGGGCAGGTGCTATTGTTGTTTTTTGGAGCCATTAGCATGATGAAATTCAGTGGCATAGAGCATAGTTTTTCTTAGGCTGCAACATAAACCATTCCAAGTGCTGGGACATAGTATGACGGTAGAAAAAGCAAGGACAGTTTACTGGATAGACAACACACTCTATCTAAACATAACCAACCAGTGCTCAAACAGCTGTTATTTCTGTCTCAAACGCTACAGGCGCGGCGTTGGTGGCTTTAACCTAAAACTCACAAAAGAACCCAGCGTCGCCCAAATTATAATTGAGCTTGCCGAAGTTTTGCACATGCGAAGTTGGGATGGCCTAGTTTTCTGCGGCTTCGGCGAACCAATAGAACGGCTGGATGTGCTTCTTGAGGTTGCAAGGTGGGTAAGGCAGCATTATGGGAGACCGCTGCAAATTCGTTTAGATACGAACGGGCACGGTTACGCTTTGAATCCTGGTAGGGATGTTGCGGCTGAGTTGAAGGCAGCTGGCTTTGACAAGGTTAGCGTTAGTTTGAACGCTGGAGACAGAGAAACTTACGTGGAGATTTGCAAGCCCACGTTTCCAGATGCCTACGAGGCGGTGATGGATTTTATTCGCAGAACCAAGTTGGTGCTTGACGTTGAGGTTACGGTAGTGCGGCTGCCTGAATTGGATTTGGCGAAGGCGCAAATGGTCGCGGATGGTTTATGCGTGCGCTTCAAAATTCGGGATTACATTCCTTGCTTTTTCTGACGAATCCAATCGAGAAACAGCCTTAAGGCTTGCTGTACTACCCCAAAAACCTATGAAAAACAAAAAGATTTTAAACTCAACTTGTCCATGCCCTTTAGCTGGAGAAAAACAAAATGAGAAAAACTCCACTTTTTGGTTCGAGGAACCACCAAGCTACAAAAAATATCCTGCTGGACCCACGCAAATCAAAAAACACCAAGATAAAAAAGCAAACGAAAATTCTGTCTTAGCTGTTTTTCTTGAAGACAAAGCTGAAAGAATCGTCTTTCTATTAACGTAAAGCAGCAACCCAATCAAAACAACATCGACAAAAACAGGAATAATCCAGGTTGACAATTCCAACACTTGCTCAGCATCCGAGAAAACCACAACTAAATCGCCCTGCAGAGGTATGTCATATTCGGAATGCATTTGGATTTCAACGAAATTTGTGGAGCCTTCTGTAGTGGTTGTGTAGTTTATGGGGTTCCATTTGGTGTCAGTTTCCGTGGTATAGGCGCGCAGGCTGGTGGTGTTGGTTTCTATGTGGACTGTGAAGTATGCGGTGGAGTTGGTGCTTTGCGGGGATAGGTATGGGCTGATGTTTAGGTCGTAGAGAAACATGTAGCTCCCATTAACCATTTCAAGTGGATGCTCATAATGGATTTTTAGGACGAAAAAATCTGAAACATTTCTAAGCACGCTGTAGATCATCCACCAGTCGCCGATGGCAGTGTGATGCAGAGCGTCGGGATATGATTGGGTGTAGTTGCTCCAGATGAGTTCCTGGTCGCCTAACGTGACATGGATGTTGGTTGTTCCAGGCGGCATTGGGTAAACCATCGGCAAGTCGCCGTTAAAAACCGATTGATTTTGGATGTAGATTGGGTAGTTTCCATCAATTTTCGCCCATAAGGTACCGTTGATGCGTGTGATGGTGTAGTTGACGTGTTCAATGGGCATGGATAACGCTGGAATTGACCCTTCAAGATTGGCTGAAACAACGGAAGAAACTTGAAGGCTAAAAGCCGCTGAAGTTAAGAGCGCCAGGATAACGATTGCTGAAAATACTTTTTTCTGCATATTTGCCAAACCTTATTTTGTTTGAGTTGCCTTTTATTATTTTGCAAAACCCCACCCGCAACAGACGCTGACAGATTTCTTTTTATTAAGAGCCTATTTTATAATTAGTAAGCGAGCAGTTTTCAGGGAATTTTGGATTGAGAAAATGGGTACGTGCGAAGAGAAGCCAGAGAAAAAAACAACCGTAACAGGAGAAGAAGACAACAAGGTAGTGCTAGTTGGGTTTGCGGTTTGGCTGGGCGTAACCATTCTTGTCAGCGGTTTACTGGACCTGTTTGCTAAGGGTTTGCTGCTTGGCTTCACCATGCCAATCCTCAACGTTCCTGCAACTTTATCCTTGATTTTCTACTACGTTGCGGTTCTGACGGCGGCTATTTACATTGGAGTTGTCGGCTTAAAGGAGCTGGTTTTGGAGAGGCGTTTCAGCGTAGAGTTTCTGATGGCGGTTGCGGGTTTAGGCGCTCTTTTCCTTGATTACCGTTTTGAAGCTGCCACTGTGCTGTTCCTCTACTGTTTAGCCGAGTACTTTGAAGGATACATCCAGAACAGAGCAAGGCGGACAGTTGAGAAAATATCTAAGGTTATTCCTGAAAAAGCCCGTGTTTTAGAGGAGGGGCAAGAGAAAAGTGTGGATGTTAACCAAGTTGACACAGGAGCGATTTTGCTTGTCAAACCTGGAGAAAGAATACCGTTAGATGGCAACGTGATTGATGGTTTTTCGCATGTTGACCAAGCGTTGGTTACGGGTGAATCTGTACCTGTGCCTAAAAAAGTAAATGACTGCGTATTCGCCGGCACCCTAAACACGACTGGTGTCCTCAAGATTGAGGTTACCAAGAAAGCCACCGAAACTTTGGTTTCACGCATCGTTCAGCTTGTGGTGGAGTCTCAGAAGAGAAAAGCGACGATAGAGCGGTTGGTTGACAGATTTGCCAGAATTTACGTGCCCATCGTGATTGCTCTTGCAGTTTTCACTGCTGGAGCCTTGCCTTACCTAGTCGGCGGAGGTTTTAGAACGTGGTTTTACCGTTCCCTCATCCTACTTGTGGTCTCTTGCCCAAGCGCATTTATTATCTCTGTTCCCGCAACCGTCTTCATCGCAATAACGATTGCTGCAAAAAGGGGAGTGATAATTAAGGGAGGCGTCTTCATCGAAAAACTTGCTCGCGTCAAATCAGTGGTTTTTGACAAAACAGGTACATTGACGCTTGGACGACAGTCAGTGCACGAGATAAGGCGCGTTGACATTTCCCGAGCTGAGGATGAAGCAATAACATACGCTGCAGCGTTGGACCAGTACTCTAACCATCCTATAGCACAAGCTATTGTTCGAAAGGCTATGGAACGAGGCGTTGACCTTAGCAAAGTCAAAGTTACTGATGTGGTAGAGGTTCCAGGCAAAGGCATAGTCGGCTTAGTAAACGGCAAACATGTAGCGATTGGCAACGTGGTGTTCATGCGTGAATTAGGCTGTGATTGCACAGAAGCCTTTGAAATTATTTCCGGCGACATTCACACAGCTGTCTGTGTCTCGGTCGGTAAAGTAGGTTTAGCCGCGGTTTGTATTGCTGACGAAGTTAGAGAAGACGCATTAAAAGCCATTACCACCTTGAAGCGGTTGAACATAAAAACCGCCATGTTAACTGGAGATAGCGCTGAAATTGCCAAGGACACTGCGAAGTCATTAGGAATTAGCGATGTGTATGCGGGGCTGCTGCCTGAAGATAAGCTGGATTGTATTGAAGACATGAAAAAGAAAGGCGGGCTTGTAGCAATGGTTGGCGACGGTGTTAACGATGCTCCTGCGCTTGCTGCTTCCGACGTTGGAATAGCCATGGGTGCACGCGGAGTTGACGTCGCCCTTGAATCAGCAGACGTCGTATTAGTGAAGGATGAGCTTGCCCAAATTCCTTATCTGCTAAAGTTAAGTGATAAAACAATGACTATTGCAAGGCAAAATATTGCTGCTTCATTGGTTGTAAAGTTGATTTTGGGCGCTTTGGGTTTGATGGGTTTAACGCCGTTGTGGTTTACAGTGGCTTCAGGAGACGATGGAGTTACCCTGCTGCTACTGCTGAATACTCTGCGGCTTGAAAGAATAAAGTAGCTAAAATTTTTGTCTTTAAACAGGTTTAGAGCTTTTTTCATTCTACAGTTGGATTCTTGCGGTTAACTATTATTTTTGCAGCTTTGTATATTTCGAACCATATTATACTAACTAAACCTGCACCGATACAGATAAAGAGGTTAACTGGGCTAAGAGCGCTGAAACGGAACAGATTGCTGAGCTGTGGGACATAGATAACGAGTGCCAAAGCAAGTGATGCTATCCCGAGTATCCACCAGAAAGCCTTGTTTCGCTTGCGTATTGTTCCGATGATTGTGTGTTCCCAAGACCTGTTGGTCAGAATCAACGCCAAATTTGCAGTAACTATGGTTGCAAACGCCATTGTTCGAGCAGTCGGTTCACCAAGCCCGCGATTAATAGAAACAACGAATACTAAGACCACAATAAGTAGAACAACAAAGCCTTGAAGGAAAGCCGCTACAACAGCTTCTCTGTTGAAAAGTTTTTTATCCATACTGCGGGGCTTGCGCTTCATCACGTTGGTTTCTTCTTCTTCAGTTTCAAAAACTACTGAGCATGCGGGATCAATAATTAACTCTAAGAAAACGATGTGTACTGGAAGCAGAATCAGAGGCCAACCAAACAATACTGGAAGAACAGACATACCTGCGATGGGAATATGGATTGAAAAAATGTATGCTATAGCCTTCTTTAAGTTGTCATAAATCCTGCGACCCATTCTGATTCCGCTAACAATCGAAGTAAAATCATCATCTAAAAGCACCATTGATGCAGATTCTCTTGCAACGTCAGTGCCTCGTCCACCCATGGCAATGCCAATGTTTGCGGATTTAAGAGCTGGTGCATCATTTACGCCGTCGCCAGTCATTGCCACAATTTCGCCTGCATTTTTGAAGGCATTTACAATTCTAAGTTTCTGTTCAGGAACAACCCGAGCAAAAATATTGACGTCTTTAATGCGGAGTTTCAGTTCTTCATCTGACATTTGTTCGAGTTCGAGCCCTGTGATGCAGTTTTCTGGAGATTTAAGGCCTATATGTCGACCGATATTCTGGGCAGTTAATGGGTAATCGCCTGTAATCATTACCAAGCGGATGCCTGCATTGTAACATTCCTTCACAGCGCCCTCAACGTTTGGTCTAACGGGGTCTGCGAATCCTACAAGCCCTATAAAGCTAAAAACAAAATCGTGCTGTTCAGGTGGTAATCCAGTTTGCTTGAAAGACGCCTTCGCTACGCCAAGCACCCTTAGGCCTTCTCTTGCCATTGCTTGAATATGAACAGATAACGCCTTTGTTTTTTCGTCATCAAAATGGCAAAGATCAGCTATAGCTTCCGGTGCACCCTTCGATGCTATTATGTAGTCTTCGCCGCTGGGTGAAATCCAAACGTTGGACATCGCAAGTAGCTTCTGAGAAAGCGGATACTCCTGAACTATCTGCCAATCATTATGGACATGCTCGGTTTTTGCAAGCTCGCCCTCAGTGAAACTTCTTATGGCTTTTTCCATTGGATCAAACGGGTCTTTTTTGCATGCCAGTACGCTGAATTCAATTAATTCATGAGAAAAGTCAGGAGGCAACTCTATTGGTGACTTTAATTCACATACTTTGCCGTTTGCAAATAATTTTTGTACGGACATTTTGTTCTGTGTTAAGGTGCCTGTCTTATCAACGCACAAAACTGTGGCACCACCCAGATTCTCAATTGCATGAACTTGTCGGGTAAGCACTTTTTTCTTTGACATCCGCCAAGCGCCTAAAGCAAGGAATATAGTGAGGACAACAGGGAATTCTTCAGGCAAAATTGCCATAGCCAGTGTTATTCCAGCTAAGAAACCGTCTATCCAATCAAAACGTGTCAATCCATAGACAACTATTACTATGGCACATAGACTAAGCCCAACTGTAGCGCTGTTTCTAACTATGTGACTGATCTCGTGTTTGAGCCTTGTTTCGTCTCTTTCAACCTTCTGCAGAACGGTGCCGATTTTGCCCATTTCTGTTTTTGGTCCAGTGGCTTGGGCTTCAGCAATTGCTTGACCTTGAATGATTAATGTTCCAGAATAAACATAGGGTAAATCGTCGCCGCCTGGTCGATACGTTTGCTCTATACCATCCCAAGCAACCTTGCGCACGGGAACTGACTCTCCAGTAAGAAGCGACTCATCAACCATCAGGTTGTTGCATGTTAATAAGAGGCAATCTGCTGGCACACGGTCTCCTTCTGAGAGGATAAGCTTATCTTTTGAAACAACTTCACGTCCGGGAATCCTTTTTTGTTCTCCGTCCCGAATTACTAGGGCTCTGGGGCTGGATAGATTTTTGAGGGCATCTAATGCGTTTTCGGTTTTTTGCTCTTGATAAACGGTGATGCCGATGATGACAAAGACAAAACTTAAGAGCACCAGACCCTCGGTTACATCGCCTATTATGAAGTAGAGACTGCCGCTGGCGACAAGCAACAGGAAAATTGGTTCTTTAATGACACTAAAGATTATTGCGAAAACGCTGCGTTTTCCAGAAGACGGAAGTTCATTGTAGCCTTCACTTTTCAGCTTTCGCGAAACATCTGCACTTGAAAGGCCTGTTATCGAGTCTACGTCAATATCTCGCATCAGGTCATCAACACTGGAAAAAAACTTGCGAGTCGCTTAAAGGCATATCTCTCTAATTGTTAGTTTTGGGTTCATCCAGCAAAAAAAGAGACCATAGAGTTCGCTGGATACTCTGTGAAATATTAATAAGTGCTTAATTTTGACATAAGGTTCATGCCTAAGACTTATCCGAAGGCGCATCCTAAAAAGGGCAAGCTGAAGAAGAACCAGTCTAAGGCACAACTAAAACAAGTAAGCCTTTTGAAGAGTAAATTTTACTGGGTAACCTTGACATTAATTATTCTTGTTTTCACTCTTGCCTATGGAGTCTTAACGCAGATTCCTCTGGAAAAAGAGTTGTTGATGTTAGGCTGCATTCTTTCGGTGTTAGGCTTTGCATTCTACATTGGGTTTAGAACTGTCGCAGGTTACAATAAACGAGCAACGTTCATTTTTGTTGGAGCATCCATCTTTGGCTTCAGCATTTGGGTTGCAATGGTGCTTTCCTTTAATGCAACTGGAGTTATCTCTAAAATTGCAAGTTCATTAGGTGAAGACTTCTTTGCCGCAACAACCCTAACAATCTGCTTGGTTTTAGGAGCATTCATCGGTGACTTGATAGGCAAAAATAAAGAAACAGTAATGTCGCTTGCCTATGAACTTAGAGGAAAAATCAGAAAATAGCTTATTTTATCTTTGGCTTAGCGGAACTGTGAAGTTCCCATTTTTCTCCATCTTCCCAGAAACTTTAAGAGCACAATCTCTCAGCATGTTCTAAGACTAAAGTAAGGACAGATTTACATTGAAATTTGGAATAATGACGCGTAATATGGAAGCTTGGAGCAGCACGCAAGTCCGAGAAGCACTAACTAGACGGGGCATCCCATACGAATGCTTCACTTTTCCACGCCTCGTTGCGAGACTTGCATACAAGCCTTACTTTAAAGTTAACGGAACAAGCATCCTAGACGATTTGGATGCGCTTATCATTCGTCCAATTGGGCGGGGTTCGCTTGAGGAACTGGTTTTCAGAATGGATATGCTCTACAAGCTGGAGCGCCAAGGCTTCTACATGGTTAATCCGCCGACAGCTATCGAGCATTGCGTTGACAAATACGATGTTTTAGCCATCCTCGAGGATGAGGGTGTTCCTGTACCCCGCACCTTGGCTACTGAGAGCGTCAACGAAGCCTTAAAGGCCTTCAATGAACTTGGCGGCGACGTCGTAGTTAAACCAATCTTCGGTTCACGCGGACAAGGAGCCACACGCGTAAACGACATAGACATCGCCGACACAGTCTTCAAAGCCATCACCTTCCACCACGGCGTAATCTACATGCAAGAATTCGTTCCCCACGGACACTCAGACATACGCGCATTCGTCATCGGTAACCAAGTCGTCGCATCGATGCGAAGAGTAGCTAAAGGATGGAAAACTAACTATAGCCAAGGAGCAAAACCTGCCCCAGCCAAAATCAGCAAAGAATTCGAGGAAATAGCCGTAAAATCCGCTAAAGCTGTTGGCTGCAAAATCGCTGGCGTAGACATTTTGGAAGGACCAGATGGACCACGCATCGTTGATGTGAATAGTCAACCGGGCTGGAAAGGGCTGCAGATGGTCGCGAAAGTTAACATAGCTGAAGAAATAGTGAACTTTGTACTACGGGAACTCAAAAAGTAGCTATTTTCCCGACAAAATCAGTGTGTATGGGTCTTCGGCAACCTGTGGAAAAGGCGTTTCTTTTCCTTCTTTAATTAGAACCCGATCTTTGTTTGCTGTAAAATTCCCTACAAAGCATGCTGAGAGTCCATTCTTGGTTAAGGCTGCTTTGACTTTTCCCTGTGCTTCAGGAGCAACAGCTGCCAAAATAGTGCCCGTTGAAGACATCGCCAACAACTGCTCATCGCTGAACTTGAAGTAGCTTTGCAAAGCCAAGATTTCTTTGTTAAGCGGCAACTGTTCCCATTTCACCTTAAAGCCTACATTGGAGGCTTGTGCCAACTCGTTGAGCGCCGCCATAAACCCGCCTTCCGTAGCATCATGCATAGCGTGAACACCGTTCGTTTCCGCTAATTTAAGTGCTTCTCGAACGCAGCTTTGCATGTGAACCTGAGACGCAAGGATTTTCTGTTGTTGTTTCCCAAAGATTGTTTGTGCCAGTGCTGGGTAAGTTAACGACAAGTTGGTGATTGTTTCTAAACCAAGGGGCTTTGTGCACAAAATCAAATCGCCCGCCTTGCCGTTTCCTGGGGTAATCAACTTCCTTGGTTCTACATTTCCATAAACGGTGCAAACCCCAAGCATATCATTGAGGCTGCCGTACATGCCTGTGTGACCGCGAACTATGGCAATATCTAATTCGTCGGCGGCGTTGCATGTTTGCTTCATTATTTTTTGGAATACTTCAGGTTTTGTTCCTGTGGGTCCGAGGAGGTTGATGGTGCAGAATTCAGGTTTTGCTCCGAAGAGTGCCACGTCTGAAGCGGCATAATTGATGAGCAGCCACCCAAACCATTCTTTGGGAACGCCGGTGCATGGGTCAGTGGCAACTGCCACGTATTTGCCATGTAAAAGGTGAACACCTGCATCATATCCAATCATGGGCGGAACGATGACTCGGAAATCCTTCTTTATGCAGCCCAAGATTTTTTGGAGGTCTTCAGGAGCGAGTTTTCCCATTCGGTTTTTCCTCTGTTTAGAGGCGGTAGTCGAGTGTTCCTCTTCTAACAAGTATTGCTAAGAGTATGGAGCTTATTATGAATTCTACTATTAGGAAGCTACCGTTATAAATGGCTGGATAAACCCATTGTCCGTACGCAGGGAACGCATAAACGTAGTACCAAACAAAGGCTCCGACGAAGTAGTGTACAAGGAACTTGAGGAAAACGCTAATGGCTGCGCCTGCTATTGCGAAATTTACAGTTTTTCTGTGGAATATTCCTGTTAGCCCTAGCAAACCAGAGGCGACGGGATATTCCAACACGGCCTGTAATGGTGTTGCAATAACCGATGATGCTCCAAGCGATAAAACATCGATGAATAATGCAAGAGTGCCAAAAATCACACCTGCTATAATCCCAATGCGTATTCCCCTTCTAAGTGAGAGCCACATTACCGGAACCATACTGCCCAACGTTATAGCACCGCCAAAAGGCAAAGAAAAGGGTCGAAGAATGTATAGTACGGCGGATAGTGCCGAAAAAATAGCTATTTCCGTTAAAATTTTAGTTTGGAATATAGTGTTAGATTTTTGGTTTCTAGGTTGTTCAGTATTTTGGTTCATTGTTTTTCCCTCCGCCAGTATTACCTGGTTCAGGTTCCTAAGGGTCGACAGCAAACAGCCGTCCTCTCAGCCAGGTACTTTCCCAGCTCCCCAAGAACTAAGGGGATAATGCACCTCAGTAACATATTAGTTTTGCTAAAAGGCGCTTTTTCTTTCGGGTTCTTACTGGCTTTGACATGTAGAAATTTATTTACCTGGAAAACATATTTGATTCTATGACATCCGTTGTAGAAATCGCTAAAAAAAATTGACAAAACAACCAGTAAAGAATCCATTGATGCAATCATTGCTGAGGCAGTCGAGTGAGCAAGAAAAAAGCAGAGATCATCCTAAAAAAAGACAAATTCTTTTAAACTCAGTTTAGGAAACCCGAATCCTAACTCCGAAGACTGTTTTTGATAGCATAAGAAAACAGCTAATAGACTTCGCTAAACCGTTTGAGTGAAGGGGAAAATTTCAAAGTTATATAGGATAATGTTTTTAGGTGATTTTCTTGTTTTCCCTAAGCCATCACACTTACGAGGAACAAAAGCATGCAGTCTATGCCTAAGGAATACAATTTTGCTGAAATTGAGCGGAAATGGCAGAGTAAATGGGAAGAAATGGGCATCTACCATTATGACTGGAACAACAAAGTGCGTGTTCCATACAGCATCGATACGCCGCCGCCTTACCCGTCGGGCGAACTGCACATGGGCAACGTTCTCAACTGGACATACTTTGACATGGTCGCCCGCTACAAACGCATGCAAGGCTTCAACGTGCTGTTCCCTCAGGGCTGGGACTGCCACGGGCTGGGCATAGAGATACAAGTTGAAAAAGCAAGAAACATCCGCAAACGCGATGTGCCCCCTGACCAATTCCGTGCTTGGTGCATTGAACTTGTCGAGAAATACATTGCGATGATGAAGACAGGTATACTTCAGATGGGTGCAAGCGTAGATTGGACAACCGAATACAAAACAATGGATCCAGATTATTGGCGCAGAACCCAACTTAGCTTCGTCTTACTTCACAAAAAAGGCTACATGTACCGGGGCACGCACCCCGTGAACTGGTGTCCCAGAGACGAAACCGCCATCGCAGACGCGGAAGTTGACCACGTAAAGAAAGACGGCGTTCTGCACTACATCCGTTTTAGTCTTGAAGGAAGCAGCGAATACCTACTAATCGCCACTTCACGGCCAGAATTCATACCCGCTTGTGTTGCTGTGGAAGTTAACCCCAAAGATGAACGTTACAACAAATACATTGGCCGAAAAATCTCTGTTCCCCTCATGAACCGTGAGGTAACTATCATCGGCGAGGAATCAGTTGACCCCTGCTTCGGCACGGGTGTTGTCCAAATTTGCACTTACGGCGACAAAGAAGACGTGAAAACCGTCATTAAACACAAGCTCCCAGTTATTCGACTTCTAACTGAAAGCGGCAGAATCAGCGAAGCCGGGTGCAAATACGATGGCTTATACGTTAATCAAGCGCGCGCAGCCATCGTTGCTGACTTAACAGCTGCCGGTTTACTGGAAAAGTCAGAGAAGATTCAGCAGGAAGTCGGTGTCTGTGACCGCTGCAAAGCTCAAGTTGAAATTTTAGAGGTTAAGCAGTGGTTCATGAAAACGATGCCACTCTCGGAGGCAGTAGAGAAGATCGCTAACGAAATCCCTTGGTACCCAGATTACATGAAAAACCGCCTAATCGACTGGACACGCGCCCTGGATTGGGATTGGGTTGTCAGCCGACAGAGACTCTTCGCCACGCCAATTCCAGTTTGGTACTGCAAGAGCTGCGGCGAAGTCATCGTTGCCCAAGAAAGCTGGGTGCCAATTGACCCGCGAATGGAAAAACCCCGAATAGACAAATGCCCCAAATGCGGCGGAACCGAATTCACAGGCGAAACCGATGTGTTGGATACGTGGATGGATTCCTCAATCACCTGCGCTGTCCACGCTGGCTGGCCCGACCGAGCCGACTGGAAACGCCTTTTCCCAGCCAGCATTCACCCATCAGGCACAGACATCATCCGAACCTGGGCATACTACCTTATGGTACGCCACCTAGCCCTATTTGATGAGCGCCCATTCAATAGCGTCCTGATAAATGGTATGGTGCTTGGTGCAGATGGCAGAAAAATGAGCAAGTCGCTGAAGAATTACGCTGCGGCGCCCGAAGTCCTAAACAAAAGCGGCGCTGACGCAACTCGGCAGTGGGCAGCTGGAGGCGGAGCAACAGGCTCAGACATACCCTACCGCGCCCAAGACGTTGAATACGGCAGGCGATTCCTAGTTAAGCTCTGGAACGTTTCAGGTTTCGCAAGCAACCTCCTCGCTGACTACAAACCACAAGACAGCGCCGACATGGAGCTTCAACTGCTGGATAAATGGATACTTAGCAAAACCGAAAACCTAACCAAAAAAGTCACCGAAGCCTTCGAAAAATGCCAGTTCAACATAGCCGTCGAAGAAATCCGCAACTTCACATGGCACGTCTTCTGTGACTTCTATGTGGAAGCCATAAAAGACAGACTATACAAATCAGAAGTCTACGGCAAAGCCAACAAATCAGCGGCACAGTACACTCTATACGAAGTGTTATACCGTATGTTGCAGCTTTTAGCACCCATTACACCCCACTTAACTGAAGAAATTTACCAATGCATGTACTTGGACGGCAAAGGTTTCAAGAGCCTGCAGATTTCGCCTTGGCCAAAATTTAACCTCGCGCTCGTTGACGACGTCGCCGAGAAGAATGGTGACTTAATCATAGCCGTTATGAGCGAGGTTCGACGTGACAAAGCAGAAAAGAAACTGCCGCTTAATGCGCCAATCGAAAACCTAACCGTCTATGCGGGAAACGCTGAGATAGCAGATGCAATAAACCAGGGATGTGTAGATATCGCGGCTACGCTTAAAATTGAGAACATCAAGGTGATATCTGAAAAGCTGGGTGAAGGCCGACAAGTCGGTCAATACGAAGTGTATATCAAACCAGAATATTAAACGGTGAACAAAATTGGCGAAAAAAGTTGGGTTGGTAGGTTGCGGCGCCATCGGCACCGTTTTGGCGGAAGCTATTGAGCGCAAGTTGGTTGTTTGCGATGAACTGGTAGTTTTTGATGTTGACGCTGCCAAAGCCCAGAAGCTTAAGGTCGCGCTTGATTTCCCAGTTAAGATAGTGGCAAACGTTGACGAATTGCTCGCTGCTAAGCCTAAGGTTGTGGTTGAAGCGGCATCCCAGCAGGCAGTACGCGAATACTACGAAAAAATCTTGGCGGCAAACGTTGATTTAATCGTAATGAGCACAGGCGCGTTACTTAGCTTAAACACAGAAAACCCCAACGTCCACTTTTCCTCAGGCGCAATCGGAGGATTGGACGCACTTGCAAGCGCAGCTCTGGCAGGAATAGATGAAGTCACGATAACCTCAAGAAAAAACCCCAAAGCCCTAGGAAAAACCAACACCGAGGAAGCCACCATTTACGAGGGTTACGCTGAGGAAGCGGCTAAACTGTTTCCACGTGAAATGAATGTTGCCGCAACACTGGCACTAACCGTTAAGCCTGCAAAAGTCAGGGTGAAAGTAGTTTCTGACCCAGCCGTCAAACGCAATACCCACGAAATTCAAGTGAAGTGGAGGTTTGGAGAAATGTTTATGCGTTTTGCAAACGACCCGCACCCAGAAAACCCCCACACCAGCGCACTTGCAGCTTGGTCAGCCATAAAACTATTGCAGACATTACTTGAAAGTTAAGATCTCTTTCTGATAAATTGCAGTATAGAAATTTTAATAAGGTTGGCACCAAACGATTTGTTGATGATACAATTTGCCTGAAAAAGTTCTAGTTACATCCGCTTGGCCATACATCAACGTCACGCCCCACCTTGGCAACCTTGTCGGCTCAGTTTTATCCGCCGACGTCACAGCCCGCTACTACCGCCTGAAAGGTAGCGACGTGTTGATGGTTAGCGGTTCAGACACGCATGGCACCCCCATTGAAGTGGAAGCCATAAAACAGGGCATAACTCCCAAGGCTTTGACGGACCGCAACCACGCCAAAGTCAGCGAGCTCTTCCGCCGATGGGAAGCCTCATTTGACAATTACACCAGCACAGAGAGCCCAATCCACGAAGAATTCGTTCAAAAAACCCTTTTGCAAATCCAGAAAAACGGCTACATCTTCGCACAAGACACCCAAATGCTCTATTGCGAGCATGACCAGCGTTTCCTGCCCGACCGCTTTGTCGAAGGCAAATGCCCCTACTGTGGCTGCGAGAAAGCCCGCGGCGACCAATGCGACGCCTGCGGCAAACTTTTGGAGCCAACGCTGCTGGTTGAGCCGTACTGCGTTATCTGCAAGAGCAAACCCACCGTGAAAACCACGCGGCACTGGTACATTGACCTCACAAAACTCTCAGAACCCCTAACCCAGTACCTAAAAGAAAACCCGCATCTGCCAACCAACGTCAAAAACTTTAGCTTAAATTGGATAAAAGAAGGCTTAAAACCCCGAGCCGTCACCCGCGACATTGAATGGGGCATCCCAGCACCCTTTGAGGGAGCAGAGGGCAAAACAATCTACGTTTGGGTTGACGCCGTTTTAGGCTACGTTTCCGCTACCATTGAGCAGTGCCAGCGTCTGGGGCAGCCTGAGAAGTGGCGGGAGTTCTGGTTCGATAAACAAGCCAAAACCCTCTATTTCGTGGGCAAAGACAACATTCCCTTCCACACAATCATTTTGCCAGCGCTACTGTTAGCTTCGGGTCAAGGCTACAATTTGCCCTGGAACGTTTCCGCCACCGAATTTCTCCAGTTCAAAGGTCAAAAAGCCTCAAAAAGCCAGCGGGTTGGCATCTGGATAGATGAAGCCCTAGAGATGTTTCCAGTCGACTATTGGCGCTTCTTCCTCATAGCCACAAGACCCGAAAGCAAAGACACCAACTTCACATGGACCGCTTTTATCGAGAAAATAAATGCCGACTTAAACGATACGTTTGGCAACTTCATCCACCGAACCCTATCGTTCATAAACAGCAAGTTTGATGGACAAATCCCAGCGCCAACTAAACTTGACAAAGACGACGATGCGGTACTACAGGCGATAAAGGAAAAGGTGGAGCGGGCGGCTAAGGAAATTGAGGATTCATGGCTGCAATCCGCCGCAAACACGCTCATCAGCATAAGCCGCATAGGAAACCAGTACCTAAACACGAAGGAACCATGGAATCTAATGAAAACAGACAAGGAGAAGGCGGGGGCCATCTTTTACGTGGCAGCACAAGTTGTTAAGGCAGTTGCCGTTGTCTCCGAGCCTTTCATGCCTCAGACGGCACAGCAGCTATGGCAAACACTAAACCTACCCGAAAACGTCGACAAAAGCGGCTGGAACGAAGCCTTGAAACCCTTGGAAGCAGGGCACAAAATTGCGAAGCCAACGCCGTTATTCCATAAAATTGATGCTGACGAAGCAAAACTTGAAGAGCAGTTGGCACAGGTCCGAGAAAGGCTAGGTCCAAAATAGGGGCGGCGCTGATGCAGATAAAAGCTGACCTCCACGTCCACACCACCTACTCAAAAGACTCACTGATAACCCCAAAAGACCTCGTTTATTATGCAAATAAAAAAGGCTTGGACGCCGTAGCCGTAACCGACCACAACCAACTTGAAGGCGCCTACAAAATCGCCAAAGAAACAGATTTCCCAGTTATCCCAGGCATGGAAGTCTCCAGCAGCGAAGGGCATATTGTTGCGCTAAACGTCAATGAGCTTATCCCAAGAGGTTTAACCGCCGCCGAAACAGTTATGCGAATCCATCGGGCAGGCGGAGTCGCAATTGCATGCCACCCGTTTGTCTTGTTCAAAGGCTGCTTAAAGGATAAAGTCTGCTCAACTTTCGACGCAATCGAAATAATAAATGCCCGAGCCTTCCCCTTTAAAAGAAGCGTAAAAAAAGCGACGGAAACAGCTGAACGCTTGAAACTTCCTCGTGTGGCCGGAACCGACGCGCATTATGGCCCGCAAATAGGTTATGGGTACACCAAAATAGAAGCCTCTGAATTGAGCGTCGAAGCAATCGCTAAAGCCATAGTGGAGGGGCATTGCCAACCATTCGGTAAAGCAGTGCCAGTTACATTGAACCTTGAGATGGAGCTTCAAAGAGTTAAGCGGATGATAAAGAAAGGTTAGCCATATCTTAGAAACCAAGTGTTTTCCAGAAAATTCTGATAGAGGGCATTCTTGGAGTTATCGCAAACTCTTTTTAGATGCCGACTACTAATTCTCAATCTAAAAAGGGGCCACCCAACATAACCTCAACCGCCAATATCAGCGAACAGTCTTCCAATGGAAGGCTAAGTTTCGCAAAAAAGCATCAGTATACATTGGCACTGCTGGTTTTCTTAGTTATCTTTGCGGTTGCTTCGCTGTACAATCTGGGTTATATGTCGGTGCAGTGGGATGAAATGCCCCATCTTGTCGGTGCCACAATGCTTTCACATGGGCAAACCTGGGATTACATGACCACCTACGGATACTACCCGCCAGTCTTCGACCTTGTTGTGACGGGTTACTTCCAGATTTTTGGGGCAACCCAGATTGCGGGGCGTCTGGTGGCGGTGACTTTTTCGTTGTTAGCGATTGGGCTTTTGTATGAGTTCACCAAACGTACGTACGGGCAGAGAAACGCGTTGATCGCAGCCGTCCTTTTGGGCACAATGCCCGGGTTCTTCTGGCTTTCCCGCGTAACAATGCTAGAAACCATGCTCATCTTCTTCTTCACACTTGTAATGTTCACTTTCTACTCGTGGCTAATTAAGGACACGAACAAGACGCTAATTTTCAGCGGCTTAGCGTTAGGCATTGGCGTTCTCGCAAAATACCAGATTGTAGTTGCCGCCATCGCAATGCTTCTTAGCATATTGTTTCTGAGTAGAAAACGTTTGAAACTGAGTTTAGCAAAGTTACTTTTGATTTTTGTAATTGTCGTTTTGGTCGTGTTGCCCTGGTTTGCAATGATCTATCACTACGACGGAATCACAAAGTTTCAAACCCTCCAATACGTCATGAGCGAGGGCGGCCAAGACCGACCAGCATACAGCAACCGATTCCAGCCGGTTCCCCTCTACTACTTGACAGAGATGACTTGGCCTTTCAAAGACATCGCTGTCCATCCCATCTCGCTGCCGATTTTTGCTCTGGGCCTATCTGGTTTGGGGTTGTTTGCTTACCGAAGAAAAAAACAGGACGTCTTTTTCCTCACATGGTTTTTGGTGGTTTACGTTTTCTTTACCATTATTCCAAACAGGCAATGGCGGTATGTGACTCCGCTTTTTCCGATTTTAGCCATTTCCTCCGCATGCTTCATAATGTTCCTTTATGGCAGAGTCCGCGCTTGGAAGCCTCGGCAAATTGGCTTTAAGGGTGATCGCCTAAAGAAGTTGTCAGCGGCATTGTTCATCGTCATAATAGCTATTGCGGTTGCCTACGCCAGTTATGACTCTTACCAGATGACTGCTCGCGACCAGATTCACATTCCAATTCAAGAAGCAACAGATTACTTGGCAACGCATCTGGATCAAAACCAATCCGCCGTGCTTGTCTGCGCCTTTAACCTTCTTGACCAAGACATGTTTCGCTTCTACATGCCTTCAAACATGTCCAGAGACCAAATCTGGCAGTACCCATCCCTGGCAGTCGATGCCTTCACACCTAACTTTAACATCACAGACTTCCTGAGTCTCTGCCAGCAACGTAACGTAAAATACATAATACTTTTCGACTATGGAATTCATACTCAATTCTTCAACACAACCTTAGACTACACAAAGGTTGAAACCATGATTTACAGTACAGGCAGATTTGGCGACCCGCAGGACCAGCCGTTCTGGGGCGACTTCTACGGCAACATGGGCTACAGAATTTTCCTAGTCAGATTTTTAGGTTAGCATTCCAAAAATTCAAAGCCAGTTTCCGCGTTTTTAGCTCTTTTAGCCGAACCGCCAGCCAACTCCAAAATGACCACCTCGCCAATCTGCCAAACATCCACACCCATTCGCACACAACCAGTAACTGCGTTATCGTTTCTTCCAAAACTAGCATGCATGTGCAGCTTGGGTTTTCCTTCTTCATCGCTGAAGATTGTTCCTACGCCGCAGGCTTCATGGACACCCCTTAAAAGCGTTACCATTGGTTCGGGGGGTATTACGTTGCCATCTTTAGGTCCCACGACGACTTTACTTTTGTCTTGGGCGCCGCCGAGGAAAAAGCAGAGGGCGCTTTTGACTTGTTTTTGGGCTGCGAATTTTTCTATAACTTCGTGGAGTGTTTCGTTGTTGTGGAGTCTTAGGACAAAGATTCTTCCAAGTTTGGCTTCAGTGTAATTCAAGCTTGTTGCCTCTTCTGCGTTAAAACGGAGAATTACAAGTATAAAAGAGTTAAACTGAAACAAACTGTTCTATTGAAAAAAAGAAGCTTAGGCTTATACTCTGTTTAGGTAGAGTGTTGGTTTTGCTTCTTCTTTTCTTTTTTGTGAAGGCACTTTTGAGCTACAGCTTAATAATTTAACCGTGGTTTTGACGGTTATTGGGCCGTTTGAGTTGTGCCTTACTTCATTTTTCTGTGACATATTTTTTGACCTCTTGAAGAGCCAACGAAATGCTGGATTACGGTTATAAGCTTTATCCCAATTTTAAAAACGTTCTTTGGCTAATTAAATGATTGTAAATGAAAAAATAATTCACATAGTAAGCAAGTTAATTCTACACAGCTATTCTTCCCACTTAGCGGTTGAAACGGTCGTTTTTCCACACATCGGCACAATCACTGTATCCACGCTTCTCCCAGAACCCCAGTTCTTTGCCCCTGGAAAACCCCAAACGCACAACCCACAACGCACTCGTACGCATACTTGGCGGGCACGATAAGGCGCAAGGGAGCTCCTAATCCCTCTTCGAGCAGTTCACCATTAAGCTTGTAAGCTAACATGACATCGTCGCCTGTAAGTTCCTCCCGAAAAAGCGAAGTCCGGTAGTTGTCGGCACAATCGAAGGTTACTGCTCGAGCCACAGCTCTGGGTTTGACAAGCCTTTCGATATCTTTGATTTTGATTCCTTCCCACTTGCAGTCCAATACGCTCCAGCCTTCGACACAGTGAAAATCGCTGACAGAAACGGTTTTAGGCAACTGCAAAAAATCGTTCCAGCTGAGCTTCACGGGGTTTTCGACTTCGCCGTCGATGGTAAGGGTGTAGGTTTCCAGTTTCAGCTGCGGGTTAGTTGAATTAATGCCTGGATGGTCGGTGCCCCAGCGCAGAATGCGGTCTGTTGCAGTTTGGTCGGGCGGAAGCTGACTTTGCTGTTTTTTAGAAGACAAAATGGTCACTATCTGAAAATAGGGTTAAGATAAAGAAAAAGTTTGCTTTAATTATCCTGTTTGGAAGAAGCTTGTCAGCTGCTTTTGCCTGGGTTCTTCGCGGCTGAAACCTGAAACTTTCACGCCAACTCTTCGCATTTCAAGCGTGGATTCGCTCAGATATTTTTCGAAGAGTGAGCGGACGTTTCGGGTGATGGTTTCTTTGTCCTTGCCAGGTTGCTCAAGCGTCACCGAGCGGCTTTTGCTGCTAAGATCCGTCATAACCACGTAGATGGCGACTTGTTTGAAGCTGAGGTTTTTCTCTGAGATTTCTTGGTAGACGTCGACTGTTAATTCGTCGGTTTTCTGCAAGATAAATTCTAAGTCGCGGGTGTCTTGTTTTAGAGTGCCGATGCGGCTGATGGATTCTGCCTCGCCTTGCTCTCGGACGGGTTCGTTGTCGACTGCGTTTGCGACGTTGTGGAAATAAATGCCCATGACTTTGCCGAAAACTTCGATGAGTCTCTGGCAATCATATTTTGCGAGGTCGCCGATTGTTTTGATGCCCATCTGCTCCATCCGTATGAACGTTTTTTTGCCGACCCCTAAAAGTCTATCAACTTCCAACGGTTCAAGAAAAGTACGGGCTTCTTGGGGTTTCACGATGGTTAAGCCGTCGGGTTTTTGGCTATCACAAGCAATCTTTGACACAAGTTTGTTTGGTCCGACACCGATAGTGAAGGAGATTCCGACTTGGTTTTTGACATCTGTTTTTATTTTTTGGGCGTAATCTTTTGCCTTTTCAAAGCTGCTTTCCACCTGCTCAGTTACATCCAGATAAGCTTCATCTATGCTCACTTGTTCCAAGCTGGTTGCATAAATTTGAAGAATTTGCATGATGCGGTCGCTGATTTGGTCGTAGTATTCGTGGTCAACTTTGAAGAAAACCGATTCTATGCCTTCTAGTTTGCGTTTAGCCAGGAATAATGGCATGCCGGATTTGATGCCGTATTTTCGGGCGATGTAGTTGCTTGTGCTTACTGCGCCGCTTTCCTCGGTTCGTCCAGAATAAACGCCTACAACTACAGGTTTATCTTTGATTGAAGGATTGCGAAGCTCCTCGCATTGAGCGAAGAAATAATCAAAATCAGCCAGCATAACCACACGATTCTGCAACTTTCACACATCCTTTGCTTTAGGCATTAACCATGAACCATCGCAGGATGCAGTGTTCAGTTGGGCTAAGCCCTCTCGGCAAACACCAAACTTCATTCCGTTCACTTCAGCCAAATCCCGCACGCCCTTGAGGATTTTGTACCTGAATTCTTTTGGAAGAAGAGTGCTTCCGCCGATTTTTTCACCCCGCACAAAATACAAGGGTTTTAGTTTCTCCGCCACCTGAGGCATCGATGCTGTAAGCCGCATCCAATTGTCTGCTTTTGCCTTGTATGTTGAGCAGGTTATGTGCTTAACTCCTATATTTGCAAGTTCCGCGATGAGTTTTTGCGGCTGGTCATTTACTAATGGGATGATGGGGTCGATTCGCACTGAAACTGGAATGCCTGCTTTGGTCAGGTCTTGTACGGCTCTTAGACGCTTGGACGGCGACGGAGCAAATGGCTCGATTAATTTTGCCAACCCGTTGTCATGTGTGGTTATAGTTAACGCAACCGTCGCGGGAACCTTGATGAGCAAGTCGTCGTCTCGGGTTACTAGGTTGCTTTTTGTGATGATTTGAATTTTACATTTACTTTCTACAAGAATTTCAAGGCACCGTCTCGTTAAGCCTTCAGTCGCTTCCACCCTTGGATAGGGGTCTGACGAGTTGGATATGGAGACGGTTTCGCCCTTGAGTTTGGCAGCTTCCCGCTTCAGCTGGGCGAGGGCTTCTTTTTTGGGGTGGCAATCTTTGAAGTTCGGGATATAGCCTGACGCGTAGCAGTAGATGCATTGGTGGTCGCATCCCGTGTAAGGGTTAAACGTAAGCTTCGGTGGGCATGTGCATAGGCCTGAACGCCAAGGGTCAAAGCTTGAAATCAACGGCACCAAACATTCACTACCCTACAATGCGTTGTAGGCAGACAAAAACTATTCGCAATAAATTTTGAAATCGTTTCAAAATTCCAATAACAAAACTTTGGCAATGCTTAAATTATAAAACGCAATACCCGTAACTTGAGGTTCACTGTTGCCTTATTGTCGAAGATGCGAAACTAAACTTGACGAGGATGCACATTTTTGCCATAAATGTGGAACGCCAGTTGCGACGTTTGCACCACCTGCGGCGCCTGCAACTCCGCCAACGCAGGCTAGGCCCATGAGGAAAGAGCCGTTAGTGATAGCCGCCATCGCGTTAATCGCCATATTGATTGCAGCGGTGATTGTGACGGCAGTAGTTTTCGCGCCCCTCTACCCAGTTAACTTTAACCAGATAAATCAGGACAGCCACCCGAACATAAACACGATGAATCTAAATTTGCAAGCTTCAGCAGCACAAGTAGATATTGTAACCCAAAACGGAACCGACAAAAACATCTTAATAATCACCTCTGCAGCTGGCTCCAGAAGCATTTTTGGCTCAACCAATCTTGTAAACGTGAGTTTTACCAACGAAACGGTGAATGATGTGTTAACAGTCAACGCGAAAGTTATTGATACAAACGGGCCCTTCGCAGGTAATCTCCATGTAACCTGCACCGTCTACGTTAACCCAGCGTTAAACATAAACCTCAACGTAACCACACAAGCGGGAAAAATCACTCTATCCGCTGAGAAACCTGCAACTTTCCAATCAATTAACCTTCAGGCTAACACAGGAAGCGTTGAAGCAACCCTGCAAAACGCCACAATCGCTGGAAATCTAACCCTTGAAACTCAAGCGGGAACAGTGTATTTTGGAATGAGCCAAGCCAACGTTCAAGGCAACCAGACGGTTAACTTGCATTCAAACGCTGGCTCTGTAACCATGGATATAACACAAACTCAGACTCTCCAAGGAAACCTTCAGGTAGACGCTGTCACAGATTTGGGCACCGTAAATGTTGGATTACAAGTCGATAGAGGTGTTGGAGCCAAAATCATTTCGCAAACCAATCTGGGAAGTATACATTCGAATCTGCATAATTTTTCAGGCAACAAATCCCCCATCCAATCAGACAATTACCCTGCCGCAAGCAACATCGAAATCAACGATCGAACAAACCTGGGCAGCATCAACATAAAGGCTAATTTCCTGTCATCAACTGGTCCCAACTTAAGTAACTGACTTCATAAAGCCCTAAACGTTTAAAACTGTCTTCAAACTTTAGAAAGATAGGACAAGGTGAATTTTTTGGCAGAACAAAAAAAGATAACACGCCAAGAACTGCAAGAAAATAATGGAAAAAATGGTAAACCAGCTTATATAGCGTATCAGGGCAAGGTTTACGATGTTTCAGCAAGCAGTTTCTGGTTGGAAGGAGACCATATGGGCATGCATGATGCGGGCAAAGACTTAACTGAAGAACTTGATATGGCTCCGCATCGAGAGGAAACGTTTACAAGAGTGAAATTTGTAGGCGAACTCATCTAAAAAATGCATTGCAATACATTATCAATTTTGTGTAGATCACTCAACGTATTTTTTAGGTTTTTGTCGCTTAGCGACCTCCGTTTTTTATGGAGTTCGCTGACTGTCTCATATAGGCTGTCGAAGGCAAATTTTACGTCCAAATCATTATTCATATGATTTTCAAAATCAGAATCTAAGTTAAGAGCAGGCAGATCTTCGGCTTGGCTACGCGGCTTTGCTTCTTGTAACTCCTCCACCATACTTTTGAATGAGTTAAGCTTCTGACTTATCTGAGCCAGCTTTTCAAACGTGAAATTCAGCTTTTTCCTGTACGGTCCATAAATAAGAAAGAACCTCAGTTGCCCACCGCTAAATCCTTTGGCTAAAAGGTCGCTGGGGAAGTACACGTTGCCCTTGCTTTTGGACATCTTTTTGCCATCTACAAACAGGTGACCACCATGCAGCCAATAACGTGAGAACGGTTTGCATGAAACCGCTTCTGCAACTGCAAGGGTGTAGTCGTGGTGCCTGACTAAGTTGTCGATTCCGCCGCATCCAACATCTATAGTGAAGCCTAAGTGTTTACTTACTATCGCTGCGTCTTGAATGTTCCATGCAGGTCGTCCACAGCCAATCTGTGTTTGGTAACAGACGTCGTCTTGTTTGCAGCCGTGCCAAAGCACAAAATCCCCCCGATTCCAAGGCGTGCCAGGATAGGTATCTTTGTGGAAGCGCCGTTTCTTCCCGGGCCATTTGCTCATGTCCAAATGAGCAAGTTTTCCGAAGCCCCTGAATTTTAAAGGATCAAAATACAGGTTTTCCGCGCCCTCATAGGCGTAACGGTAAGCGATGCCTTTTTCCAAAAGTTTCGAAATCAATGTTACCACCTGATCCACTGTTGTTGAAGCTCGAATTGGGTAATCGGGCTTTTTGATTTTCAAAACCTCGAAATCCCTGAAGAAAACCTCTTCGTTTCTAAGCGTTAACTCTTCCACAGTGAGGTTTTCCTTTTTTGCCTGCGCTATTGCTTTGTCTTCCACGTCGGTCAGCGTCATTAGCCGCTTAACGTTGTAGCCTAAGTATTCCATGTAGCGTTGTAGTATGTCTTCGAAGAGGAAGGTTCTGTAGTTGCCGATGTGCGCGGGCTGGTAGGTTGATGGACCGCAAGTGTACATTTTAACCTGCATATCTTCTTGGGGCTTGAAATCTTCGATTTTCCGTGTTAACGTGTTGTATATTTTGAGCAATGTTACTTCCCCGTTAAGCGTTAACTTTTTCTTCTTTCTCTATTTCCATAAGGGTTTTCTTTGCTTCTTCCACATGTCGCGGCGCTTGGGTTTGGGAATTGAAAATGTGACGGACGATGCCTTTTTTGTCGATGATGTAGGTGACTCGCCCAGGAATTATGCCCATGGTTGAGGGCACACCGTAGAGTTCCCTGACTTTGTTGCCTTGGTTGCTGAGAAGAATAAACGGCAACCCATAATGGCTTGCGAACGATTTGTGAGATTCCACGCTCTGCCCACTTACGCCAAGCACTTCAGCACCCAACTTTGTTAGTTCTTCGTAGTTGTCCCTGAAAGTGCAGGCTTCTTTCGTGCAACCTATCGATTCGTCTTTGGGATAAAAGTATAAAACCACATTTTTTTTGCCCAAAAACTCTGAGAGCGTCACGTTATCGCCCATTTGGGAGGGCAATGTGAAATCAGGCGCTTTGTCGCCGACTTTAACTGTCAAAAAATTCACCGAGAACTAGAGGTTTTTTAGGGCTATTATTCCTTTCGCAAATCAAATTAAATGATATAAGAGAGACTACGTGCATAGCTAGAATGGTGAGTGGATGGAGAAAACATTGAATGTTGCGGGGTACAAGTGCCCAGCCCTGTACTATACCGCGTCAGGTGTACCCATTGTTTTTCTACATGGCTTATCGTATGGCGCTGACATTTGGCAGCGGATAGGTGTAACAGATCTGCTGATGAAAAAACGTGTGCCTTTTCTAGCTTTAAACATGCCTTACGGCTTAAAGAGCCAGTGCCAACCTAAAACTCGTGATCCACAAAAAAATATAGCGTTCGCAAATGAATCTACCAAAACTTTTTTTGGTTCAGAGGTACCGGTACTTGTCGGCGCCAGCATTGGTGGAAACATGGCGTTGCGGTATGCTGCTCGGTTTCCAGTGAAGGGTTTACTTTTGGTTGCGCCTTCACGAGCCCTTGAACCCGACTTAGTGCAACTTTATAGCCAATTTAAGTTTTCAACAACTATAGTTTGGGGTTCACAAGACAACATAGTTGCAAGCGAAGACATGCGTACCTTAGCTGACAAACTGCCAAACGCTAAACTCGTCGTCTACGACGGTGCAAACCATTCTGCCTATAAAGACGAGCCTGATAGGTTTAAGCGGGATTTGCTTGAGCTCTACGCAAACGCAGAGTAGACTAATCAGGGTCTTGCAGCTATAAGATAATGGTAAGGTCCGGCATCCCTAACTTCCGCTGTAGTGAAACCTGCAGAGCGCATCAAGCCTGCTGCTTGTTCCCCGCTGAACTTTATGGAGACAGGAGGACCAAAGGGTATTTCAATTTTTTTCCAATCCAAATCGATTAGTTGTCCATTTGGTTTTATCATTTGTTTAGCGTTCTGCAGCACTCTGGCTGGGTCGCTAAAATCATGCAGGTCCATGCTATAAAAAACAAAATCAGCACACCTCTCACAGAAAACCGTATCCTCAGCCTTCCCCACTTTGGCAGTGATGTTTTTCAAGCCTTCTGCTTTGGTCTTTTGTTTGAGCTTTTCAATTGCTGAAGTATCGATGTCGATGGCGTACACTTTCCCGTTTTCACCTACCTTTTTAGCCGCTAAAATGCTAAAGAAGCCGTCGGCGCAGCCTACATCAACGAAAACCATGCCTGAGCGCAAATCTTTCAGTATGGCTTCGGGGTTATACCATGACCGCCTTGTCGCTTCATCGAGGTTAAAACCGCCGTGACATCCCATGATTAAAACCCGCTGGCTCCATGGGAACCTGCTGCTTCTTGTATTACCAAAAGTTTCATTTTTATCCTTAATTCAAAATGTTTGTTTTGTAGTATAAAGTCTTTCTGTGAAAAGGAAAACAGAGGGTTCTTGAAGTTAAGCATGCTAAAAAGTGGAGTCTCATAGTCGTTTTTCAAATATTTTCTGCAGGCAAGGATTTTCCCAACGATATATTATAATTTGGAAATAAACTTTTATAGAATTAAAGCAGTGATACGTGAAACAGAAAAGCGAAGGTCAAAGAAGTGCCAAAGCAAATTTCCAGGAAAAAAATCAGCGGCAAGAAAGGTTTGTTTATGATTAGATGTTATTGTGGGGCTGAAATCTTGTTAGCTCCTAACGTTAATGCCATAAGCGAAGTGATCGAAGCCCACGTTGAGAAGCATACTCAAAAAATAAAGGATCCTAAAGCTGCCGAAGAGGAAGCCGAACGCATCCGCGACCATTTGATAATACAGGTACTGGATGAAGCAAGCAAAGCATAGATGTTTTTAAAAAAATAAGAAAAATATTTGGAAAAAGAAGAGTTTTATTGTTTGTTTTCTCCGCCTCGCCTCATCATTTCAGGAATCTTGGTGGAAGCCTTAGACATTGCGTCTTTAACCACACCCATCAATTCCTCATTGACTTCAAGTTCAACGGTAACTTTCAATTTGCCTTTCTTTTCACCCATTTCAGCCATGGAACCACCTCCTAAACCTGCTTACCTGTGTAGGAAACAAGTTACTTAGAAGATGCACAGCTTGCATACCTGTCAAATCCAAATCAATCTCGATGCGGTAATGGTACTTGCCGAGGCGTTTTGTGTGGGCTTTGTATTCCCCGATTGCGCCAGTTTCCTTAAAACGATGCAACTGCTGATTCATCAGCGCCGTAATTGCCGTGGGCGCCAAAGGTTCAAAGACAAAAGCAACCCTCATTAAGACTCGAACAGTTGCTCCAACCAAAGATTCAGAAACCGTCTCGTTGTTCGCCATTATTTTTCCTCAAAACACCGCATATGCCGTTTTTAACGGACAAGAACATTAAATATTAATCAAGGGATATTTTTTAAGGTTGCGTGACTGCTCATAAGCTACAATAGGGCTTGATTGTTATCTATGGAAGAATTTAACATGCAAATCTACGGCTGCAAAAAATGCAGGCTCTGGCAGGGCACAAAACACGCTGTACCAGGCGAAGGACCGCTAAACGCCAAGGTAATGTTTGTGGGACAGAACCCGGGCGCTGATGAAAATGAAGTTGGCAGGCCGTTTATTGGTAGAGCAGGAAAATTCTTAAGCAAAACACTTGCCGAAAATGGCATAAAACGTGAAGACATCTTCATAACCAACATTGTCAAGCATGTTTCACCAAAAAACCGAAAACCCTTTGACGATGAAGTTAAGGCATGCTTACCTTACCTAATCACGCAGATCAAAACCATCAAACCAGAAATAATCGTGCTCTTAGGCGCATCCGCAAAAGAAACGCCGCGAATAGAAGGAATAGAATACATCCAAGTTATTCATCCTTCAGCTGCGATGCGCTTCACAAAAATGGGCGAAAGATTTCGGCAGCAAATCGCTGAACTGGCAAAACGAATTCAACAAAACTAAAGTTGAATACGCATAAAGAACTGCATATTTGGATCCTAATAGAATATGATTGCGGAAACCTATAGGGGTAGGTTAAAATCCTAAGATGGGGAGGTCGGTATCGACGATTTTTCAAGCCATTAGACGGTGCAGGTCATTTCATGGGCTGTCTTATGATGGTTTTCAATTTTTCCGGGGCCGTTTTGGCTGGGTTGTTTAGGTAGATTTCGTGGTGTTTACCGCTTAATGCGTGTCCGCTATTTTGGATTTGTGCATTTATCTTCGCTATGGTTGGTCCCTCAGCGGAAAACGGTCCCACATACATTATTTGTGCGGCAGATCCCTCTTTGAAACTTTCAAACCGAACCTTGAGCAACGTAAACAAGTTCTTTTTCTTTTTTACCTGTTCAACTGCCAAGTTAATGTCGTCAGCAGTAACGTATTTTGGCTGCATAATCATAGCGGTCCACATCCACTCATCTTTTTTGTCCGCGCTGAACTTGGTTATGTCGTCTACCCACCATAGGCATTCAAGCGGCATGACAGCGTAATCGATGCCTTTTGCTTTCTTAACTATAAATTTTAGTGTATAGGAGACGCTAAATAATGCCTCAATAGCTTCGATGTATTTGGGTGATGCGGGTGCACCTTCGCCGTTAACCAACAGAAAATTCATAGCTGGAACATCAACGACCGTGACTTCTTTTGACGACGGATTGTAAAGATTTTTTAACTCTTTTTTTAAGTCAACCTTATCCAACAAACAACCCATTTTCATTATTAGTGAATTAAAAATAAAAAACTAATGTACTGCAGCCTAGCAATCGCCTAACAGTTTAACACCCAGAAATGTCAACGTTAAAACTATAAATGAAAGTAATAACAATTGTTTTTAGGTGAAATTTGTTGGTTTTAGCCAGAATGTCTTTTTGGTACTTCAAAAAGGGGAAACGGGAAGAAGGTTTTTCAGAACTTGACCGCATACTAAACACCCTAGCTCAGGAGGCGGAGGGCTTTCGCGGCTACATGTCGATGTTTTCCTTTGAAGACCCCAATGCAGTAACTATCCTGACGCTGTGGCAAGATGAAGATGCCTTAAAGAAGTCTGAGAGAGAAGTCTATGCCGCAGCCATCAAAAAAGTCCATGACTCACTTGAAAAAGAGCCAAGAATAGAAAATTACAGAGTGTATTCAACTGAACTTTTTCAGCGTCCACAATAAACCAGTCTCAGCTTAAAGCGGAACGTTGCTATCTTCATGGTGAACTGTGTAGGCATCTTGTAGTATGCGATTTAGGCGGCAAAGTTCAGGATAGATTTTTTTGTATTCTTCTGATGCGTAGTATTCTATTTCACTTGGATAGGCTTTTGCTTCATGAGTTATGAATTTTAATGCTTCGCTTATGTTTTTGAATTCCATATTTCTCAATCCTGGCTAATTTAGGGCTTGGTTTCTTGCATTACTCTTTGATTTCTGATCTGATTTTGTACATTACAAAGGCAAATGACGCAACTATTACAGCTATTGAAACTAAATCGATTATTGCAAACACATTTTCACCATATTACCTTTTAGTCAGTTGAATGCTCAGCTAAATATAACTGCAGTTGTGAATTGTTCATAACAAATCATAAAACATTGACATACGTCTAACCGACAATAGTAAGCTTAGAGTCAAGCAACTTGTTTTAGGTTGCTTTCAGATTTATCGTTCCTTTAGTATAGGGCACAAACTCGCGGATTTGCTCAATCGATGTTTTTCCTGCTTTTTCCCGTAGCTCCTTTGTCAGCTTCAGCATTAAAGATTTGAGAATTTGTTTAAGCAATTCTTTGCCAGCCATATCTCCAGGAACAATGACCACGTAAGCCTTGGTTTTCGCCTTAACCGCCTCGACTGGGCCACCCACAAAGCTGGTTTCCTCACCAACAATTATGCCGACCGCAACTCGGAGAGGCACGTTGCGTAACCAGTTGCGTTTTCCAACAACGAAGAAAGCGCCATGCGGAACTGATTCGCCTGAAGGACCACTCTTACTTAACTGATCAAGCTTAACCCAGTAAACATCCACTGAACCCGCGTTTTCACGCCACGCCCGAGAAAAAGAACCTGCAAACACGCCAGCTTCACGCAGCGCCTGCTCACTTATCGGTCTGCCCTCAGACTTGATGACGACAAACGGGGCGCCGGTGATTTCAGCGTGAAAAACCGCATCGTCCTGAATAGTGTACTTTTTTACGAGCACTTCGTTGCTGACTGTGTCTTTGCCCGCAACCACTAAGAAACCGTCCGAGGAAGTAAACCACCGGAATTTTTCGTACCACTCCTTATTCTCAAACGCCACTTTACGTTTGGAGAGTGCCTCCATCATTTCTGCTGGTTTAAGGCTCTTGATTTCTTCCGCTTCTGCCAATTCCCAATCGATTTTAGCTAGTTTCCTCTTAGAATCCTGAAGGGCGGAAAGGGCGCCTTGAGATTTCTCTTTAGCCCTTTTTCCATGCTCATAATATCTGTTAGCGTTGTCGAAGAGTGAATCTCGCAGGTTAAAACTGTAATGGAAATTATCCATGGAAAGGTTTAAAGCGAGATTTTTGCCGTCAAAAGATTCAACGTAAGTCGAAGGGATTTTGCCCAGTTTCTTTGCCGCCATAACTTGCTGGATGATTGCTTCCCAGTTGTGTCCTTGATTGTTGGCTTTGAGGAGTTGCTCTTGGAATGTTTGCAGTTCGTTAAAGTGAGCGTATATGGTGTCTCCTATGAGTTTGTCGCGTTCTGCTTTAGCTTCATCTTCATGGATGGATTTTTCCTGTTCCGCAACAACACGTCTTAGACGCTCTCCCTCTTTTTTTAACTTGTCAACTTCAACGCTTGCAAACGCCCTCTCCGCCGTGATAACCCGCAGATAAAATTCGTCAAGAGCCTGATTGAATGAATCGTAAACTTGCGTTTTGCAGCCTTCATAACGCTTCAGTTTAATGGGCACAACATCCACAAAGTCCCCATCCTCCCCCAAAACAATGCAAGCCTCCAAGTTGCCACCTGAAACCGCAGCCAACAAAGTTTGCAAGACCCCAAAAATCCCTTTAACTTCATCGCTTATCAGGACGCTGCAATGCTTGGCTTTATCTATATTGGCTCGCAGCAGAATTTCTTCCGCGTAAACTCCGCCAACCCCCAAGAAACGCACTATTGCTCGGACAACTTCAGTTTCGCCTGCGTTTTTGAGGGCTTCTTCCAGTTCACCCTGGGTTACTTTGAATGGGTTTTTGCTGCTTGAAGGCGGAAGCTCAAGAACTACGTTGTGGAGGATGTCGCGGTCACGCATTTTTTTGAAGGCTAAGGCATGAATAATCACGTTTTGCTCGTTTGTCAATATTATGTTGCCTTCGCCGAAAAGCTCTACAACAAGCTTTAGCAAGCCAGTTTTGGTTCGAAAGCTTACGGTTACGATTCTTTCAAACTCATACTGGTCAATGCCAGCCACCCATGCGTTACGCAGGTATTTTCTGAGTGCCATGCAGAATGACGGTGGCTCAGCTGGGTTTTCTTCTGCGTAGCTGGTTGCGTGTAGTCTTCTGCCTGCCTCGATCACGAGCCGTATAGGCGGCAAATCCGTTTTGTGGAGTTTGAAGATTACGGTTTTTTCGTCGAGTTGGTAGATGTTGTTCACTCTTGAATCGGCTAATGTCTGTTTTAGTTCTTTGATTACTGCTACCATATCAAAGCTTGAGAAGTCTTTTTTACGCAATGCTTGCACCGTTGTTGTAGGAATCTATAGTTGCTGACTATAAAATAACCGTTTTCACTAAAAACCCTGAATTCTTAGGGGAACACCCTTTAGGCGGCAGAAACGATTAATACTTAGGCATCTTTTTTAAGTAAGAACAAAATATACTGAGGAAGGATTCGATTCACATGACGCCTGTAGTTCAGCTTTACTGGTTAAGAGTTGCATTGGGAATTGTTGCAGGAGCAATAACTGCGGTTTTAGCAGCTTTATTCGAAAGCGGCTCTGAGATAACCACCCTCGTAAACAGCATAACAGTGGCTTTGCTCATCTACTTCGTAACCTACTATATCCTAAGAGGATTCTACAAAAGCAAAATAGAGAAACAATCAAAAATCCTCAGCACAGCCATAGGAATGTACTTCTTTAGTTGGCTATCATTTTTTGTCCTCTTCTACACAGTATTTCTTGTAGCTGTTGGAAGAGCTTAAAAATATTTTTTTATTCTTCTTTATCCTCTTCGGGTTTAGCCAAAAAATTCGCTATAGTTGCTTGACTCTTATCGGTTCTAAGCGTTTCGATTTTTTCTTCTCCGCCAGCTGCTTTGCCATTGCCATTTGTCGAAGCTGGAACATCCATGCGTGCTATAATACGCATGCAGTCTGCCCAAGCAGAAAAGTAGCCGCGGTCGAAGTCTCCATGCAAACCGTTTCCCATGTGTTCGAGGAATTCTTTTCGATAAGTATGCAAAGTTACTTTGTCACTTAAATCTAGTTTTGAGAAGAATGCGTAGTCGTCTGTGGCGCTGTTTTTGCGTGAAAGATACATGCCGTAAAGAGCCCTAAAGTATCCTCTGTTCCATTCGGTTTTCTGCATTTTTTGTTTAACCCGTTCCAACTCACGTTCAGATTCGGTGAATTGCCTGCTGACTATGAGCTGGAAGTACCTGGTAACTAAGGCTTGTGAAATAGGCATACTTAGCGTCCACGCGGTTTAGTTGCTTTCTCCTCTTCAGAGACATCTTCTATTCCGTTCTCGGTTACTTTAAGGATTTCCTCGCCTTCAGGCAAATATGGACTTGAAACTAACCTTGCGATGCGGATTGGTCCATGTGAAGCGCGTCTGAGGTAGATTCGTGTAGCGCTTGTGTGGCCAACGATGTTTCCGCCTATTGGGTGGATGGCGTCGCCGAAAAATTGGTCTGGTTTAGCCATTACTTGGTTAGTTACAACTGCTACGGCGTTGAATGCTCGGGCTAACGCGATGAGTTTATGCATGTGTTTGTTGAGTTTTTGTTGTCTTGACGCGAGCATTTCTCTTCCGATATATTCGCTGCGGAAGTGGGCAGTTAACGAGTCCACTATGATTAGTTTAACGTTGTTGGCTTTGATTATTTCATCAGCGTTTTCAAGCAGGAACATTTGATGGTCTGAAGTGTAGGCTTCAGCGTAAATAATTTTTTTAGCCACTTCAGCAGGATCTAAACCAGCCCCTTTTGCCATCTGCACAATGCGTTCCAGCCTGAATGTGTTTTCGGTATCAATGTACAATGCTGCACCGCTAAGTCCACCTCTTTCAGGAGGCAACTGGACATTGATGCACAGTTGATGGCACATTTGGCTTTTGCCGCTACCGTATTCACCATAAAACTCTGTTATGGTTTGGGTTTCTAAGCCGCCGTCGACGACTTTGTCTAAGGCTTTGCTGCCTGTGGTTACACGCAGGACGGTTTGGCGCATCTTGAAGAGTTCGTCTGCTCTGATAAATGAGATGCCGATGGATGAACGTGCGGCTTCAATGATTTGGAAGGCTTTTTTCTCGCTTACTCCAACTGGGTCAAGTTCACGGCTTGTTGCCATGGCTAAGGATTCCACGGTGTGGTAGCCTAGTTCTTTGAGTTTCTGCGCAGTTGCTGGCCCGACTCCTGGCAGGTCTTCTATGAACTCATATTTTTTTCTGTTTGTTTCCAAAATAGATTCTTCTGGTTCATTATTTTCCTGCGCTTCAACATCGGAGTCTTCAGTCATTATCTTCACACTTTTAGGATGATGTATGGTTAGGGATATTTAAAACAAACGAATAAAGGAGTATTTTTCGTAGTGGAGGGTTAAGTGAAAGTGAAGCCCATTAGTTTTTAATTAGATTGAGTCTGGTTAAAAAAATTGCGATTTTAGGGAGGAATAACTCCCATTCGGGAGCATTCTTCTTTGAGGCTGTCTTTGATGTTTTTTAGGCTTTGGCGTTTCTGGACATATTCGTCTCCGTCAATTTTTCAGAGCGGAAGTCACTATCTAACTGATGAATTTGCATGGTGATTTCGCTGATTCTGGCTTTAATCTGATCCACATAAGAAACAGCTCTTTCCTGAACAATGACCTCTGAGGTGCCAAAGCAGTTTTTATGACGCCATCTTCAATGCGCAATATCCTAGTTGAAACACGTGCAACACTTGGGTCATGCGTCACCATAATGATGGTTTTGCCAAGTTCACGGTTAATTTTAACCAGGTACTCCGCAATGATTCTTGCATTCGCAGTATCCAACTCCCCAGTTGGTTCATCCGCCAGAAGAATCGGCGCATCATTAGCTAGCGCCGAGGCAGTAGCGATTCTTTGCTGTTCCCCACCGCTTAACTCTTCAGGCTTATGGTGTGCGCGGTCTTGCAAGCCCACAGTTGTTAGTAATTCTTGAACTCGCTGCTTTCTTTTGCCCCGTGCGACACCTGACGCAACCATGGAAAATTCGATGTTTTCTTGCGCTGTCAGGGTTGGGATTAAATTTAGGTTTTGGAATATGTGGCCAACCACTTTTCTTCGGTATTTTTTTCTCCGACTTGCACGGTGCCTGCTGTGGCTTTGTCTAGGCCGCCTATGATGTTTAGCAGTGTGGATTTGCCGCTGCCGCTTGGGCCAATGATGGAAACCAATTCGCCTGCTGTTATGTCTAGGTTTAAGCCTCGGAGAGCTTGTACTTCTATTTTGCCTGTGTGGTGCACTTTGACTAAGTCTCGGATTTTTACGTTCATTCCGCTCATCTTGCTCTAACCATCTTTTCAAGTTTTGTTACGTATTGACTTGTCATTACTAGGATTGCTCCGATTGTGGAAGCTTAAATCAGAGCGATGTACATGCCGATTGTGGTTATGGCGTTGGGTGGATAAATTAGGCGTTGCATCACTAACTGCGCGGTGTAAAGCGAGTTGTTAGCTGAGGTTACGGTGCCGTAAACAATTATTACGCCAACAACTACGCCCAAGATTACCGAGAAAGTTATAATTGCCATACTCTCGGTTAGGAACATCCAGACCAGCTGCCGATAAGATAATCCTCGAACACTCAAAAATGTGGCTTCTCGGCTTCGCTCTTTCAAGCTGACGATGGCTATTAGAGCCGTTCCAACTGAAGCGGAGAGAACTGCAAAAACCAATCCTAATCCTTGAATGTCGAGGATTTGTAAGCTGCTGAATGTGCTGAGGTTATTGAGTGAGTTTGATTGCTGCCATTCTTGGTCAAAGGAGTCAACGGCAAATACGTCTGTGGGGTCTACGTTGCGTATTTGGTTTACAACTACGGTTCCGTTAACGCCTGGGTTTAGTTTGATTAGATATTTTGTTTGGAAGGATTCGACTGTGTAGATGCCGCTGTAGGCACTCATGTTGAAGAGGTCTCGTGGAACATACGAGTAGTACAGTGGATTGATATAGACGTTTGACCCTCCGTCCCCGATGAAAACAGGTTGCGGCAAACTGTTCTGGGTGGGTTCAGGACCGAAGAAACCGATAATTCTTAGTTTACGGGGAGCTGAGTTGAAGTCGATGCCAACTTCGTCGTAGAGTTTCAGGTTCAACTGTTTGGCGACGCTTCGATCCAATATGATTGTATTGTTGCTGCCCTTCAAATCCTTCATCATTTGGTCGATGCTTGCTCCAGTGAGCCATCCGGGCTCATAATAAGCGGATGTTGCCCAAGTATCTGGGTCAATAGTTCTTAACTGCATTTGACTGTAACTATCGCTAAGCGGGGCATTCATTGTACGCTCTATAGTTGCATTGCTAATTCCAGTAACGTTTCCCAAAATGTCATCTAAGACCGCTTGGGCTTTAGACGCATTAACTACGCGACTGTTACGTCTGCGCCAACTTGAGCGTGTACGGTTCTACCTATGTAATCTTGTTGACTTGCAACTTGCCCGGTTACTTGGACACTGAACCCGATGATGAAGGCAATCATGAACGCTATGGCTGCAAGTCGGGCAGGGGTTCTGCGAACGTTTTTTGCCGCTAACGCGCCTAAATCACCCATTAATGATGAGATTTTAGATGCGATTTGCTGGAATTTAGCGGAGTCTCGAATCACGACTTTTGTGAATCCCCAGAAGAACAGAAAAGTCCCAAAGTAAGTCATCAATAAGTCAAAGTAGACAAGAGGCACTGAAACGATATTTGCGAAGAAGCCTCCTCCTGAATACATCCATTGACTAGCTAACTGCTGTATATTAAGTCCTAACACAAACACCACAATTTTGTAGCCTCCAAGAATAAGTGCTACCCATGGTACAATTCGAAAACGAGGTTTATTCTCAACCGGCATGTAATCTCTGAGTGCATCAACAGCAGGCATCCGAGAAGCTTTTCTCGATGACCAAAACACCGAGGTCAGGGCTAAACCTACACCAAAAACGATTGTTACAATTGCGATTTCTGGGGTAAACATTTGTGAAGTAAAAAGATTGTTTAGGTTTACGGTGCCAATGTAGTATTGGTTTAAGATTAATCCGCCGACTACGCCGAGGGCTCCGCCGATTAAGCCGATAACTATGGCTTCAGTTAGGAACATTCGCTGTATCTGCCCGCTTGAGAGCCCTTTTGTCGATAGGAGACCGATTTCTCGTCTGCGAATGTTGAAGGAAACGTCAGAAACTGTTGAGCCGAGGTACCAAGCGACAAAGAAAACTGGAATTGAAACTACGACGAAGTTGATGAGCATGACTTGGAAATTACTTTGATACCCATATAGTGAATCGCGAAGCATGTTGTTGACGTAGCCATGGGCTAAATAGTTAGCCATAACTTGATTCTGGATTGTATCGGATATTTGGTTCAGATTGGTAATTGATGTCTCGATGTTCCATGGGCTGATGAGTTTTTGGCGGTCGACATTCACGGCAAAGGTAACACTTATAGTGCTGCTGTCTAGTGTTGTGTTCCAGAGTTTTTGCAGTGTGTTGTTCCAGTCGACAATCATCATGTCGCTTCGATAGTTGCTTGAGGAGCCACCGTAGATTGGAGGAGGAGCGATACCAGAACCGCCGTAATAGACTATGCCACCGTTATTGTTTGTAAGGAGGGAATATCCTGTATCAGTTAATTCAGCGAAACCAGCCACAGTTAGGTTAACGTAGACTGCGGATGTATTGTAGTATTTGGGAGTTGGAAAATCAATCAGAGTTGTAATATTGTCGCCAACGTGGAGTTTCTGTGCAAAAGCGCTGTCAGCGAGGATGGAGGTGTAGTTTTCTGGGATTCCGCCAAACGGCTTATTCTCTCATTCGTCATAGATTTGTGAAGTACTGGGAAAACTAGCCATCTGCGTGTAGTCGGAGTTGTGTAGTTATCGCTAGATAAGCTGATTGGCATGGAGAAACTTGCCACCATATCGACTTTTTTGATGCCCTCAATATTAGTTATGTTCTTGAGGCTAAGGCAAGGTTTGATTGGTTGAGGTCAGCTCTGAAGCTTATGTCGGTTATTACGTTATTGATTTGCTTGTCTAGGGTTTGTTCAGCGGATAAGTTAGCTTTTACACCTATGGCTCCACAGAAAGTCGCCGCTAAAGTAACGCCGATAAGAAGTGCAGTGAAGAGTTTCTATTTGCGAAAGACATGTTTGATGGGGTACATTAGCGGCATTAATCATCAATCCCTTCATTAGGCGAACTGCTTTTAAAGCTACTTGTTAGAACACCAGATTTGTTGCAATAGATTGATTAGCTAACGCTCAAGGCTGATCTAGAAAGAATTAAATCCTGTTTGCTTTCACTAGTAGCGCATGAGCAGTTTTCTCAGTTTCCTTAAACCTCAAAACATGAGTTTATTCACGGATTACTACGAGTTAACTATGTGCGCTAGCTACTTTGACAACAAAAACTTTGAGCCTGCCACATTCGACCTCTTCATACGTCGGCTGCCGGAAAACCGCAGCTACTTCCTTTTCGCAGGATTAGATGAGGCGTTGCAGTACCTGCAGAGCATAAAGTTTACTGAGGAGCATTTGGCTTACCTAAAAAAACAGGGTTTTCGCCCTGATTTTCTCGATTACCTCGGCGGCTTCAAATTTACAGGTGAAGCATGGACTGTGCCAGAAGGCACCGTGGCTTTTCCCAATGAACCATTAATCCGCGTTACAGCCCCAATTATCGAGGCACAACTCGTGGAGACTTTCCTTTTAAACACCATTAACCTTCAAACTATGATTGCCACCAAAGCCTCGCGGGTAGTTCAGGCAGCAAAGGGCAAATCGGTGATTGAGTTTGGTTTAAGGCGTGAACCCGGCATTGACGCTGGAATGAAGGTAGCGCGTTCAAGCTACATCGCAGGGTGCCAAGGAACAAGCAACGTTTTAGCGGGGATGGCTTATGGGATTCCAGTCTTCGGAACACTGGCGCACTCTTTTATCATGTCCTACCCCAAAGAAATCGATGCCTTCCGCGCCTTCGCCAAAACCTTCCCCAACAAATCAACCCTGCTAATAGATACCTACGATGACATTGCAGGCGCAGAAAAAGCCGTCATAGTAGCTAAAGAGCTTGAAGCAAAAGGGTTCAGACTTGGTGGTGTCCGATTGGACAGCGGCGACTTAGCCCAAACAAGCAAGAAAGTTAGGAAAATTTTGGATGACAGGGGTTTAAGTTATGTTAAGATTTTTGCCAGCGGCGACTTGGATGAATTCAAAATTACACAGCTTCTTAATGAGGGCGCACGGATTGATGCGTTTGGGGTTGGCACTAAAATGGGCACCTCCGCCGACCGACCATACCTTGATGTGATCTACAAACTCTGCGAAACCATGACGGCTAACGGGAGTTTCTCGCCTATAATGAAGTTAAGCAAAGATAAAATTACTCTGCCCGGAAGAAAGCAAGTTTACCGGTTCAAGAGTAAGGATGGCGGGTTTAGTAGAGATGTTATTGCCCTGGCAGATGAGCATATGGAGGGTGAAGCTTTGCTTGTTAAAGTCATGGAAAACGGAAAATTATCCCGTGAATTACCATCCCTTGAGCAAATCCGCGTCGTTGCTTCAGAGAACCTGGCTAAGCTCCCAGCGGAGTACAAGCAGTTGATGAATGCTCCAACGTACCCTGTTGAATTAAGCCAGAAACTTCAGACCCTTATAGAAACAACAAAGTTTCAGTTAACAAAAAATGAGATAAATAGACGAGTCATTTAAAACAGGTTAATTTTTTTCGCGGTTTCGCTTTTTGTATTCGCCGCAATAGCTGTTTCCGCTATGGCGGCATTGCGGCGAGATTTCATCGTAGTCTTTAATGTATTCACACTTGTAAAAAAACCCGTCAACTCTTTCTGTAGACTACTTAACATTCCCTTTTCCTCCCCATTAACGGTCAGTACCGTATTTTGCTGAGTTGCTGTGTAAGTTATTTGCATGTTTAGCAGGGCAATTTGGCAAACACTTAATAGTCGTTTTGGAAAACCTTTAAGGCTAACCAAAAAGGGGAAAACATGATGCAAAACCGCCCAGCTATCGTTGCTGTTGGCCGCACTAAGTTTGGGGAACACTACGGCAAAGAACCCGAAAAACTAATCGAAGAAGCTTGGCTTGCCGCTTCAAACGAATGCGGCATCGAACGCAAAAATTTAGAGGCTTGTTACATGTCGGATTGTTTTCTCCCAATCACCAATAAATTGGGTCTTGAAGAAGGCTTCCTCTCAGAATTAACAGAGCTTCACGTACCCATGGAAGTTACACGCTCCTTTAGCGCCGCCTTGTTAACTGCTTGCCACGCAATTCAAGCTGGAGTTTACAACACAGTTCTGGTAGGCGGTATAGAGAAGATGACGGATCGCTGGGACAAAATCCGCGACGACCTTATGCTTCTTGATGACCCATGGAGTTACTATGCAGGAGGAACACCTGAATCAAACCATGAACTTATGCTGAGGGCTTACATTAAAAAACACAATATAACAGGCGAAAACTTAGACAAGCTAAACATGGCGTTGGCTGAGATTACGGTTAAAAATCATGCGAATGCGACTAAAAATAAATACGCCCAATACCAAAGAAAAATCACAGTTGAACAAGTTCTAAACGCAAGAAAAACAGCCCATAAACCTTTGGGACTCTACGATTTTGCCCCAATCTCGGATGGTGCATCAGCTCTAATCCTTATGAGTGACTCAGCTGCCAAAAAAATATCCAAGCGGTCTATAAGCGTTTTAGGCTGCGGTTCAGCAACTGACTATTTGAACTATCCCAAAAGAGAAGACCTTTCCCATTTTGTCGCGGCGGAACTTGCAATGAAAAATGTCTCCCAAATGTCTAAAGTTGCGCAATCTGATTTGCAGGTTATCGAAGTTTACGATCAATCAACCGTGATGGAGATGGTTTCTCTCGAAGACCTGGGTTTCTGCAAGCCTGGAACCGCTTGGAAAAACATTCATGGCTGCCAAAACTGCTATGACCTAGGCGACAGAAAAATCTACGTTAACACGGACGGCGGCTTAAAAGCAGACGGCAACCCATTAGGCGCAACTGGAGGCGCACAGATCTACGAGATTTACCGTCAACTACGAGGCGAAGCTGGCGAAAGACAAGTTAACATCGGCAACGGTTCACCTCACAGAGGCTGTGTGTTGGAGTTTGAGGGCTTTGGAACTAAAGCATACGTTACCATTTTAGGAGAGAGCAAAAATGAGTAGTGAACCGATAGAACGGCGGGTTTCTTATTTGGGCGACCGCTTAAAGGCAAGCCGCTGCCAAACATGCTCCAAAGAATACTTTGAAGTACGCGATTACTGCAGTAACTGCGGAAGAAAAAGCTACGGAAAAATGGACAGCATCGACCTGTTCTACGATAAGGGCAAACTGGAAGTCTGCACCTATGTTAACGAGCCCACAAACAAGTTCATGAAACTCTCAAGTTACGTTTACGGAATTGTTTCTTTCCATGACAGCAAAATCCGTGTTCCTGCAAGGCTAACTGACCAATTGATCTGTGATGGCGACGACGTTGATTTAGCAAGCCTTGAGGGAAGGGAAGTAATTCCCCGGTTCCGAAGACGCTACTCAGTTGGAAAAAGCGAAGTTCTTCCCACAATTTCTTTGGCCTTTACTTTAGCCGACGAGTATTATCCACATCAAGAATACACAGTGGTTCAACCAAACAAGGAATCCGAGTTGCCAGGTATCGTGGGCTACGGCGCTTACGTTTCACGCTTCCGCATAAAAGAAGGCGGGTTAGAGCGAGCTGTTCCATTCATCGATGAAGATGCTGTGACGGCTTCTGTGGAAGCTGGCAAACTTGCGCTCATCCATTCAGGTCTTGACAGCACATGGGTTGGAAAAGTCTACGTGGGTTCAGAATCGAACCCGTACGCCGTTAAACCTATTGCATCTAAGGTTGCTCAGGTTCTTCAGCTCGGCGAAGAAGACGGCGACGTTCAAGGCGTCGACGCCGTGGATACAGAGTTTGCGTGCAAAGCTGGCACAAGCATGTTCAAGGATGCAGCATCTTTAGTTAGCTATCCAAGGTCAGGAATAAACTACGCCATGGTTATTGGAGCAGACAATTCTCAAGCAGCGCCCCGCGGCTGTCCAGGCGGAGAACTAGATGCTTTCGTCGGCTATGGAGGTGCATCGTTCATATTTGGAAAACACGATGTCATAGCCGAAGTCGAAGGCTGGTATTCCTGCACTTCGGACACTCCTGATTTCTGGCGAAGAGACGGAGAACAATACCCAATGCATGGCGGCAGATTCACAGGTGACCCAGCCTACTTTAAACACGTACGTAAATCAGCCACTAAACTCATGGAAAAAATGGACGTTAAGGCAGCTGACTTGAACTATTTTGTTCCGCATCAGCCTAACCCACAGTTCCCAGTCAGAATAGCTAAAGAACTTGGGTTTAAGGATGAGCAGTATTTGCCTGCCCTTCAAATCAACAAGTTCGGCAACACCTACTCAGGCTGCGTACTTGTTGGTTTAGCTGCAGTGCTGGATGTTGCAAAGCCCGATGAACGCATCTTAGTTGCCAGTTACGGTTCAGGCGCAGGAAGCGACGCTTACATGCTAAGAACCACAAGCCAACTCCTTGACAAACGTAAACGCCAAAAAATCAACGTGAAATTCCAAGCCGACAACCCATTTACAGAATATGTAGACTACACAACCTACCGACGACTAAAACTAGGAATGTAACAAGGCAAAATGTTCCGTTTTTACTGATTAGTATTTTTCATTTCTTTTCTAAACTTTTGCCTTTCAAGCCATAGACAATCTTGGCAGCACTATCTTGTTAGTACTAAACTAGCGATTTAAGTCATGTAGATTATCAAACTTATCGTTAGCTTGGTTGATGATTTGAATAACACTTAATAAATGCCAAGTAATCTCACATTGCGAGGGAGCTAGCAGTTTGATTATTGATGACATCCTGAAAGTCGTTTATGCGCCGCATAAGGTATTCAAAGACATCGTTTCGAACCCGAAATACCTCGGTGCATTGATTGTTTTACTTCTATTTATTGGTCTAGAAGTGGGTTATGAGTACTCGCAGTTTTCTAAAACTTACACTGAGCAAACCACGCCGTCAATCGATCAGCTATCCACATTTTCCAATGCTACCTTTATAGGAATTGACAACGTAACTTCGGTGTGGAGAAGCAGTTCCAACGTTGCGTTAAGCAACAATTTCAACGATTTCTATAATTATACTGTCTATGTTGCAGGTTTTGGGCTTCCGACAACTGATTCTAAGGCATACTTTGGACTCTTTGGAAACAGCAGTCTAGAAATGAGCGTTAACAATACAAGCTCCTTAACTGCGGCTTTAGATATGGTGTCAGCGTTAGGAAGCATCAACCAAACCCTGGTTGCCCAGAAGGCTACTCCCCTTTCCAGCTTAACTGTTGATTGCAGTCCAAGCGCCTTCCAGAACCTATCCATAACACTAAAGCAGGTTCAGCCGCAAGTGGTACCCCAAAGCGCTGCAATAACCCTATACTCGAATGGGGACGCAAATTATTACATGTATGATTTAACGTCTCTATTGTCAAACACATCAAACATTGGCCAATGGACTAACATTACACTTACCCTTGGACCAAACGTTTCTGGCTGGACAAGTAGCGGCGCTCCAGAATGGGGTAATATAACAGGATTAAAACTTGACTTCACTTACCCAACAAGCTCAAACATAAACATCGAAGTCGGCGCCCTCTTCTTCCACGGTCAATACTTAACATCTGTCCAATACAATGCCACGGGAGTTGCGCTGCAATTCTTACAACTGTTCTCGCTACAGTTTCTCATCGCCTGGTTCATATTAACGGCGCTAATCTACTTGTTCTGCAGAATACTGAAAGGTACCGTGGTTTGGAAAGCACTATTTGTAGCAATAGGCTTTGCAATGTTCATCATGGTTATTCGCGGATTAGTTAATCTTGCCGCCACGTTCACCATGCCAAACATCTATTACCCCTATGATCTATCGCTAGGTATACGCTTTGACCCATACGCAGCATTATATTACCCTGCCGAAGCACTACGTACACTACCCGCAGCTTCAACAACTATCTTCAACAGCATTGAGGCATCAACATTCGCCTTCAGAACCGTCGTCTCAGGAATGTTCATAGTATCCTACGTGTGGCTAGGCGCAGTAGCCACCATGGTTGTTGGGGTACTCAAACCCGAATTCTCAATGGTTAAACGCATCACCATATCAGCCGTCAGTTTAGCCATAGTGATTCTGGTTTTGATCTTCCTGGTAGGGTCGATTTAAGCAACGCCAAAAAGGCGTGTGCCAAAATTTTTTCATTTCTTTTTTAGTTAGCAATATTTATATGATTGCAGGTCACTTTTGCAAGTGAAACTGACTATTAGTAAGCAGTTTAGAGGAAGGTAATTGGAATGGTCGCGATTAAAGATTTACAAGATGGTATGAAGCGGGTTAGCGTTGAAGCCAAAGTTGTCGATAAGGGAGATCCGCGAGAAGTTAAATCACGGTTCAAAGATGAAACTTACCGCATAGTTGACGCTGTAGTTGCAGACGAAACCGGCAGCGTAAAACTAACGCTTTGGAACGAGCAGATTGACCAAATCAACGTTGGCGACAACATAAAAATCGAAAACGGCTACGTTACAAGTTTCAAAAGTGAAATTCAACTTAACGTTGGCAAATTCGGAAAGTTAACCGTCGAATAAACCAGCCTTTTTTTTGGCTACCTAGTTTTCAACGATTATCCATACTTTTACTTCAGTATACTTCATTTTCTTTGGAATTATCCTGAAAACGGTATCAAAAAACCGTTTCACAACTGTTTCAGCCAACTATCATATCCCTCCAAACCCATTAGATACCAAAAGGGGAAAATGAGGTAATTAAAAAATGAAAAATTGGAAAATAGTAACGGCAATAACTGTTGCATCCATCGCGGTTGCGTTAATAGCAACTGTAGCTTTTGCTTCGGCCTTCAACCCTTACCGCGCCATGACGCCAGCTACTGGCTTTACTGGCGGAATGATGGGCACATACGCAGGCACGACACCTAACGCCCAGTCGTATCTTTACCAGAATGGAGGAGGAGGTGGTTGCGGAAGCATTAGGACTGGCTATGCTGCTCCATCTTACACAACTAACTCAACCTCCGCCTTAACAATCGACCAAGCAAAGCAAGTTGCCCAAAGATATGTTACTGCCTTAAACAATCCTGACCTCAAAGTAGCAGAAGTTGAAGAATACGCAAACAACTTCTATGTGCAAATCCATGAGGTAAGCACCGGTAATGGAGCCTTTGAACTGTTAGTCGACAAGTACACTGGCAACGTTTACCCCGAGATGGGGCCTAACATGATGTGGAACACCAAGTACACAGCCACCACTGGTATGATGGGTTTATTCAGCGGGTTCAGGGGCATGATGGGTCTGCAAAGAACCGCTTCAACAACCATGACCGTAACCGAAGACCAAGCTAAAGCTGATGCCCAACAGTACCTGACTGCTAACTATGCTGGAACAACTGTCGGCGACGCCACAGCCTTCTACGGATACTACACCATCGAAGTTCTCCAAAACGGCGACACCTTCGGAATGCTAAGCGTTGACGGCTACACTGGACAAGTCTGGTACCACACCTGGCACGGAACCTTCATCCAGCAAACAGAACTACCCTAAGTTTTTTTAGTTTCCTAAAATCTTTTTTTGTTCAATTATGTCTTCAACCCCGAAAACACCTTACTTGCTAGCGGCATATTTGGATCCTAATATCCAATAATTGCAGTAACCTATAGGGGGTGGCAATTCACTAAGAGTGGTAGGTCAGTATTGGCCGTTTTTGGAGTAATTAAGATTTTTTTGGAATTTCTGAAGCTCATTGTTAGTTAAACCATTTTTTCAATTTTTCAACGCTCTTGATTTTTGTCGTTATTGTAATTTAGAAATTTTTTTATTTTAGACCTGATTTGTTTAAGTTAGGTTTTAAGAAAAGAAATCGCGTTTTTCGCCGTCATCATAGCTTTTGCAGCGGCTGTATCAATTTTTGCCTTCAGGGTAAGCACAATCAGCCCACTAATTTTCCTTATTAGTTTGCTCGCCCTCAACGGTTTCATCGCCGTAAGCAACGCCGACATCATGACTCCATTCATCAAAGAAATAACACTATTCCTAAAAAAACCGTTTACTAAGGTGCACCACTACTTCGCCGCCGCTGGATTAATGCTCATAACCCTGCATCCAATCACTGTGGCGATTCAAACGGCAAACCCAGCCATACTGCTTCCACAAGTTCAATCGTTAAACCTGTTTTTTCTTTACGGCGGCAGCGTTGAACTAATCGCTATTTATGTGTCGTTTGGGGCAGTTATCTTAAGGCGAAAAATCGTGGCTTACTGGCGTCCCTTCCATGCACTCATGTACGTAGCATTGTTTTTCGGGGTAGTGCACGGGAACCTTTTAAGTTTTGATTTACAGAATTTGGGCTTCAAAATAGTTTACGATGCCTTGTTTGTAGCTGCGGTGGCGGCGTTTGGGCTGAAGCGTTGGCAATTCCACCGTATAAAGTCGCAAAAGAAAAAATATGCTCTCCAAAACAGCCATTCATCAGGTTCTGAACCACATAAATAGCCGCGAAAAAAGTCAGGTTTTTAGACAATCCTTATTAATTCAATTCTTCCTTTGAACATTTCTCGTCGTTTGTGGGGAAGCAACGTGCAATTCGAACTTGTCGCACCATACCAAATCTCGTCAGGGCAACAATCCGCTGTTGAGCAGCTAGTGAAAAACTTCTCCACAAAACCCAAACAAACGCTCCTTGGTATAACTGGCAGCGGCAAAACCTTTGTCATGGCAAACGTAATCAACAAACTCCAAAAACCCACCTTGATTCTTGCACATAACAAAACCTTAGCTGCACAACTCTACAGTGAATTAAAAGAGCTCTTCCCAAACAACCGCGTGGAATACTTCATCAGCTTCTACGATTTCTACCAGCCTGAATCTTATTTGCCCGCCCAAGACATGTACATCGAGAAAGACTCGGATGTGAATGAACAGATAGAAAAGATGCGTATGCACGCCGTTTCCAGCATTGTCAGCCGAAATGACACTATAATCGTCGCCAGCATAAGCTGCATCTACAGCTTAGGCAACCCAGAGGACTTCCGCACTATGGCGGCTGAGCTTGAGGTTGGAAAGCAAATGTCAAGGCAGCAACTCATCCACGACCTAGTGGATATGCAGTATGAGCGCAATGATATGGTGTTGGAGCCCGGCAGGTTCCGTGTCCGAGGCGAAACGCTGGATGTGGTGCCATCCTACGAGAACGATATTTTGCGAGTTGAACTTGAAGGGAACACAATCAAGAAGATTAAAGAAGTAAACACATTAAACGGCGACGTAAAAGTTTCGCTTGACAAATTCACGCTTTATCCTGCACGTCAGTACGTTGTGCCTGAAGAAAAGCATGCGCTCGCCCTTGAGCACATTAAACAGGAGTTGGAAAAGCGGTTGTTTGAACTTCCGCCGCTTGAAGCGCACAGGCTAAAACAACGGACAAACTACGACCTTGAAATGATAAAGGAACTCGGGTACTGCGGCGGAATGGAAAACTACAGCCGACACTTCGACGGACGCAAACCCGGCGTGCCACCCTTCACCCTGATAGATTACTTCCCCAAAGACTACCTGCTCATCATCGACGAAAGCCACCAATCCATCCCACAAGCCCGAGCCATGTACAACGGCGACTACGCAAGAAAAAAGAACCTCGTCGACTTCGGTTTCAGACTTCCAAGCGCCTTGGATAACCGCCCGCTGAAGTTTGAAGAGTTCGAGCAGAAAATGGGAAAAGTTCTCTTCGTCTCTGCTACTCCAGCTGATTATGAACTTGAAAAGAGTGGTACGCCAGTTGAATTAATCACAAGACCCACAGGTCTTTTGGATCCTGAGGTTGAAATGCGCCCAATCGAGGGGCAAATGCAGGATTTGATGGTGGAAGCCAAGAAAACTATTGCGCGTGGCGATCGAGTGTTAATTACAACCTTGACAAAGCGGATGGCTGAGGACCTTGCAGATTACCTTGCTAAAGAGGGCTTTCGCGTCAGGTACATGCACTCAGACATCCAAAGCCTTGATCGCATAGAACTAATTAGGCAGCTGCGAATCGGCGAATTCGACATTCTCGTTGGAATCAATTTGCTCCGTGAAGGCTTAGACATCCCTGAAGTCTCAACTATATTCATTTTGGATGCTGACAAGGAAGGTTTCCTCCGAGACGAACGAAGCCTCATCCAAACCATTGGGCGAGCATCAAGAAACGTTAACGGCAGAGTAATTCTCTACGCTGATGTTGAGACACAGTCGATTAAACGTGCCATGGAAGTCACCTATTACAGGCGTAGCTTCCAGAAACGCTACAACCAAGAGCACGGTATCACCCCGACAACTATCATCAAGAGCGTTTCTCAGAAGGAAGGCGTAATCAGAGGCACTAAACACCTGCCTACATCCGACATAAAACGCCAAATAATCGAGTTGGATGCGCAGATGCGGGAAGCAGCGGAGAAACTGGACTTTGAACGTGCTATTGAACTTAGAGATTCCATTGCAGAGTTGAATAGGGCTTTGGAGAGGAAGATGGAAAATGAAGCGGTGCAGCCAGAAAATTAACGATTTAATGCAAAAAGGTTCTAATCTTCCCGGTCAAACTGGTTACAAAATATAGTGTATAGGAATTTGGTTTAGGTTATGAGAGATAACGTTTCGATTAAGGGTGCGCGGGAACACAACTTAAAAAATATTGATTTAGAGTTGCCCCGAAACAAATTCATAGTTATAACTGGGCTTTCAGGATCAGGAAAATCCACTTTGGCTTTTGACACAATTTACGCGGAGGGGCAGCGAAGATATGTTGAAAGCCTCAGCGCTTACGCCCGCCAGTTTCTGGGTTTAATGGATAAGCCAGATGTGGATTCCATTGATGGCTTATCTCCCGCAATCTCCATTGAGCAGAAAAGCACCAGCAAAAATCCACGGTCAACCGTCGGCACAGTCACCGAAATCTACGATTACCTAAGACTGCTTTTCGCACGAATCGGCATACACCACTGCCCCAAATGCGGCAGCTCAATTCACCCCCAGAGCGCCGAAAACATAGCCAGCCTGATAATGGCTGACAAAAACAAAACCCTCACGTTCCTCGCCCCCATCATCCGGGGCATGAAGGGTACCCACGAACAGGTTTTTGACGACCTTAAGAAAGAAGGGTACACCAAGATTCGGGTAGACCAGAAAATCTATGAATCCGACCATATTAAGGAAGAAGTTAAGCTTGTTCGCTACGAGAAGCACTGGATAGAAGCTGTGATAGATACAGCCACTGTTTCTAATGAAGAACGTTCCCGAATTGCTGAAGCCGTCGAAGGGGCGCTAAAAACAGGCAAAGGCAGTATGATTGTAATCGACGCGGCTAACCAGGATGCAGATAAGAAAAAAGAGCTGGAACGTTTCGGAGATGAAACTATGTACAGCACTTTTGGAGCATGCCCAAACCACCCTGAAATCGTTTTCGAAAGCCTCGAGCCAAGAATGTTTAGTTTCAACTCGCCGTTTGGAGCTTGCCCAACATGCCATGGCTTAGGTGAAATCACTGAAGTAACAGCTGACAAAGTGATACCGGACAAAAACCTAACAATCATGGATGGTGCATTGGCGGTTTACAAGGGCACAATGGAACTTAGTTGGCGAGCGCAGCAAATTGCCACAGTTGGCCAAAAGTATGGATTCGACGTATTTACACCAATCAAAGACTTTACTGAACAGCAACTTCAAGTGCTCCTGTATGGCGACAAGGAACCAATCAGCGGCAACTGGTCAAACGGTGCCAGCATGTGGATGCGTGACGGTTGGGAAGGCGTAATCCCGCAAACCATGAGGCTTTACCGCCAAACCGAAAGCGCCTGGCGAAAAGAAGACATAGAAAAATACATGACTTCCCGTCCCTGTGCCTCATGCAAGGGCAAAAAACTCCAGCCCGTGGTGCTTGCCGTACAAATCTTGGACAAAAGCATAATTGACGTTACTGACCTTTCAATTGAGGATTCTGTTGATTTCTTCCGTGACTTGCCAGCGAAATTAAACGAAAAAGAGCTGTTTATAGCAAAACAGGTGCTAAAGGAAGTCAATGAGCGACTGGGTTTTCTGAAGAATGTTGGTTTAGGTTATCTTTCGCTCTCTCGTGCCGCCAAAACACTTTCAGGTGGAGAAGCGCAGAGAATCCGTTTAGCCACACAAATCGGCAGCAACCTGATGGGCGTCCTCTACATCTTGGATGAACCCAGCATCGGCTTACATCAACGGGACAACGCCAAACTCATCAGTACCCTTCAGCGACTACGAGATTTAGGCAATACACTAATTGTAGTTGAACACGATGAGGACACAATGCGTCACGCCGACTACATTGTTGACATGGGACCTGGCGCAGGCATCCATGGCGGCCACATAGTTGCAGAAGGCTCACCGGAGGAAATAATGAAGAATCCTCGCAGTCTAACAGGCAAATACCTCTCAGGCGAACTCAAAATAGAAGTACCCAACGAGAGACGGCAACCCGTCGGCTACATGACCGTTAAGGGAGCACAAGAAAACAACCTTAAACATCTTAACCTTCAGTTGCCGCTGGGAGTCTTGTGCGGAGTAACAGGCGTTTCAGGTTCAGGCAAAAGTACACTGATGAATCTGACTGTTATTCCTGCGCTAAGGAAAATTTTCGGTGAACAGGTTGACAAAATTGGGAAACACGAAGCGCTGGAGGTTCCCGCGGTAGTGCGCAACGTTATAGTTATCGACCAAGATCCAATCGGGCGAACCCCACGAAGCAACCCAGCTACCTATACAAAGCTGTTTGACGAAATCCGTCGCATTTTTGCTTCCACCAAAGAAGCTAAAGCACGCGGATACAAGGAAGGCAGATTCAGCTTTAACGTGAAGGGCGGCAGATGCGAAACCTGCCAAGGCGACGGAGTGCTCCGAATCGAAATGAACTTCCTACCTGACGTCTATGTGCAATGCAGCGAATGCAAAGGCAAACGCTACAACAAAGAAACGTTGGGCATCTTCTACAAGGGCAAGAACATCGCTGAAGTGCTGGACATGACTGTGGAGGAAGCGGCGAAGTATTTCGAGAACACGCCAAGAGTTTCGCGCAAACTTGAAACGCTGTTGGATGTGGGACTTGGGTACATTAAGCTGGGACAAAGCTCAACCACCCTATCAGGCGGAGAAAGCCAACGTATCAAAATCACCCGCGAACTCAGCAAACACAAGACGGGACACACTGTCTACATGCTTGATGAACCCACCACAGGCTTGCACTTTGACGACACAAAACGGCTGATTAAGGTGCTGAATCGGCTGGTGGATAACGGCAACACCGTCTACATCATCGAACATAATCTGGACGTCATAAAAAGCTGCGATTACCTCATCGATTTGGGTCCTGAAGGCGGCGCTGCAGGCGGCGAACTCTTAGCGAAGGGAACGCCTGAAGAAGTCGCACAAAACAGTGGCTCCTACACAGGATTGTTTTTAGAAAAAATACTTAACCGCAAACCCAAAGAAACTGTTTTGGCAGTGAAACAGCCTGCATGATTCAGATAAAGTGCCCCCAAGACTTCAAAAGCTCCGATATACCGACACATCCAGGCGTCTATCTGTACAGGGATGAAGCAGGCGAAATCCTATATGTGGGCAAAGCAAAAAGCCTCAGGTCACGTGTCAAAAGCTACTTTTCAACCTCTGACCAACCCATCAAGACCCAACAGTTGGTTTCTAGAATTAGGAGTATCGATTGGATTGTGGTGAATAATGAGGTTGAAGCATTGCTCTTGGAAAACAAGTTGGTTAAGCAGCATACACCCAAATACAATATCAACCTCAAAGACGCGAAAACCTTCGCTTACATCTCGCTGACACGCGAGGATTATCCAAGGATATTTACAAGCCGCAAAGTGTCGCGAAAACTTGAATCCTTCGGCCCCTACACCGACGGCTTCACAAGACAGGACCTGCAACGATTAGTAGTTCGAGTATTCAAACTGCGGACCTGCAAAACGCTACATAAACGGGCTTGCCTAAACTTCCACATTCACCTCTGCACAGCTCCATGCATCGGAAACGTCACCGCCGAACAGTACAGTGAACAGGTGCGTCAGGCACGCTCCTTTCTGAACGGAAATTATAGGCAAACAATCGAGCAACTTAAATCGCAGATGGAAACAGCCTCCAGCACCCAAAAGTACGAGGAGGCGCTTGACCTTCGCAACCAAATCCAATCCATCCGGCTCGTAACCGAGCATCAAATTGTAGATAACGAGCGGCGTTTTGACCAGGACGTGATGGCGTTTAAACAGTTTGGCGAGAAAATGTTGGCGGTTCAGATGGGTGTGCGAAGAGGCGTGCTTCTGGGCAAAAAAGAATTCAGCGTAGATCTGCAACCGCAAATTGAACAGGAATTTTTGAAGGCGTTCTACACAACAAATCCGATTCCACGTGAAATACTGCTTAACAAGCCGTGTTGGCAGGGACCTGAAGAAAAAGCTGCGTTGGAAGAGTTCCTCTCAGCAAAACGCAATGCTCCTGTTTCGTTGCGGATTCCAAGGCGAGATGATAAGCTGGCGCTTTTGCAGTTGGCAGAGAAAAACCTTGAGTCAGGCTTAGATGTTGACAGCGCGCTGGTGGATTTGCAGAACAACCTGAACCTTCCAACGCTACCTCACATAATCGAATGCTTTGACATATCTAACTTGGGAACTGAACATGTGGTTTCAGGCATGGTTACCTTCAGAGATGCCAAACCCGACAAGAAAAACTACCGCAAGTTCAAAATCAAAACTTTCATGGGGCAGGATGACTTTGCTGCAGTCAACGAGGTCGTTGCAAGGAGGTACAAGCGCCAAATAGAAGAGAAAAACCCCCTGCCTGATTTAGTGGTAATTGACGGTGGACCAGGACAAGTCAGCGCAGCAAATACAGCCCTGCAAACCCTCAGGCTCAAGCTTCCGCTCATCAGTTTAGCTAAGGAACATGAAGAAATCTACCTTCCAAACGAATCTGCACCAAGAAACTTTGATAAGAACAGCCGAATGATGCTTTTGCTAAGGAAAATCCGAGACGCAGCCCACGACTTCTCGCTGGGATACAACCTTAAGAGACGGCAGATGAAGATACGCGAGGAGTTTCAGAAGAAGTAGACTTTGGGGACAAATTTCTTAAGCTAACTTATCCAATTAATATCTCATGATAACTGCCCTATTGGTTATCTTTGCCCCATACAAACTTGTGATTGGTCTCGTCTTCATCATAATTTTGGCGGTGGCTCTGATTGTGTAACTGAAATTTCCCAGGTTTAAGGGCGGAATAAGTGTCTTGTTAGTTGTGGCAGCCTTTTTGGAAATGGTCTCGCCACCTTGGTCCTTGATTACGTTTTCTTGGGGTTTTGCCATTGTATTAGCCACATTGATTATTGGTGCTGTCCTCGGTCTCTACACTAATAACCAATAGGGTGCCAACCGGAGTTCTCCCAAAACAACCGTTGACTCCAAAGACCGGTCGCTTGCCAAGAAGAAAGTCATTTTCTGTTGCTACATTTGCGGTTTTGGTGTCACCGGTGTTGATTTCGGCAAGTGCCACAAACCTCATCCGAGAAGATTATCCTGAGAACTTTCAAGACCAAGCCGTCGCTAATTTAGCGATTAACGGAACAATAAGCACAGTGGCACTTAACCACGAAATTAACATTGGCTAGCTACCACGTATTTCCCGCTTACATAACCCTGAAGATAACGAACATTATATCGAGCAACAATTCCAGCAACAATCCCATTTACAGTCTACCGCATGGGGAACTACTTGTTTATTACGAGAGAACCGATTGCCCGCCATTGGCGGTTGGGCAAGGGGTTGAGGTAAGCGGCTACTATCGTCCATGGGTTGAGGATATGATGTATTCCAACATGCTTTTGGTTTCGTCGACCGTGAATGGGAGCTACCTCAAAGTGCTATAGAAATTTTTTCAGCACTTCTTCAAGCTGTCTAAAACTTTTAATTATCATGTCTGAGTGGAACACAATCCATGGGCTCAGGCACTTCACTTCCGACACAACAATCACTTTTTTGCCTTTGCGTTTGGCATAGAACATTTCCATGCAGGCTCCCGCCGACAGTATGGGTAAGTAAACAACCATGATGTCGCATCGGTCAGCGTCATCGAGGTCTCTTTGGACAAAATCGAAGGTCGGCACCTTGTCCCACCAGCACTCCTCAGTTCCATTATAGAGCACTCTTTCCCTCTTCCATGGGTCAATCACATCAAACCCCAATTTTACGCAGAAGTCGGTGATGGTTTTTCGGTAGTCCTGCTGTTTTTCCATGCCTATTATTGGGCCTGAAATGAACACTTGCTTCGTCATGGCTGTCACGGAATCCAAACATCCCTTTCAAGATTAATATTCTTTTTTGGGTTGTTGGCGGTTTAATAACTGGTATCTTTTTTTTAGCCCGGGGATGGCGCATGCTCGACATGGTTTCCCAAGACAAAACCGTTTTATCGTGGGAGAAAACTTTTTCGCGCTCATTTACGTTAAAGTTCAAAACCTGTTTGTTTCAGCCAAAGCCCTGTTGTTTATGACGTTGGGGCTGATAATTTTAATTTTGACGCCCTTCATACGCGCAGTCGCCTTTGTGATCTACTTTGCATGGAGCAAGAACCTCAATACGTTGTAATAACCCTCTTTGTCCTCGTTGTGCTAACCATAAGTCTGGCTCTGCATTATCTATTCTAGATGCAAAATTGATGTTGTGAATTCCAGTGCGGTAAGGTTTAACCGTTATACCTGCATTTCTATTGTATTTAACATCTGGTTTGGTTTGAAATGTCCCGAAGCAACTCTATGCTTGAAAAAGCAACCACATACGACCGAGTCAAAGTAACCCGCACGGAAGTCGATAGAGCGCTTGCATTACTCAAAGAGTTCAGGAAAAAGTATCCTTTCACCGAAAATCTTCGGTCAATAGAATACTTGGATGCCGACAAACTCTTCAAGATAAACCCTGATGAAGTCGGCGAATTCTTCCGCCTCCTAGAAGGCTCCCTCAAACCCCTTGGCCGCTCAACCCTAAACAGCTCCAACGTTTACCGCAACGCCCGCCTGCAAATCGGAGACTTCAAAAACCTGCTCCGCGTCGCAGTGGACAACCGAAAGTCCCTTGCCCAAAGAGTCGACGCCCCATGGGAAAGAATAGGCGGGTTAGGACAGGACAAGCAACTCGCTAAAGAAATCATATTCTGCTTTAGCTATGAAAGCGGCTCGGTCCTGCCGATTTTTAATAATCAGCATCTGCGCCATTTTGTTAACCGCGTCGTCGTTGCACCCAGCGGGCAAACGAAGTATTTTTCGTTCGGACAAGAATATGAACACTACACTGAGGAGCTGATAGCAGCCAAAAACAGTTTACCCTTAACCCGCGGCTGGGACGCCTTGTACTTTGCGGTTTTCTTATACAACAATTATCCCCCGCCAGACAGCGAAAAACCCACAACCAACCCATCAGGAGAAGGAAAAACCATAAACGCAGTAACCAACGAACAGCTGGAACTAAGAGCGTTCGTAAAGCTACTTAGCGAGCTGCAAACAAAGGGCAAAATCACAGGACAAGAATTCCGAGAATATCGTGCACAATGGACGCAACAGCAACCCAACGACCGCGACGTACTTGCCTTGCGCCTAAAACAACTCCTAACAGCAGAAACCAAACTGAACCCTGACCAACCAAAAAGTCAGCCATTCCAGAAACCCCGTAGACTTTAGAAAGCCAGCAATCACTCCTTTTTTTGTTAGATGAAGAAAAACGGCTTTTCCTATAAGAAAGTGTTGTTCTTCTTCCATGTTTATTCCGTTCTTTGCTGTATTCTTTGCAGGAGCGGAAGGACTGTTTGCGTTCAGTGTTGATAATCTTCTGATCTTCTCTGCTATTGTAGCAATCGCTGATGTATTTCTATTCTTCTTGAGCAAATCAACATTCAAGCGAGAAGAGATACTGACAAAGTGGAAATAACGTGTAAAAATTGGCGGGTCCGACGGGAATTGAACCCGCGACCCTCGGATTAAGAGTCCGATGCTCTAGCCTGACTGAGCTACGGACCCGCATGGTTTGAAAAAGGGCTTCACTGAGTAATATAGAGCTTGCGGTTTTGTTGTTGCAGCTTGATGCAGTAAAGACTAATAACAAAGCGGCTCCATATTTTCTTGGAGCAGTTTTTAATGGCTAATTATTTAGGCGAAGTTTTTATTCTTAAAACAAAGGATCGAGCAACAGGCGTCCCTGCGTTGCTGAGCAAGTTTGACTTAGCAGATTTTTCTGGTAAGCATGTTGCTTTGAAAGCTAATTTTAACAGTGCAGACCCATTTCCCGCATCAACGCACATAGACGCGTTAAGGGCAATCGTTGAAACCCTCAAAGGAGCATACGCCAGCGAGATAACGTTGGCTGAACGCAGCGGCATGGGCGACACCGCGCAAGTACGGGAACAAATGGGCGTTTTAGAACTATCGAAAGTGCTGGGTTTTAATGTAGTCGTTTTGGACGACGTTGGCAAAGAGGACTGGGTTAAGTTTGAGCGGGACGCTAACCATTGGTTAAGAGGTTTCTACATGGCTAAGGTTTTCCATGATGCTGACAAGGTCGTTCAAACCTGCTGCCTGAAAACCCACAGGTTTGGCGGCCACTTTACTCTGTCACTGAAAAACTCCGTAGGGTTGGTTGCGAAGAAGGTGCCTGGCGGCATGTACGATTACATGTGGGAACTGCACGGTTCACCGTTTCAGAGGCAGATGATTGCTGAAATCAACAGTCACTACAACGTGGACTTTGTGTTGATGGATGGGATAAAAGCGTTCGTTACGGGCGGTCCTGAAAAGGGCAAGGTGGTTGAGCCTAATCTTTTGTTGGCAAGCAAAGACCGCGTAGCCATAGATGCCGTTGGAGTAGCGATTCTGAAAATGTATGGTGCTAAAGGGAAAGTTGAAGAAGCCGACGTTTTTGAGCAGGATCAGCTGAAAAGGGCGGCAGAACTGGGTTTTGGAGTTAAGTCTCCAGTTGAAATACAACTGACGCCACTAAACAGCGAGAGCAAATCGGATGTGGAGCGGATTGAGCGGGTTCTCAAAGCACGGGTAGCTATGTATTAAGTCCCTTGAGTATGTCTGGTTTATCGCTGGCGATTCCGTCTGCGCCTTTTTTTGCGTATTCTTGGGCTTCTTCTGGGCTATTTATGGTCCAGACGATGACTTTTAATCCGTTTTCAAGGGCTTTCTGAACAGTGGCTGTATGAGTAAACCTGTAAAGTGCAATGAGGTAGTTTGCTTTTAGTTCCAATGCTGCTTTATTGGGTTGCTATGTTTGGCGTAGATTAATCCTGTTTCGATTTCTTTGCTTAGTGCTCTAACTTTTTTGAGTGCCTCTTCGAGGAAAGATATGATTTACAACGTTTTTCTCAAGACCCTTTTTGCACACTATCGAGAGTACCTGTTCTTCAACGCCCGCTTCCTTCAACTCAATCAAAACCTTCACTTTCTTATCCAAGAAATCCAGCGCCTCCTCCAAAGTCGGAATCTTCTCTTCGCCCTCAGCAGAAAAACTTTTGACCTGCGCAAGCGTAAGTTCACTTACCCAGCCTTCACCGTTAGTTGTCCGCTTAACATCCGCATCGTGAATGACGATCAGTTGGTTGTCTTTGGTTTTTCTAACGTTTAACTCAACCGCGTCTACGTCGATTTCTAAAGCTTTCTTAAAACTTGTCAAAGTATTTTCGGGAGCATAAGCCCTCGCGCCTCGGTGACCAACACGCAACATATCATAGATTTGGTTAATCGAAGAATAATATCTTGCTGAAATTTTATTAAAAAACTAACTTCAAATATGAATCCTAATAGGATATCATTGCAGAAACCTAAGGGTAGGTCGTAATGACATTTTTCGGAGTAATTAACATGCTGAAATTAAAGGATAAGATTGGGTGGACGACCGTTAGCCCAAGGATATTGTCGAATGCTTATATATTTTCGCAGCCCAATCAAACGATGAGGAATTAAATTGCCTTTTGACGAAAAAATCGTTTTGTCCCCAATAGGTCACGTTAAAACAAGCGCTGTCGGCGATGAAGTTAAAGATAAATCGTTAATTTCACATATTGTTCTCAACCGCGAGTTCGTTGAAGGTTTGGATGGCATCTCTGAGTTTTCGCATTTGTTTGTGCTGTTCTACCTGGACCAAGTTACAGCTGAGCAGCGAAAAACTTTGAAGGTTCATCCAAGAGGCAGAGCGGACTTGCCGTTAAAAGGAGTTTTCACTGTCAGAACTATGCTGCGGCCAAACCCCATCGGATTAACCTTGGTGGAATTGCTTAATGTGGATGGCAACGTTTTGACTGTTAGGGGCTTAGATGCCTATGATGGCACGCCAGTTTTGGATGTTAAGACCTATGACTTCTGGGACATGGCAGAAAACGTTAAAGTTCCCGAATGGTGGAAAAAGCTGCACGAGGAAAAACAGCAAAAACTAAAGTAAATCCCCGATGCCGTATCTTTCATCCATTGCTTTCAAGAGTGCTTTTCTGAGGGTTTCACCCTTAAGTCCATCTGCCTTTAGAGTTGCAAACGCTTCAGCCAACGCTACATCCTTACAGACTTCTCTTAGCCAATTCTCAAAATCGCCACGGTACAAATGAAACTCTAGCGAATCAGTTGTTACCTGATTTATGAACCGGTAAAACTCCTCCAGCGACTGCGCATTAAAACCCAATGGCTTTCCAACATCAACATAAAAGTTAAAACTCATCTCGCTTGGGACCTGAGTGAACATTTTTAGAGCGATTTTGCCTTTTTCAGTTAAGCCAAATCCGCTACCTACCTTTCGCAAAAAGCCCTCCTTGGCAAGCTCTTGCACTTCTGCTATTGCTTGGTTTGGAGTCAGGTTTACGGCTTGTGCAAACATGGTCATGTCCATGCGGTTTGTGGCTTCGTTCATGGTTTTTAGGATTTTGATGTGTTCTTCCTTCAAGAAGTTTCGCCTTACAGTTAATATATAATCTTGGGGAAATTTAAATGTATTAATGCCGGAGTGAAAAAAAGGATGGGTAAGTTTTTTATTTTCAAAAATGAACAATACATGGCGAACGTTCATGGGCACAAACACCAACTACATAATCGTTCTGGTAACTACTCCAAATAAGATGGAAGCAGAAAAAATCGCACAGTCGCTTCTAACTGAAAAACTGATTGCTTGCGCAAACATCATCAACCCAGTTATCTCGTTTTTCCACTGGTCTGGCAAAGTTGAGAGGGCTGAGGAATGTTTGGTGGTTATGAAGTCGCGTTTGGATTTGTTCGGGGAGTTGGCTGAGCGTTTGAAGGGTTTGCATAGTTATGAGGTTCCGGAGGTTTTGGCGCTTCCAATTGTTGAGGGTTCGAAGGCTTATTTGGAATGGATGGATCAAGCCCTCAAGTAAACGTACACTTTTGTACTGGTAAGCCTTAAATAATACATTTCAGTATGCTTCTGAACTATAAGGAAGCATGACAATGGGGAATCGCCTTTGGCATACAAACAACCACAACCCAACCAGCTAATCCGCTAAAAATCAAAAAAATCAACCCAACACACCAACCCCTCGAAATATTCTCAAAACTCCAAAAACACTACCAAAACGCCTACCTTTTAGAATCAATCGAAGGACCAGAAAAACTTGCCCAATACTCCTTCATAGGATTTGACCCAAAAACAACCATACAAATAACCGCTGGAAAAGCCCAAATAACCAACAGCAAAACACATGAAACAACCACAGAAACAACAAGCGACCCACTGCAAGTAATAGAAAAACTCCTCAAAAACGACGCCGACCAAAACAACCAGTTCCGCTTTGCTGGTGGTGCAGTTGGGTACATTTCTTATGATGCTGTTCGCTATTGGGAAAAACTGCCTGAGAAATCCTGTGGCGACCTTGGTTTTCCTGATGTGGAGATGGGTATTTTCGATGACGGATTCATATTCAACCACATAGTAAAACAGGCCTTCTACTATTACCGCGAGGAAAACCGCTTAGGTAAAGTTGAAGCGTTGCTAAAGCAACCGTCAGATTCTGAATCCTTAAAATGTACCCAGCGAATTGTAAACACAAAAAAGAAGCAGTTCGAAAAGGCAGTTGAAAAAGCCAAAGAGTACGTGACTGCAGGAGACATTTTCCAAGTTGTCCTCTCCAAACGCTTCGAGTTCCAAGTTCAAGGCAGCTTAATTCCCTTCTACGAGTCCCTTCGCACCATCAACCCATCACCCTATATGTACTGCCTCAAGTTTGGAGAGCGGCAAATTGTAGGTTCAAGCCCTGAAATGCTTGTTCGCGTTGACAACCGCATGGTTGAAACTTTTCCAATCGCCGGCACCAAACCTGTCGCAGAAAACTCAGATGAAAACAACAGGTTATCACGCGAGTTGCTAGCTGACCCCAAAGAATGCGCTGAACACGTAATGCTTGTTGATTTAGCCCGCAACGATCTGGGCAGAATATCCAAGTATGGAAGCGTGAGTGTACCAGAATTTATGAAGGTTCATCAGTACAGCCATGTGCAACACATCGTTTCCCAAGTTGTGGGCGAACTGAAAGATAACCTGCAAAGCTACGATGCTTTGCGAGCGGTTTTTCCAGCTGGCACGGTTTCTGGAGCACCCAAAGTCCGCGCGATGGAAATCATTGATGAACTTGAACCCTGCAGACGTGGACCTTACGCTGGCGCAGTCGGCTACTTCTCATACAATGGAAACGCAGACTTCGCCATAACCATCCGCACTCTCTTCGCTAACAAAAATCAAGCATACATTCAAGCTGGCGCAGGAATCGTCGCCGACTCTAACCCAGAGCACGAGTGGTTTGAAACCGACCATAAAGCAAAGGCGCTGATGCAAGCACTTGAAATCTCAGGAGACACAAAACCTTGAAAGTATTGGTAATTGACAATTATGATTCGTTTGTTTACAACCTTGTCCAGTACATAGGCGAGCTTGGTGCGGAAACAGTCGTTTACAGAAATGACCAAATCAGCCTAATAGACGTAGCTAAGATAATGCCTGACAGGATTGTGATTTCGCCTGGTCCTGGCAATCCTGGGGACGAGAAATATTTTGGCGTTTGCGCAAAAATCCTGCAAACTCTCAGCCCAGTCATCCCAACATTAGGCGTTTGCCTGGGACACCAAGGAATAATCTATGCGTTCGGTGGAAAAATCATCCACGCCAAAAAACTCATGCATGGAAAAACTTGCACCATAAAACACAACCAAAAAGGCATATTCAAAGGCGTCCGTAACCCCTTCAACGCCACAAGGTACCATTCGCTTGCTGGCGAACGAGAATCCATTCCAGATTGCCTTGAAATCACCGCTGAATCTGTTGAAGACGGCGAAATCATGGCTATACGCCACAAGCAATACCCAATTTACGGTGTACAATTCCACCCTGAATCAATTCTCTGCGAGGACGGCAAATTAATTATCAAGAACTTCTTGGAGGATAAACAGTAATGATTCTGGAAGGCATACAGAAACTCATCGAAGGAACAAATCTAACTTATGATGAGTCATGTGAAATTATGCATGAGGTTATGTCTGGGAAAACAACAAACGCTCAAACGGCAGCGTTCTTAACTGCCCTGCGTATGAAGGGCGAATCGGTTGAGGAACTCATCGCGTCTGCTTCAATTATGCGAAAGAACTGCTGCCAAATCCAACCCCACGTACATGGGCGCTTAGTGGATACTTGTGGAACAGGCGGAGACAAAATAAAAACCTTCAACGTGAGCACTGCAGCAGCCTTCGTCATCGCAGGTACAGGCGTCGCTGTGGCTAAGCATGGGAATAGGGCTGTTACAAGCAAAAGCGGCAGTGCTGACGTGCTGGAAAAGCTTGGTCTTAACTTAAACGTTGAACCTCACGCAATCCAAGGATTCATTGAAAAGATTGGTGTAGGCTTCATGTTTGCGCCCGCATTCCATCCAGCCATGAAATACGCGGCAGAGACAAGGCGTGAGATTGGCATTCGCACAGTTTTCAATATCCTTGGCCCCTTAACTAACCCAGCATGCGCCAACGCCCAACTCCTCGGTGTCTACGACGCTAAACTAGTGGTTCCGATGGCTTCTGCGCTGGGGAAGTTGGGTTGTGAAGAAGCAATAGTTGTCCATGGACTTGACGGGTTGGATGAAATCTCTACTGTTGGAAAAACCGTCATTGCACATCTAACAGAAGGCAAAGTTGTGAAAACAGAGGCTGTTCCATGCGATTTCGGCGTTAAAAGAGCGGAAATTGCTGAGTTGCAGTCATTCTCTGCGGATGAAAGTGCTGAAACTATCTTTCGGGTAATAAGCGGAAACCTCGTTGATGATGCGAAAACTGATATTGTGCTTGTTAATAGTGCCGCAGGAATTATTGTTGGGGGAAAAGCAAATGGCTTCATAGATGGCATGCGGCTTGCCCGAGAATCAGTTGAAAGTGGAGCTGCCTACGCCAAACTTAAAAGCCTGATTAAAGCGTCAGGTGGAAACTTGCAGCGACTTGAGGAGTTGGAAGCAAAATATGAATGATTTTCTAGATACGCTGGTAATGGATGCCACAAAGACAATTGACAGCGGATACTACCAAACAGCGATGTCCACAAAGCAACCAAAGATTAGCCTAAAAAACGCAATCTTAGAATGCCAAACTAACCCCGTTATAACTGAGATCAAAGCAGCCTCGCCGTCCATTGGAACAATCAGAAACCAAATAAACCCAAAAGAAATTGCCGAAGCCATGGAAAAAGGTGGCGCCGTCGGCATTTCGGTTTTAACTGAACCTAAACACTTCAACGGCTCCCTATCCACACTTATCCAATCAAGAGAAGCCGTAAAACTGCCTATACTCATGAAAGACATAATCCTTGTTGCAGACCAAATAGAAGTTGCTGCAAAGATAGGAGCAGACGCCTTGTTGTTGATTCAGGCGCTTTTTGATAGAGGATGCTGCGAAATGAGTGTGGATAAGACCATAGCGTTTGCACATTCGGAAGGCCTTGAGGTTTTGTTGGAAACTCATACTCAAGAAGAATTCTGTTTGGCAGTTGAAACCAAGGCGGACCTGGTTGGAATTAACAACCGAAACCTCGGAACCCTAAAAACCGATTTGAACACTACAAAAGAAATCCTTAAAAGAAATAATACTTTTGGCAAGATAGTTGTGAGCGAAAGCGGAATTAAAACAACCAAAGACCTGCAGTTCCTACGAGAATCTGGCGCTAAAGCTTTCCTCGTAGGCTCGGGCATCATGTTAACTGAAAACGTTGAAGAAAAAGTCAAGGAGTTTGTAAAAGCATGAAATTAAGCAGTTACCCAGTTGAAGGCAAATACGGAAAATACGGCGGACGCTTTGTTCCCGAGGTTTTGATGGAAGCAATCACGGAACTTGAGCAAGCGTATGATAAAGCTAGAAAAGACCCAGGGTTTCAAAAACAATTAGACTATTACCTATCCGAGTTTGTGGGCAGACCAACACCCCTCTACCTTGCTGAAAACCTGACGCGAAAAGTGGGCGGAGCAAAAATCTACCTCAAACGCGAAGATCTAGCGCATGGCGGAGCCCACAAAATAAACAACACTCTTGGACAGGCGCTGCTTGCCAAACGCATGGGAAAGACACGCATTATCGCTGAGACAGGCGCAGGTCAACATGGCGTAGCAACTGCAATTGCATGCGCTGCCTTAGGTTTGAAAGCGGAGATTTACATGGGCACAGAGGATTGCGAACGCCAGCGACTCAACGTTTTCCGAATGAAACTTCTAAACGCACAGGTGCATCCAGTGGAAACAGGCTCCAAAACCCTAAAGGATTCCATTAACGAGGCGTTTAGGGACTGGGTAACCAACCTAGAATCCACATACTACCTGATTGGGTCAGTTGTGGGTCCTCATCCTTACCCGATGATTGTCAGGGATTTTCAAAGCGTTATCGGCAATGAACTCAAAGAGCAATTCCAGAAAAAAGAAGCCAAGCTCCCAGATGCACTGGTGGCTTGTGTTGGCGGCGGAAGCAACGCTATGGGATCCTTTTACCCCTTCGAAGACGACGCTTCAGTGAAGCTCTATGGGGTTGAAGCCGCAGGTGAAGGCATAGAAACAGGCAAACACGCCGCATCATTGGGCGCAGGAGCAGAAGGCGTCTTCCACGGCATGTTAACCTTCGTTCTCCAAGACAGCAATGGGCAAATCCAGAACACCAGCAGCGTTTCAGCAGGCTTAGATTACCCAGGAGTTGGACCCGAACATTCATTCCTGAAAATATCCAAACGCGCCCAATATACCTCTATTACCGACAAAGAAGCTGTGGATGCGTTTTTGACTTTATCAAAGGAAGAGGGGATTTTGCCAGCGCTGGAATCCTCACATGCAGTATCATATGCAATGAAGCTTGCGCCGAAAATGAAGAAAACCCAATCAATCGTAGTCACACTGTCTGGCCGCGGAGACAAAGACGTGGAAACAATAGCTGATTACATAGGTGCAAAAATATGAACAGCATAACCAAAGCATTCCAAAACGCAAAGGCACAGGGAAACGGGGCGCTCATCGGCTACATAATGGCTGGAGACCCAAACCCAGAGGCTACACCGAAAATCGCCGATGCACTAATCAAAGGCGGCGTAGACATCCTTGAGTTGGGGTTGCCGTTTTCTGACCCGATTGCGGATGGACCAACAATTCAAGCGGCAAGCGTACGTGCACTAGCGGCTGGAACCACACCGATGAAGGTGCTGGAAATCGCCAAAGAAATAAAATCCAAACATGAAGTGCCAATAGTAGTTATGACTTATTATAATCCCGTGTTCAGAATCGGATTGGACAAGTTTTGCGGTTTGGCTAAGGACTACATGGTTGACGGCTTTATCGTTCCCGACTTACCCGTGGAAGAAGCAGCCGATTACAAGAAAGCCGCAGAAGCGTATGGTTTGGACACGATTTTTTTGGCGGCGCCATCCACTTCAAACGAGCGGTTAAAGGGAATAGTCGAGTGCAGCAGCGGTTTTCTATATTTGGTTTCGCGTTTCGGAGTCACAGGCACAAAGTCAACAGTGGAGGACTCAACAGTTCAACTAATCAAACGAGTCCAACCTTTTACCGCTGGAAAAATTCCGTTAGCGGTTGGCTTTGGCATTTCAAAACCCGAACACGTTCGGCGCATCATTGCAGCGGGCGCAGATGCATCCATTGTTGGCAGCGCATTCATCAATATAATCCAGAAAAACATTAAAACCCCTTCAGCCATGCTAAAAGAGCTGCAAGCGATCGCACAGGAACTGAAAGCAGCAACAAAAACCGCAAAATAACCTGAATTTGCCCTGTCTGTACTGGGAAAGTTTTATAGTTCGATTAAACCATCTATGTGCGGCGGTGGATCTTAGGCGGTGGGTTAGGGGTCCATTGTACCGTAAATCCTCTACATGACGGGCTAACATCTGCGGATGAGGCGTCAAAGGCCGCTTGAACTTCCATTTCCGAACCAGTGACTATCCGTCCTTTGGGGCTGGCGGTCAATGGGTGGCTTCCGTAGGGAAGTTACTTCGTTGTCTACCAGGCGAACCTGGCTAGGCTCGGGAGAGAGCAACCTAAGTTTGGACGTTATGCGCTCAAGGGGGTGCGGGTAAGAGTGTAGGGTTTGGAGGCTTCAGGCGGAGTCTGGGCGTCAAACCGCAGTGGTCCATCGCTACTTAATTTTTAGTTTATGGGCAGGTGTATGATGAAGGTTGTTCCTTTTTGGTTTTGGCTCTGAAAACTTATTTTTCCATCTTGCGCCTCAACTAACCGTTTAACTACGGCTAAACCGAAACCTTGTCCCTTGGACTTCGTTGTGAACAGAGGTGTGAAAAGTTTGCTCTGCACTTCTTCAGGAATATCTTCACCTGTATCTGCAACGCTGATGCACACTTGTTTGTCTTGGCGTTCTGCGTTTACTTTCAATTTGCCGCCGTTCGGCATAGCCTGCACAGCGTTTTGAATCAGGTTCATGAGAACACGTTTCAACATGGAGAAATCAGCCATAAACTGGGGAAAACCCTCTTCCACCACAATAGATACTTCGAGGTTAATTGGGATGGCAACGATAAGTAATGCTTCCTCAATGATTTTTTCGATGTTCACTTTTTCCTTACTGGGCTTGAGGGGTTTTGTGTAATCTTGCAAGTCCGCAATTATCTTATCGATATAATACAGGTTTTCCTCAATACAAGTTATACTTTCCAGCACGCTCTTTTTTGCAGCGTTATCAGGCAACGAATATATTTCATCCTTAGCTAAGTAAAGTTTCCCCACAATAGCTTGCAGTGGATTGCGGATATCGTGTCCCACCATGCCGGCTGTTTGTCCTATGGTTGCTAATCGTTCTGCTTGGTTGAGTTGTTTTGCTCTTTCGTTGGCAAGCTCTTCCATTTGATTAGCGTACTCTTCCAGTATGCAGGCGTTTTCTTCAAGTTTGGACTGTATTCTGTTTCGCTCAGTCATATCCACGTTTGATTCTAGAATTTCCGCAATGCCCCCTTTCGCATCAAGTTTACTTTGCCACCAGCTATGCACAACAACTTTCCGGTTATCCTTAGTGTGATGAATAAGTTGGCCTGACCAAATCCCCGCTCGCTTAAGTTTAAGAGTAATTTCTCCAAAGGGTTCTGGCGATTTAGTTCTAAGTAGTGAACAAGTTTGCTTTTCCACAGCTTCCTCTTTTGTCCAGCCGTAGAGTTTCTGCGCTCCTTTACTCCAAAAAGTAATTGTATCATCAGATTTTTTAACAATAATTGCGTCAGGACTAAGATCAATTAATTCAGCTTGTTTTCGAAGGGACTCGGTTGCCTGTTCTTTTTCTTTGCGAAGCCTCAGTATCTCAAACACCATATGCGAAGTCGTTTGCTAGCTCTGTTAGAAGTTTGATTTCTTCTTAGGTGAAAAGATTTGGTTCGCAACTGTAGATGTTTAGGGCGCCGAAGGTTTAGTTTTCAAATGTGAACAAAGGCAGAACAAGCGATGCTGTATATCCACGTTTTGAGGCTTGTTCGCGCCATGGACTAAAGTTCGGATCGATTTTCATGTTTCTGCAGACATAGGGTTTTCCTGTTCGGATAACAGTTCCCGTTGGTCCTCGTCCTCGTGGTTTATCAGTCCAAGTTATATTCAATTGGTCCATGTATTCTTTGTCAAAGCCAGCGCTGCTCCAAAAAAGGTACACTTTACTTTGATTGCAAAAACTTAACCGTTTAAGCATAACAGCCAGTTCTGCCCCGTTTAGCGCGCTTATTTTTTGGGTGAATTCTTCGTGTTTGGGATAGATGTTTTTTTGTACAAGCAAGTCTTTTCTCTCCAGGGCACAAAAATATTTAGCCTGATTCGTCTAATCTTTTTTGTAGCATACTTTGTTTAAACGGTTTAAACCTTAGTTTACCGCTTTAATCAAGCAAATAAGGTTTTTTTAAATCATTGCGGTTGTGAAGGCGTTGTAGAGGTCTGTGGTTAGGGATTGTATTTGGTCGTTTGTTAGCGGGGTATTGCTCCAGAGGCTGAAGGTGTTTTCGCCGTCAACTACTGCCATGTTTTGCCACGCGGCGGTCGTGAAATTGCTGCTATTGCTGGTTACTAAGTTGTATTTGGTGGCTAATGGGATTAATGCTTGGCCCAATTTGTCAAGGGTCACGTTTTTTCTCCAAGGGTAGTTTAGGCTTGTTGGAGCGTTCACGGTTACGTTAAAGTCGTATTGGGTTCCATTGCCGATAGGGCTTTGGTTTGGGCCATAACTGATGAAGGTTACACTCAAAAGAGCAGGTCCTGGCGTGGCGGTTGGCGTTGCCGTCGGAACAGGGGTTGCTGTTGCGGTTGGAGTGGGGGTTGATGTTGGGGTTTGGTTGGGAGAATTGATTGTTATGTTGTCGCCTTTGTCGGTTATGGTGATATTTTGGCCATTTATGTTAAGGGTCAATGTTGAGTTGGTCAGGGTGATATTTTCGACGGCTTGGCTGTTGGTGTAGTTTGTTTGCCCCTCTATTGTGCTGTTTGTAATATCGGTGTGCAGTTGGGTTGAGGGACTGTTGAAGATAATAATGTTAAAGATGCTTGCTTGGTCGGCAGCCACTAAACCTACGGAAGCAAAATGACTATGAACGCAAACGCAAGAATTGCGCGTTTTTTCTTCATATCCTCGACAATTCATTTTAAGGGTAAATCACTTAATAAGGTTCCGAAAACTAAGAATTTCAGACAATAACAATAACTTTTGAAAAAACACCTTATTTTGCTTCGTCTATGCCTTTTTTGTAGAATGCTTTGTCGATTACTCGTACGTCGAGGTTTTGTTTGGCTGCGGTTTTTCTGATGACGGCGAGTAGTACGAGGTAGTTTTGGGCTGTTTGCATGTTTGGAGGGGCGTTGCCAAGAAGCGCCTTCCAGGTGTAGGCGTCTAGGATGCAGTATTGTTTGGGGTCAAAGAACGTGAGTATGATACTGGCGAGGACGGGGCTAACTCCTTCGAGCATGGTTAGGCAGCTCATTCGATAGCTGTCTTCGCAGCCGGGGATGCTCAGTGCCTGGCTGGTTATCCGATTAACATTTGCTTCGTCGTTCCGAGCTACCAGCGCCAAGGAACGCGTCTTCCTTTCCTCGTCGTCCTTAAACTTCCACTCAACAACCGAAGCCAAATCCTTGCAGGTCAATGCTTTGTTTTTACGTAATTTTGCGCCGAGTTCCCGCTCACGCTGCGCCTGCCAACCAAACGCCTTGTCGTATTTGCGGCTCCACATTAGGAAATCGGCTTTATCCACACAATCACCATTCAAAACGTAATTGGTGATTGCTTGCATTTCTGCTTTTGCCCAAAAAACAAATAAAATAAAGTAAGAGGGGGTTAGTTTTGGTCTACTAGGTGCGCTGTTCCGTCTGGACAGTAAACTTTTTCGTCTTTACCAACGCGTCTGTACCTTTCACTGCACATATGCAGAAGGGTGCAGCCGTCGCAGTCTCTACTCAACACTTTTTTTCGCCTCCTATTAGGGCATTGTGCATCGGTGGAATCCGCTTATAAGATTATGTAACATGCATGTGTATACCTACGGCTATACTCTTTTTTTGCGGCGCTACAGGTTTTGTAGTCGATGCAGTCGTGAGAGCAGAGGATGGCTGTTTTGGTTTGGCAATCCGGGATTATTGTGCTGTACATGCCTGTGTCTCCTTGTTGACAGGTGCTCTTAGTGTGGGTCGAAGGCGGGATGGGGAATTTCCCGTTATTAGGACTGGCAAGGCACACAAGCCGGTATACGCCGTTTCCTGGGTTGCTAAATCCATCATGCCGTGTTCCACCGTTTTTGTTTTGCTCTGATGGAAAGTAGGTGGATAGGGATTTAAAGGGTTTTGAGAAATGTTCGTAACAGTTAAGAAAACCTCTGCAGACGTCAAGCCCGAATCGCTACAGGCTACCTACCGCACATGGATTTACGACTAAACCTAAACACTTGAATTCTGCAGCCCACAGACTTCGTTCGCAACACCAAGCAATCACATATCCTTATCTATTAATCGCAAACCCTTAAAGATGGAGACAAAAATTTTATGTAGCACAAATAAACAACCTCTCCCTCAACAAGCGTTTAGCAAAAGAATTCCTTGACATGATTTTTAACCAGCACAACCTCGCCCAAGCCGTAGCAAAGTACATCGGAGCAAACTTTCGTGAACACACCCCCTACGTAGCCGACGGACCTCAAGGAGTAATGGCTTACACCTCAAGATACATAAAGGCAAACCCAAAGATGCGCATTGAGTTTAAACGTATAATCGCTGAAAGCGACATTATGGCAGTATATAGATTTTTGAAACCGAACTCGTCGGATTTGGGCAGCGCGGTTGTGGATATTTTCAGGGTGGAGGATGGGTAAGTTGGTGGAGCATTGGGATGTGATGCAGCCGGTTCCTCTGCAGGTAGCAAACAGAAACGGCGTGTTCTAGGGGTTTTCCACGCGGACAATAGGTTTGCCCATGATGTCGCGCATTGTGTCAGCTATAACGAAGGGTTGGCGGACAAGTAGCAGTTTAGTTTCCCGTTCACCCTGCGAGTTAACAGTTATGTCACCGTAACCAAATATTCTGCCTCCGATGGATTGGTAGACTAGTAAATCGCCAAAACCCGAAGGCGTAACCACAAACGAATGCAGCCGCAGGATGCCGCGTCTTACCTCTAATCCGTCTTGCCGCAGGATATAGGAGTTGGATAACCTAAAAAACAGTAGGTCAAGCATGCTGATGAGCCAAATTAATGCGAAAGCCACAAACGTCCATGCCCAAACGGGCAAACCAACAATCCCTGAAGATGCTATGCCAGTGTAGAGTTCAAGCCAAAGCAAAAGAATCGAGACTACGATAACGGTGACGGTGCGGATAACGGCAGCTGGCAAAATCCATGGTTTACTATACCATACAACATCGCCGTGAGCCCTTCGGCTACTGTTAGAAGTCAACAAAAACGCGACCCCTAGAAAGAATGGTAAAATCGATATTTAAGCATTCAAGCCCAAAGCCTCAAACACTTCTAAGGTCTTATCTTTTTTCGCCTGCTTCTTTACAGTCTCCAAATTTACTTTTGTGAATTTTAAAATCCCTTTAATGTCTGTCTTGTCCTTGGCTGCGCGTTCAGGCGGCAAGGTTGCTTTAATCATTCTGAGTTTCGCGGCGATTAAACCTTCGGGAGCTTGGAAAAAAGTGTTTAAGCCCGCAATTTTGCTTGCTCTTTTATCCATTTTTTCGCTTGAAAAAATAACATCTATACGGTATGGCGATGTTGCGTCTTTGAATGTAGCGATTTTAAAGCTTGATGTGAGGGCAGAGTCAATTTTGCGTTCATCAACTGCTAAGCCAGCTCTGTGCAAGGCAGTTATTAGTTTAGCTTTTACGTCAGCTTCACTGGCCATTGCAACGATCACGTCAATGTCGCTTGTTGTTCGGGGAGTGCCATAAAAACTCGTAGCCAAAGCTCCCGTAAAAGCGTAATCCAAGCCTGCCTCGTTAAAAGCCAAAACAACTTTCTTAACGAAAGCATAGTAGGCTTCCAACGCATCTTTTCTCCTTTAACGATTAAGCTTAGCCCACTCGAGCCTTTCCCGCAGCTTCTCTAAAAGCTCAGCGTCGCCGATTCCGGGAAACTGCTGTCGAATTCCATCCGCACAGATTCGCAGGCAGCCGTCAGTCATGTCAATGGCAATCAGCACTTTTTGCTCAGGTTTTAAGTATCCCAGCTGCTCCGAATCGTCCGCCATTCTAAGTCTCAACGTTTATTGCATTTGTGTTAACTGGTTAAAATAAATTTACATTACAGATCTATGTGGGAATGAAGCCTTCTGCTGGTAATTTAATGTTTTACTGTTTTGCCATTCTTTGAGGTCTATGATTCATCCAGCATTTTTTGCAGTAAACAGGTTTGTCAGCTTTAGGTTTAAAAGGAACTTCACATTCCGCTCCACATTCACTGCACACAGCGTTGAAGGCTTGTTGCGCATGAAACTGCTTGAACATCTGGTAATTCTTTAGTCGAGGCCAACCTGTCTTAGCGTAACGCAGCATCTCCGGGTTATCTTTCAGCCACCGCATCATATGGAAAAAGCTTTTGCCCCTCTTCTCTTCCCGTTCGGCGAGGGGTTCGTAGCCTAAGTTGCGAATTTCGTCTAGGTAAGCGATTTCCACGAGCCTTTGAGTTTCACCGATGACTCTTATGCGTTTTACACGGTTTTCTCCGTAAACTTTCTGAAGTTCCTCTGCTGCAACGTCGAAGATGCAGCCTTGGCAGATGTGAATTTCTTCTTCTGGGCTTAGGTTGAAACGTGAAACAAGTTTGGAGACGACGCGGCTGGATTCTTGCAGGTACTCTTTTTCGCGGAAGATATCTTGATAGAATCTAACGTCGATTAAGTCGTATTTGAATTCGCCTGTTGGTTCATGGTAGGCGCCGACTACAACGCCGAAAAGCAAATCGCCGCTGCCAGCGTCATCAACAATAAGGGTCAATTAACTATATTCCCTTCCTCTTCTCAACCAGATACTTCATACATCTATAAAAACTGATTTCCCAAAACGGAAATAAAAACGGGAAAAAACGCCCTGATAACCTTTATTACAGAAGTTGCGAAGCTGAGTTGGTCTTTCGATTCCTAAGTTTTGCCGCCATAAACAACATGGAGACAAAAAAGGGTAAAATTGCTAACCAGGAAAGCTCAGGAATGGTAGGGCTAACTGTTGGAGTTGGCGATAATAACGTTGCAGGTATGGCTAATGTTTGTGTGTTGCTCCAATCGCTTGCAGAGCCTGTGATAATCCAAAATTCCCCTGGTGCTCCTGGAACTGGTTCGAAACCATGCTGATAACCTTCTAATGCCTGAACTTGAAAGTCAATTTGACCCTCTGTTGGCAAATAGTCATCAATTCTGACAACTGTAAATTGCGCATTATAGTCTCGTACTAAATTTCCATCGCCTGAGCCATTGTTTAATTTATAGTTACTCCAGTCCTCTGAGAAATGACCCTTCATGCGAATGTTATAAAAGAGATTAACAGTCCAGTTAACTCCATTTTCTTGTATCTGGTAAGGTGTAAATGGCTGGTTTTTTATCTTAATCTCGGTTGTTTTGTTCTCAACATGGTATCCAGGAATAGTGGTTGTTGTTGTTTGGTTGGTATAAGGGTTTGTTGAGGTAGTTGTTGTGGGAGGAACATCATAGGGTGAATTAATGGTTTCAATTGTAAATTGAGGGACAGATGGAGTTGGTATTGACTGAGCAAATGCAGGTTCAACTATAGTTAGATTTGAAATTGCCAAGGTAACTACAAAAAGTAAACAGAAAACCGCGCTAACTCTTTCCATAATTAGAGTTGGCGGTGGATTGCATTATAAGGTTTCTCGTAAAACTTTCTGGACTGGCCTAAGTCAAGTTTCTTGACTTAAAATGCTGGATTGCACTTGCTTAGGAAAAGGTCTATTGAGCTATTTTGCTTTTTTTTCGATTTCTTCTATAAAGTAGAATAGAAACAAAAACAAAGACTGCTATAACAAAAACAAGAGCGATGATTATTTGCGGTAAAACTGTTTTGTTAATGACTATGGGTGTTGGTATTGGAGTTGGTAATTCTGTTGGTGAAGGCGAAGGCAAGACTGGTTCTATCTTAACCAAAAAAATATTGCCTTCATACATTGGGGTTCCACGGGGTGTTCCGACTCCAAGTCCTGCGATTGCTCCGTCAGACGTTTCTATGAGGCTGGATAATGTTAGGGGAAAACGAATGCCAATATAAGTGAATGTTAGATTTTTTTCCATTGTATGCTTCCACTTAAATCGGTCTTAGTGATTGTTCCATTTCCAGAAGAAGCAAACCCACCATCACTAGTTTGCATTATTGATACAGCGTTGCTTAGGTTCGGTGGCTCACTTGTGTAATTTTGTGCCCATTGAATGTTTCCTTGAGAATCCGTTTTAATGAGAGTTGGAGTAGTTTCGTAAGTGGTACCGTAAGTATTCCAATTGCCAGATATTTCATATCCTTTATCGCTTGTTTGGATTAGGCTAATTGCAGTAGAATATTCGATAGACTTAACCCATTGCACGTTTCCTGAAGAATCAACTTTGTAAAAAACAGATGGCCAAAGATTAAAGCCATGTGACCAACCTAAATCTAAGAAGGCATAACCACCATCACTTGTTTGGATAAGGTTTGAAACGGATTCAGTGCGGTGATCTCCATATTCTTGTTGCCATACTATGGCTGGAGCAGAAATAGTAGTGGTCGATTGGGCTTTCACTGTTGAAGGTTCAGCTGTCGATAAAAACGTCAGAAAGATAACAAGCACTAAAGCGAAAGTCCTAGCTAAATTACCCATACTTACTGTTGGGATTGGGTTGCAATAAAAAGGTTCCAGTAGAATTCTCTTTACTAATTCAAGTCAAACTTTCTTGACTAAACGTAGAAAAAGTAAAAGAGGAATTGCCTAGCTGATTTTTAGGCGTTTAAGCAGGGCTTTTACCCGTCCCAACTCCAAAGTAACTTCCAGCACCTGCGTTTTGCCGTCTACTTTGTAATGGGGGTTTAGGATTCTGAAGTCGGCGTTTACTCCTTCGTTGGGTAGGGTGATGTTGATTTTGTCTCGTGCTGGGATGGGTGTGGTGCCGTAGTCGATGACGGTGCTTTGAACTGTAAGGGTTTCTGTAGGGTCTTTCAGGTTGGACAGCTGCGCTTTGGCGTGGGATTCACACTCTAAATCGCTGCAATATTCCTCGTTACCTTCAACCATATCTCTTAACCTGATGCTGCTTTGGCTGGTTGTGTCGTTTTGTACGCTGCTGTATTGGTTTCCGCCGAAGAATAAGCCTTCAACCCAAAAGTTTCCCGAGGCAACACCAATGGAAACATTTAAGTCAACCTTCCACCTTTAAATACTCGAAAAATAGGAATCAGGAATCTTTTTCCGAATTTTCACAATACATGGAGTAATTTAATGTCTCAAAGAAATGTAACAGAAATAAAATGCAGTGACTGCGGAAAAACCGCCACTGTTCCCTTCAAACCAACAGCAGGAAAACCAGTCTATTGTAGAGAATGCTTAGCTAAACACAGTACCCCAAGAAGCAGTACTGAACATAGGGGTTCTAGCGGCGAATCTAACGAAAAGCAAGCATGGTCCAGACGTAGAATCGACTGGAAATAGTAAAACAAAAAATTATTTTTTAGTTTTTTTTAAAAAAAATATTTTATCTGACAGCTGCTGTTGCTGCCAACTGTTGCTTAAGGGTTTCAGCCGTAAGCACGTTTAGCACGCCGTTTTTACCGAGCCGCAGTTGCCTCTCGCCTCTAAAAACGCATACCTGAGCATTTTTCAATTCGATGTTGTCTCCAACAGCGATTGTGCCTATTTGTCCTTCCCAGAGGCAGAGTTTAGTTTTTCCAGTGTCATCTCCAACCAAAGCATTAACTACCATGACTGTATTGCCGAATTGTGTGTGAACTTGCGCTGGTTTAGGAATCTCTATTACTTCCGCTTTTAAGTTAACCCGTTTCATGCCTGCCCTTAAATCATGGATTGAAGTGTAGATTGATTCAGTGTTTTGTTTAGCGATTTTCTTACGTATTTTATCTGTGCTCATCCAGCTTTCGAAGGGGTTATCTTTTCGAAGAAGGAACTCTTCCCCAACGCGGAACTGCGCGACAACGGCGCTGTCTTTTGTGATTAAAAAGATTGTTTCACCTTTTACTTTACCGCGATACTCAACCGTAAGGTTGCCGCAAACAGCTTTCTCGTTGTTTTTTGCTGAGATTAAGGCTTGGAAAACTTCGTTAGGGTAAATGTTATATTTTACCGAAAGAAGCGCAAGATGCTCACCTAATGTTGATTTTTTCTGTCTCAAATTACCCCTCTCAAATTATAGTCAAAGTTAAGAGAAAAAGCAATTACAGGGATGCCATTTCATACTTTTTCTCAATTACCCCGAATATTTAATTAATAATGCAATGTTAACTATATTAGGTTGACGATGAAAAATGATGTTTCCTTATTTTAGGCTTAAACCTTTTTCAGTCAACATTCGTAGGTTTCAAAAACATGGGAAGAACTTTTCTGAAGCTTATTGCTTAAAGGGCTTTAGATGGGTAATCGTGACTGCTAAGGCACTTAATTTATAAGTATCGACGATTAGTTAGAAGGTACTGTGAAAAAGAGACACTTTTGCACAGCCAAAGTAGTAGGAGTTGAAATAGCGAATGTATAATAACAAAGAGATGCACAAGGCAACTTGCGCTGACTGCGGAAAAGAATGTGAAGTTCCTTTCAAGCCAGACGGTACAAGGCCAGTTTACTGCCGAGAGTGCTACTCAAAACGACGACCACCACGAAGATACTAAGCTTACAGCTAAGCATCTTTACAATCTTTAATAATTTTCTTTTTATTTTTTATTATTTTATAAAACTTGAATGCCCTAAACCCTGTATGGAGTCTAGTCCACAATTTATCTGTAAAAAAAATCTAAAATTTTGAATAGATAAAATTTAAAGAACGAGTAAAAAAGGCTCGTTTTTTTGCGGATGCGCCTAGGATTTTATTTCTGTTCTGATCCAGTTCGCTTCTTGTTATCGGTGTAATCTTTCTTTCCAGATTTCTTTCTTAGGGTGCAATTTAGCCTAACTGATGATTTGCATCTGCGGCAATTTTTAACTAAACCTGCTCTTAACATACACAAAGTTGTTTACCTCTTTTATTTTTTGAAAAGAATCCGTTATTTAATTAGGTTATCCAAGAGGATAAAAGAAACTCTTCACCCATGAGTGTAGCTGCATCCTTATAAAGGAATGGATAAAAAAAGCTTTTTTTGAAAAATAAATAATTTTCAAGCGATTTTTAAATATTGCTTCATTAAAAAAATTATTATTGGAAAATATCTTAAAACTATGGAAAAAACCCCCACAAACTTAGCTAACCTAATATACCTGCTGCATCCCTTACAATATATAAAGTTAGAATTCTTAAGAGGAAGAGTTAGAGACCGTTTATTCGCTTTTTCTCAAAACTATTCTGATTATCAAGTTGGCGTAAGCCAAATGGGTGTAAAAAATGGGTAAACGAAAAGTTACAAACGAGGGCAGCCTCGACAGCATGGTCTTACCTTCCTCAAACGACGTTTTGGGCGTAGCTGTCAAGATGCTAGGTGCAGAACGAATTACAGTTAAATGCCAAGATGGCAAAGAACGCATGTGTAGAGTTCGCGGCAAACTAAAAAGGCGAGTTTGGATAAGAGAAGGTGACATTGTTTTAGTGTCACCGTGGGATTTCCAAGCCGATACTAGGGGAGATATTTTCTGGCGTTACCGCAAAAACCAATCTGATTGGCTCCGAAGCCACAACTATCTCAAAATGGAGTAGGAGGACACAGATATCATTCTAAAATGTACCGAATGTGGAAACACTTTCAAACGTGATTGCTTAAAAGACGGTGAGATAGTTGCGTGTCCAATCTGTGAAGCCGACTACCAGGTAATGATTAAAGATGGAAAAATCGAAATAATCGAGTACGTCTACGAAGGCCCTGATGTAGGCGAATTATAAACGAAAGTTTTTTATAAAATCTAAATTATTTTTAAAAAAACAAAAATATTTAGCTAATCAGTTCAACAACTGAACCGATTGCTTGGCCAGGAACTCCACGGACAAACCTTACTCTAACCATGCCGTTTTTGCCGTGTGGACCCCTGATTTTTCCAATAAGCTTTGTAGTTCCATTTGTCCAAGTTACCTTTTGCCCAACAAGTTTGCTTGCAAGACCAACTGAAGTAACGTTTTCAAATTCAATTAAACACTCGTTTGATGTTTGTTCTCTAATACCAGTGCGGTAATTAGTTATTCTTCCATGAACTTTTTGAGCCAAAATACTCGCCATTAAACCTTTCATTGATAGGCGTGCTTCCTTTTAAAGCTGCCCCATTCAGCTCCACGAAACCCTGTATTCCCTTAAAAGTCGATTAGGCTTATGGTTAAAACTTTTATTGTCCTTAACTATTAATGAAGCGGAGAAGATGTAAAATGAAACAGTTCCTTATCACACCCTCAGCGGGTAAACGGTTAATCGCTAAAACCATCGCAAATCACCCAGCCATACGTAAAGCATTGAAAAATGGCACAGTTGTAATTGTCGCTGGAACAACAAATGGATATGTAGCCGAAGAAATCTTGAAAACATACAAAATAGCCAACGATTTCTCAAGAAAACATTTCTTCCGCGGCATAACCATGCCTCCTACAAAAAAAGTAACAGCTGAAGGGCGGCTCTCTGACGAAAGCAAGTTTTCCGGCGATGCAGTAGTAACTAATGGAGTTTGGCAAAAAGGAAAAACACTCGCTGACTTAATTGACAGCCTCAAGGAAGGCGATGTTATCTTGAAGGGGGCAAATGCTTTGGATTTGGTTCGTGGGCAGGCGGCTATTTTGATTGGTCACCCTAAAGCTGGAACCATAGGTTTAGCGTTGCCCGCAGTTGTGGGTCGCCGTGTGAGACTTATAATTCCGGTTGGTTTGGAGAAACGTGTGATCGGCGATTTAAACACTTTAGCTGCTAAACTGAATGCGCCTGGTGCAGGTGGTTACCGTTTGCTGCCTGTTCCTGGAGAAGTATTCACTGAACTGGATGCTTTGAGGGCGTTGACAGCTGCGGATGTGGAGTTGATTGCTGCTGGCGGTGTTTGCGGCGCTGAGGGTGGCTGCTGGATTGCTGTTACAGGCGAAGAAGAACAAGAGGCGTTTGCCGAGCAAATTATTGCTTCTGTAGCTGACGAGCCGCCGTTTACTGCAGATTTTCTTTAGCGCTTGTGTATTTATTCTTGGCCATGATGCATCATCATACCCATGCCGTAGCCCCTTCTTCTTTCACCCATGTTTTTCCTCCAAATGTCAGCGCCTTGAGCAGCTAAATCCATCATCATGTCAATGTCTTGCCTAATCAGGTCTAAAACTGGGGGGTTTATCTCCATTTCAAAAGTAAACTTTACTTTACCACTCTTTTCTTCTGTCATAAAAATTTCACCTCCAGAACACAAAAACACAAGAGAAAATCAAGCGTTACACTGTTAATATGGTTATTTTGAGTTTTTTAAAGGTGCGTGACTGTGCCTGTACAACAACATTAATTTTTACTTGGCGTTCCAATACCGCGCTAAAGCTGATAGCGCTTCTTCGAACAGGTAGTCCTTTGGTACTACATCGACCTTTACATTCATTTCCTGTAGGGCTTCAGCGGTTGTGGGGCCAATAGCCACGGTTGTCACTTTTGCGTTTACTATCTTTTTTAGTGTTTCCATGGGGGCTTTTTCAGAAAGCATTTTGAAGATGTTCTTAGCGCTAAGGCCGCTGCCGAAAACAATGGCGTCAATCTTTCCATTCGACAGGTCCTCGTAGAACTTGGTTTTCAGTTTCTCGTCCACTGGCAAACCTGACTCATAAACATAGATTTCCTCCACGTCAGCGCCCATTTCGCGGAGTTTGTCTGTTAGGGTTGGGGTGGCATTGCTTGTTCTTGGGATGCGGATTTTTTTGCCTTTGATAGGTTTATCTCGGAAGGATTCGATTAAGCCTTCGGAACTATACTTGGTGGGAACCAAATCTACGCGGATACTTTTTTCTTTTAGGGCTTCGGCGGTGCGTGGACCAACCGCAATCATGAACGTTTTAGCCAACCCTTTCTGTAACTGTGTAGTTTGCTTTAGTTCGTCTGTAGCTTCAAAGAGGTACCTCACGCCGTTTGTGCTCATCAAAATAACATAGTCAACGTGCCCTTCACACAATTCGGTGATGAATTTTTTTATCGGGTTAAAATTGCTTAAGCCCTTGATTTCTATGGCTGGAATGTAATATGGGATGCCGCCTTTTTCTTCAATTAGTTTGCCTGCTTCTTCCGCTTGACCTACGGGGCGCGTTAACGCGACTATTTTGCCTTTCAGGCTAGGGGTTTTTTGAACCATGCCAGTTTCCTGCCTAAATTTGCGACTTCGCCGATGACTATGACTGCGGGCGACTTGATTTGTTTGGCTTCTGCTTCTTTGATTATTGTACCTAATCTCGCGATGAGGGTTCGCTGTTTGGGGTAAGTTCCCGATTCCACCATGGCGACTGGTTTATCCTTGCTTATGCCGCCTTCCAGCAGTTTGCCGACTATGCCGTCGAGGGATTCTACGCCCATAAGGATGACCATGGTGTCGACTGCGTTGGCGATTTTGACCCAGTCAATTACTTTTTCAGCGTCGCCTGCGCGGTGGCCTGTGACTATTGCTACTGAAGCCGCATAATCGCGATGTGTCAACGGTATCCCAGCATACGCGGGAGCAACGACAGCGGAACTAACTCCAGGTACCACTTCAAACTTGATGCCCTTTTCAACGAGCGCTTCCGCTTCTTCGCCGCCTCTGCCAAAAATGAATGGATCTCCGCCCTTGAGCCGCACGATTTTGCCGCCGTCCTTTGCTTTCTCAATTATGAGTTCAGTGATTTTGTCTTGTGGGACTTCATGTTTGCCAGTGCGTTTGCCAACATAAATCATCTCGGCGCTCTCAGGCGCTAGACAGAGGATTTCTTCTCCAACCAGCCTATCGTAGATTACCACATCGGCTTCTTTCAACACTTTGACAGCTTTGATAGTGAGCAGTTGGGGGTCGCCGGGTCCAGCGCCCACAAGGTAAACTTTACCATACGCCATACTTTTCTCTCCATTCCTTTTCAAAGTCTTCAGCGCCTTGCTTAATGAGGTCTTCGCCCACTTTTGTGCCAAGTTCTTCAGCTTCGGTTAATTTGCCTTTTGCAGATGCACTGATTTTTTTTCGTGTGTTAAGTGAGAATATGCAGCCGAATAGTGAGAGATTGTTGCCGTTTGCTTGTCCCACCGCGCCTATTGGCACTCGGCAGCCCCCTTCCAATTTGAGCACCAAGCTGCGTTCGGCAGTTATTTCTGCTCTTGTCGCTTTGTCCTCGATTGATTGTAAAATCTCTATGACGTCGGTGTTGCCTTCTTTTGCAACAATCGCAATTGCACCTTGCCCAGCAGCTGAAGGGAACTGATCAAGCGGCAAGCGTTCGGTAATTTCACTTGTTATATCCAATCGCTCCAATCCTGCCTCAGCGATTACAATGCCTGCCAATTCGCCTTTTCGGACTTTTCCAATTCTTGTGTCAACGTTGCCCCTGATTGGTTGGACGTCTAAGTCCGGGCGGATAAATTTTATTTCAGCGAGCCTTCGCAGGCTGCCTGTGCCGACTACCGCGCCTTTTGGCAGCGAGTTAAGCGGGATTTTATCTTTTGAAATAAACACGTCACATTGCGAATCCCTTTTCGGAATCGCCGCCAGAACAGTGCCAGCTTGCTGCTCAACAATCGGCACATCTTTGAGGCTGTGAACTGCAAAATCCACTTCTTCGCTGACAACTTGCAGGTCAATTTCCTTCTCAAAAATCCCTTTACAATCAATAGCAAAGAGGGGTTTGCCGTGTTCTTTGTCGCCCACCGTCTTGATGATTTTTAGCTTGAAGTCGACTTCAAGGTGTTTTTGTTTAATTTGTTTGAGGGTGCGGTTGGTTTGGGCGAGTGCGAGTTTGCTGCCTCTTGTGCCAACGGTTAATATCATTGGGGGTGCCTCGTTTTTGATGCTGCCGCAAGTGCTTTGTCAAAAGAATTAACTGTAAACTTCAAATTGTCCTCGGTGTGAGCAGTAGATAGGAAACATGTTTCAAATTGAGATGGCGGAATAAACACGCCTTGCCGCAATAGCTCTTGGAAATACGCGGTGAACATTTGTAGGTCAGAGTTTTTGGCGCAGGCATAGTCGCTTATGGGTTTGTCGGTGAAGAATATTTGGTAGAGCGAAGCGATATTGTAGACTTGCGCGGGCACCTTGTGCGAAGCGGCTAAGTCAATTAGTCCTTTTGTGAGTTCTTCAGTGTTCTTCTGAAGTTTAGGGTAGATTTGGTTCTTCTTTTGACTTAGAATATTCAGAATTGTGAAGCCTGCAGTTGCCGACACTGGATTGCCGCTGAAAGTTCCCGCTTGATACACCTTGCCGACAGGCGAGATATTCTGCATAATTTCCCGTTTGCCGCCAAACGCTGCCAGCGGGAACCCGGCGCCAAGCACCTTACCCAGTGTCGCCATGTCGGGTTTCACGTTGAAGTATTCTTGGGCGCCGCCAAGTGCTAAACGGAAGCCGGTGATGATTTCGTCAAAAATCAAAACCGTGCCGTTTGCGCTCGTTATCTTTCTTAGGTTTTTCAAATAGTCTTTTTTGGGCAAAATCAAGCCGACGTTTGCCAAAACTGGTTCAACGATGACTGCTGCAATATGGTAGCCTTCCCGTTTGAACGTGGCCTCTAATGCTTCAATGTTATTGTATGGAAGAACAATCGTGTTTTGTGTTGTCTCTTCAGGAATCCCGAGTGAATTTGGCGCTGCAAAAGTTGTTGCCCCTGACCCTGCCTTAACAAGGACGGCGTCGTGTGAACCGTGGAAGCATCCTTCAAATTTGATGATTTTCTTTCGGTTAGTGTATCCTCTTGCGGCTCGGATGGCGTGCATCGTGGCTTCTGTGCCTGAGTTTACAAGCCGCATCATTTCCATGCAGGGTGATGATTTTTGGATCAATTCAGCAAATTCAACTTCGCGTTCGGTTGGGACGCCATAAAGTGTTCCTTTTGCAAGTTGATTTTTTACTGCCTCAATAATTTCTGGGTAAGCATGCCCCAAAAGCAACGCGCCATAAGCCATACAATAATCCACATAGGCTTTGCCATCGGCATCATACATTTTTGAGCCCTGAGCACATTCTACAAAGAACGGGTAAGGTTCAAACGCTCGGACGGGGCTATTTACGCCGCCGGGCAGGATTTTTTTGGCTCGTTCAAAGAGCGCCTTTGATTTGCTTTCCGTCAAAGCTGGTTCAACCATGATTTGGCGTCTTTAGCGTGATAGGTTATGATTAGGTCGGCGCCTGCGCGTTTGATGCCTGTTAAGATTTCTCGGGTTACGGTTTTTTCGTCTATCCAACCGTTTTGGGCTGCTGCTTTAACCATACTGTATTCGCCGCTGACGTTGTAGGCAACGATGGGCAGGTTAAAGCTTGCCTTCGCCAGAGCTATGATGTCCAGGTAAGCCAGTGCGGGCTTGACCATAATAATGTCTGCGCCCTCGTTAATGTCCAACTCTATCTCTCGCATTGCTTCTTGCTGGCTGCCCTGGCTCATCTGGTAGCTTCTGCGGTTCCCAAACTTTGGCGTCGATTCAGCTGCCTCCCTGAATGGTCCATAAAAGCCTGATGCATACTTTGCTGAGTAAGCCATAATCGGAACCTGCTCAAAACCCGCGTCATCCAGCGCCTCTCGGATTGCGCCAACTTGCCCATCCATCATAGCTGAAGGCGCTACAATATCCATGCCTGATTCAGCATAACTAACGGCAACTTTCCCTAGAACCTCAAGGGTTTGATCGTTTTGGACTTCTTTGTCTTTGATTATTCCACAGTGACCATGACTCATGTATTCACAAAGGCACACATCACCAATCAATACGAGTTCGTCTCCGAACGCTTTTTTGAGTTCGCGGATAGCTTTCTGCACTACGCCGTCTTTTGCAAATGCGCTTGTACCTGCTTCATCTTTTTTGGCTGGGATACCGAAGAGAAGAACGCTTTTGACTCCTTGTGCAAGTGCCTGTTTGCCCTCATCAACAACTTGCGCAATTGGCAATCTGCTATATCCAGGCATGGATGCGATGGCAACGGGTTTTTTGATGCTTTCTTCAACGAAAATCGGGTAAATCAGATTACTTGGCTGCAAACAAACTTGGTTTAGCATTTCACGTAATGCAGCGGTTCTGCGCAATCTTCTCATTCTAACAGTTGGAAAACTCACTTGTCATTTCTCCCTTTTTTCTATGAGTTTCATGGCTAATTTTTGAGCCTCTTGAAGTTTACCTTTACTTAGAGCCTCTTTGATGTTATCGTTATTAAGTATCTCGTATAACAGTTTGCTTCTTACTTTCGATTCAGAAATCTGTTCCTTAAGAATACCCCGTACATTAGCTTGCAATTCAATCTCAAGCAAGTCCTGAGGTGTAATCAACTTTTCAATTCTCTCTCGAAGCACATGTGCCATGGCTGGGCTTTTGCCGCCTGTGGAAACTGCAACTTTGACATCGCCCACTTTGGCTACTGCTGGCAAAATGAAATCGCTAACAGCTGGGTTATCAACCGCGTAAACCATGCAACCCCATCCTTTGGCTGCTTGAACCAGCCTTAAGTTTAGTTTGCTATCGTTGGTTGCAGCCAAGAGTATGTCTGGCTTGGGATTAAGGCAATCAACAAATGATATGCCATCCTTAACGTCTGTTTTCATTAGAATGACTTTTTTCTCTTCACCAAGTTTCTGAATCCCGTTTGAAAACTCTTTACTAATTACCCAGATTGTTGCGCCGGAATCAAGGAAACTTTGAGTTTTGCGGTAAGCCTCCGCTCCGCCGCCCACTACTATAACAGTTTTTCCAGCAAGCCTTAGGTCTACGAGCAACTTTTTGATGTGCCACCTTTAGAAGTGCTAAGGTTATAGTTAGTTAATATTTTTTTGAAGTTTTGCATAAAGGCTATGTAGTCAACGTTAACCTGCATCGGTGGAGAAGCAACTTTAACCAGTAAATCCAAATCAATGTATTTCTCAGCTGCGTCAATAGCTTGGGCCCCAAAATCTTCGTAGCGGATTTCTATTTCAGGAATCATGCCTCTGCCCTCCAAATCCAACCGCGGTACCATGCCCAACAACTCGATGCCTGCGTTTGTGAAGGCGGTTTTCATGGTTTGCCTGATTTCGTCAGTTAGGTAGCTGATTCGGAGCTTGTTGAGGATTACGCCTGTGGTTTTTACCCCGAGTTGTTTGAGGATACTGACGTAGTTGAGGGTGTTGATTAATGCGCCTTCTATGCCTTCCTTGTCACATCCAACGATTACGATTGTTGATGCGCCTAAGGCGGCAGCGACTTCGGCGGTTGACATGGGGCGCTTATAGTTTTCGTTGAGCAAACCTGTGAACGCAGACATGGCGCCTTCAACGAGGAGGAAACTATATTTTTTAGTTGCTTCTTCAACTGCTTGTTGCAGGGGTGTCCAGCCGCTTTCTCCAATTTTTATGGAAGAGAAGTCTTTGATTGGTTCTTTGATTAAGTAGAGTGTTGGGACTGTATCGCGTATGTCTCCGCCGACCTTTATGACTCCAACTTTGAAACCGCGTTTTTTTAGGGCGCCAGCGACACCCGCTACTATGAAGGTTTTTCCTGAACCGCTTCCCGTCGCCGTCACCATCAGTAAACGCGGCTCCTTCTGTTCAACTGTTGGCTGCTGGCGGATGCCGGTTGCAACTCCGATTTCACATTTGATTTGCTCTAAAAGCTTCGCGTTTGCATGACGGATCTGATCAAGTTCAACTTGGTTAATATTCAGTGATTTGGTGATGCTTTGCAGGATTGTCGGGTTCTGATCTAAGAGCCCGTGGATGAATATGCCGACTACATTGCCATGCTTGTTGGCTACTCCAGAAATGAGGTCCTGTGGGTCTTTTTTGTAGTTAACTCGTTTAGCATGGGTGATAATGATGGGTTTGGCGTCTTTGTGGAGTAGGATTTTGCCGTAGGTGTGGCAATGGAAGCCTGAGACTTCTTTGCCGACTTCCTGAGTGATGAAACTTTTATCCACTACTGTAGCAGTCACGCGGTCAGTGCATATCAGCGGCTTGAATTCTGCGTCCAAAAGCCCCAAGCCCTCACGGGTTATAGGAATGGTTGACAAGCGTCCCACGTCGGTTTCTTTTGCAAGAACCTGAAAGCCCGAACAGATCCCGAGCACAAACTTGCCGCTCTGAGCCATTTTGATTATTTCGCGGGTAACTGTGTCGTTTACGCTTTGGGATTCAACTAGGCTGCCGCCTGGAATGATAAGCATGTCAAGAATTTCAGAGGCTGGCTTGCCATCAACTAGTCCGTCGGCGCAAACTAGGTCAGTTGGCAGGTTTCCGAAGTCTTCAAAGCATGGCAGAGCCCCTGGAAGGTAAACTAAACCGATTCTGTGAGGTAAATCCAATCCATAAAGCTCCGACGGCTATTTTACGGTAAACCTTATATTTAAGCCGCATGGTTTATCCATCCATGCTTTCCTCGGTGAAGATAGACCACGTCATAAACGTCAGGATAACGCATAAAACAGCCCGAGTGCCGCTGATGGAAGCTGTAGCGTTTAAAGAGAAAGCGAAGGCACTTACTGAGTTGCATTCACTAGAAAACGTGGAAGAATGCTTAATTCTTCAAACTTGCAATCGCATCGAACTATTCATTGTAACTGAAACAGTTGAAAAAACAGCTGAGTTAGCAAAGAATTTTTTGGCCAAAAGAGCCCAATCCAACGCTGAGGAAGCATTCAGAGCAGCGGAAACATCCATAGACGACGACACTTTCGACCATCTGCTCAGAGTCACTTCCGGTTTAGAATCTATGGTTATAGGCGAGGACCAAGTGCTAAATCAAGTTTGGGACGCCTATCTTGAAGCTGAAAAAGCCAAGGCCATAGGGCCAATCCTCAAACACCTGTTTAACCGTGCAATGATTGTTGGCAGACGCGTTAGAAACGAGACAGGTATCAATAAAGGCGCCGTCTCTATTGGTTCAGCAGCCGTTGAATTGGCCCTGAATTTGCTCGGCAGCTTGGAAGATAAAAAAATCATGGTGATGGGCGCTGGCGAAATAGGAACTCTTGTCGCAAAAGCCCTGGCACGCCGCTGTCTTAGCCCAATTTTTATTGCTAACCGAACCTATGACCGCGCAGTAAAATTGGCTGAAGACCTGTCGGGTAAAGCCGTGAAGTTTAACCAGTTAGAAGAAGTGCTCGTCGATGCCGATGTAGTTATATGCTCAACCGCAGCACCACATTATCTGCTAACTAAAGAAATCGTTTCCCGCTTAATGAATCAACGCGAAAACAAAAGTGACCTAATAATCATTGACATTTCCAATCCACGCAACGTTGAAAAGGCGGTAAAGGAAGTCGCGGCGACAAAACTCTACAACATAGACGACTTACAGTTAATCGCAGACAAAAATAAGCAGAAACGCGAAAAAAGCATAGATAAAGCCGTCAAAATCCTCGAAAAGGAAATCCTAATCCTAAACGAAGACATGAAAAGCCTATCAGTACGCTTAATCGTTTCATCGCTGCTTTCTCAAGCTGAAAAGGTTCGACGAAAAGAACTCGCGACCGCAATTAACATGCTTGGAGAAGTTGATGACAAGCAAAAGCAGATATTGGAAGACATGACCTCCATTTTGCTCAAGCAAACCTTTATTCCTATTGTTGAGAATTTGAGATTAGCCGCTAAAAACGGTGATGAACAAGTCATTGATACAGCGGTTAAACTGTTTGAGAAAACGAGGAGAAAATAACTTGGTAAAAGCAGCGTTGGATAAGGTTGGCTTAATTTTGATTGGGCATGGAAGTAAACTGCCCCATAACCGTGAAAACCTCGAAAAGTTAGCTGACATTTTACGTACCCGCAGTAAATTCAAGACCGTCGAAATCGCTTTCATGATAAGAGACACCCCCACTATTGCCGAGGCGATTGATGCTATGGCAAAGAAGGTCGTGTCTAAGATCGTTTTGGTTCCAGCTTTTCTATCTCCCGGCGTTCATACTACGCAAGAGATTCCTGAATTGATTGGCGTAAAAGAAAAACAACCCCACCTCAAGGCACTTGGAATAGAGCTGGTTTACGGCGAACCCATAGGTAGCGACGAACGCATAGCCGACATCCTGGAAGAGAAAGCCCTCAAAGCGTTGGGGCAACAAGTTAAGAAAGACACTGAAGTTGTTGATGCCTACTCTGTTGCTGAGGCGGGAAAAATCGTTGATAAAAGCATGATGCTTATCCGAGAAGCCATCGGCGCAGATTTAGCTAAATTGCCTAAAGACAAGGTTCCCCTCGTCGAACGTGTTGTTCACACAACCGCGGACCCAGAGTTCGCTAAACTGCTGGTAATCAGCGACGACGCTGTTGCCGCAGGTGTGGCAGCGATTAAGGCAGGCGCCAAAGTAGTTACCGACGTCAAAATGGTTAAGGCAGGCATAAATGATGCACGCCTCAAAAAATTCGGCAGCAGAATCTACACTTACATGAATGACACCCGCACTATGGAACTTGCAAAAGCCGAATCTTTGACGCGTTCGGCAGCCGCCATGCGCCTCGCAATAAAAGACGGCTTAGACGGCGCCATCATACTCATCGGAAACGCACCAACAGCAGCCTTCGAGTTGGCAGACCAAATCAAAAAGGGCAAAGTAAAACCAGCCTTAATTGTTGCCGTGCCAGTGGGATTTGTAGGCGCAGCGGAATCCAAAGAAATCGTCGCAAAACTCCCAATTCCATACGTAATTACAAGAGGCCGCAAAGGCGGAAGTACCATTGCAGTCGCCGTTTTCAACGCCTTGCTTTCGATGGCTGAAGGAAAACGCTACGGCTAAGGTGGCATATGGATGGCACGTTTTCTAAAATACGGAATAACAACAGGTGCAACGGCTGCGGCAGCTGCAAAAGCAGCAGTAATCGCCATTGTGAAAGAGCCTGTTGACCGAGTTGTGATCCCAACCCCGATTGGCCTGCGATTTGAAGTATCAGTGAAATCCAGCAGAAAACTCACCGCCGACACAGCAGAAGCAATCGTCGTCAAAGATGCTGGACAAGACATCGATGTAACAGACAAAATGGAAATCACCGCCACCGTAAAATTAACAGACGATGGCAAAATCACCATAAAAAGCGGCGTAGGAATAGGCAAAATCACCAAACCAGGCTTGCAAGTTTCCATCGGCGAAGGCGCAATAAATCCAGTGCCAAAAAGCATGATAACTGAAGCCGTCAAAGAAGTGCTGCCCGCTGGCAAGGGAGTTGAAGTCATGATTAGCGCGCCTGAAGGAGCAAACATCGCCAAGAAAACTATGAATGCAAAGCTGGGAATAGTCGGAGGCGTCTCTATTTTGGGGACAACAGGCGTCGTTAAGCCGTTGTCTTTGGAAGCGTGCCGCCGTTCGCTGGTTCCCCAAATCGACGTCGCCATCGCAAGAGGTTACAAACGCATTTTATTTGTTCCAGGAAACATTGGAGAACGAATCGCAAAGCAACAGTTCGGGGTTCCTGAAGACGCAATCGTTCAAACCGGCGATTTTGTCGGTTACATGCTTGACAAAGCCGTTGAAAAAGGCGTCAAAGAAATCATCCTTCTAGGTCACTCGGGCAAACTGGTAAAGTTGGCAGCGAACATCTTCAACACCCATCATAAGGTTGGGGACGCACGCAACGAAGTCATCGCATCCTACGCTGGCGCCGTGGGAGCCGACACCAAAACCATCAACGCACTTTTAGCCGCTAACACTTCCGATGAAGCCTCAGAAATCCTAAGGCAGGTCGGTTTGTTGGAGGCTGCTTACGACCGCATCGCGATACGAGTTCACCAGCGAGTAAGCGACCGAGTAGAAAATAAGATAAAGATAAGCGTCGTAATCGTAGCGATGGATGGCAAGGTTCTCGGAATGGACGAGAACGCTAGGTGCAATAAGCCTTGGCTAAACTTAACATAATCGGCGTCGGACCAGGTTCAGCAGACTACGTTACGCCAGCCGCAAGAAAAGCTGTGACGCAAGCCGACGTTGTTATTGGAGCTCAAAGAAGCCTCGACCTGTTCACTTCTGAAGTTAAAGGGGAAAAGATAGTTTTAACCGCTAAGAACCTCTACGAATCCCTCAAACATGCAGCGGAATCATTCAAAAAAGGAAAAAGCGTGGCTTTGCTCTCCACAGGCGACCCGGGATTTTCGGGATTACTGCATACGGTGCTGGAAAGCGGCTTGTTCAATGCCTCTGAAATCCACGTTGTTCCCGGGGTAAGCTCGATTCAAGCATGCGCCGCACATTTAAACATTAGCTGGGACAATGCACGTCTATTTACTTTTCACGACGAGGTTTCAGATGAGCAAAGAGAGAAGTTGATTTCCGCTGTTAAATGCGGTCGTACGATTCTGCTTTTGCCTAACTCGCGGGGTTTCACACCAAAAGACATCGCCAGCTTCCTCATCGAGCTGGATACAGACAAGGAAACGCCCGTGTACATCTGCGAGAACATAACTCTTGAAAACGAAAAAGTTACAGCGACCACCCTTGGAAAGGTTGTTGGGCAAGGTTTTGGCTCGCTATGCGTAATGGTTATCAAGCAAGCCAATTAACTAACATAAGTTGAAAACGAATGGCAAAAGAATGGGTTTACAAAACACCTGGAATCCCAGACGAGATGTTCAACCAAAGCGATGAGGTTCCTGGTCCAACCAAAGAAGAAATCAGAGTTGTCACAATCTCCAAAGCTCGTTTGCGCGAAGGAGACACTGTAATCGACGTTGGCTGCGGCACGGGCGGTTTAACAGTCGAGGCTGCATTGCAAGTCGCCCCAAAAGGAAAGGTCTACGCCATCGACGAGGACGAAGCAGCAATCAAACTAACAACCAGCAACGTCGAAAAATTCGGCGTTAAAGGCAACGTCTCCATTGCCAGCGGTAAAGCACCTCAAGCCCTGCTTACCCTTCCAAACGCTGACGCCATCATAGTTGGTGGCGGTGGCGGCTATCTTAGAGCAATACTTCAAATCGCAAGTAGCAAACTAAAACCCAACGGCAGAATAGTTGTCAACGCAATTCTCTTGGAAACCGCAACTCTAGCGATAGCTGAACTTAAAGAGCTCGGATTCAAAGATATCGACATTGCACATATTTCAGTTGCGAAGGGAAAACAAATAAACAGCGGAACTATGATGATGGCAAGAAACCCAATAACGATAGTCTCAGCGACGAAACTTTAGGTGAAAAACGATTTGGTCGGAACATTCATAGGCATAGGCGTTGGTCCCGGCGACCCAGAACTCATCACGATAAAAGCAGTAAAAGCCCTCAAGGCAGTAGACGTTATCTTTGTCCCGAAATCTCATGCAAATAGGCCCAGCATGGCTTTGCGCATGGTTGAGCAAATCTTGGCTGAACGAGAGAAACCTGCGGAGGTTCTTGAACTAGTTTTCCCAATGACCAAAAACGAACTGAACAACCGAAAACTTTGGGTGGAAAATGCAGCGATTGTGGCTGAAAAGGCCAAAAAGGGCGATGTTGCCTTTATCACTTTGGGCGACCCCATGCTTTACAGTACTTTCCTTTATCTTTACGAATGCGTTAAGGAAACATACCCTGAAATCGAACTTGAAATCATACCGGGTGTAACTTCGGTAACTGCTGCTGCGGCAAGCGCTAAATTGCCTTTGGCAGAAAAAGAGGAAGTGGTAACAATTATCCCATCCGACCTTGACCCTGCCCACATCGAAGATGCAGCTAACCATGCAGATAACTTGGTATTCATGAAGTGCGCTTTTCACATTAAGGAGTTCCTTCCAATTCTTTTGAAAGCGGGCTTTACTAAAAACTCAACTATCGCCCTAGTCAAGCGGTGTTCTTTGCCTGAAGAAAAAGTTCTTGTCGGAAAACTAGGCGATGTGAAGGATTGGGATATTACTGAAGATTACTTTTCAGTAGCGGTCGTTAAGAAAAGTCAGGTTCCTATTCATTGGAAACAAAACGGTAACGGTGTTAAGCCATAAAAAAAGTTGTCTTCATTGGTGCAGGCCCCGGAGACCCTGAACTTATCACTCTTAAAGGCAAGAAATGGCTTGAACAAGCCGACGTAGTTATCTACGCAGGCAGTCTGCTCAACCCCGAGTACCTAACGTATTGTAAAAAAGGAGTGGAACTGCACGACAGCGCCAAAATGGGCCTCCCCGAAATGCTTAAAGTTATAGTGGAAGGCGTCAAGGCAGGGAAGCTTGTAGCACGTGTCCATGACGGTGACCCAAGTTTCTACGGTGCCATCCAAGAGGTAATGACTGCTCTGGACAAGGAAGGCATCGAATACTTCCGTATTCCAGGCGTCAGCTGCCTCCTCGGCGGTGCAGCGGCGTTAAACCGCGAATTAACCCTTCCAAACCTCTCCCAAACAGTCATTATCACCCGCCCTGAAGGCAGAACACCCGTACCTGAAGCCGAAAGCATACGCAAATTAGCCGTGCATCAAGCAACCATGGTCATTTTCCTTGGAACCCCACACATCGCCCGCGTCGTGGAAGATCTCCAGAAAGGCGGTTACCCTAAAGATACTCCTTGCCAAGTAGTTTACAAAGCAACGTGGCCAGAGCAAAAAATCGTTAAAGGCACCTTAGCCGACATCGATGCAAAAGTCAAAGCTGCAGGAATAACTGAGACTGCACTGATTTTTGTGGGAAAAGTCCTTGACCCCCAAGCGTACGATTTATCAAAGCTCTATGACCCCAAATTCACCACGGGGTTCCGTAAAGGCGAATAAGGATGTATGCAAAGGGCATAGCTGTTGTTGCAATTACGAGGCGTGGCGTAGAGACCGCGCTTAAAATTAAGGAAGCCTTAGATAAAGCTGGCTTGAACTCGACGGTTTATGCACCCAAAAAATACAGTCAAAACGGCGTTGTTCCCTTAGACAAAAAATTTGCTGACTTCATCAGAGACACTTATAGCGCGGTCGACGCCTTAGTCGCAGTTATGGCAATAGGTATTGTTATCCGCTCAGTTGCCCCACTCCTTGAAAGCAAACTAACTGATCCAGCAGTTGTCGGCGTTGATGCCACTGGCAAGTTCGTCATCAGTCTCCTCTCAGGGCATTATGGCGGCGCAAACGAGTTAGCAAGAACAATTGCTAAGGGCATAGAGGCAACCCCCGTAATCACTACCGCTTCAGATGTCACTGGAAAAATGAGCGTTGATGAACTCGCAAAAACCATGCATTTAACTATCCAAAACCCCGAAAGCCTCGTTGCGGTGAACGCTGCCATTGTGAACGATGACCGAGTGATTGTCGTTTTAATCGGGGACGTAAAAATCCCAGCAGATGCGATTAGCTGCTATGAAATTAAAAAAGCAGAAAACGGCATGCAATCATTAGAAATAATCAATCAATACGATGCAGGCATAATAATCACTCAAGAACCCCTATCGATAGCCAAGTTCATTACTCCATTCACTATCTTAAAAACCAAAAACATAGTCGTGGGGCTAGGTGCAAGAAAAGAGTCAACTGCTGATAGCATGATTGAAGCTGTGAATAAGGCTTTGGAGCGTGTTCATGTTCCTTTGGAGCGTATTAACCACTTCGCCACAGTCGACATCAAAAAAACATCTAAACCCATGGTGGAAGCCGTGGCGCAGTTGGGTGCTCCGCTTGAGTTTTTAAGTGTCGATGCACTTCGTTCTCTAAATCATGTGGATCTGTCGCCTGACTCAGCGATGGTTCAGAAAAAAATCGGTGTCGGAGGAGTATGCGAACGAGCAGCATTAATAGCAGCGGGAAAAAACTCAAAACTACTACTCAAGAAAACCAAACTCAACGGAGTAACAGTGGCAATAGCCGAGGGCGAATAAGCGTTGTCGGCATAGGACCTGGCAGCCTTGAACATTTAACGCCTAAAGCCCGAAGTGAAATAGAAGCCGCCGACGTAGTTGTCGGTTACGGCACATACATTAAACTTATCCAATCCATCGTCAAAAAAGATGCTGAAGTTGTTTCTGGTACCATGGGTAAAGAAGTGGAACGTGCCCAAATTGCAGTAGACAAAGCCAAAGAGGGCAAACGGGTGGTTATGGTTAGCAGCGGAGACCCAGGTGTCTATGGCATGGCAGGCGTAGTTTTGGAAGTTGCAGCAAAAGACAAAACTCCCGTGCCAGTAGAGATTGTTCCAGGAGTCACAGCGGCCACCGCAGCATCCGCAATCCTTGGGGCGCCGTTAGTCAGTGACTTCGCTGTAATCAGTTTAAGTGATTTGTTGACTCCTTGGGAAAAAATTGAGTGCCGACTTGAAGCAGCTGCATCCGCAGACTTTTCCATTGTTCTCTATAATCCGCAAAGCCAAGGACGCATTGAGCCGTTGGCGAAGGCTTACGAAATAATGCTCAAATACATTAACCCTAAAACGCCAGTGGGCATCGTTAGGCAAGCAGGGCGTGAAGGCGAAAACTGCACCATAACCACACTCAAAGACATGCTCAACTGCGAAATCGACATGGTAACCACCATAGTAGTCGGCAACTCAGCCACCAAAGTCGTAAACGGCAAAATGGTTACGGCCCGAGGCTATGACTTTTCAAGCTAAGAAATAAGCTTCTTCTTTTCTTAATATTTAGTGATCACTTGGTTGGATATTCAAGAAGTCCGAAATACTTTGTTTTTTCCAGTTTCTTAGCGAGTTTAATATCAAGAGTCAATAACCTAATATCCAGCTTGTCCGCAAGCGAGAGAAAAGCACCATCGTAAACAGCGATATCAAGCTCCAAAGCTAAATTCATCGCATCAACAATAACTTCGCCAAAACTGTGTACACCAAAAAGATTCATTAGTTCTATGGCCTGGGTCAACGCTTCTTCAGCGTCCTTTGCACTAAATTTTTTGGATTGTTTATAATTAAGGGCGTTAGCGACTTCGTAATAATTTAATTCTATAATGTGGAAATACGTGTGCTCTGATATTTTTTTTCTCGCCCAATCAGAATAGTCTTCAAGGGTAACTAGAGCGATAATTACCGATGAATCTAAAACGACTTCAGTGACCATGGTCGCGGTCTTCTCTAATTATGTCTGCTGAATAGGCAGTTACTCCAGTTTTTTTGCCAAGTTCAATCCTGAACTTATCCACTTTTTCTAAGGTCTTCTGTAACTTTTTTCGTTTTACCTCTTTCTCAATATAGGCTCTTAGGTCATCTGCATAATCAGGGTTTAATTCTATGAATTCTTTTTTTAATTCTTTTGGAACCCTTATTGCAATTACTTCGCTCATGCAAACAAACATGTAAACAAACGATATAAATTTTTTGTTAACAAAATGTTAACACAATTACGTGTAACTGAGCGGCAATTACTCTTTTTTGTTTTCCATCATTTCAAGGATTTCTCTTCTGGCTTCCCCGATTGTAAGAGGGTATGGTTTGTCGCCGCGGAGGCTGTCTTCTTTATTGAGGATTTCAAAGAGATGTGTTATGCGGGGAAGACGAAGATCCACGCTGCGGATAAGGTCAGCTTTGCTGAAGATTTCTCTAGGTGGACCTTGCATTAAGATTTGTCCTTTGTTCAAGATGCATATTTCGTCAGCGAACAGAGGCACCAAATCAACGTCATGAGTCGCTATTACCAGCGTTAAACCCAAGTCTTTGTTGAGCTGCATTAGCAAATTTAGAACCTTGCTCGAAGTTTTCGGGTCAAGATTCGACATGGGTTCATCTAATATTATGATTTCAGGCTTCATCGCCAAAACCCCCGCGATGGAGGCACGCCTTTTTTGTCCCCCGCTAAGGTTCGAAGGTGACTTGTTTTCCAAGCCTTTTAGCTCGGTGACTTCTATAGCCCAATTTACCCGTTGCGCAATTTCCGCTTTGGACAGTTTAAGGTTGGTTGGTCCGAAAGCAACGTCAAGGGCAACGGTTCGGGCGAAGAGTTGGTCGTCGGGGTCTTGGAAGACTAAACCAACTTTTTGGCGGATTTCATCGAGATTTTGTTTAGTTAATTCTTTATCCAAAACCTTGACTGTTCCGCTTGTAGGCATCAACAAACCGTTAAAATGATGCAGCAACGTTGATTTGCCGGCGCCGTTAGGTCCGAGGATCGCTATGGTTTTTCCTTTTTCTAGGCTGAAGTTAACGTTATCGAGGGCTTTGGTACCGTCTGGATAGGTATGCGAGAGATTGATTGTTTCGATTGCTTTCACGTTTATTTTTTCTCCTTTAAATTACTCCAAAGTTAGCTAACAGCAACGCTACCACCGCTAAAACCACAACGACACCGATAGCTATGTCTTTTTTAGCCATCTTCTTTGTGGAGTAGCTGAAGAGGCTGCTTGTGCCCGTATAGCCGCGGGATACCATGGCGTCGCCGACTTTTAAGGCTCGATCAAACGATTTTACCAGAAGCATGCCGCCAACGGTGCCGTAGTTACCGAGTTTGCGCAACATGCCCGCGGATTTGGTGTAGCCGCAACGGGATTGCTGTGCTTTATAGATTCGGGTTCTCTCCTCAGAAACCACCGAAATATACCTGTACATCAGCATAGTTGTGTCCAAAATAACCGAGGGTACACGGAACCAAGCCAGAGAATCCAGCAGCGTTTCCATGGGAGTAACTGTTATGAGCAAGTTAAGAATTGAAGCAGCAGATAAAACTCGGGCAAAGATGAGTATGGCAAAAGTGATGCCTTCTTGGTAAATGTTCCAGCCCAAATATGGAATTGTCGCGACGATATGTGTCCCTGCGAACAGTTGCACAACTGCCACGAATATGGCGATGAATATCGGGTACAGAAGCCTTTTGAAGTAGCCTTTCAACGAAACACGAGCATAAATGACTACCAAAGCCACGCAAACTATAATCGGGATAACCGCGTATTCTGAGCGGGTTAAAGCCACAGCGCCGAACACCGCGATGATGGCACAGATGAATTTGACTCGGGCATCTAATCGTTGCAGAGCGGACCCGGTTTTGGATGTGTTGGCATAAGGTAGATTATATTCTCCTGCTTGCGTTTGGGCGCTTTTCTCTTTGTTTATTTGCCGAAGCTTCAAGTTTCTACCTAATATTAGGAAAGTGAAGAATGCAAGCGTCATAAGCATGCCGTTTACAGGGTCGCCGTACAGCCACTCAAACATCTTGGTTATCCTCCATGCGCTTTGACGTTTGCTTAAGTACTGACGGCAAAAGGTATCCTATGAGCAATCCGCCTACGGCTCCTCCAATCGTGAACACCACATATTCATCATACATACTGTAATGGAGGAAGCTGAAACCCCTGGCAACTGATGAGTCTGTACCCGCCATTTTGCCCCCGAAAATAGTCACGCCAACATAAGTGCTAACCAACATTATGGCTAGCATTACAGTCATGGTTATTAGTGCGTACTTGGTGAATTTGTCAATTCTACTGCGGTGCGCTTGACGTTCAACTTTTCGGTTGACGGGTTTCGACGAGGATGTTACAATGGGTGTATGAGCAACTGCGGGGAAGCCCCTCCACCAAGTAAGAATTTCAGGGCGATGAATTTGGATGTATTGAACAGCTGCTGCAGTGAATGCAAATTCCAAAATCGCCAACGGAAGCTGCGTGGGCAAGTAACCAAGCATGTAGATTTCCCAGTGCTGCGCAAAGGAATCTGGGTTAAGCGAAAACGCAAGTTGCAATGCAGTGAAACCATATGTCGATAAGTCGCCGACGAAGCCAGCGACGCCTGCCGCAAGCCAAACTGACGCCCCCAACTTCTTGAGGAGCAGATAAACACCTATTCCTACAAAGCCTCCGACAACTCCAAGCGAGATGAGGTTAGCTCCAAGCGACGTTATTCCGCCATGGCCTAAAAATACTTGGAAAAACAGGACTATGCCGCTTATGGCTGCTGTTGCGAGGGGTCCAATGATGATTGAGGCTAGCGCGGTTCCATTAGGGTGGGAGCTTGAACCGGTTACTGGTACGGGGATGTGCCAGACAGATATTACAAATACGGCGGCGCCCATGAGGGCAAGTATGGACATGTATGCTGGGTTTGCTTTGCGGGTTTGAGCTATTTTTCTTGCGCCTATAGCGACGAAGAACAGGGCGACTAGGTACCACGCGATGCTCCATTGCCAAGTGAGTATTCCGTCGGCTATGTGCAAGTTCTCTACCCTTTATCTTGCTGGATAATCCAACCGAATGCTTATTAACTTTTGTTTAACTAAAGTTAAACGTAGGTTGAATAGACTATGCCCAAAAAACAACAAACCATACTCCTACGCGACAAAGGAGAATTCACAAAGTTCCAAATCCTCCTCGAAATAATGCGCAACCAACCCCACATCAAACAAAAAGACATCAGCGACAAACTAGGCATAACCATCCAAGCAATATCCAAATACTTCAAAAAACTCACCAAAGAAGGACTCCTAGAAGCTGGTTCAGAACGTGCAGATTATCACTTAACTCCAAAAGCAACAATTAAACTCCGCGAAGAAGTGCGAGCTCTCGAAAACTACGTTACCGAAGTTAAGCATGACTTGAAAATTGAACACGCATGGCCAGCTATAGCCACGCAACCAGTGAAGGCAGGACAAGAAGTGGGTTTAATCATGAGAGAAGGCGTCATGTATACCGCGCAAGACAATATTGCGACTGACGCCAAAGGGATTGCACTTGCTGATGCTAAAGTAGGCGAAGACTTGGGCTTAAAAGAACTACATGGAAAGGTAAAAATGAAACAAGGCAGAATCCTTATTGTTAAATTGCCCAGCATACGTAAAGGTGGCTCACGAGCGGTCGATTTGGTTAAACTGAAGGCATTTTATGAAGAATTCAAACCTGATAGAGTCGGCGTCATGGGAGCAGTGGGAAGAGCGGTTCTTAACAAGCTTGGGTTGAAAGCAGATATCGAGTTTGGTATCAGTCGGTCAGCAGCCATTGCTGCGTCAAGAGGCTTAAACGTTTTCGTTCTCGTGGTGGGCAGAATGGTTAATCGAATGATCCAGGAAATTGACCAAATAAACATGAAAACTAATGCAGAAATTATCTATGAAGTAAAAGATGCCCACTGTTAAAGCTGCATCCGTTTTATAATCTCCGCCAAATAATCAAAATCTACGATAAACAATTTTTTTGGAAAAAACAAAAAAGGAAAAGGAAGGTAGAGAAGAATTTAGTTTTTCGCTTTTCTTCTGTATGTGTATGTTCCAAATGCAACTGCGACTAATGCCGCTGCTATGATGACTGTAGCTACACTTGAGTATTCGGGAATTGGTGTTGGTGTGGCAGATGAGTATGAAGGTACTGCTACGCTGCTTCCGGTTGGGACGAACATTGCTTGAATAGCGCAGGTATCTGCAGGGATATTCAGTGAAAGTGGATTCGATGTGTAGATGTTGTTTGCTGATGAAGAGGATACTATCCAGCCGAGGAATTGGAAGCCTGCACCAGGGGTCGCGTTGAAGTCATTTACTGTGCCGACGGTGTAGTTGGTGTAGACGGTTCCTGCAGTTGGATTGGTTGATAGCTCGCCTGCTGAAATTAAGAGATCGATGCTTGATGTTCCAGTTGTTGATGCGGCTACTGTAGCGTTGGTTGTTGGGACGAAGATTGCCTCTACTGCAGCGGAGGGAATGAATGGTGTGTATACGAATGGGTTAGTGGTGTTAGCGGTCGGTCCTCCATTAGCGACGGGCGCGACAGTCACCCAACATAGGAATCGGTAGCCTGCACTGGCATTGGCGTCAAATGTGACAGGTGTGCCGTTTGCAAACGGATAGCTGGTTCCAGCTGTTAGTGTTGTTCCCATTGTTGAGATTGTTCCGCCTATTGAAGTGTAAATGTAAACATTGTCGTTTGTTTGTGCTCCAACGTTCGGAACTGCGGCTACAATTAATAGAGCTGAAGTCAATAATATCAAAGCTAAAACTTTACAGTTCTTTGTTGTTTTGTTCATTGAATCACCGAATTTTTGCCTTTGTTACTTAAATGAAGAAGCAGATATAAGCTTTTCCAACCGTTAACCGCCGCCTTGCTTGAAGGCGGAAAAATCGGCAATAATTACAGGTTTTTCACAGCAGCATTTCTTTTAGTACCGCATGAATTTTCCATTAAGCACCATAGCATTTTTATCGTTCAATTGAAATTTTGCTAACTCCGCCCTCTTTCTCAAGAATAATCACGTGGTCAGCTTTTGCAGCAAACGCTTCACTGTGGGTAACCGCAATAATTTGTTCAATGGCTTTAAAACGGCTGATGGCTTCAGCTAGCCGCTCTATGCTGCCGTCTTCGCTTCCCAAGTTCTCCGTAGGTTCATCAAGCATCAGCATACTCAAGCCATGACCAGTTCTGGACTGCATGATGAGTTGTCCTAAGCCTAATCGGTAAGCAAAAGCCAATAATGTCCGTTCGCCACCAGAGAGGTTGCTGACTTCTCGGTCAACACCTGTTTCGCTCTTCACGTAAGGTGTGTACGTCTCGTCAATAACCACATTAAGCATCGGTGGTTCACCGCTCACTAAACTGTCGAGCACCTGCTGAACAAAATTACGCAGAACCTTCACAAACTCGCTCCTCAGTTTAGGTTGAATACTACGGTAGGCATCTCGGATGGCGCCAAGGATCTCGACGGTTTTACGGATTTTCTCCATCCGCTCCAGTTTTTCCTGTGCAAGGTTTATGCGTTCCTTAGTGTCGTCTAAGCGTTGAGCTAAGTCTTTTTTGCGGTTCTCTTTGGTGCGCAAATCAGATTCTACAGCATAATACTGCTTGATTGCTTGTTCTTTCTTGTCTTTGGCTACTTGGAGTTCTGATATATCGAACTTGGAGATTTCAAACTGCAGTGCCTCAAGCTCTGAACGCTGGTCAATTTCGAGCCTTTGTTGTTCCTCAAGTTGGTTTGAGATTTTTTTAAGGTTATTTTCTTCGTCAACAAGCATTGTTTTCAAATCTGCGCTTCTCGTCACGCAAGTTTGCAAGTTGGAATATGCTTCTGAAGCGATTGCTTTGGTTTTTTGTAGAGTCGCCACTTCAAGCCGTAAATGATTGATACTGTTTTCCCTTTCAACGTTCTCATGCTCGATTCTATGCATCAAATCTGTTTTGTACTCGCCTGTCAAGGGCTGAATACAAAGCGGGCACTTGCTCTCCTGGGATAATTCGGCGGCTCTTTTTTTGTCCAGCTGCATGTTCCTTGAAGTGGCTTCTTGCTCACCTCTTAATGCGCTGATTTTATCGTCAAAACTTGCTAAGCAGGTTCCCAATTGCTCAAATGGTTGGTTAGTGAGTAATCCTGCCTGCTCAAGTTTGCTAAGGCATAGCTTCATTTGATAATCAAATGAGTTTTGGCGTTTCAACAGATTTTCAATGACGGTTTTTTTATCTTTAATTTGCTGTGCAACTGAAGCTTGCGTTTTAGAAGTGTTAGCGACGTTAGCACTCAGTCTTGCTTCTTTGCGCTTAAGCTCTTCAACTGCAAGTTTTTTTTCTTCCAACTGCTTAAGTTTCGCGTTTGCCTCATCTAGAACTCTTTTGGCAGCTGCCAGTTTCTGTATTGAATTCTCCAAATCCATCTCTAAAAATGTAAATTCTTCACTTGCCCTGTTGTACTCGTTGCTTAGCTTCTCTAAACCCATAACATCCGGGTCTTTCTCGTAAACCCTCTTTTCGGTGTCATAGTCACGTTGGTACTGAGCAATGTTGCTCCATGCTACTTCATAATCGGACAATCCGAATAGCTCATCCAAACGCCTTTGCCTATCCCGAGGTGCAGCATCTAAGAGTTCTTTGAGGTGTTCTTGCCTAAACCAAACGATTTCGCGGTAAAGGTCCTTGTCTAAGCCTGTTATGGCTTTGAATTGTTCAGCGATGGCGTCGGTTTTCATGCTGGCAACAAGCTTCTCATCCTCGTAGAGCTTAAGTTGCTCAAAGTCTTGGTTGATGCTTTTGCCTTTCCTCTTTAATCCCCTTGTCAGCTTGTAGGTGCTGCCATTATGCGTAAACTGCACCGTAACTTTCCCCGAGTCAGCGCCTTCCCGCAGCAAATACTCAAAACTTCTGCCAATAGAGTCACCAAACAACGCAAAATCAACAGCATACATGACGCTGGATTTGCCGCAGCCTACTCCACCAACCAAACAGTTGAATCCGTGGGTTAAAGGCACTGTGGATTTGATGTGACTGCGGATGTTTTCAAGCTGGACAATTTCGATTTTCATTTGGCAAGCTCCTCGATGGCTTGTTTAACTTTGTCGTCCTGTTTTCGGGTTAAAGGCTCAATTAAGCTGAGGGCGCCTCTTGCGATTTTGTCTGCTTCCTCTTTGCCGTAGCGTTCAGCGAAAATCTGCACGAAATACTCGAACGCTTTGGTTTTAAGGTCTTTAAATCCGCCTTCAAATATGGACCGCACGATTTCGTCTGAAACCGCCGTTTCCTTAAGCAACACGATTGGATGAACAAGCAGCGCTTTCTCGCCAGCACTTCGGATTTTTCCGATGTCGATTTCTGTGCGGCTTGCCTCCGTTGGCAATGTTCCTTTCAGAACAGGAATCACCACTGCGCCTTCCGAGTCGGCGTCTTTAACCATTTGGGTGGCTAACTCGGTGATTTTAGCTGATTGCATGCCTGAGAAGTCTTGCTCGATGATGACGAATCTGCGTGGCGAAGTTAATTCAATCAGTTCTGGTTCAACTTGACCTTTGTCATTTACTTTGACGTGGTAGAAGCCTTTGGGGTACTTGGCTTCATCGTAACCCACGGTTTCTGTGCAGCCGCTGTAAACTAAAATGCCGTCTTTGAATTTGCCAAGGTACCGTTCATGTACATGACCTGCAGCATAATAACAAAAGCCACCGGGCAACTCCTCAGGTAAAATTTCTGCTTCAAAAGGTCCCTTGACGCTTGGCAAATCCAATGCGCCATGGAAAACAAAGATGTTGGCGACTCCAGCTTTTGGGGTTGGCGGGTTCTCTTCCATGAATTTTGGCAGTGCCTCTTGGGTTTTATGCCTGTTGTGGTAGGTTGGGATGCCGTAAACGTAGCAGCAATCTGTTTTGCTCCAGCATGCACCATGATGCCTTGGTAAATGAATGATTAATCCCGCGCTGTCAAGCGGATAGAGGATTGTGCTTGTTATGGTGTTTGGCGCTGAATCATGTGAGCCGTCAACAGTTAAGACTGGGATGCCTGCGTCTTTTAACCGCTTAAAACTGCGAATAGTGTTCTCAAGGGTATGGTTGGATGGTCTTGCCTGATGGAAAAGGTCCCCAGCAATAATCATAAAATCGGGTTTTAACTCAATTGCCCTGTCCACGAGCTCTCTAAATGCGTCGTCGAAGTCTTGCCTTCGGGCTTCTAAACCATACTGCGAATAGCCCAAATGCAAATCGGCAGCGTGAATAAAGCTAAACGGCTTCAAACTGGCAAGACTCCCTTATATTTCCCCTTTGTGCTGTGATAGTTAGTTTGCTTGTTTTAAAGCATTTATGCATGTTTAGTGCTGTATCTGTTTTTCTTGTATCGAGATGTTATTGATTTTCAACATTTATTGACTGCTGAAAACGCCATTAGGGCCTGCCCCCAAAGGTTTCTGCAATGAGTTTTTAATAGGATGTTGAAAGGCTGGATTCACCAATACCCAAATAAAATTTATTAGAACGCACATCTCACTGCTTTTCATGCATCTCTTCGTAGCTTTTCTAAGAGGAATCAACGTTGGCGGCCACATAGTCGTTAAAGAGAAACTCAAAGAAGCCTTTGCTTCGTTGGGGTTCCAAAATGTTTCCACTTACAAGCAAAGCGGCAATGTAATCTTCGAAATCGACATGGCAAATCCTCAAGACGTCAAAGCTAAAATCGAAGAAAAACTCCATAGCACCCTAGGCTACGACGTCGCCGTATTCGTACGCACAATTTCCCAACTCAAAAGCATAATCGACCTTGACCCATTCAAAAAACAAGACACTAAAGGTTCAAGTTTTTTGGTTACTTTCCTTGCATATGAGCCCACCAGTTCTCCGCTGCAGTTGCCTCTAACGGTTCCAAAATCTACAGCACAAGTAATTTCGGCGAGGGGGGCGGAAGTTTTCAGTGTGACACATGGCGGCGGAGAGGGTGCGTTGCCTAATCCTTTTTTGGAGTCAAAGCTAAAAGTGAAAGCAACCACTCGAAACATGAACACAATTAAAGAAATCGTCGAGAAGTATGCCTAACGCTTCTATTGCGGCGGGTTTCCGCGAGCCCGATTTTTAAGCCAATCGTGAGCGAAAATCTCCGCTTCACCGCTTTCTATGCCCTCCACAATCTTCTGCGCTGCATAATCCGCTGAGTCAGGCGGAAAAGGACCATGCGGTTCCAGCTCGCTCTCGGGCACTGGGACGTCCCGAATGGTGTTTCTTTCAAAGTCAGTAAGTGTAATGTAAGGGTAGACTACGCTGACGGTTATGTTGTCGTTTTTTAGTTCTTCTCGGGCGGTCAAAGTCAGAACTGCTAATGCACGTTTTATTGAAGCGTAGGGTGCGTTGTTAGGCAAAGTCATTAGCGCCACGGCAGAGCTTATGTTAATGATTGCGCCTCCTCCCTGCTTTCTCATATGTGGGATGACTTGTTGCATGGCGGCAAGTGGGCCAACTAAGTCAAGGTCAAAGATGTAGTGGAAGGTGTCAACGTCAATTTTCTCGGCTAAGGCGTCATACCCGATGCCTGCGTTGTTAACGAGTATGTCGATTTTGCCGAATCGGTCATTAACTTCTTTAACCATTCTTTTGACTTCAAAAACCCTTGACATATCTGCTTGTACGGCTATGGAATTGGGAATTTCACTTGAGAGTTTTTCTAATTTCTCTTTTGAACGTGAAACAAGGGCGACTTTAGCGCCCATTTTAGAGAGCAGTCTGGCGGTTGATAGCCCAATTCCTGAAGATGCTCCTGTAACAATTGCCGTTTTATCTTTTACATCCATTAAAATTCCTTCACTTTGTAGTATTCAAGTTTTGTCAGTCAGAATTAAAAGTTTCCAACAGTCAAAGAAGTATATGCGAAATATAAAAAATTTCCTCTCATCTTTCAGGCCAGCTTCTTTAATCAAACAACCAAAGCAAATTACATCAGCGTAAAAAAAGTTAAAGCTAAATACAGACCTGAACCTAGTATTTTAGGAACAGCCTCAGAATAGAGCCAGAAAAAATGAAAAAAATTGAAGATGTAAAAGCGAAACTGGGAATGCTCAAACCTGTACTTAAAGAGCGATATCAAGTAGAAACCGTGGGTTTTTTTGGTTCATATGCGCGTGGAGAACAAAAGAAAAAAAGTTATATAGATATACTTGTGGACTTTTCTCAGCCAAACGCAATTGACCTTTTCGATTTCATCGAGCTTGAAGAATTTCTCAGCAAAAAACTCGGCATCAAAGTAGACTTAGTTACAAAAAGTGCACTAAAGCCAATGATTAAAGAGCAAATATTGAAAGAGACGATTTATGCTTGAAAAGAGTCAATCGTCTTTACCTCAACGACATGCTCGAAGCCATTGAAAGAATAGAAAATTATGTGAAAGACATCACTTTTGAAGAGTTCTCAAAAAATACGCTCGTTATGGATGCTGTAGTTAGGAATTTTGAAATTATCGGTGAAGCAACTAAGCACATACCAGATGAAATAAAGACGGAGCTTCTGTTTAATCAAGTTGAAAGAAATGGCGGGAATGAGAGATAAATTGGCTCACGAGTACTTTGGCATAAACATAGAAATTCTGTGGAAAACAGCAAAGAACCGATTGGCCATACTAAAATCCCTTGTCAAAAAACTTCTTGCAAATAGCGAGGAAACAAAATAGACATTATCTAATTTGGTGTTAGCGTTTGCCGGGATTAATTGAGCCTTTGAAAGTGAAGAGTTACACTCTTCGTAATCGTATTGTGCTGCCGCCGATGCAGACGGGTCGGGCAAGTTTTGAAGGCGAAGTAACCAGCAGACTAATTAATTTTTATGTTCGGCGCTCGTCACATTTGGGCTTGCCTATTGTTGAGCACTCCTACGTTTCGCCGACTGGCAAGATAGGACCTAAACAGCTGGCAATCCATGATGACTTGGCAATTAGTGGTTTTGAGAAGCTTGCAAACGCTTTACATAAAGTTGGAGCCCCCGCAGTCGTGCAGATTTCGCATGCGGGCGGGGTAACAAACAGAAGAGCAATCGGCACCGTGCCCGCAGGTCCTTCACCAAGAGAAAAAAGCCGCATGTTGGAAACAAGCGAAGTCTACGCTATCGCTGACGAGTTTGCTTTAGCAGCTGACCGTGCGGTTAAAGCTGGGTTTGACGGAGTTGAACTTCATGGAGCCCACGGTTACCTGCTAAACCAGTTCTATTCACCCTTATTCAACAGGCGTGAGGATGAGTTTGGCGGTTCTTTGGAGAAAAGAATGCGTTTTCCCCTGTTGGTCACCCAAAAAGTTCGTCAACGCCTCGGTAGCAGACTCTTACTCTACAGGTTAGGCTCGGATGATTTAGCTCCCTATGGAACGCACATTGAAGACTCCGTTGTTTTCGCTCGGAGACTTGAGGCGGCAGGAGTAGACATACTTGACGTTTCCGGAGGCATGTGTGGAAGCGAACCTAGACAGCTGCGGAAAGTAAAAGGCTACTTTGTTCCTCAGGCAAGCGAAATTAAGAAAGCAGTCAATGTTCCAGTTATCGGGGTGGGCGGAATCACTGAGGCAGAATACGCGGATAAACTGCTGAGTGAGGGAAAGGTTGATTTGGTGGCGGTGGGCAGGGCGTTTTGGAGTGATTCGCAGTGGGCAGAAAAAGCTTTAGAAAAGCTGAAAAACAGCAACTCCCGCATTAATTCTTAGTTGCATAACAAAACCCTTATGCTTAAGAACGCAATATTAATTTTGGAAAGAGGATGATACGCTTTTAGTCCTAAAAAAAGAACTCCAAGAAACGCTAAAAACAGAGGCAGAGGCATAGCCTACCCCATGGAAATTGGTGAAGAATTCGAAGTGGACATTATAGATATGAGTCCAAACGGGGAAGGCGTCGCTAAAATTAAAGGATTTCCAGTCTTCATCAAAAACGCAAAAGCCAACGAACATGTAAAAATAAGAATAACCAGTTTAATCAGCGGTTGCGCAGACGCTGAAGTAGTCCCTTAAAAAACAGCTCTTTTTCTTTTAGCTGTATCCTTCTATATTTCAGTCATTCCTGATTCTTCTTTTCCAAAAACCTTGTCTAAAGAGAGACCGCCTTTAACAAGTTGTTTTAGCCCAGTGAACTGAACCAGTGGATAACCGACTAGAACTTGAACCCAGAACGTTAGAAGCCTCGATAGAGTCGTGGCTGCTCCAGCAATCACTAAGGGCACATTTAATGCATAATAGAGGTTAATCATGGTTATCTCAACCGCGCCAACTGGGAACCCCGACGTAATTGTCTCAACTGTAGATGTAATGAAGTAGACTATTGCTAAATCAGGAAATGTGATGCTCTTGAAATTCAACGCGTAAAACACCATCATGAAAATCAATAAATTGAATATGTAACCCAACACGGCGAAAATTGTGGGTTTAATGAGAAGTTTTGGATGTGTTTTGTAAGTTTGGAAAGCTTCAGAAAAAGAAAAAATCGTAGTTTGGATTTTCTCTTTTCTTATTTCCAGTTTAGCTTGATTTTTCGTAATTATTTTCATCAGTCGTACGATTGCGTTGACAAGCCTCTGGTCAGCGCCTTCCTTAATTGCAATCCAAACGAATAATCCCACGATTCCTACTGTTCCAAAAGAAATTACAAGAAGCGTTCCAAGTAAGTAAAGCGGCAGTTGCCCTCCCGATGCTAAAAAGACTAATCCAACAATCAACCCAACACTGTAGATAATTGTGCTTATTAACCGAGAACTAATAACGGGCGCAGCTGATATTCCGATGTTGCTTTTTGTCTCTTTCTGAATCAGAAATATCCTTGTTACTTCGCCGCAAACCGTTTCACAAGGAATAACCAGTTCCACAAAGTTTCCAATCCAATTGTAGAGGACCATTTTTGAGAGTTTTATTTTCACTTGTAGTCCTTGGAGTAGATAATAAAAGATTAGTGAATCGAAAAAAATCATCAACAAGAGCGACAGGATTGCGAGGGAAAAGTAAAGGGAGTACTGGGCAACGTTTAGTGAAGTTAAGAGTTGAATTAGTGAATCAAATTTTATGAAGAATTGCAAGTAAGCAAGAAACAGTACTAATCCAATGATCATAAAAAGTGAAGACTTATGTTTGCTTGCAAATCCTGGTAATTTCGGTAATTTCATAAAATTTTATTCCGCTTGGTTTTCTCGCTTTAATGAATTAAAACTGATTTTTCTTATTATCTAAGGTACTTCCCTTTTTTCTAGAGTGCCCTCTTGGTGAATTACTGGAATTATAAAGCATGTAATATTTACATGTTACGAGATTACCGCTTTTATTCCCTTCAAAGGATTAGGTTGTGGTGAGGCCGCTGGGTCTCAGACCCTAAAGGGTTCAGAGCCTCTAATTAAGCTTAATTTCATTTAGAAAAATGCGACTGATCACAATCACACTTGAGAGCGCGCCTATTAGAAGGTTAATTTCAGGAGCTGACCAGGTTGAATTTAACATAAATGAGCCTGACCTATTGCGCAAATCGTCAAAAAGCAAAAGATAGCAAGATCAGAGCCAATATGGGCAAAGCGTCCAGCGTTGAGTAGAACCTCACGAGCGAATTTGCCCCAGATCTTTTTCTTCTTAACTTTAGTACCTATTGGGTATATTTAGTAGGGCCTATAGCAGGTGCATTGCTTGGGGTGTTTTTTGCTTATCTTCTCCGTGGAGGTGGCAGGGACGTAACAGCGATTGAGGCCGCACAAGGTATCCTAAAATAATCAGACTAATCGGAGGCTAGCCAGACTTTTCACACAGTCTGGTTAGGGGGTAAGTCCGGTAGAGACCCAAACCGCTTAAGGCTCAAATCCACTAATTTTCACGTGCTGATGAATTTTTGGTAGCCGCGTCTTGATTTGATGTCTTTAAATTGCCCCTCATCTGATTGGCATTTCAATTACGTAAGAGCCATCGTTGATGATTTGCTTTGTTCCTGATTCGTTAGAGAATAGCGTAGTTCCAGACTCATTTAAAACTAGTACTTTAATATCTGTCGAAAAGTTTCCGTATTCCTGCAGAGGCGTAAAACCGATTAAATACATCTTTCAATGCGTTCTCTATGTTCTCGTTAGTCGACTTAATTCCTTTCATTCTCTTAAAGTCGTAGATATTTTCAGATTCGGAGAACGCGCGAAAAAGTTTAGCGACTTGTTTTAAGCCTTCTTCATCTGCCCTTTTTGCATAAAAGGGCATAACCATGTTCGCTTGCGCTTGCTCTGCAAAAGCACTCTGGAGGTTGCCAATAGTTTTATTGTTATCTTAACTACTAACGACATGATCAAGGGAGCAATGAAGACCACATGAAGGCAAATCTCTCGACTTCCAACATGCTTTTTAGCCAAATGAGCAAGTACTGGATTGAGATAGCCGATGCTCACTTAACCATCAACCAGATTGAATTTGTAAAAAACAGCGTGCCAAGCGACAGCTTAGTTTTGGACCTTTGCTGTGGACATGGCAGACACGCAAATCCTCTTTCCAAAGCGGGCTACTCAATTGTGGGGCTAGATATCTCCCGTAATCTTCTCAAAGTAGCAAAAAACACAGCAGACGACGCTAATGCCGATTTGCCATTGGTTCTGGCGGATATGCGTTTTCTTCCATTCAGGAAAGGGGTTTTCTCAGCTGTTATCAGCTTGGATTCAAGCTTCGGTTACCTACCCTCTGAAGCCGAAGATTTGAAAAGCTTTCATGAAATCTCACGGATTTTAGCAACTAACGGAATTTGCTTAGTTGACCTTTTCAATGAACCTTATCTTAACGAGCACCAATCAGCCTGGCTAAGCTTTAACATCTCAGAGATCTATTTTAAGTTTCAACCTTTCCGAGAAATGTTAGCTCGCTTGTTTCAGTGGCGGGAATATTCAACCTTCTATCTGCACGAAAAAAATAGGGTAAACAGCCAAAGACAGATCTGGAGTTTGTTTTGGGTTTTTTGCGATAAGAAAAAAGGGATTATAAGAACATTTTATCACTTTCTACGACTATATAACTTGCCTCAGATTCGAACGTTAATGCAAAAGGCAGGGCTACAAGTAACCGCACCCTTTGGCAATTATAATGGCGACAACTATAATAGAAATTCTAAAAGGCTAATCATAAAGGCGAGCAACTTACCGTTCGTGTAAAGGCAGTATGCATAAGCCTGTAGCTTCCTACGAGTGTCACATCACGTAAACACATATCCTTAAACCTATTTAATACTTCTAACTATGCGTGCGAAGTAAAATTACGTCGCATCTTTGTGAGGCTTTGATATGGCAAAATACAGGTGCACAGTATGCAACTATGTTTTCGACGAAGAGAAGGAAGTACGGAAATTCTCTGACTTATCAAAAGAATGGGTTTGTCCAATACGCGGGGCGCGCAAAAGTGCCTTCATTTTATTATCAGAGGCAATAGAGCAAAAAAAAGAGGGAATGACAGTTTCGGATGTTTTGATTGACCAAATTACAGAGTGGGGCGTTAAATACGTCTTTGGAGTGCCAGGAACCTCGACCCTAGGCATCGTTGATGCGATTAATTAAAAAAAAGAAGGTTAGGAATCTAAGTTCCAATTTCTTGCGTTATATTCTAGCTGGTTTGGAAGGTTGAGTTTGGTATGGTTGGGTTTACATGGATGTCAAATATGATGATTGCGTCTCCGTTTGATGCAGTGTATGAATATGTTGCGGTGCTGTTCCAAGCATCAAGTTTTGACACGTAGCCTGACCACATGTTGCCCCAAAGAGGCCACGCATTGTTGAAGTTATCTGTCATCCATGCTGCGTCGCTGGTTTTGTTCCACGCACTTTGTGTGCCTGAGTTTAAAACGTAAGTGTAGTTAGCGCCGCCTGGGTTGCAGCTTGGTAAGTCAACTCGTACGGTTAGATTTGATGTTCCCATGGTTATTCCTGTAAACTGGTAGGGTGTTGTTGTTCCTTGGCTTGTGTCGTTAACAGTGAATTGTAAGCTGGAGGCATCTGCGATGTTGACTGCTGTAGTTTGTTTGTTTGAGCTTGGATTGTTGTTTAGTAAAATTACCGCTGCGCCGGCTGCTATAATGACAACCAATAAAACCGCGATAATGAATATTATGTTCTTATTCATTTGAATCACTGTTTATTCTTTCCTAAGACCTCGATTGGATATATAGTTTCTCTTAAAACTTGTATAAATAATGTTTTTATTTGAATAGCAAAAACTTTCTCTGAGAAGAGTGTTAGTCGATTCACAAAACAAAGGTTGGCGAAATGCATCTTTTAGGCGCTACATAGACTATATGCAAACATCAAGTTTTGAGGAAAATTTACAGATAATCGTTAATACGCAGTCCAACTTTCAAGCGTGTGTTGTTGTGTTGTTTGGTACTGTAACAGCATACTTTTATTAAGACAAAGCCAATTAACACTTTTTAGGCTACAGCTGAAAATTGGCACACGAGTGGTCTCCCATGGTTACTGAGTTATCTAAAGGAGTATACTGGGTGGGCGTAGTAGACTGGGGAATCAGACATTTCCACGGCTACGAATTGAGTACCCATCGTGGCAGTTCCTACAACGCATATCTTATTGTAGATGAAAAAATTGCTCTAATCGACTCCGTATGGACACCATTCCAAGAACAGCTTATCGAAAACATACGTCAAATAATCGACCCAGCAAAAATCGATTTTGTAATAGCTAATCATGCTGAAATGGACCATTCAGGCTCTCTACCATACGTGATGCAATATGCTCCCAAAGCCACTGTGGTCGTATCCAGACGGGGCAGGGAGAGTGTTGAAGGGCATTACCACCAGCCCTGGAATTTTAAGTCTGTACAGACAGGTGACCGGATAAGCATAGGTAAATCCGAATTGGTATTCATCGAAGCCCCGATGCTTCATTGGCCAGACAGTATGTTCACTTATCTGACCAACCACAACATCCTCATGCCCAATGATGCGTTTGGCCAACATTATGCTACCGTATTTCATTTTAACGATGAGGTCAACCAAGAAGAGCTATACGAGGAAGCTCTCAAATACTACGCTAATATCCTTACCCCCTTTAGTATTCTGATCCTCAAAAAAATTGAGGAGTTACTATCTCTAAAACTACCAGTGGACATGATAGCGCCTAGCCACGGGATTATCTGGCGGAAAGACCCCATGCAAATAGTCAAAAAATACCAGGAATGGGCTAAGCAAACGCCTGAAAATAGTGCTGTGATCCTTTATGATACCATGTGGGAGGGTACCCGTAAGATGGCTGAAGCCATCGCTGCAGGAATAGCGGAAGAAGGAGTGCCGGCTAAGCTATTGTATATGCCTGTCTCCGACAGAAATGATGTCATAACAGAAATCTTTAAGGCTAAAGCAATTCTGGTTGGTTCACCAACTCTTAACAACGGGCTTTTACCAACCATTTTACCGATACTGGAAGACTTGCGAGGTTTGAAATTTCAAAATAAGATAGGGGCAGCATTTGGCAGTTACGGATGGAGCGGAGAGTCAGTGAAAATCATTCAAGAACATCTAGAACGGTGCAAGATTAAAGTGGTAACAGAGGGTAATCTTGCCAAATGGCAACCTGGTGAAGAAGAACTCGCCAGATGTAGAGAGCAAGGCCGCATGGTCGCTAAGGCTATAAAAGCTAGTTAACTACAAGTTATTCTCCATAAGGTTGCTTCTCCCTTATTGGTCGTTAGGAAATCGGCGCAATGAATTTGACGCCACAATTGCAAGTCTTTTTGCTATAATAGAGATCGGCTGCCTATCGCGGCAGAATAATCAATAAGTTAATACCGTAAAGCTGCTTGGCGCCAACACATAGTATTCGATGCTTCATTCTCTGCAAGTAGTCAACTGTAGTCTCGGTTTGCAGCTACAAATCCATAAATCTTTATAACCTATTTGCTGTTCTCCGGAGAGTTGTTGAACTTGACGCAGAAATTGCTTTATCCTTCTTGGAGGGATGTTGTCGTTTTTTCTCCTGAAGGTCCCAAGCCTCAGATGCTATTGGAGACGGACATACTTGTCGTTGTAGTTGTTGGGCTTGAGGCAGGGCAGGAGATTTCGCCACATAATGCTCCAGCCTCGGTCTTTCATATTCTTGAAGGGTCTGGTTGGATGATAGTCAACAATGAACGGCTTCCAGTCAAGCAAGGAGCTACGGTAATTGTGCCAGATGGCGGTTCACGCGGAGTTGAAGCTGAAACAAAAATGGTTTTCTTAGGTGCACAAGCAGGCAAAATGTAGCCAATTAATAATCAATTAAAATGCTTGGGATTTTGGCTGTGATTGTAAATAAGCAATAACAATGATGCTGTATTTTTTTGCATAATACGAGCTGAAAATTTTTTCAGATTCTCCATTGTTGTTACAGTATGCAATCACATAGCCATAAATTAAAAAAAATAACTAAACAAGTGCTGATTGAGTGAGAGCATGCCAATAGACATAACCGAATTTAATTCAGAAAAAATAGTGTGTTCACTCAAAGAAAAAATTTTATCTTTTCTAATGAATAATCCCGACAAAGCTTTCGATATCAAGGAGATAATAGAGGGCACAGGATATTCTGTTCAGGTAGTTATGGAGGGTTATGGTATGACTCCGGAGTCGAAGTTTCGCCTTACTCTCGAGAACTTAGAGGAAGAAGGATCTGTCGAAACCAAAGCTATCAAGAAATCAAATGGAGAAGAATTGTATTATAAATTTGTTAAAGTAGACACTAAATAGTCTGAGAATAGCTGAAGAACCTCTTTCTAGAATTAAAGCAGTCGGTGTCAAAACAGAAAGGCTCGTATGAGCCTCTATTTGCAGTTCTTCAGCTTTGGTCAGAAGGTTCATAGCATCTCTTTTCATTTGAACTAAGAGAAAGAAAATGTGGTTGCAATTACACAACAACAAACCGATATATCGACTGAGAAGTCACCTTAAGTAACTTAGCTGGATGATGAGAACTATGCGACAAGGTATTTCTAAAGTCGATGCTTCAAGAATCTTGGAAACTATTTCTTTCGAGAAAGGGTTTCATTTCAATACTGAGAAAGGCGTCTACATTGGGATAACTGTCACAAGCCTTTCTGACTTCGCAGCGAAACTGGAAACACTTGATGAAAATTCAATTTTATTCCATTATGCACGGGGAGATTTTCAAAAATGGATACAAGACACACTTGGCGACGAGGAATTAGCAAACCGTATTTGCTTTATTCAAAGAGATATTTCTGGTGAAAAGCTCAGAAGCCAACTCGTGAAAATAGTTCAAAAACGAATAGCCGAACTAAAAACCCAGTTACAGTTTTTAGCACAACCTACATAAGATGTCTTTGTTCGACTATGGTGATTTCATGTCTAAAAAACAAGTGCCAAATCCTAATAAAACTGGGGATGGAAAATATCAATGTCCTTTAGATAAAATGATGTTTGAAACCAAAATAGATTCTGACAGACATTCCCGAAGAACACACATCGCTGAAGGAGGACTAATTTAGCTCTGTTAAATTGAATTGCCGAAACAAAGTTGGGTAGATGGAAGCCAACAACTTGTTTAAGGCTTCAGAAATTTCAGTTTCCTGTGGAATTTTAAGGTTAACGAGTTAAAATTTTATTTTAAATAGTTTCTGGTGCTACGATTGTTTTCCCGAAAGATAAAATCTTTCATTGTATTTTTTCAAAGCCCGTTGCATTGTTTAATTTTTCTTCTTTGGAGCCAAATACAAAGATAACTAGAAACCTTGGTGTAGGCTCTCACTTGCCTTTATTTTTTGCTTATCTTTTGGAGGGCTGATCCTTTGTGCATGGCTAAATGTTCGGTTTTGTTGCTCTTAATCAAATATTGCGGCTCCTCCTTCGAGGCATGAACCCTGTACCCTTTGAATTCGATTTCGGAGGTAACTTTTTTCTTTATAGTTCCCTGAACTCTTCCTGCTTCTGAATTCCACTCAACTTGATCGCCTACTTTAAAATCGTTATCCATAGGTAAACTTCAATCCTCTTTTGAGAGTTTCTCTGCTAATTCAGCTCCCTTCTTTGTGAGTTCGTATTGTCGGCAGGTGTTGTTGTGATTAGTGTTTTTGGTATAGCCTTTGATTAAGCTTGCTTTTTCGAGCATGCATAAATCTGCTTGCTCTTCTTTCGAATCGACTTGTTTGGTTCCTTCAAAGGAAATTAAAACAGCGGTTCCCTTAAAACCGGCAATTTTTATGAGGAGAGATTTATAACGTTGAAATGCTTGCTCAACTGCATTTTCTTCTTGTTTATAGTTTTCTTCAGTTACTTTATTTAAAATTGTTTTTAATACCGCAGACATGTAAATACCAAACCAAAATTGAACGATTAAATGACACCAAGCTCAAATAAGCTATTGTAAAAACTAATATTTCTATTTAATTAAAGGGTTTCCATGAATGTCAACTAATTCGCCTATAACCTCTAATCAGCTATCCTCCCCTAATTCTATTTAGCAATTAATTCGCGTGTAATTTAAACGCTAAACCTTAGGCGGTAAGCCATAATTTCATGTGATAATTTGAGTTTATTTTTTAAAAATAGGTTCAGAAATTGGTTGAATTGCGAAATGGCGCGGGATGTTGAGCTTAAAAAGTTCAATTTGGAAGAACTAAAGCAGTACAATGGACAAGCGGGAAAACCAGCTTACTTAACATTTGAAGGAAAAGTTACGATGTTACAGACAACAGTTCATGGCAGGGCGGCGATCATAGGGGCGTTCACCAAGCAGGGAAAGACCTCACTGAAGCTATCAAAACCGCACCACACAACAAAGAAGTATTTAGCAAAGTGAAACAAGTAGGCGTTCTCATTTAGTAAAAGATTGCTTTCAAAATTCTTCCACATGCCTCTGCTTGACAGAAAAAACTTAATCTAATCCAAAACAACCTTAGCAGCGTGCTAGTGCGTTGCTAATTTAGCTTTTTTGTGTTAATTTCTGCACATTTTGCGATTAAAGTCATATCAAAAATTAACAAGATTCTTGTCCAAAGCCCCGTCTTCTGAAAAACATATTAACGAAAAAGATGCGAAAACTATATTTGCAAGTATAGCGCGTGCAGAGCACGCGAAAAAGCATAGTTTTGAAGGAATCCAATTCGGAACATAGCAGAGACAAGAATTCAAATTCGAATCCATCAATGTTGAAATGGGAAATCGGTCTCTTCACCTTAGTCGCGCCATGTGTAGGCAGCATCATCTTTTTAGGAATATTCGCCTTGCCCGTCGTCTTTTGGGCTCTGCCGTGGGGCTTGAAGAAAAGCAGTAACAGGCGAGGTTGTTTGTGAGCCAAGTTCTCTTAACCACAGAAGAGGCGAAGAAAGCCAACCTTGATGAACTATTAAACAAACTTTCAGCGGGCAAGGGCGGTCTATCTTCCTCAGAAGCTGAAAAACGACTTCAGCAATACGGACCTAATGAAATTCAGGAGAAAAAAGTTAACCGACTACTAAAGTTTCTTCACTATTTTTGGGGTCCAATACCATGGATGATTGAAGCAGCAGTAATAATGTCTGCAGTCATACAACGATGGCCCGATTTTGCAATAATCTTAACGCTACTAATGGTAAACGCCATAGTAGGATCTTGGCAAGAACGCAAAGCAGGAAACGCAATAGAACTGCTAAAGAAAAGACTTGCCCTAAAAGCACGGGTCCTGCGAGATGATAAATGGCAGGAAACACTCGCTGAAAAACTTGTGCCAGGCGACATTGTTCGACTGCGATTAGGCGACATAATCCCCGCCGACGTAAAACTAATAGATGGAGACTATCTCTTAACTGACGAATCTGCATTAACCGGTGAGTCTCTTCCTGTAGAGAAGCATCTCTCCGACATCGGATACGCGAGCTCCATCGTAAAACAGGGTGAAATGAATGCGCTCGTTGTCAATACCGCTGCAAAAACTTTTTTCGGGAAAACCGCCAAACTCGTGGAGATAGCGCAAACCCCAAGTCACTTTCAAAAAGCCATCAGCAAAATAGGGGATTACCTGATTTTCATAGCGATAGGACTCGTATTAGTAATCGTTCTGGTTTCGATTTTTCGCGGTCAAAACATCTTAGACATTATTCAGTTTGCATTAGTCTTGACCGTTGCCGGGATCCCAGCAGCACTTCCCGTTGTCCTGTCAGTCACAATGGCTGTAGGCGCCATAGCTCTAGCGAAGAAGGAAGCGATCGTTAGCAAATTGGTCGCGATTGAGGAAATGGCAAGCATGGATGTGTTATGCTCAGATAAAACTGGCACTATCACCAAGAATGCGCTCACTTTGGGAGGAACCAAAACTTATGGCGAATTCAAAGAAAATGACGTACTATTGTTCAGTGCGCTGGCTTCAAGAGAAGAAGATCAAGATCCAATCGACAAAGCAATCTTGGCAAAAACCAAAAGCACACCCGATATTGCCGCTAAAATTGAACACATGAAAGTGACCAGTTTTAAGCCCTTTGATCCAGTCATAAAGAGAACAGAGGCAACCGTGCAGGGCGAGGATGAAAGCCAGTTTAAGGTAACTAAGGGGGCCGCTCAGGCGATTCTGGCCTTGATCGAGGATAAGAAATCAATTAACGACAAATTGACAAAGGATGTTGATGAATTTGCTAAGAAAGGTTATCGTGCGTTGGGTGTGGCTCGCACTGATGGGGATAATAGGTGGCAGTTTGCGGGTTTAATTGGTTTGTTTGATCCGCCAAGGGAAGATTCTGCTCAGACAATAAAGACGGCTCAATCTATGGGTGTTAATGTGAAAATGGTTACCGGTGACCATATAGCTATTGCCAAGGAAATTTCGAGTCAAGTAAATCTTGGGAACGATATTGTTTTGCCGGCTGCTTTTTTGGATAAGTCTGACAGTGAGGCTCAAGGCGTGGTTGAAGCGGCTCAAGGTTTTGCGGAAGTCTTCCCTGAACATAAGTACCGTATTGTTGAGCTTCTTCAAGAAAAGGGGCATATTGTGGGCATGACTGGTGATGGGGTTAATGATGCGCCTGCTTTGAAGAAAGCTAACGCTGGTATTGCTGTTGAGGGCGCTACCGACGCTGCGAAGTCTGCAGCGGCTATAGTTCTGACTCGGCCTGGTCTTTCTGTTATTATTGATGCGATTAAGGAGAGTCGCAAGATTTTCCAGCGGATGACGAATTATTGCACGTACCGCATTTCTGAAACGATAAGGGTGCTGCTTTTCATTACTGCGTCGATCGTTATTTTCCAGTTTTTCCCTGTTACTGCTTTGATGCTTGTTTTGTTGGCGCTTCTAAATGACCTGCCGATTATGACTATAGCTTATGATAACGTGAAATACTCGGATAAACCGGAAGAATGGGACATGCGGACTTTGCTGGGGATCGCGACGTTTCTTGGTGTAATCGGGGTGTTTTCGTCCTTCGGAATGCTCTACATCGGATTGATTGTGCTGAAGTTAAACCCACTTGTGCTGCAATCGCTTATATATTTGAAGCTCTCAGTGGGGGGACATTTAACCGTGTTTGTCGCGAGGACTAAGGGTCATTTTTGGTCGGTGAAACCTGCTAAGCCTCTTCTTTTTGCAATCATTGCCACTCAACTTACTGCTACAATAATTACGGTGTATGGTATTCTGCTTCCTGCAATGGGCTGGGGGATAGCTGCGTTCGTTTGGGGTTATGCTCTATCACTTTTTGTAGTAACTGATTTTGCAAAAGTGCGTCTATACAAGCTACTAAACACTTCAGGTGCACGTACACAAAAGGGAAAAACCTAAACCTACTCAACACCGTGCCTCTTGGACATGGTTTTCAATTTTTCATTGAACACGGAAAAAACACTGGAATAACTGCAAGCAGTAGTGTTGAGTTCGCTGAAAAACTCCTAATAATACCTATTCAATCTGTCGTGTTTATTTTCAACGTAAAGATTTTCAAAGATGTTTCAAAAACAATGTTGGCGATGAAGAACTAGCCAAGAGAATTGGCCAGATTAAGGCAGGGTCACAAGATGAAAATTTGAGGAAAGAGCTTTCCAAAACTGTTCAAAATCGCATTGCCGAATTGCAACGAGTTCTCTAAACATTCCTTCACGAATGACGATGTAATAGCGTGTACTTGGTATTCTCCATCTGAAAAAGTCAAGATACAATAGCTTCAACTTAGTATAGGCTGTTTAGGAGGCGGAAAAGATGAGAATAGCATTTTTCGAAGTCAAAGACTGGGAAGAAGAATACCTCAAAAAGAAGCTGGACGGTCACCAACTGAAATTCTCAATTGAAAAATTAAGTTTGGCAAATGCCCCGCAAACAAAAGATTCTGATGCCGTTTCAGTTTTCATCTACTCTAAAATAGACGAGCAAATCATTCGGGAAATCCCAAATTTGAAATTAATAACCACAAGATCCACCGGCTTCGATCATATCGATGCAGAAGCGTGCAAGAAACAGGGGATTACAGTTTGCAATGTTCCTTCTTACGGGGAGAACACTGTTGCCGAGCACACTTTTGCTTTGATTCTGTCCTTGTCAAGAAACATCTGTAAGACCTGCATTAAACGCTTCGAACAAAACCTCAATAGAGGGGTTAGAGGGGTTCGATTTGAAAGATAAAACCATAGGCGTCATATGAACTGGTCAAATCGGCTTGCATGTCATTAGGATTGCAAAGGGTTTCGGCATGAATGTTGTTGCCTATGACGTCCATCAAAACAGACTCCTATCTGAGGTCTTGGGGTTTGAATATGTTTCGCTGGAGGACCTTTTAGCTATATCAGATGTAATCACGCTGCACGTTCCTTACATTAAAGCAACGCATCATCTCATGAACAAAGATACATTCAAACTTGTAAAGAAAAGCGCTATTCTGATAAACACTGCAAGAGGAAGCATCGTGGACACTGAAGCATTAATCGATGCCCTCGACAAGAAAATTTTGTCTGGTGTTGGGCTTGACGTCTTTGAAGGCGAGGAACTCATAAAGGAGGAGAACCAACTTTTATACGATCCTAAAAACCTCGAGGTCTTGGCCAACTTAGTTAAGGATCACATTCTGCTGAGCAAAGACAATGTTGTTTTTACTCCTCACATAGCTTTCTATAGTAAAGAAGCCATGGAAAGAATACTTGAAACAACAGTGGAAAACGTGGCTGCTTTCGTTTCCGGTAATCCACAGAATGTTGTTTAGCACAACGCGACGTATATGAGCTCAGCCTTTAAAGATTGTTAGGAGGAAACACGATGATTTGTAAGCTGGTTATGTTCGGCAACCTCGGATACTTTTGGGTTCTATTTCCTTGAGCCAGCTTCAACCATTTTTAAGAAAAATGCCAAGAATTGCCAAATTTTCGTTGTTTTGGCGCATATGGCAGATCATAACCCTCGCGAACCAGTGTCTATGAACTCGAGGATGATTCCCAGAAGCGGCTCAGTGTCCATGTAGTAGAATATGTTGTCACCGACCCCCCACTCATGAGCACGTCAACTGTCATTTCCTTGAACGCGGCTAGCACCACTTTAGGGTTTTGGACAAGCGACTGGATATGATGGAGCCCCCCGCCCCTCTTCTCCAGGAACTCCTTCTAGATGCTCGGGCCTTCAAGTGGCTGTATCAGTTCCAGCTGAATGCTACCACTCTGTGCAATTGCCGCCAGCATTGAGGCCTCAACGGGTTTTCCCCGCAGGGTCACTTCCCTGAGGATCGGTAGCTCCATTCTGACGATCTGCCAAGGGCCGATTCCGAATGTCGCCCAATAGTTGTCCACTGTCTTCTGCAGATCTCTCACAACGGTTCCGATTTGAATTATGTCGACTATCTTTATTTTGGGTACAACCAAATTACTCATAGTTTTTCACCTCCAACATCTCTTGGTAGACGCACGAATAGAACAAGCTCTAAAAAAGTAACTTCGGAATTCCATATATAACTTGTTGCGAGCATTCTAAGTGATTTTTTGGCATTCTGTCATAAAAAAAATGGGAAATTAATGATTGGATTCGAGCCTGATGCGGGTTGAGTCTCTATGGACTTATCCCCGACCGAGTCTGAGTCCTTCCTCTTGAGATATTCTGAGTCGGTGGAAGATTCTGACCTCAATTTACCAGAAAAAAGGAAGAGAAATCTTTCGGTAGTGCAACAAGCGGAAAAAATGTCCAGTACACAAGGTAAATTATATTTGATTTTTCACACGGTCTCAACACGCATGCGCGCTTCCCAGTTCCACAACTCTGCTGTCCAGGATGTCGGCTGTCTTTAGGAGGTCAAAGTGGAAATACTCACAGAGAGCTTACAGATACATCTATTTGGATGAAGGACATGTAGCGGAGAACTTCGTTGGTGGCGGCAAGCATCACGTGTGGATCGTCAAAACATTCAATAGAGATAAATAGATAAAAAGATATTTATAATAATAATAATAATAAAAAATATGGGGATTAGCGAAAAATGTCAATAACGTGCGCTAGAGACGGCGCCAAGTTTCGGGAAAAATTTTTGTGCTTGCTGGTAAGTGTAATCAGGAGGCAAAACTAGTTGAAGTGGTATTATTGGCTTGTCATAGCAATCTTAGTCGTTTTGGGAATTTCCACATTCATTCCTGTACCTGGATATCCTAAAAGCTTACTTGGGTACTCTGCATTGGATCCGTTTGCGCCGATAAGCGGAATAATAACCTGGCTTATCGCTGTGCCAATCTACTGGTATGGAAAGAAAAAGGAAAAGAAACCATAATTTCCCTACTGACATCCTTCAGGATGCCCGTCAGCGACCGCAGGAACTGGAGGGAAGTTTTTCATCAACTGAGGATCCAGTACAAATTCTAAAACTCAGATGGCTAAAGGCGAGATCACGTAACAAGAATATAGAAAACTCGTCGAACTTTTGAGAAGATGAAAAAGTGCAAAGCAAAAAGGGAACTGAAGAGTAATCGACAAATAATCGCAATTTTATTAAAAATCGATAGTTTTTGGAAGTTTGAGCTCAGGAACTGATAGCGCAAGCTTCTAGCGTAAGAGACTGGGATAAATTGAGCATGTTCCGAGTAAAATGAATTTCGCATTCGGTACCGGTAGACAAGTGTTTATCGAGAATGACTTGCTCCTTGCCATTGAGATTGACCCGGTAGAAAACTGCAACGGTTGCCATCTAAGCGTCACTGTTCGCTTAAAACGAATAATCAAAACCTCTGTACGTGTGCAGCAGTAAAGTTTGTTTCGGTTAGCGTCTGCCTAAACGAACATTTTTCATTTTTCTATTAGGTGAACTGTTCTGCTGTGCTTGGTTCTGAATCGAGAAGCAACCGAAAACATAGGAAGAGATGACAAGGCAATCTCACCGACCTATTTCAACACGTAATATCGGGACAAAGCAGCGCGCTAACGAGAACTAACTACATTGGATATTCACTGCTACTAAACTGATTACTAAACCGATTACCTATAGCCGCAAAAGATTTACCACTCAAATTTCAAGGAAGATTGAAAAAGATACAAGGCTATTATAGTAAGTTTGACACGTTATGATTTAACATTCCTAATATCAGAGAAAATACAATTCCTGCAATTCCAAGAACTATTGCAATTTCACCCATTGTTTTGTAAGTTTTTTGCTTGAAAATCCAATATCCTAAGATAATAGGTATTATTCCAAGTAGTATACCATATACTAACAAATACAGAATTCACGGTCAGACCGACATTTCTGGAAACCCTATACGAGACTTTGGGCAATTTTCCAAAGAACATACTGATAGCTTCGAATTCAAGTTTATAGAACCTGAAGATTTGAAGACCAATGAGAAGATATTCGACAGGACTGAAGATATTTTGAGATTGGTCGGAGGAAAACCAAAGGTTATAAAGGAAATAAAGGTCTCCGAAACCATGCGAAAACAAGCTTTTGAACACGCCTTTTTCCGTTATACCTGCTTACAATGACATATGTGAATTTGCCTAAGGCTTTGCCCAGCAAAATGCTTCTGTCAGTGTTTCAAAAGGTTTAGATATCAAGGGTATGTCGGGTTAACTTTGTAATAAATTTCCTTAACGCTTGAGAGCACAACTTCTTTTTTCTGTTCTCCAGTAAGGCCTTTGACGTTTTCAATTACCTCAATAAAGCTTGTTAATACCTCGAAGGCGAACTTGGCAATATCTTCTACTAGAACCCTTTTTTTTCTTACCATTCTCAAGGCTCACGGTGAGTTCGTCAATATCTGTTTTTATTTCCGCGTCAACAACTACCTTTTCCCTTTTTTAACCCTTAGAAGTGGTCTTTGTGCAACTCTGATTACTCATACATTAAGGTCTTTGTAACAGCAAAATTTAATGATCTAGTCGATTTTCAGTGCACTTTGCGGGCATAAGTTACTTTCATACTTGCTTAAGAAGAGAAAAAAGCGTTTCCCTATTCGCCCTCCACCTTTCTCGATCGGCATCCAAGAGTTCAGGCTTCTACTTTGTTAATACG
>PLYI01000067.1 GCA_003151735.1 Candidatus Bathyarchaeota archaeon | reverse complement strand
TTAGAACAGATAGGGTACTTGGTTTTTTGTTTCTTCAACTATGGGAAGCACTTCTTTGAGCTCTCTGAAATACTTGAGCACTGTAACGCCGCGTTGCGTAATCGCGTAGACTACTCTTTCTCTTCTAATGATTTTCTCTTCAACCAGTCCCTGCTTTGTCAAGAAGTCAAGAGACTCCTTTAGCACTTTGCAGTTGACGTTAGCCTTGTACATGACGTGCGTCAGCTTCAACGGGCCCCTTTGAGCCAATACCTTCAATATATCAACATACATTTCCAGTTTAGACCGTCTCATAGTTTCACCTTCTCTTCTCAGTTTACTTGGCACGCTTGAACACGATGAGCCTGTTCTCAAATGCGGTAACCATGTCGTCTAACAGTATTTCCCGCAGTTCCACAGAAAGTCCTTTGATTTTTTCGCCTAAAACTGTAGCCATCTGAGCTTCCAACTCTTTTCTGCCTTTAACTTCCAACTGTTTTCCACCAATCCCGTTATTGATGAGCAAGTAAGATTCAAGGTACTTAACTCACTTATGAAAGACAAAACAATATTCAATATGTGAATTGTAAATACTCTTTCCAAAATGCCCGTTGCCCACGTTTACGGTCGACAATGGCTCATGGAACTAACGGCGGCGAAGGCTTGTCGTGAAACGGGTGGGATAGGGAAAGACAAACCAGAAATTATTTTATATTTTTTATAGGTTCTGATGATTAGATAAATCCTGAAAGATCTCTCCCTCTATAGGGCCCAAATTTTGGAAGACCTTATGCGAGCCGCGCACACTGATTGGGCATAAAAGCTTCCGACTAATCGGTGCCTATGCCGAACTGCCTGTCGAGCTTGGCGATGAAGTCTTGGAGAAAGAAGCTTTTAGGATACAGAAGTCGGGCAGAGTTTGTTGCAGAAGCGGTCGGGGAGAAGTTTATTCAGATAAAGAAATAATAAGGCTCTTTTTGTGCAACGATTTAAATCCGCCCGCTAATAACACAATTAGGAATTGAGAGGATACAACTGCAATTCTCTGAGTTTGAATCGCTTAAACTCAAGGTCTCATGACTTGTATGGCTAGACGGCGTAGTCATACAGTTTACCCATCCAGAGTGGCTCCCTTTGTCCGTATCACATCTTTTGCCCTGGATAAGAACCGACACCTTCACAATCCTAGCGTTTATTGCAAGCGCAATTGGATTTTTCACATGGAAATTGTCAGTTGAATTAATTAGGCCTGAACAAAAAAAAACAATCCACCGATTAAGATAGCTAACAGTTGACCTTCGGCAATTGACCTTTTGTTTTTATCTGCGATTTTTTGGATATTCAATGGCATTGAGCCCAAATTTTGAATAAAAAAGCATAGGCAATCACAATTACTGTTATCTATTGGGAAGCGCTATTTTCATGTTTTTTTTTATTTTTATAATAAAAATATAATTGCTTTTCTATGTTATTGCCGTTTTATTTAGAAAATTGCAATTTTTAATAAGCTATTATTTTTATTACAAAAATTATATATACTTAAACCATGAGAAAGGTTCTGAGCGAGAGCATGTTCTGCTTTCGTTCAAAAAAAATAGGAGAATAAGAAAAATGCAAAATCTAAAAGGCAAATCTATAGCCATTTTTATAACTCTAATTCTATCGATTTCTACAGGTGCTTCGGTTATGCTTCAACCAACCGTAAGCGCACACAGCCCACCATGGATAATCAAAGATCAAGCATACATTGAACTTGCACCTAATCCAATAGGTGTAGGCCAAACAATGGTTATTACAATATGGACCGCCCAACCTCTGGCTAACTCACAAATTCAAGATAACATCAGAAAAGCAAACTATACTCTAATTATCACAGCCCCTGATGGAACAAACACAACTCTCTTAAAAGAACCCTATGCAACCAACACAGGAGGAGAAGATAGCGTAGAATTCGTTCCGACAGTAGAAGGCAACTACACTGCAACATTCATCTTCGGAGGAATGACCTATCCATCATTGTCACAAGTGATTTCAACCATTCCATTGACAGCAGCTCAAATAGCTTCAATCAATGCCTATGCTGGAGACATTTTTACTCCTTCCACTGCAGTTGCCCCGTTCACTGTTCAGCAGCAGCCATTGCAAACAACTATCTATCCGATGCCGGCAGCCTACTGGACCCGACCAATAGAGGGTCAGAATTGGAACTGGTACACTATCGCTTCAAACTGGCTAGGATCAGCATCTGCGCAATTTGGCTCCTTCAACGAAGCTGGCTACAACAATTGGCAGCCAGACGGCACGGCACCTAACAGCAGCCACATAATGTGGACAAGACCACTGGAATTCGGAGGAGTCGTGGGAGGAAGCAACACTGTCGTACCCGGAGCAACCTACTACTCAGGCAGCTCATACCAACCGCGATTCACTACTCCAATCATAATGAACGGATATCTTTACTACAAGATGCCCTTTAGCGACCAAGGCAGTACCACTGTAATCAACGGTGTCTATTATGCGGGAGCATTTGTCTGCTTTGACCTTCGCACTGGACAAATTGTTTGGTCAAACAGCAATCCAGCATACTACCCAACATGGGGCCAACTAGTTAACATTGTCAATCCGAACCAATCCGGTGATATTCCAAGCGGCTACTTATGGCAGAGCTTTAACGTGAATCCATCTGTCACCATTGCACCAGGCGTTGTAATGTCAAACACCACATGGATAGCTTACGACGGCTTCACTGGAAGCTGGGTTATGAACATAACTAATGTGCCCAATAGCTGGACTCAATATGGTCCAGACGGAACAATGCTAGCAGAACAGACAATAATATCAGCCTATGGTCCTGCCGGTGAATTACTAAGATATGTCCTTGACTACAACACTGTCACTCAAAAAGGATGGCTAGCTCTGTGGAACAGCACATCAATACTTGAAAACCCACTAATATCAATGAGTGAATATAGACCAGTAGGAACAATAAACGACGGAAGTATCGCAACAGCATACAGCTGGAACGTGACAATAAACGGTAATTTAGACGGGCTCATGGTTAACTCAACGGCACAGGCAGGAGTTTCTCTAACTGGACCATCATTTAACGCAGTTCTTCTAGGCGACGTATTATTCGGAACAAGCAGTTCACTGTCAGAATCAGTCGGTCCTCAATACACACCAAATCCATTCACAATGTTTGCAATTAACCTCAATGCAAGCAAAGGTGCAGTAGGACAGATACTATGGGTTCAGAACTATACTGCACCAGACCCAATGGGCGGAGCCGCTTCAAGCTTAGGTGCCTTCACACAAAGAATCGTCGCATTAGACCCAATAACACGCGTTGTCACAATGATGATCGGTGAAACAATGGAGTGGGTCGGCTACAGTGTAGACACAGGATCCCAACTGTGGGGTCCAACAACCACACCATTCCCAGATGGATACCAATACTTCGGCAGTGGACTTGGCATTGGACAAAACGCAATTGACGCTTACGGCAAAATCTATGTTCAAGGCTACGGCGGTGAAGTCTGGTGCTATGACACATCAAATGGCAACCTACTCTGGCAATTCGGCAATGGAGGAGAAGGCAACAGCACAAGCGACGGAATCAACTCGCCATGGGGTCTTCTACCCACAATGGTAACCGCAGTTGCGGACGGAAAAGTCTATGTCTACAGTCAACAACATGGAAACGGTGCCCAATCACCATACTATAAAGGCGAAATGATATGGGTACTCAACGCTACAACTGGCCAGCAAATCTGGAGCATTCCCTTCCAAGGCCCTAACAGCGGAGGCCCAGGATACCCAGAAGGCCTCATTGCAGACGGCGAATTCGTAGAACAAAACATGTATGACAACCAAATCTACGCATTCGGCCAAGGACCTACAGCAACCACTGTTACCGCACCACAAGTTGGAGTCACAACAGCCACGCCAGTCACGATAAGAGGCACAGTAATGGACATTTCAGCAGGCACAAAACAAAACCAGCAAGCAACAGACTTTCCAAACGGAGTCCCAGCAGTCTCTGAAGCAAGCCAAAGCGCATGGATGCAGTACGTTTACATGCAAAAACCAATGCCAACCAATGTAACCGGAGTTCCAGTACAACTATGGGTTCTCGATGCGAACAACAACTTTAGAAGCATAGGCACAGCAACAACAGATGCAAGCGGCATGTTCACATACAATTGGACACCAGACATTCCAGGAGCATTCACAGTCCACGCTTCATTTGCAGGCTCAAATTCATATTGGGGATCATCCGCTGAAACATCCTTCATCACTGTCCAAGCACCATCAACACCAGCACCAACAGCAATAGCTCAAACTAACGTAGCAACCACAACAGATTTGATGTCGTACATTGTCGGTGGAGTAATCGCTATAATCATCGCGATAGCCATTGCAACAGTTCTTCTACTTAGAAGAAAACCATAAGACAAAAAATAAGCGAATTAAACTTTCCTTTTTCTTTTTTTTTAGTTCAAAAAACAGAACATAAATATCCTGAAAAAACTACTATTTATTTGAATGCAGGTTCTTGAACGACATAAGCGAGTATTTTTGATAGTCATATTGTTAGCTGTTGTGCTAATTTTATCGTTGTTCATCATTCAGTATCTTTCGAATCCTTCCCTGACACACATATCTTCTCCGTCTCCTACAGCCTCACCTGTCCCTACCAGAATTTCGCCTAAACCCACAGTCATAAATTCGCCTACTCCCAGTGCCCAATATACATCAACTCCTTCTCAAATGCCCACACTTACACCGACTCCTGTACCCTCGCTTTACCCAGGAGAGGTTACTCAATATCAAAATCAAAGCCTGACTCCAATTAACGGTTTCATTAGTGAATTTCTCTCTACATCTATTGCCGGAGCTCAGTACGTTAACCTGACAACTTACCGATTAATCGTCACTGGTCTAGTTAATCAGACTCAGGAATACACGTATGATGACGTAGTCAATAAATTCTCAGCACGCCAGCAGGTGGTCACTCTTCTTTGTGTAGCAGGGTGGGGGGCAGATGTTTTGTGGAAGGGCGTCTCGGTAAACGACATCCTGCAGGCATCAGGCGTCAGCCCTCAAGCTGACACCCTCATATTTTATGCTTCAGATGGCTATTCAACCTCGCTTCCCCTGAGCTACGTTGTTGAGAACAACTTAATGTTAGCCTACAAAATGAACAATGTTACCCTCACACCTCAGACAGGATTTCCCTTTATGCTTGTAGCCCAAAACCAGTATGGTTACAAGTGGATTAAATGGGTAACAGAAATTGATGTGTCGAATAACGCGAACTACCTCGGTTACTGGGAAAGCCGCGGGTACCCCAACGATGCAACAATTTCTAATCCGTCATCGTTAATGCCTAATACTGCCGGATCAACTGCTGTGATCAGTGTTCTTTATGGTGGAGGCACAATTATGGCGGGTGCAACATATTTTACATTAACGAATCTCAACAACAAGCGCTCCAAATTCCAGAAAAATAATGACAAAGCAGACTAAACTTGACCATTATTTGTCTCCTGGCACATAAACTAGATTTAATTTCTTGAATGACTACCAAAAAGCAATTTTTTCAGTGGAGAAATACAAAAAATCCTTTTGTCAAGGAACGGAAAATACAACTTTGCCATCTATAATGACAAATTCCACATTGATTTCTTTGATTTTATCAGTCGAAACAAACAATGGGTCATCTGACAAGATTGTTAAATCAGCCAGCTTGCCCTCTTCAAGTGAGCCCTTCAAATTTTCCTCGCCTGAGCAGTAAGCAGCATCCAATGTGTACATTCGCATGGCTTCTTCAACACTTAGTCGCTGCTCAGGAAACTCCGCCCGCAACACAACTTCCTGCATGCCAAGCAGTGGGCTTAGGGGTTCCATTGGGCAATCGGAGCCGCCAACAATCTTCACGCCATTGTCGAGGAGGGTTTTTAGGGGGCGCTAATTGGAGACCATAGGATAAATCAAACCAAAAACTATTTTATTTATTTTTTATAGGTTCTGATGATAAGATAAAACCGTAAAGACCTTTCTCCCTCTATNNCCCCCAATCGGCGGAAGACCTTGGTAGTCAGATCAGCCAGTATCATAGTACAATTCTATGTAACCGCACTCTTGACACGTGTATGTCCTAGCTGGAATGAACCTATTCGTTTTGACACTATACCCCTTGATTCCTTTGGAAGCTGTAACTATTGCGGATAAATCTTTAGACTTTTTCATTGAACCTTTACATTTAATGCAAGTTTTCGAGGTCGACATAGACAATCATTTTGGATTAGATTGTATTAAACGCTTTCACAAAACGGAGAAAGGTCTATCGATAAAGGTTCTGATCCCCTAATTTTCGGAAGGTCTTGGGCATGCTCGGAAACAGCGTACACTGTTGGGCTAAAAGCTTCCGACTAATCGGTGCCTATGCCGAAGCGTGAAACTGCCTGTCGAGCTTGGCGATGAGGTCTTAGAGAAGAAGCTTTTGGAATACCGTTCTCGGGCAGAGTTTGATGCCGTCAGGGACAAGCTGGTTCAAGATTAGAAAATAGTCACGGAAAGTTTGGGGTGGCCTCCGCGTTGCGAACACTGGTTAAATTCAAATCTGAGCATTTTAATCGCCTTATGGCTTCTTTAAGGGCGTTTTCGCAAGTTTTTGAACCGTTCAGACCCATTTCATAGGCTAAGTTAGCTAATTCAGGGTTCAATTCAATAGTGTTTATTTCTGCGGTCACAGTTTTGACCTCCAATTAAACATGTGTGGATTCTAAATATAGGTAAGTCTATTGAGAGCAAATTATATTAGATAAATTAACTGTAATCGAGTGCATGGCATCTACAGAAAACAGCCAACCTGATACTACAGGATTTCATGTTTCTCCAGAGGATTGCTTCTTGACATTTAAACTTGATCTTAGACCTTATCAAGAAAAAGCAATTGAAGAGTTGGTAGGTAATCTGAACAGAGGACAAGATGCGGCACTTAATTTGCCTACGGGTACAGGTAAAACGATTGTTTTTCTATCGATTGCAAACGCTGCGATTAATCTTGGTTACAGAGTTGCCATTCTAGTGGCGACCAATCAGATAATTGGTCAAATTCAGGCAAAATATCTTCCCATGTTCAATATGAAAGTTCTACCTGTAGTTATAAAGGGCATCGAGAATTACGATTGCGCTTTGACAGGGGAAGGCGCAGATTATGGATTCTGCACTCCAGAACAAAAAACTATTTGCACCTCAAACAATCAGGAATGCGATGTTCTAAGAGTAAACAACGAGTTTGAAAATGCTCGTTTTGTTATTACTAATTATCACAAATTCATTTCTCTAAAGTTGGAGCATAAATTTGACTTAATAATTATCGATGACTCGCATGGATTCGAAAATGCTCTTGACGATAAATTCCAGAACAGAATCGCTTACTATCAACTTGATGGTCTTTTTAAAAGACATGACCAAGAAGGGGGCATCATTGCTGATTTCACAGGCGCTTTCTTAGATTATTTTGACGACGCTTTCAATTCTGTGCCGACCGACACTTACGTGGAATCGATGAGGGTTCCAAACGATATAGTCAAACATATAGCGGACATATATGGTTGTGATGAAGTCCAGAGCGAAATACGAAAACTTAACGATTTAGACAGAAGTATATGCCGAGATGCTTGTTATTTCGTTAAATGTTGCCAGAACACATCGGTTAACGTTTTCTATATTCAAAAAGACCACTACGATTTAGAAGACAGACAAGAGGCTTCTCTCATTGCTAGAAAATCACGTCCCTTTCAAATTAACGTAATCAAGGGTAAGTTCAGAAATTCAAGAATTATTTTTGCCAGCGCAACCATTGGAGATGTTGTCACTCATGCCAACCATTGTACCTTTAAAGGTTATACGGTTGAAACCATTTCTGTCGTTCCTAAAGTCCAACCAGATGAAGTTAAGAATTGGTTTAGTGGTCTTAAGATTCTAGAAACTTATGACTTCCCCCAGAACACAGACGACCAAATCGAAAAAGCTGCTGAAACTGCGCTGGGCATCCTAAGAATAACTCAGGGAAAAACACTGCTACTATTCAAAAGTTACAGGGACCAAAAACGCGCACAAAACGTACTGAACCGTTTGATAAACCGGAAGATAACATTCATAGACGACAGTTTCGAGAGTGAAACCGTTCAAAAATATGTTGAGCAAGCGGATATTATTATGGCTTCAGCTTCCTCTCGATTGTGGGAAGGCATTGATATACGTGATTTAAAGCTTGAAATTATCTTCTCTCTGCCCTTCATCAGACCACCTGTGTACTTAGAGAAAAACGACGGCTTTCAATTCACAAAAAGAAAAATGCTAATCAGGCTACAACAAGGAATTGGTCGCCTAATTAGAAATCAAGACGATAAAGGAATATGCGTTATACTTGATAAACGGCTTGAGAAATACAAAGGCAGTAAGGATTTCGCAGAAGCATATAGAGAAAAAATAGAGCCGGTAAGTCTTGATGAACTTGTTGAAAAACTTAAATTATTGGAGAAATCGAAATGAGTTCAAATTACAATGCAAATCTCTTTGCCCTAAAAACATATCAATCGTTTAAAGTCAACGTTTATTCTGCTAAACTAGAGCCTTTTCCTGCAAAATCAGGGCATTTCTATCAGGTTCTCGGTCGATTAGCGCGAAGGCTTACCGAATCTATCGGTACAGCCGTTATTTCTCATGAAGGAAAAATAAAGGTTCTAGAATCAACTCTTTCAGCAAATGACATAGTTAGCGAAATTGAGCTTGAAAACATCAATAAATTCAAAGTGACTTTATTACTGGAAAGTACCCAACTTGTTGATTTCGCCAATGACCCGCAATCATACGGTGGATTGGTTAATCGAATAGTAGATTTAGCTTTATGCTATCTTTCAAAGGATTACTACAAGTATGGTGAAAGGTCGCCTTACATTATTGAGCATGGAGAAGGTTATTTCGACAAAGCTCTTCGACAAAGAATAGGTGTTGAAGATGGAAGAAGATTTTATAGAGGTTTTCAGACCTTCTTTGGAAAGCCCTATTTATTGGTAAACAGGGAAATAGAATTACGCTCTTGGCAAAATCTCCTGAATGAATTAAAGATTTTAGCCTTATGGTGGCAGACCAAACGGAAAGGTGAGGAATTTGACTTTTATAATCCTCCAAAGGAGTTCATAAGTTTCGTAAATTGGACTTTCCGAAATAGAACTGCAAATGTGAAAGCTTATCCTGCTCCCTCAATTGTCATAAAAGAAATCACTTGGGATGCGAGAGCAGATTCGAAGGTATTAGAAGGAAACATCTCACCACTTGAATACCACAAATCGGCACAAGGCATACCAATTAAAGACGCAAAACAACCCCTTGTTAAATGGACAATGGTTGACCAAAACGGGATGACAAAAGAACTATTTCACATCCCCGAATTCTTAATTGTTGGTCATACTTTTAGAGACCTGAAAATGAGGTTATTACCCTCCCAAATCTCTCAAATATTTGATATTCTTCATCCACACTGTGGAGAACAGCAACGAAAAATATATGAAATTATGCGAAAAGTCGATTCGATACTAAGAAATAATTTTGCTGTCTTGTATCCATCGAAATTTGAATTTCTCATGTTTCCAGAAAATATAAACAAAGAAATTGAGACCGCCTCTCCCGTCACCATAAAATTCGGCAATAAAGAGATAGATATCACCCCACCCTATGGGATAAACTTCTACAGAAAATATACTGCAAGGGAAACATTTGTTCAACCGTTAAACGGGGTCAAGAAACTACTTATTTTCTGTGACGATAGTCAAAAGCAATTTGTCGAGTCGCTAAAGCAGGAAATAGAGTTGAGAAATGGTTGCACATTGGAGTGCGATTATCGCCAACTTAGCGAAGTATCTATCATTAATCCATTAAATGCCGATTTAGCGATTACGATAACTAATGACGGCGAACTAATCAAATCAACAAAGAGACGGTTAGTCGGGGAGTACGGAGTCCCCCATCAGAATGTTACTCCGGAGAAAGCAAATATTGAATCAATCCCACAAATCGCGATGCAAGTAACTCTAAAAATGGGTGGTTATCCTTGGTTTATTTCTAATACCGAACAGACGAAAATAGTGACTGTTTACGCATATAGAAACCCATTCAACGGTATGAGATGTTTCCTGTTCAACATATTCGAATCTTACGGGCAAATGCTGTTTCAATCAAAACCATATGACACAGAAAACTTCCAGTTGCTACTCAAAGACTTGGAGTCGAAATTAGAAAATGAAGACAAGATACTTCTAATGATGTCTTTTTGGGATAATTTGATTGAGGGTCAGATTGCAGAAAGCCTCAAGAAAGTGAAAAATTATGTCTTTGTAAAAATATTGCAGAATAACGAATTACAGTTATTTTCTACATTTAAACCCTCAGTAAATACAGCACCAAGAAGGAGAACTAACATTGTAACATATGCATGTGAAGCTTACGAAAATGCGCCTCAGGGAGTGATACTGAATGCGGGCAATGGTGAATATTTTATCCTGACGACAGGCTCAACAAAAATTGGAACTTATTATAGAGGTTGTCCAACTCCGATTCGTGTCAAGGTAATACAAACAAATGGTTATTTTGAAATTAACAAGATTATTCATACGATACTTGCGTTGTCGTTCGCAGCCGGAATAAGCGGGCATGGCACTAGACTTCCTGCACCCCTTTACTACCTGAAAGTCTACGCTAAATATATCAACGATTATGGCTTGCCTTCAGCAGATATTATCTTCCAAAGGATTTTCTATGTCTGACAGGAATTTGTCTTCGAGAGATACTTGGTTCTCTCAAATGGAAAAGCTATCGATTCCATTCAGAACTTACAAATCATTCTTTCCTGAGCAGAAAGAGCTTTTGAATCGAACATATGATAAGCTTTTAGCCGAGAAAAAACCTGTTTGGGTTTTTGCGGCACCCCCCAGCTCGGGTAAGACTCATGTTATTTGCCTACTCGCTAGAGTATTTTTTGAATCAGGACAAAAAACCGCAATCGTCGTACCAAGCAATTATTTGAAAGAAGAGTTTGCAAAAGCTTGTTTAGATATTGAAGGCGGTTTACCGGAGACTGATATTCTCAATCTTTCTGAATATTTGAAAAGTACTGAAATCTACGATTTTGTCCTAATGGATGAGGCTCACAATCTCAAATCTTTCTTAGAACTGGATGATGAATATGTCAAGACAATAAGTTTCTCATTGAATGAAGACTTTTCTCAAGACTTAATCGGAAGATACATTTTGCCCAACAAGGATTTCGTTGCGCAACAACTATCTTTCCCTTCAGCAAAGGACTTACTTAGTAACCTTCGTCAGATAGGCAAATTTGGAGCAAAATTGAATCCGGTCCTCTCTAACCCAACTTGCTGGACTTGCTTCCTCTACATATGGAAAAACTCTAATCTCTGTAACGTGCTTTTTGTCCAGAACGACGGCGTTTGTAACCTCAAGTTGCCACAAAAACATATTTTGCTGTTTTCTGCCACCCAACTATCAACGGCTGAATTGAAGTTCTATTGTGGATTGGATGAGAATATTATTGCACCAATTGAGACGGTAAAAAGTTCTAATCAAAATGAAAAGCAGAAATACTGTTTATCCGTGGTTGACGATTTAGATTTCAAAAGCAAGCTATGTTTTTTGAAAAGCATATTGGAAGAGTCTAATGCTCAAACTCTTGTTCTCTTCAATAATTCATTGACATGTAAAAAAGCGATTGAAAACCTCAAGCAATATTGCTCTAATCTGTTCATGGTCCGGTCATATTCGGATGACAAGAATGGAAGCTATCAAGAATACCTGAACTGTACAAATGGAGTACTTTTTACAGCTTCAACCGTTTTCTGGGAAGGCATTACAATAAAAGGTCTCAAACTGTTGATTATATTTGACCCCCCATTCCCAAGACCTCGTCTTTTCGATTTGCTTCGGAAGAAAGTGGAATCGGGTCATTTAGATATGTCAAGAAGACTCAGGCAGGGAGTAGGCAGAGTAGGCAGAAAGAAAGGAGAATTTGGTTTAAGCATTGTTTTTTGCGATGTTAATATGGTTGGGAGGAGCAATTTGCAGGCATTGTTTTCAGATGTTTGCATACTTTCGAAATATAGCTACCAGACAACTACGATAGTTCATAAAATATTTAAAGACAAAATGCAGATTGCGAATTTTTTTGAAACAATATAATCAAGCTAAAAACTTGCGATAATGCAAGCACGTTAGTTAGCACAGCGATTGTGGTATGGAAAGTATGAATATTAAGAATTTTCGTACTTTTAACATCGCCAGTCGCTTGAAAACGAACAGAAATTCTCCGTAAATAGCTTGAAGCGCTTGAAATTGCAATTATAGGCTAAAATCGCTGTTAGCGCAAACATGTTTAATTCATGCGTCAACCGCGTTAGATACGCGATGGACAATGTTTTGCTAAAACTAATGAGATATTGTTGCACAGAGTGCTTAAAGATAGACACAAGTGGCTAAGGCTGATATTGGCGGGAAAGAAGATCTGGGAAATTAGGCGCACCCAGACAAATTTCAGAGGGCGGATAGCACTGGGAAACACCAAGTCGAAGAAGTTTGAAGGCTATGCCACAATCATTGACTGCAGGGAGTACACTGTCACAGACCTGAAAAAGTTTGGCGATAAACATCAGGCTAACGAGTTCATCGATAAGTATGCAGACAAAAGAGAAACATTGTTTGCTTGGGTGTTGATGGATAACGCCATTGAGCCCAAGCCAAAGCCTTACTCATACTCAACCGGCTCATGGTGCAAGACCTAATCTCTCAACAACATATCTATAATGGTTGAGCGATTTTTTTTGGAAATCCTCGATTTTTCAACTTTTTTTCAAATCGCGGATTTAGGTTATTACACCGAGGCATTCGCCTTTCTGTTCTTAATTTGGTCGAAAGGTTTACTCTCTTTCTGTTGTTCCCTCCAAAATCTTATATTGACAGTAGTCCGAATAAGCACTCAATAAAAATCGCTCAATCTCAATCATTTCGAGAGATAGGCTATGATTAAAGAAGAGGTAATTGATAGGGAGGTTGTTTCAGAAAATACTCCAGAGAAAACAACCTATTGCTTTGTAAATACGAAGAAAGCGATTAATTTCCTCTGCAAAATAACTTATAAGAATGAGGATAAATTTACAGTATTTCCGTTTTTCATTGATAGGGAACTCAACCAAGCCAAGAATAGATATCGTAAAATACAGTCATTCACGTTTGAAGGCTTCAGGGGAAAGTTTCCAAGTGGTTTTCTAAAGAACGCCGAGAGGGGCTATGGGGCAACTAGGTACTTAGCTCCATTGAAAAAGTTCATAGAAAAGCGCTTTGACAACGTTACGAATATAACCATAACCAAAAAGGGAAAGACGCAAATTGGTAGCACCTCAATCGTGCTCAGCTTTCAGGATTTCGAAAATCTTAGGAGAGGAATATCGTCAATAATTAGGTCATCTAACGAATCTAGCAGTAGTTTCATAAACAATTACTTTGCTCGATCTTTTCCTTTAGTCTTTCAGTCTGGTAACGCTAAGTATCAGGGAGGAGCTATTGCACGAGTCTTAAAGGAATACAAGAATATTGAGACAAACCTCTCGGTAGACGATAGAGAAGCTCTCTTTGATCTATTTCAACAATTGTCTCTCTCAAAAAAAGATGCCCTTGAAAAACAGAACCTAATTAGAACTAAACAAATTATCGAAAAGAAATTCATTGAGGATATTGTTGAAAAATTTGAACATTACCTTAAATTGAAGAAAATTAAAGAGGAGAAATGGCAAGAATTCTTTAAGGAGAATTCGTGGATATTCTCTCAGCTTTTTGCTTATCCCGCCGTAATTTACAAAGATAAAGCGTATGTTGGCGGGAAAAGTATTCTCGACGCCGAGGGAAGAATCGTTGACTTTCTGTATGCCAACAAATTGACTAGAAATTCGGCGATAATCGAAATTAAAAAGCATAATTCAGCGATGTTTACCGAAACGCCATACAGAGGCTCGAATGTTTTTTGCCTGCATAAGGAACTTAGTGGCGCCATTAGTCAGGTACTCGATCAAAGAGACACTTATCTTAAACAATTTGAGTCGTTAAGGTGCACTGATATCACAGCTTTTAGTCCAAAATGCTTGATAATCATTGGCACAATTAAGCAGCTCACAAAAGAGCAATACAAATCCTTCGAACTACTAAGGACTGCTATTAAGGATGTGGAAATAATTACTTATGACGAGTTATATGATAGAATAAAGGGTATTCTGAGCATATTCTCCCGTGAAGAACTTGAGTTAAAGAAGATCGAAGAGAAAACTCTTTAATAGGACCTTGAAGCTGAAAGAAAAATTAAAAAAAAATGAAATGGCAAAAAAGCTGGAATAAAAGCTATTTCAAGGTCACGGCAGAAGTAGAGATGGATTGCTCTTGAATGTACGTCCTTGATTGCCACATTTGGGGCATTTGGCGTTTAAAGTTTTTTCTAATAACTTGCATTTTTCAACTTTATAAAAGCTAGAAGTGCGCGGACGAAGCTCAGTGCAGCCAAATTTATCAAAATAGAAACAAATAATAAGTGTCTTCAAAAATTCTAGATTGGTGATTGGATGTCTGCAGGAGATATTGGTAAGTACTTCTTTCTCTTTTCGATTAATCCTCCAGTGAAACTGACTGGCTTTGTGCTGCCCAGCGACATGAAGTTTGACTATAACAAGGATTCAATGGCCATATCATTAGAGATAAGTACATATGGGAATTTGGAGGACGTAAAAGAAGAAGCGATTCAAAGGGTAAAAAAGTTAGTAGCTCTCCTCTCATTACAAGAAATCGATACTACCGCTGTGTACGGAAGCTTGTACAAGTTGCTGCCAAATGGAGCCAAAGCTTTTCAAGTTGTTCTTATAGACAGCATTGGATTCTCTGATTCTATATTGCCTAATACAATTGAGCCAATAATTGATGTCACTGGGCCTTTAAGTCTAAATGATGTAAAGTTTTGGAGACAAATGGGACATTATTGCAAGGGAAAGAGTTCAAAAGACCCGATAGAGAGGTACAGAGAGTTTTATTTAGTGTTAGAAGACGAGGGACCAGTTAATGCAACTGAGAGAGCACTTAGACATGCTGTAAATCACCGTGAACTTGATTCAGCATGGGCTATACGCGAAGTCACAAGCATTCTAGGCAGCACTTACTTTGACCCCATGAACCAAAAAAATATTGACGCCATTAACAAATATTCGGATGAGTTACAGAAAAAAGCTAAAGCAATACTAATAGCTAAAACTATTTAGTATCAAATTTGTGAAATCTCTTGCAGGGGGCGTAGGGTCAAATCCCTCCCCGCCCGCCA
>PLYI01000041.1 GCA_003151735.1 Candidatus Bathyarchaeota archaeon | reverse complement strand
GCGTCAACAGCTGTAGTTATTGCTTGACCCCTTGCTTTCAAGGTTATTTCTTTAGCATCGCTCTCCGACAGACCTGTAATAATCGCCATAACATAGTCCATTGGCATTTTCTTTCCAACGAAAATAATCTTTGATTTTTCCGACATTTTACATCACCATTTAATCATAACGTTACTGCCCTATACTACGCAACTGCCCTATAAAGCGATTAAACAGCATAGCAGCCTTCACGTACTAAACGCCTAAAAACAGCTCCATTCACGAAATTAAGCCAAAAAAGAATTAATGACCAGTTATGCGCGTACTCTTCCAGCGTCCACCGTTAGAGGCTTTAGTAGTTAATTGGTGAAATTAATGAGGTCGCCTAAAAATGGAGCAGTATCTTAATGAGTGATTATGACCTTATTGAAACCGTATTAATTGACGATTTGCCAGAACGATGTTTAAAATGTGACAGATGCAACGCTAAAGCCGAAATATCTTATAGAGGTCGAATTCTTTGTGTCGAATTTATAATAATAGTTTGAGGTCGGAGTAAATTGAGTAACCAAAATGAGGAAAATAAAATTAAACCTAATGAAGAAAATAAACCTAAACCCAAAAACGCCTATGTTAAAAGTAATCGTCATAATCGTAAATTTCATAGGCGATAGAGCAGAGCGCGCGCTTATACGGTTTTATTTGGTCATGTTAACGAAATTATAGTTGACGGTAGCAAAGTTGTCGTGGAAGAGTGTAAAACAAAAGTGGATGAACTGCCATGTCAGTAACGGAAAAACGTAGTGGTATTAATCAGGATGAAAGGCGTGCTAAAAGTTTGGCTCTTGCGTTTTTAGCATCATTTCCTAATTACACGGTTGCTCTGTTTGAATTAAGGTGGACTGAGTTTTTGAAAGAAAAAGCACGATATGGCAACCCAAAAGATATAGCCGAGGAATTCCTTAAAAAATATGGAGAGATTTAAAATGAGCAACCAAATAAACCTAAACAACCAAAACCCAACACTTAAACTAAACTATGTTGGTTGCAGTTTTTCCGACTAAAAACATTTTTAACCATTTTCAGAACACCGAAAAGAAGCGCAGTCAAAGCGATAAAATTGGGTGCTGAAGTGCAATCAGCAGGGGTCAGCCACTTGAGTATTGAAACAAAAATGACTTTGTTATTGTCTAGTCACTCGGAGATGGAGCGACACAGAGAAACAACGCACCACGAAACAAAAGGGCATGAGTAGTAACCACTAGGTTCAAACCCTACAGAACCTGCTATGTCGAATGAATGCGAGTCACAGAGAACTTGGATGTGACTTTTAAATTTAGGCTGCTAACTCTTAGCAAACAATCCTCAAAGCTTTCTTTTTTTGTTATCATCCACCGGGGGATCCGTGAAAAGGCGCGTTTTCCCAGAGCAGTTTCCACCAATCTTCCTCTGTTATAGTTTCTCCGTGAACAATTATCTCTAAAACCATTTTTAGCATAGCGTGGTGTCTGATTTCATCGGCTAATATGGAGTTTAAGAGAAATACAACCTTTTTGTCTTCAACATTAGGTATCATGACTTGAAGTTTCTTAATTAGCTCAGATTCTATCTTAATGTGTTTTTCTATGAGTGCTCTTTGCTGATCAAGATTATCCTGCGTTAATGCTGTCGAATAACTGGTCAGCAGGGTAACGGCTGCCGAGTAAAGTTCCGCGTGCTTCACAGAATCCAGCGAGACCCCCTTCAGGACGCCTTTAACAGCTGGATTCTTCATACCAACCAGCGCTTTTTCAAGGGAGTCAACTATTTCGTTTTCAACAACTATTTGATTTTTCAAAAAGTCAATGTGATTATTCTTTGGTTTTTCCATACTTTTCTCCCATCCACTTAAATGTTAAGTGGTTATGTTAACTCTCAGGGTCTTAAGGGTTTTGTAGACGCTGAAAGCCACTCCGCAATTCATAACGTCAGCAATGTAACTATATTTCACTGGTAAATCGTTTAGGAATCTTCAGAAATCTATAGAAAACTTCCCGATACTACTGTTCCGATTAGAGCTCAGATTTTTGAAAAATCCACATTATTTTATACTCAGTACTTTTCTTTGATGCACCCTAACGCTACCAGTTTACTATCGCAGGTTATCAAGTTCACATTAAAGCATCCTTTGAACAACGAAACTCAACTGGGTATTATGCAGGAAATTTCGGAAAACTACGGGTTGCCTTATTCATTTTTTCACTATAAAATTTGGCACTGTCCAAATTAGCGTGTTTTAACTGCTAATCCATAAAATTTGATGTATTTTCTGGCAAAGCTTCCTTTACCGTCTTGATATAGTACAGCAAAAATTAAAAACATAAACCGCTGTAACTGCGATATTGGTGTCTGAATATGAGCGAAGATGAAGACTTGAAAATTTTGAAAGAGATGGTTAAAGAAATAGTCTTTATGTACAAGGTTGTTTGGGATGAAGTGGAACGCCAATTTTCAGGGTTATCCGCTGACAACCGCGAACGAATCGTTTCCTTTATATCACCCGTTATAAACAACATGTTCAACGTAGCGATGAATGAAGACTTAATGGAAGACTTGGCTAAAACCAGTGGTAAAAGAAAGAAGAAGAGGTAAGTATGAGCGCTATGTCTGTTCCATCGCATCCTAAAGCTAGCTTCAGGAATCGACTAGATAACGGGGATTTCTTGACCTTAACGGTTTGGGCAGGAAAGTCTGATCCAACAGCGGAGGTAATCACCGTGCAGATACGTCGTCTCAAAGGAGACGTTTGGGAGACAGTTGGAAGGTTGGCTGCTTACAGAACCGCTGATGGCAACTACTCACAACTTCCAGAACGTGCAGCACAGAAACCGCAAGATGAAAACTCCCGGTCAGAGACCTGAGACTTCAAAACACTACCAAAAAGACCACCAAACAGAACAAACGGTTGACTCGCGCGCAGCTTTAAACTTTAGGTCAAATTTGCGGGAATAGCATTATTCTGTAAGTTTGAGCATAGAGACTCATACCGTGTCGGGGATAAGCCCGGTACTATTCTCTAGCAAAGCTTAGTTGTGAACAATTACGTTACTGGCAATGCTTTCGCAACTGTTATTCGGGAGATTCTTCATATTCTGGACCCAAAGTTTTCGGAAGGAATCTTCCAACCCTTGAAATTGTTAATCATGGCGTTTTACTTATATATTATTAACATGAATTAGGTTAATCGTTATTTTGTTTTTCCATAACGCTTTATTGCGGCATCTCCACGCATTGTCAGTGAACAATATGCTCGTTTTCCTTTTCTAACCCTGGGTACCCACCTCTTCTTCATTAATTCTTGAAGAACTCGAACAATAGATGATGAATATTTGTCAAGTTGCCCACTCAAATCGCTGGGAGTAAGTCTCCCTTTGCTTAGTTCTTTCATAATATCATGTTCCAACTTAGTTGGGATTAAAGTCTTGTCTCTCCCCAAATTCCCATCATAAACTGATGAACGTGAATACCATCTCTCAACGAAATCGCAAAATTTTTAGATAATAAATGGTTTGACGAAGTTTTTAGTCAAAAGACCTTATCCTCATGCATTCAACTAACTTTATGGGAGATGTCTTGATGATTAGACAAGAAAATTCCAATTCACCTAACCTAACTATAATGCAAGTGGACCGCGAGCTAATGGCAAAAAGCATGACCGGAAGTTGTATGCTTCAATTGTAGGATTGGCAGCGGTTTTGATTATTTTGGCAGCTCTGTTTATTCCTCAAAGCGCAGGATCACCGCTTGAGCTTAGCCTAAACTACAAGGTAAGAGAACATATGGTCTATGATACTACAAATACTGTAACAAACCAAGTAGTCAACACATCGCTCAGCCTGCCAGGAATAACAAATAATCAATCTTTCAATTCAACATTAACATTTGATGTCATAGGCTCTAACGCCGATAACTATGTTGTAAATGAGACGATTGTTGCAGTTCCAAATTTGTTTAGTCACCCTTTGCCCCCGCTGACATTAAACGTTAGCAAGTCGATTTACTACAACAATTTTATAGCGCCAGGCGGACCACTTATTTTCTACAATACAAGTAGCAGCCCAACCATTTCAGCCTATTTAACTCAACCAACGGTTAAGGTTGGCGATGTATGGAAAATACCGGATGATACTAGACTGTGATGCTCCAAAGTACGGGGGCACGGTCGGTTGGATCCGCTGCAAACCCACTTCACTATCGTAAACAATACTGAAGGAAAAAATCAAAATGTGTTCAGCCTCTATCTGCCCGCTCGCTCCGCTTTTGTCCTATGCCCGACCATAGAAGACCCACAATCATGAGCAGTCCCCAACTAGATAAAAAAAGAAAAGAGCAAAAAATACAGGATTGACTGCCAACAACACCGACCTACTAAGTAGGTTACTAGTAAACCGCCCACGTAAGCGATGCTTTATCAGTTAGTAACTTCATTGTGACTTGAAATATCATTCTTATAGGTAAACGAAAAGATGGTTGAGCCAGAAACTTGCTTAGCGAGACAAAAAATTGCCTACTTCTCAATGGAAATTGGGCTATCGAATAACTTTCACACATACAATGGAGGTTTAGGGATTCTAGCTGGGGACACCGTCAAATCAAGTGCAGATCTGAAAGTTCCTCTGGTTGGAATAACGTTGGTTAGCAAGAAAGGACACTTCAAACAAGAGCTAACAAGCGATGGAAAACAAGTAGAACATCCCGACCCGTGGGAACCCTCAGAATATATGCAACTGCTTTCCACAGAGGTGACGGTGCAAATTCAGAAAAGAGATGTAACCGTCAAACCCTGGCTTTACACAGTCAAGAGTCAAACAGGCGGGGCTGTTCCTGTCTACTTTCTCGACACTGATTTCGAAACAAACAATCCTGAGGACAGAGAGATTACTACCTTTTTGTACGGCGGGGATGAACGATACCGCCTTAAGCAAGAGATTGTTCTTGGAATCGGTGGGGTGAAAATACTAGATGCCTTGGGCTTAGACGTTCGCAAATATCACCTGAACGAGGGCCATTCCAGTCTTCTCGCCCTCGAGTTGCTGCAAAAGAATGGTATGAGCATCGAGAAAGTCAGAAAATTATGCGTTTTCACTACGCACACTCCTATAGACGCAGGGCATGACAAATTCTCCTATGATCTAGTTCGACAAGTGCTGGGCGAACCCATCCCCTTCGATGTCCTAAAAAAACTCGGCGGGCAAGAAAGGTTAAACATGACTTTATTGGCCCTCAACCTAAGCAATTATCATAACGGTGTAGCAAAAAGACACCAATACTCTTCCAAAGCAATGTTCCCAGGATATGAAATTCGTGCCATCACAAACGGCGTCCATTCATACACATGGACCTGTGAGAGCTTTAGGAACCTTTACAACAAGTATTTTCCAGGATGGGCAAATGAACCCGACTTGCTTGTAAGAGTAGACGGGATATCCGATGAAGATGTTTGGGGAGCACACGAGGAAGGAAAGAAGGTTCTGATTGACTACGTTAACAAGGTAAAAAATGCGGGTATGAATTACGATGACTTGACGCTGGGATTTGCACGAAGAGCAACCGGATATAAAAGGACTGACTTATTGTTTTCAGACATAGAAAAACTGAAAAAGGTAAATAACAAAGGCAGAATACAGTTGATCTTTTCTGGAAAAGCCCATCCCAGAGATGACTCTGGCAGGAAACTGATCGAACAGATAATTGGCTATGCTCAAGATCTGAAAAATGAGATAAAGATTGTTTATCTATCAAACTACGATATGGATCTCGCAGCGAAATTAGTCTCAGGAGTTGATGTCTGGCTAAATACGCCCCTTCGGCCCCTAGAGGCTTCAGGAACGAGTGGAATGAAGGCAGCCCACAACGGGGTCATAAACTTCGGCGTCTTGGACGGCTGGTGGATCGAAGGTTGGATTGAGGGTATTACAGGTTGGGCAATAGGACCACAATCAAACGAAAGTTTTTCAGTAGAAGAAGACCGAAGAAGAGAACTAGAAGATCTCTACAATAAACTAGAAAACATAATTGTTCCCATGTTCTACAATAGCAGAGGCGAATGGACAAAAATGATGAAGAATTCAATCGGAAAAATCGCTTACTACTTCAACACCCACAGAGTGGTACAAAGATACGCAACTGAAGCTTACCTATAATTTCAGTTGAGGCTAAATCAAAAATCCTTAGCAAACAATCGCGCTATCTTTATCACAAAAGCGATCGATTGTCTTGAGGATTAGCCTCCCCACTTAAACGTCCTATCTTGCTCCAGTTCTTCTGTCTTTGTTGATGTTTGCCTTGAGATTTTTTCTTGGATTTCGCTCAATCTTTTTAGTATTAGCTTCTGTTCGAAGCTGGCAACTAGCTGGCGTGTGCGCACAACTGCTTCATTGTTAACTGAGATGCTGTGGATCTGAAGTCAAGTTCGTAGCGGTCCTCAGAAGATCGCTTAGCTTTTTGATGAGCAATTGGCGGTCTTGTGGCGCTCTGTGCTACGCAGTTTTCTCGGTTGTTTCACCTTTTTGTCTGGGTTTTTCTTCTAAGATAAATCATGAATTGCATAGTACAATCGAATTAGAACTCTGTTTCTTGAGCGCGGGATGATTAATCTAAACCGTTTGTTTCGCTTTTCATTCTCTTCTTGGCAATAGTTTCTGCTTTATCAAGGATTTCTCTTATCATTTCAATTTGTTGATCAGTTGCTTCACTCAATTCGGAAGAATCAGATATAGCCTGCAATTCGAGTTCAAGCGGAACTAGGCTTCCTTGCTTTACGTAGGATACTGCGGGCATAAGCTCTTTATGCAAGATCCGCTTAATTCTGCCAGTGAACTCCATTTCATCAATAAGCTTTATCATGCCTCCTTCAGATAGGCCAAGTTTTTGCACGCCATACGTGATTAAATCGGTTTCTTTTGTGTTTCCATAGGTGCACAAATAAGAAATTATTTTCTGCTCCAAACTCGAAAACGATTTTTCCATTTTACTTCCCAACTCTCTTTTATATGGAAGCGAAATTAATTCTTCATTTACATAAAGATACGTATCTTCTATTTACATGCGCGTAAATAAGGTACGTAGTCTTTGAGAACTAAGTTAGATTATTTCACACTAAAAAACCGTCTATAAAGTTGGGTTATTAATTATATTTTTCTTTTTCCATTTTAGTTCACCGAAAGATAGAGCGTCCCAATATAATCGTTTTGTCGAGCAGACTTTCTATTAGCCCGCATGGCCATTCCTATATTAGTTTGCATTACGGCTCAAGAATCGCCAATTTTATATATCAGTGAACTACCCAAAATTAAGAATGAGACTATAGCAACCCGTTTTTGCTATTGCATTTTGCCAAGGAACAGGAATTTTTTAAAACCAATTTAGCTTTGATTCAAAAACAATCTGTTTTTAGTAATATTTCCATTTTGGAAACTCAGCTTTTTAGTAGATGCCTCTTGTTTGTTTTTGTAGACAGAATTGACAAGGACAAAAGCACCTAACCATCCGACTATTCGCCATTTTCCAGTTATTACCTGTGACTGTGGTTTTGAAATTCTTGTTTTGCCTGATTTGAAGGCTATGAGCCAAGTTATCGAAGAACATGTTTTGGAGCACAAAAATAAAGACGCCAAAGCTGATGAGGTTAATAGAATTGAAAAAGATCTGATTGCTCAACTTTTTAAGAAAATTACTGAATTAGAAATCTAAGCTCTTGTCAAAATATTGATTTTCTAAGTTACCTTTGATCATGGAAGTTTCCTTTCTGGATTGGGTTTCCAACATTAGTTTTTTACAATCGAATAGTGATTAGACCCACGCTAAGGTAAAGAATAGAATCTAGGTTTTTGATGTTGTCGCTCAGACATTTTCGGGGGTAAGCCCGGTCCGACCCCCTCTCAACATCTTTTTACTGGTAAATTGGTGCTATGATCCCCGATAAAATCTGACCCAGACCTGAGCAATGCAGAAGCTGGGCTAAGTCTATGGGCTTTATTTTTGTCCAAGAACTTGACTTCAAGCCCGTATCACTACAGTCTTGTCTTAATCAAGTAAACTCTAAAAGGTACAAGAAAAATAGGATTATGAGAAAATACTATTGGAGGAAAAGGAGATGAGGATGGATATCTTTATCTTGTAGGTATCAAGAGGATTCCATAAAATGGGTTGGTTCTCTATGGGTCGAAGTGAATCTTCCCATTGTAATTGAGATATGTACCACCTATGCCCTCGACTTTTAGTGTTCCGTGAAGATTCGTCAGTCCGCCTGTGCCGCTGAGTATCACCCATGTACCTTTGATCGGCATAAGGATTCCTTCCCCATTACCTTGGAACTTGATGATACATGTGCCGGGTATGCCATTCACAGTGCCTGTGAATGTGAAGTAGAGTTGAACATTCAACCCAGAAGGGTTCAAGACTAATCCGAATACATTTGATGCCGTTCCAACGAAAGTTCCTTCGAAGACATCATCAACGAATGTACCAGTGAGGAATGTGTTTCCATCGGCTGTCCTCTCCCCTGTCAGGGTGAAAGGTTGTGTTGCATAAGAGGTTCCTGTCGCCGTTATGATTGGTGATGTTGCATGTACTATAGAAATCGCGGGTGCTACTGCAAACAACATCAGCAAAGCAAGCAGAGGAACCAGAACTGTCATTAATAAGAAAACATAGGGAAAAAAAGCATATCTAAAATAGAAATTGAAAAAAACGCATATTTTCATCACATTTTATCTCCTATTTGTCAATATTTGGAGCCTATTGTTATTCAACAAGAAATAACTCTCAAACATGTTAATGGAGGATATATTCCGAAGCGGGAAATATCGCTTATAGGCATTTCGCGTTTTTTTCTTGTTTAAGGTGAAAACAGATTGCAGAAACGCAGCCGCGTAACAATCACAATCGACATCCTAGAAGCAACATTGAAGCCCCAGAAAAAAATGCGCATAATGTACCAAGCAAACCTAAACTACCTACGCTCAACCGATACCTCAAAGATTTCCTAAGCAAAAGCTTCATCGAAGCCCTCAAAGATGCCGATGGCAACGGCTGCTACCGAATAACGCAACGAGGCAAAAAACTTCTTTCGGTGCTTAGGAAAGCACATGAACTTGGATATGAATAATCAGTTTTGATAGCTCTTGAGGTTTTTAATTTTCAAGGGGCAAAAATCAGTGGGCAAAATTCGTTGTTGATACAGCGGTAAATTTTCTTACACATTGCTTGAAATTAAAGATCAAGAAACAGGCAAAATTTTGGACACCTAAACAGCTACTAAGCCCCCCACTGTAATCGAATATCGTCAAATGGCTCACAAAGTACGCTGAGTGGGGATTCTCTTCAAAAGCCTTGTAATGTTAGAAGTCGAAGCCATTAGATTAATTATGTACGCCCTATAAGTACTGGTTCTAAATGGAAAATACGCGCTTTGGCATTTCCAAAATTTTCATTCTTGAGGTAACAAAAGATGCCCAGAGAAATAGTGCTTAGCAACGGTCGTTTATCTGTTGCACTTGACAAATATTGCAACATCAGAGATTTCTCTTATCCAGAGGAAGGTTTAGAAAATCATGCGAGTGGTCACCCTTTCCGCATAGGAGTATGGGTTGATGGAATATTTTCATGGGTTAGAGATGAATGGGAGTGTTCTTCAACCTATTTGCCAGATACTCTAGTGAGCAAATGCTCAGCCCTAAACTCCAAGTTAAAGATTGAACTAAAAATCAATGACACTGTCTACGGTTTTCGCGATGTTCTTCTTAGAAAAATTCGAGTCAACAATCTATCTAAGGTCGAACGAGACGTCAGAATTTTCTTTTCCCACGATTTTCATATCTATGGTGAAGGATCCGGAGATACTGCATTTTATGAACCAGCCCACAAGTCGATTGTACACTACAAGCGCTGCAGATATTTCCTTGTCAACGGTTTAACCAAGGAAAACAGCGGCATTTACGAGTTTGCAACTGGACAAAAAGAAGCCTTTGGTAAAGAAGGTACTTGGAAAGATGCAGAAGATGGAAAATTAGAAAGAAACCCCATTGCGCAGGGTTCAGTTGACTCAACAATATCTTTTAGGCTTGGAATGAAACCCGAATCCATAGAAACTATATACTATTGGATCGCTTGCGGAGAAAACATGAAAGCAGTAAAAGACCTCAATGACTTCGTCAAACGGGAAAAGGTGGAGCAATTGCTTCTGAAAACAGAGGATTATTGGAGCGCATGGACTAATAGGCGAAGCATAGACCTTTCAGTTTTTCCAAAAGAAATAGCAAGCTTAGTAAAAAGGTCACTTTTGACTATGAGAAGTCACGTCGGCGATAATGGAGCCATAATCTCATCTGCCGACTCAGATGTATTGTATTTCAACCGAGACACATACGCCTATGTTTGGCCAAGAGACGCATCAATATGTGCAATCGCATTCGATATTGCAGGATTTCATGAAATCTCAAGATTATTCTTTGGTTTTTGCAATAAAATAATTTCTGATGAAGGTTACTTCGCACACAAATACTGGTCTAACGGTTCTCCAGGCAGTAGCTGGCATGCTTTAATCGATGAAGCAGGAGAGCAGCAACTGCCCATACAGGTAGATGAGACTTCTTTAGTATTGTGGGCACTCTGGAAACACTTCCAAAAGTACCAAGACATCGAATTTATCAGCAAAGTCTACCCAAAACTAATTGTCAGTACAGCGGATTTCTTAAAAAATCACATCAATCAGGAAACTGGACTTCCTAAGCCCTCTTTTGATATTTGGGAAGAAAGAGCGGGAACTTTTACAGCAACTTCAGTATGTGTTTGCGCAGCTCTTTTTGCAGGAGCAAAGTTTGCGGAAGTTTTCTACGACAGAAAACGTCAGGCAGAACTAACCAAAGTTGCTAATAGAATGAAAGAAGCAATTCTTGAGCATCTTTACGATAGAAACCTGAAAAGGTTTATCAGAGGAATCTACCCAAATGGCCAACGTGATACAACTGTGGACAGCAGCCTAAGTTTTATTTTTTTGTCAGAAACTTTTGGCCCTAAAGATAATCAAATTTTAGAAACGATGAAGACTTTAGAAGAGACCCTGTGGGTCAACAATTCTATAGGTGGAATGGCTAGGTACAAAAACGATGAATATTATCGTGTTTCAAAAAATACTCAAGGCAATCCATGGTTAATCTGCACTCTTTGGCTCGCTCGTTGGTACATTGCAAAAGCAACATCAAAGTTTGATCTAAAGAAAGCTTTAGATTTACTCCGATGGACCGCAAAAAATTCTTCGCCTTCAGGAATGTTAGCAGAACAATTAGACCCTAACGATGGAAATCCTATATCGGCCTCTCCCCTTTGTTGGAGTCATGCGGAATTTGTCATCGCCGCAAGCGAATATACGGAAAAGTTTAGAAAAATGTAATTAAACTGTTAGAAATGAGGAACTGATCATGGATCTTCTAAAAATATGTGATCTTGAAATTGCACCCTCGCTTGGAAACTTGAAGCAGTTCAAGGTGGGTATTCTCGAAGTTCTAGTTGTAAACATAGAAGGCGAATTTTTTTGTACAAGCGCAAGATGCCCCCATGCTGGAGGCGCACCTTTAGCTGAAGGTACTTTGAAAGGAACAGTGTTAACTTGCCCTTGGCATGAAGCACAATTCAGAGTGACAGATGGTCAAGTGCTTAGAGGACCTGCCTCGGAGAACTTGCTTGTTTATAAAATTATAGTGAAAGACAATAGCATCTTTATTGAGGCATGAGCCAAATAATTCGAGAAGAACAACCAATTTAAACAATTATGGAAAAAAGATTGAACTTGTTATCGAAATAGCAATGTAAAAGTTTGATATAAAAAGGTCGAATCCTTTGTTAACCCTTTTATTTGGCAACGGTTTTTCGGTAACTCAGGAAGTATGAATATGGTAGAAATTAAGGTAAGTGAAAAATGCAACGGATGCGAAACTTGCGTAAACGCCCGTCCAGTATGCGTTTATGAGCTGAAAGAGGGCAAATCTGTACCTGTAAGGGCCAGTGACTGCATAGTCTGCCGCACATGCGAAACCTCCTGTCCACAAGGCGCAATCCAAGTAATAGAATAAGGGCTAAAGGTTTCAATCTCAAATCTTTTTTTCACCCCTATTGATACTCGGGCTATTTTATAGTAAAACTAACTAAATGCACAATAAGAAAGGCTATCAAAAATATTATTTAACTGGAATATGAAGTCGCTTCACTGGTTTGAAGCGCATACTCAGGTTTACTGTTAGTTGAAGCAGAATTTAAATGGCAATAACAATTTTTTTGTAGGGGTTCAAGCCTCTTCAACTCCTGTATATCGGTTTTTAGTACGACAAGCCCAGAAGCTTTCGGCGGGCATATGAAAAGCAAAAACTCGTCTGGACCTGTGTTTAGGGTCACGCAAATCCCTAAAAAACGTTTCCACACCCGTGCTCTCATAGGCAAAAAGCAAAACATCGCCAACATGAGGAATATTTTCAGGCAAACTTCTAAGATACTTCTCAGTTTACTCAGAAACACCGCTCAACGTGGTGCCTTCAGGTTTGGCTTCAACAACGCCAACTACATGGCGCTCGACAAAAAGCAAGTAATCGGCAAAACCAGTTCCCTTCAAAGGAAACTCTCGAACCGCAACGCCAACGCCTGCGCCAAGATTCAAATTCTTGTAATCTTGCACCAGCCAGCCTGCCTTCTCAAGCAACACATCAATCTTCTTACGAGCTTCCTCTTCAGGCTTCATTAAACATAGCATCTCTTGATTTAACGGGTATTAAAGATAGAATAGCGAGGTAAGCATAAAAAACTTGGCACTTGTTTGTCATCGTTCAGGATAGCTTTAGAATGATTGGCCCAAGGCTATGAGTTACCCCGGGCAAACTGGCAAGAATAGCCACCACATAAGCAGGGTTAAATTCGGAATATCCTAAATCTCGAACTTCAGACATAGTTAATTCTTTATGTTTTTCTAATGTTTCCATGAGTTTGCTATCTCTTTGAGTGGTATTGGTCGTTTTGATTCTGTTGATGTTTGAAGTATTATTTGGTTATTTGAAACTTGTATGATTTCAAAAGGTTTGTTTTGGTAGAGAGTTGACAAGTGCTTGCCTTGAAGATTTTTAAGTTCTACGGCTAAGTCCATAATTTCATTTCCGGTTCATTTTCATAATGCTTTCTTGTTATGGGATTGACTTAACCTTTTCCTGATTGAAGTGTTAGTAATATATTCAAAAAGGCTCGCATAAACTTGCTTTGGAAATGGTTACTCGCCAGATAAACAAGAAAAAGCTACCATAACCTTGCTAAATCAGCAAAGTTGTTATGTAAAGATTGGGCGGCGGATACCCCGTTAAGCGTTGCTTAAAATACTATTAAGTTAAATTGAATAATTGAATAAACGATGTGTAAATTATCTAAAAATCAGCAAAAAAGAGAGATAATGGCGGTCGATGTTAAGCAATTAAACCAGTCAACACTGGAAGACCTCTCTTTTCAGTTCAACATTAATAGAAATAAAGAGTCAATTAAGTCGATAAAAGAAATAGTGATCAACAGCGTCTCCGAGACAACCAAAGAAGATGAGTTAACTTTTAAAGTTGAATTTAGTTTGCTGCCTTCTAAGGAGTCGTTTTCAAAAGTAAACCTTGATCTGTATTTTCAAGAGCACATGCTAAATTCAACAACAATTGGTATACATCAAAGTACTCTATTAAACGATACCTCAGAGTTTCCCTTGATCCTGGATATGAGGGGTATTGTTGCTGGAGAGTATTTGTTTAGGGTTGAAATGTATGAGCCGTGGTCTTCTGGTGAAAAGCTAAGCTTCACTTCTAAAGAAATATCAGTTCAATATGTACCAAAAACTAGAGAAGAAAGATTGGTTAAGATTCCAACTGTGAAGAGTGTTGCCGAACAGATTTAACAGTTGTTTCATCTTCCGCAAAAAACATTTACCGTGAAATAGAACAAGACCAAAAACAAGAATTGATTAGTAGAAGAGATGAATGGTAGGGCAGTTGGCATAAGTAAAAACTTTACTTTAAAGTCATAGAGCTCAAAACAATTAAAAATAATAGAGTTGTGAGAAACAATGCCGGAAACGCGACGAACAAACGCTGGATTTTTGTCTTTGTTTTTCACTTCAAAAACATTCTAAGTCTCACAAAGAAGAGGAAAAAAACTATAGGAAGGCTTAAAGAAACAAGCCAACAATACGCATACAGAGTGGGAGAACTTGGAAAAATACAGCGACGACTTATTTACTCTTAACTTTTTCGGTTTTGGTGAAAATATATGAAAGATTTTAAGTGCCCAATATGTGGTGGACCAACTGAAAAGATTTGGGAAAATGCAACCAGAACAAGATACGGAATGAGATGTACGGAAGGCCACAATAAAACAGGTGGCAAATCAGAGGGTTCAAAAGAGTACCCCACATTTCTTGTTCCAAGTAAAGAACTTGTCAAGTAAAGAATTGACGCTCTTTTGAGTGAGAAATACGTTACGTTCAGTTTCCTAACCAACACAGAAGGCGCTTAAGCATGAAAGCAAAAAATATTGAAACAGGTAATCTCTATAAAATGATTAAAGCGCAAAAACAGGACATCGAAACGCTGCAAGCTGTAGCTGATATTTTAAACGCGTTAAAGCTGAAATTGTTAAGCATTTGAAAATGGGCTGAGCGTTTAGCACACAGTAACTTTTTTCTCTTTTAGTGCATTCAGGGCATTTAAGTAGTTTCCACTCATATAGTATGGGCGGGTTATAGCCACCAAACCAACCCACTACGGTTACAGTAAGATAAAGTTTAGTCTTGAGAAGAAACTTGGCAAGAAAGAAACTTGGATTCTTTCTTTTTTGTTATAGGTACTAAAATTTTATTAGAACCACACCTAAAACTTTTTGAAGGCTAAAGTTGTTTATTTGACAAAGAGAAATCTTGATGGATAAAGCTAAAATTAAAGATGAAATGTGCACGTGTGGGCATCTTAAAAGTGAACATTCGTATTTTTTAGATAGAGTATGTACTAAACCTAAATGTGAATGTTACAAGTTCGTTTTGAAGGACGAAAAACAAAAGCTTAATTTTTTAGATTCTGCGTGCTAAAGCATGAAGATAGATAAACTAATAATCGCTTCGAATGATACTGCTAGGAAGTCCAATAAATGGTAAAAATCGACCTATTGACCTATTTGACTTTCAATTTGAACATGCTCGTTGACAAAGGAAAAGGTATGCCGATAAAAGAGACTAGGGAGTTATGCGAAAAAAGAACAATACTTCGAGAGTTGCAAGGGCGATTTCCTTTTGGAGAAACACACCTCGACTTATCATTACTAAAGTTGCAGCCAGATGCCGAAGAAGAAATTGAAAACATTTTTTACAACATGGCAATTTCATTAAAAGACAGCGAAATGTGTGTGGCAAACAACGGTTTATGCCTGTTGATTGCATACGCTCAAGAACAGATTCAAAGAGAAACCAGAAAACTTGAAGAGAAAAGAGACGACGAAAAAGCCTGATAGCCCAAATCTTTTATTTCTATAAGGCCTATCCTATGGGGATATTAAAATGAACCAAAAATGCCCCCGATGTGGAACCACAACAACACAAGGCTTGATTTATCTGACAATGAAAGTGCCAAACAAGTGCTCGGCGATAAAACGTTACAGGTGATGGCGCGTGAACTCGTTGACATGGTTAGGAAAAACGTTACCATCGGCTGGACATTAAGAGACAGCGTACAAGCCAAGCTCAGAGTAATGGTTAGGCGCATCCACAAGAAATATGGTTATCCTACGGACAAACAAGAAAAAACAACCATAACAGTTCTCGACCAAGCCAAACTTCTGTGCGAAGATTGGGCAGAGAATAGCTAACCTTCAAGACAGGTTGGCGTGTTGGAGCACCAAATACTCAGGTTTACGGAACTTCACTCTTCCATATCTCAAACTTGAACGGGTACCCGATAATTTGTTGCTGTTGGAAGTCAATCACATATGTTTAAGAAAAGAGCCCAACTAACGTTTTTTGATTTAATATGACTGAACCAGACTTGCCCTCCGCTAAACCGGTACCGGAAATTCCTCTAGAAACAAATGAAGTTATCCCACCATCACCTGACGTAAAGAACCCGCTACCTAATCATGAACCGATTGAAAAGGAGGAGACTGAATCTTTTATTTGTCCGGTTTGTGGAAAATCCTTCAGTACTAAGGCTGATCTTGATTTGCATATAGAAAAAGATCATGGGCAATTAATGAAAGCCTAAGAAAGCACTCTAACTTGGGAATAGAATCCGCGATATCCGAACAGCAGAGGAGAAAAAAAGACCAGATCTGGTGGCATTGCGCCGTTGGCGCTTTAGTTTTAAACATTTTTGTTAGGCAAATTTTGTTCTTCTATCTGATTTTCAGCTATTGAACGGTATTTTCCACAATATCTGTAAGGGCCAGAAGAGCAGGTTTTGCTTTTAGCCTTATGAAAACTACAAATATTTCGTTTAGGGCAACCGCCAATAACGGTGTTTAACATTTCTGCAACTGATTTCAAGTCGTATTTCCTGAAGCCTTCTTAATCTGAGGATCTTTGTTTTTGTGTTCTTAAGGAGTATTGCAATAATTGAAATGTGTCAGAACTTTAGTAATCACCTCTGCATCTCGTTTCACGTTCACATTAGAGTCCCAAGCCTCTATGGGATTTGAACCCTGCAGAGTTCGAACCGCATTATGGATTGGAGGTTTGAAAATGCACCAAAAAAAAGTGAACGCTGAAAGTTCTTTCTTTTATGCCTTCTTGGAAAGAACCCTGCTATCAAGTAACTGCCGTATAACGGGTATTTTTTGCTGAATTGCGATCTCAACGATGAGCCTATTTAGTCCATCTTTGTCTGCTTCATCAAAATTCGGCATTGTTTCGGATAGTATTTCTCTTGTAGTTTGATTGCCATCGAAAAGTGGAAGTAGATTGTTTATGGCTAATGGGATCTCAATCGTGTTGCCGTTTTCAAGTTTAACGACAGTGCTTTCTTGGGGATAATGATAATTTTGAAAGATAAGTCCTGCGGAAAGCTTAAGTTTTGTCTGAAGAATTTCTTGGTCAGTAGTTTCCTTTGGGCAGACTCCTAATTTCTCACTTTCTGTTTCTGCAAAGCCCATGCATCCTCCTTGGCATTTTTCCGTCTTGGCATATATACAGTCGTAGCATTCTTTCATAGGGAAGAATTTGAATTGGTATAGTCTGCTCACCCTCTGATAATATTCAACCATTTGATCTAATGAGTTGAAATCGTCCAATTTCTGGTTGAAGAGTTTGGACGTGCCAAAGCATCTCCATACAGAAAGATCGGGACCAATGTCGATTGCAGGATAACAGACAAAGTTTCTTTCAGGCAATATTACTTTTTTGAGAATTAGCTCTAAAAGGTCATCGGACTTAAACATGCATATAGGCAACGCATTATCCATTCCGACATTTGCTCCGAACAATTCTGCGGTTTTTACAAATTCCATTATCGAGCTCGAGGCTGATTTGTATTCACTGATGTTGAGACGAGTGTTTGTGTTTTTTCCATAGTTTACTGGCATGGAGAAGCTCAATCTTAGGTTTTTGAATTGGTATTTTGCAATAATGTCGAATATGTATTGAAATTCAGGTTTCTTTTCGAAAATGTTGAAGCTTAAAGTAACATTTTCTCTTTTGCTGAGAAACTCCAAATTTTCCTGAATTCGGTTCCAATCTTGGGATTTGTAGACTTTGGGATGATCTACGTTTAAAAGAAAACCAAGATAAGTTGGGGAAATGCCATTAAAGAACTCGTTTAGCTTAGGGTCCCACATACAGTTACTTAAAATGTTAACGCGCATTCTTTCGAGGGTCAGCGTCAGAATCTCTTTGAATTTTGGGTGTAAAGTGGGTTCTCCACCGGCAATTTGAATTACGTTGCATCCACCTCTAGAAAGAAATAGCAGTATTTTCTCAACGTCTTCTAAACTCATATCCGTTATGGCGTCGTGGGCTGAGTAGGCATTCCGTTTTTCTTTCGCAAAACAAAAGGAGCAAGAGCGATCGCACCTCATCGTTATTAGCAGGTTTACCAAATATTTTTTACCTTTAGACTTGATAGGGGGACATATGATATATAAAAATTGGCAATTGGTAAATAAAGAAAAATGGGAAGTGTTGTTTTTCCATAGAATTTACAGCCCTTTTACATTTTCATTCGCGGATAGAATATGGGTCCTGGTTTTTTGAATAGCATAACGCTGAACATTTCTTGTGTTGCCCATTGTTGAAGGCTGGAATCTATCGGGTAGTAAATGGGGCCCGGCCATATTTTGAGATTACTTAAAGAGTTTATGAATTCGCCTGCCCACTTGATTTTTTCCAGCTGTTCAGGTTTTATTTTTACATTCATTTCTGCGGCGGTTTGTTCTGGCATTTTAAGAAATTTTTCGCGGAATGCAAAGTCTTTTGTAGCTCTTATGAGGAGTTCTCTTAATTTCATATCTTCGCTCATTTGACTCACAACTATAGAATTTGTCTTCATTATTAATAAGTGAATGTTGTTACATCTGAGATACTATTTAGCATCAGAAATGAAAAATGGTTCATTTTAATTTGATCTATTAGTAAACAGGTTTTTTGACATAATAATTAAAACAGAAGAGATTATGATTCACATTTTCAAGGCACTGAAAAGCAACAATATAAAACATAAAAATGGAGACATCCTTCACTTCATGGAACTTTTGGTCACTAGAGCATAAGAAAAACTCTCATGGGTACCCAGCTCATTGGCTTGAAATCATCGATAAAAAATTGTTTAGCAAAGAAACCTATAACATCGTAGGTTTGCGAATGCTGTTTATTCAAATTAGCCACATACAGCCTCAAAATGCTACTAAACAAAAGTATTCTTTGATTGTAGATTATCCGATCAGTTTCTGACAATTTGTTTTCCATTAAGACACTGTTTTCTTCAATCGAATCTAAAAACTTTAGCACTGAGTAACAAATCTTTTAAGCGACTTATAGCGAGACACATTACACAATACATTAAAAAGGAAGTGACCACATTGGATCGCCCATATACTCTGCCATGCCAAAAAGCCACTTTTAAAAGCTGTGAGGGCTGCCCAGAAACAATTTGCGACAAGAAGCATTACTTAGGCATGGACCCGCAACTAATTCACGCTTAACTTCAAAGAAAGTTAACTGTTACCCATAACTCGTGATAGGTCCGACATGCCAATGAGTATTCGGCAATGAGCGACACTGAGACCATTCAACCAGGCTATTACTTGTATGCCACAGGGTTCTGTTACCTCTTTGTCGTTTCTTCTTAATGTTACTTTTCGTCTGCTCCTATGATTGAGTGTTGATTCAGGTTCTGTTAAGTTCTTAGGGGTGGTCTTTTCTGTTAATTCGTGGCTATTCCTGGTTTCTTTGTTTTGACCTTTTCAACTGTCCTTCTGTTTAAACGGTACTTCCCACAATACGGGTAAGGACCATAAATATAGGTTTTACTTTTTGCATATTGAAAGCTGCAAACAGTACGTCTAGGACAACCGCCCAAAGCATGGCGCAAAATTTCCCTAACAGTCCTCACTATATTATCTCCCTTGCGTTACTAAGTCGTGAGATTCACAGCCCATGCATTGTTTTTTGATGCATATTTCATCTGTAAATGGACAACTCAGAAATATTTTTGAAAGATAACTGTTCAATGCCCTATTGACTACTAAATCAAAATCCATGTTAGCGTTCTTTAGAAGTTTCTGAATTTCATTTGTACTAAGAGTTCTGATATTTTGGGTTTTCGTTCTTGTATCCTTCTGTGCCATAATTC
>PLYI01000079.1 GCA_003151735.1 Candidatus Bathyarchaeota archaeon | reverse complement strand
CATAGAAACCCTTATCGCTCAAAACATCAAAGCTGTCCACACCCAAAGTCTCCTTCGCCGACAAAGCATCCCTGGTGAGCTGGTGATGGTCAGTCGAGATATTGATTACATCATAATCGACAATGAGATGCTGTTTTGCATCAACTGATGTTTGAATGTTGTAGCCCACTTCAAGCCGTTGACTATCTACTCGCATTAAACGGCTGTCTGGATCTACAAGAGAAACCTCCCTTTGGCCTTTAGCCTTCATCTGACCTTGAATGTGCTCATACTGCTGCTTTTTCTCTTCCAGCTGGCTTATCTTTTCCTTGAGCTTATCGTTCTGGGCGGTTTCGTCTTCCTCTGAATCATTTGCATCGTTGTTATCCAGTTCTTTGAGGTATTCGGCTATTTTCTCATCTGTCTACTTTAGTCTCTGAGCGAGTTTTCTCATTAAGATTGTTACTTTTTGAGTTCACAGCCCTGAACTTGGTGCCGTCAATGGCTACTAGCTGGGCACCATAGAGGTCGAGGCTTCTGCAGAGGTAGACAAATTCTTTGAAGACGCCTTTGATATAGTCGACGTTGTCTTTTCTGAAGTCAGCTATGGTTTTATGGTCTGGAGATAGCTTTTTCATGAGCCACATGACTTCAACGTTGCGGTGGCATTCCCGCTTGAGTTTCCTGCTTGAGCGGACCTGGTTGAGGTAGCCGTAAACGTAGAGTTTTAGCAAATCTGAAGGGTTGTAGGAAGGTTTTCCTGTGTCAGCCAGTACTGAGTGCTTGAAACCAAGCTTTCCAAGTTGAGGCTGTCAACAAAAGCGTCGATGAACCGTACAGGGTTTTCTTTTTCAACGTACTGGTCGATGGTATTGGGAAAAAGCACTGTTTGATCTCGGTTTGTTCCGTTTACGTGTTCGCTCATGGGCTTCAGCGGCTCTTTTAGTTGCTTTAAAAGCAGTCTAGATTTAAGGTTAACGGTAAATAGCCATCAAAGAAAGAGACTTTTCACACAGTCTGAAACCGGTACGAGTCCCTATGGTTCATTTGTGCGTTTGCACATGTTTCCCGGCACAGAACCACGATTTGGGGCAGCGGGGTCGTTTCAATTTTGAGCTGTCACTTATTGAAGCGGAATTGCTTGAAGAGATAAGGTTGAGATTTCAAGTACTATGACCCGAATGGCACAGACTTACTATATTACATTTTTGTCTATCCAATACGCAAGCATGTTAAACATGAAATCGTTTTTTTTATATCCTACTTTGATGTCGTTTCTATAGTCAAACACGAGACCCTGAGGGCTCTTGTGAAGTTTAGCTATTCCAAACGCGCTTAAGGCTCCCATTTTTTACGGCTATAAATTTTGAAGGTAATTGATCAGCTGTTGAAATTCCCCGGTTTTTTTCATCTGCTCATTTTGAAGCATTTCTACTATGCTGGACTTGATGTAGAGTCCGCCAGGAGGATACAGCTGACGGGCAACTAAAGTAAAGACTTTGCAGTTTTCTTTTCCTATCACCTTCTCTTTAAATCGCCATTTGTAAGGAGTTCTGGGTGGAAGTAGCGTTTCAGAAAGAACAATAACAGCAAAATTCCTCACATTGGTAGTTCCTTCAAGCTCATTGAATTTAACGCGCAGCACCTTGTTAGGGTCTTCCCGTTTTCCGTTTTCCATAGTTTTGCCACCGACGCCGTTGTTCTTAATCTCTATTACCATTTTCACATTGTCAGGCGGGAAGGTTTTTTGGTTTGGGTCTACGCCGTTCTTCAAAAGAAGCAGATCGTTTTTGATCTTAGATCCTTGAATTGTGACGTTTGGATTCATTGAAAGGTTAAGGTTTCTTCTTAAGAGGTGATTGCGTATGACTATTTCCGTTGCATTTCCAGATTTCTCGCGAGTTGTTTTGTCGATTTTTTGTTTCTGAAATTCTTCACTGACTTCGATTAATATCGTGTATTCCTCATCATTAGCTGTTAGTATTGGTTTCTTGGAATAATTGGACATGAATAGAACATTATGCCTTTAACATAAAAAAAACTAACGTAACTCTACTACACAAATTCCACAATAAATATTGCGTGTTCAGAGCTTACTAACTCAAGATAGTTCTTTCGAGATTTAGACAACAAGGCGCCTATAAAATTAGAAACGGAATTATTTAGTTATCTAACTCCTATCTGGACTTTTGTCTTTCAAGTCTAGCAGACTTTTTATCCTTGCGTTTCGCATCTCTATCCTTCTTCTTCTGAGGCTGAGGTTTTCCCCGATCTTGTTCTCCGGTTTCTCCTTTCTTACTCATGTAACTATCTCCTTCTGATAAAAGAAATGACTCATTCTGGTTCATGAAGTTATCTTCGTGTGCGCTAAAAAGTCTGTGACTTACCAACTCTTCTTAATAGATTAGAATTTAGAAAATTAGAAACTCAAAATCGATGAATCAAAAGGTCTTTAATTGCTTCGAATTAGCCAAATCCCAAGTAAAACACATAATACAAATGACGAAAACTCGATGATCACTCGGTTTGTCTTCCTGTATGCTTGTTATGGCTGAAACCGACGCAATAAAGCGAAACGTTTTGGATGGCGCAAATTTCTTGCAAACATGAAACACACGTTTGAACAAACGCCTAAGGAGAAAGTTGAATGCGTGATGAACAAATCAAAGACCCGGGAGGCAAAACGGATAAGGGCGCAGACAGTTTGATATTGCAGGAGGGGCAATCAAAATAAAAAGCAAAACAAAAAACAAACCGAAAAACGAAACAAAAAAACAAACAAACCAAACGAAAAACAAAAAAGGAATGGAAGCAGAGATAAAAAAAGCAGTGAAAAGAAAAATGACAACGCACGCCCAAAATGGGGCGGAGTCAAACTGAAAAATCATCAAGTCGCTCAAAAACTGGAAACAGCCGCGCTGACTTGATCTTAAGATAGTTTAAAAATGGTTTGTGTTCACAAGCGCGCTCTTAGATTCACGAATACCATCGGACTCGACTCTTATCTGGTACAGGTCTCTATAGGATTTGAACCCAAAATAGGGCTATATTGAAGAAACCTCGCAAAACTTTGAGTGTAAGTTTTAAACGTAAGTCTAAAGCTATACGGCCCCACCAAATACTAACCTGAAAGCACTGACTTATCTACCCACCACAAGCTCACTGATCAAAAAATCTTTATTTAATATATATAATTTAGAAAAAATATTTATTCTCAAACTGAATCTTATTATCTGGTGGTATTCACGGTGAAACTAAACTGTTGGGAATACAAAAAATGCGGTCGATACTTAGGCGGCGAAAAAGCAAAGCAGTGCGGGACTTGTATTGCTGCAAAAGAAAAGAGAACTAACGGAGTCAATAATGGAAAAAATGGCGGAAGATGCTGCTGGGCAGTCGCAGGAACACTATGTGGCGGACCAGTCCAAGGTTCATTTGCGGCGAAATTAAACAATTGCTTTGACTGCGAATTCTACTGGCACGTAAATACTGAAGAAGGAAAAGATGCAGTGCCCTTAAACGACATACTAAAGTTAATCCAAAAATAGCCCTTAGCCAAGCATCCTCCCGATTTCTTTCACTTTTTGGGAAAAATTAGGTTTCTTCAAGGTCCACGCCCATATTCCTCACTAACCTGTCCAAAACTTCGGAAGTCATCCATTCAACCTTAAGGTAAAGACGAATCTCCGCAGCAATTAACCCAATACGTTTGGCTTCTTGAACTGCGTAACGGTACGCTTCGATTTCCGTTGGTCTATCCACGTAATCATAGCGCGGGTCAAAGAGGTCTCTGCCTTCCATGTGCTGTTTCACATGGCAAAGTTCATGGATAACGTCAAGGTAAATGTCTACTTTGCTTCCGGTGCTCAAATACCGTTTATTTACCATTAAGTGCCCATCGCTATCGTTAACTCCCATGTAACCAAACCAAATGAAATCTACCTTCAAGTTTCTCAAAACTGCCTCGGTCTTGTCGCCGAATATTCCGCGGACAGCACGATTCTTCTCAAAGCCCCTAAAATAATCCATAAAATCCCCTTTCTGCGAAACCAAATGAACCAGCACCCTCAAAGGTAGCCCGCTAAACAAGCGCATAAATCGCCCAGCAACATATTCCACTCCACTCTGAAATGACACGGCAATACCTACCTGAACTTTAAGCGGAGTTCAATCATCAAATCATTCAACCCTTTGCATCAGCTAATGCTTTCAAGTACAAAGTCGTTAAGTTAAAAAACTTTGTCTAAACGAAGATGGCTAGAACCAAAATGTCGCGGATGGAATTAGAACCTCTTCGGTGCCAAGCGCAATTGTGTACATTTGGAAAAAGTCAAATTGCTAACGCCACTAAGAATTAATTATGACAGGCATTAAGTCGAAAAGGCCACCTGTGACCTATGCGATTGTTGTCTGGGTAATAATCAATGCTGTTTTCATGGCGCTTGAATTAACGGTTTTTAATGATGCAGCAGACCTCAACAATTCAATCCTTCTAGTGCTATGGGTAGTGTCAGCCGCTAGCTTATTGTTCCTGAAGAAGTACGGCTTAGCTATTGCTGCTTTTGCAGTGATTTACGCGTTCTCCTTTAACGCCTTCAACTTAATCTACTTTGGTTCATCCATCGAACTGCTCAACGGAATAAGCGCAATCATAAACGCAGCTGCCGCCACCTACTTGCTCATCAACATGGCACACAAACAATAACAGGTAAAAAAACGTAAGAGCCTAGCTTCACAAGCGAAGTGGAACTCAAACTATCGCTGAACAGTTTTTAGCCACAGCAAAAACCACTCTCGCAACTTCTCTGGACTCTCAAAAACATGCACATCCTCCAACGCTTCCAGCTTACGTACTTGCTCCGCTTCTTCTTTGCGTACTCGAAGCTTCATTTCTTTTCCGTTTGGAAGCTTCGTGTAAACTATGCTTTCCTTATAATCCGTTGGCAAAACATAAACGGGCACAAACGCTTTCAAACTCATAATCGCCGCGTTAGTTAGCAGGGTGTCGCCGATGCCATTAACTATCTTAGCTACAGTGTTGGACGATGCTGGAGCTATTAGAAGGAACTCGTACTTGCGTATCTGCAGCCAAGCCGCAAGGAAAGGAGCATTAGAATTCAACTCAACAGTTACCTTCTCAAAATTTTGTTTTAATTCATCTTCTAAGCGGTAGAACTTCAGCATGGTTTCAGCTGCTTTAGAGAGGAATACCTGGATTTCAACTACATCTTCAGATTGCTTCTTTAAATCCTTCATTACCTCGAGGATTTCAGCTATTTTGTCGCCGCCGCCAGTGATGCCCCAGGCAACTTTTCGTTTCTTAACCTTAACTTCAGCCATAACATTCACCTTCACTTTTTGCCGTAAAGCTCCAAGTACTCAGCAAACCGTTTAGTGGTCTTCTTTAGACTTCTAAACCCTTCCTCATCTAACTTAGCACCTTCCAACGTGTCTTTAGTCCAAAATGTCGCTCCAAGATTTGCGCCGAAAAACCCGCCGCCTGAGGGAATCATGCCGTTTATAATGTAGAAGGTGTGGATCTGCATAAGCGCAAATTCTTGACCGCCATTGCGGTCTCCGCCTGTAGCGATGCCCATCCCTATTTTATTTTTGAAAAAATTTTTGTCTCCTGCAACTACTGAGCGGGTTCTATCCATTACGGCTTTGGTTTGGGCGCTTACCCCGCCGTTATAAACTGGCGTCGCAAAAATGATTCCTTTTGCTTCAGTAAGCAAGGCATAAAGCTCCTGCAAATCGTCTTGTAAAACGCATTCCTTGTTTTTTAGGCAGTAATCACAGTGTGTGCAAAACTCAATCCATTTTCCCCGAACTGTCCACAACTTCGTTTCCAAACCCTTCTCCTGCAACATGCGGAGTGCTTCTTCCAAAACGTGTTCGGTGGCTTGTTTTCGGGGGCTACCGCAGATTCCAACTATCATAAGCCGTCACTAAACGTTAACTTAGGATTTGCATTAAAGCCTTACCCTTCCACGTAAATTTGAGTTGAATGAAGAAACTGAAATTTCGAAGAAAATTTACTTCAAAAAAACAAAAATAAGAAAGGAAGAAGAAAAAAGCTTGGGGCTTAATCTTTCTCGAAGTACTCTTCTGGTTTTGGCGGAACTGGAGGTAATCCTCTGCGTTCACGGATCTTCTTTATGGTTTCAGCTTGCATTTGTTCTGGAACTGGCGCCCAACGACTGAACTGTGTTGCCCAAAACGCTCTGCCTGAAGTTGAACCACGCAATTCATCAGCTATGCCGAAGGATTCGGAAACTGGCATTTCAGCTTTAACAGTAATTATGTCATCTTCTGAGGGCATGTCAAGGATTTTTCCACGGCGTTTGTTTAGCATTGTGATGACGGAGCTGACGTATTCGCTTGGAACCTTGCATTCGAAACTCATCAGTGGCTCAAGTATTTTCGGGTCGCTTAGCAATATAGCGCAGTAGATTGGTCTCCAAGTCATGGGGATAGCTTGTGCTGGTCCCCTGTGGACTGGGTCCTCGTGAAGGGTTATGTCTTCTAGGTTAATTTTTAAGCCGTATGCTGGTTCTTTAGCTAGCGGTGAAGTGTGGACTGCTTCACGGAATCCAGTTTTGATGTGGTCGATGATTTCTTCTACGTATTGGCGTCCACGGATACGATTACAAAGAATACAGTTTTCTTCAACTGCGACGGCTCCTTTGGCTTCGTCTGGTTCCCAACCGAGTGCGCGCAAGGTTTTGGTTCGTTCGTCTCTGCTTTGCATGTCACTGATTTTATCAGACTTAATTGCTTCAATGACTTCGTCAGATAGTCTGTCGATGGTTATCCAGAGTTTGTTGTGTTTGTTAGGGCTTTTTCCCATGATTGCTGGGCCTGTGTAGTCGTGGCTTATAGTTTCTCTGTAGATAACGATGGGTTTGCTGAGTTTAACTTTTAAGCCTGCTTCCTGCATTCGGTAAGCGGTAATTTCAAGGTGCAACTCACCCATTCCTGACAAGAGGAACTCGCCGCTTTCTTTGTTCATGATGAAGTGCAAGTTAGGGTCTTCGGTTGTGAGTTTATGCATGACTTTGTCGAATAAGGGCAGGTCTTTGACGTCTTCTGGTTCAACCGCGACGGTTACGACCGGGTCTGAAACGTAACGTAAGCCTTCGAAAGAGTGGACTTCTTGGCCGTCTTCAGCGATGGTTTCGCCGACGTGAATGGACGGTAAGCCTGAGATGGCTCCGATGTTGCCTG
>PLYI01000062.1 GCA_003151735.1 Candidatus Bathyarchaeota archaeon | reverse complement strand
TGTTTTTGTTATTGTTCCGTTCCAAAAAATAAATTCGTTATAGGCTGATGTGTTGAAGTTTATTCCGTCGTTGTAAATTACGTCGAGGTTAGGTCCGTATTGAGTCATAAGATTATTTAGTGTCGTGCTAAGCTGGGTTGAAGAGGCGTTCGAACCCCAAAATCCCCAAAATATGTCATTTAGTCCCCGAAAACCATAGCCATCATCTTTAGGAAGAACAAAGGCGGTTCTACCAATCGAAGAACTCGAGGCTGGAGGATTGGAATTCGCATAATTCCAAAAGTTCCTTAACGCATCTAAATGTTCTTGTTTTAAAATGCCATAGGTGGAGTTTGAATCATATGGGTAGTCAAAGACTAAAACGTATTTTGCCCCATAATTATAAGCTAACATCATGTCACTGTAGAGGTCCTGTCCAGACTCGATGTATGGAGCAGAATTGTATGTCCATGTAATTATGGCACCCCAATCTTTGTTTTGAACTGTTGCTGCGCCCCGAACAAATTCAGCAGTCATTTGTCTCAATTGTTTATTGTTGTTTAAACTGCTCAAACCGAGTTCTGCAAAGACTACGTCATATCCTGCTTTGTAGTCATACCAGTAAAGTGCATAATCTGAGGTGAAAGTTTCAATGTTTCTCATCTTTAGCATTTGCATGTCAGACTTGCCTCGGTTAGCAGTTTGGAAAGACCGCAAATACCTGCTTGCTGCCTGATTCTGGTTAGTTGGTGTAGGACCAACTCTTCCATATTTGATTCCATTGCTATCAAGTTGCACTCCTCCTGGCTCGTCATACAAGTATATTCCTAGAAATTTTTCTCCCCATCTTTGTTTAGCAGTGTCAAGAAAATTAGCCTGCCAATATTCGCTAAACCAAGCAAAATAAACAATTATGTGAAGCCCGTTCTGAATTGCATAATCGCAAATCTCGTTCATTTCTGCTTCGTTTTGGCTAATGGGCAAAGAATCAACCACAAAGACATTGGTGTAATTTTTCACTTCGTCAATGAGTACTTTCGCTTCTGCTGTCGTGTTGCCGCCAAACGTGACCCCGACATAGAAATTTTTCGTTGGGCTTCCAGAGCTTAGGGCATAATTGGTTGGTTGAACAAATGATATTGTTTCAAATATTAATATGGAGAGCAAAATCACCGCAATTATCTTAGAAGGGAAAAACCGTTTAAAATTATATCTGAATCTTTGGTTGTGAATATTCTGTTCCTTTCTCGCAATTGAGTTAAGATTATGTAACGAAAAGATTGCCAAACTGCTGTTTACGATCATAATCACCGTCAAGGTGGGAAAGGCTGCTGTAAAAAGACTGAAGAACCTCAACATTATTATGAGCAAAATAAGGCTAAAAAATAAAGACCCCCACGAAAAAAAGTATCCTATCTTTTGAGTCCACTTATTCTTGATTAAAAGAAGCGAAGAAGTGACTAGCAAACTAAAGGTTATTGCGAAGAGAACTGGCAAAGTAATGCTTTGGGTTATCCACACGTCGTAGGGTGTCCACTGTAGACTAAGCCCTGCAGAAGCTTGTAGGACAAATGCGAGCCAAGCATAGTTTGTTGCGGCAATCTCTTTTGAATATTTATCGTTCTTCATGTTTGTGAGGAAGACAAGGATTAAGAAGATGCCAAACCCTAAAGTTCCAACATAGGTGATGGTGCGTAATTGCGAATACGCTACTGATGTTATGGAAATGCTAAAGGGAAGCAATGATTGCCTGAAAAAAGACCTGTAACCAGAATATGGATATGCAAAAAAACCTGTTAACGCAAAAAAGATTATTGTTTCAATTCTAAAAATCCATTTGTTAGTAAAAGCGTTATGTACAGAATCAGTTTTCAAAGCAATTTTCCTGTGTAAGAATAAACATTTGTGAATAAATGCTTTCTGAAAATTCAAGGCAATAACAAAATGCGATAGAGATAGGAAAAATTAGGCCTATTGATAGTGGACCGGGCCGGCTCTCTCCCGAGCGTGTCTGAATCCATCTTCATTATTGACTACGTAGTCTCGGAGTCGTTGGGAAATTCTAACACCGATTTACTGGTAAAAAAGATGTTGAGCAATAAATTTTAAGAAAAGAAAGGGGATTTTTGATCCTCCGCAATTAGATTTTCTGTTTGCTGATTGTTGTCCTAAAGGTTTTGCCGCAGCATTCGCATAGACCGATTGTTAATTCTGTTCTTTTTCCCGTTTTATCTGGTCTGCCGGCCATTTTCCAAATCTTTTTAGGAGCTACCTCTTTTCCACACTTGGGACATTTTGCCATATATTCGCCTCCATAATGTCAATAACGGAATTGTTGATTTAAGAACGGATAAAACTTTGCTTTAGAAACGTTCTCTGAGTCCTTAAGTTTAACATAGCTGATTAAAGAGCAAGCTAACTTCCGATTTCTTTGATGGAATTCAAAAGTTTTCCCTATTTCATTTTGTATTGTTCTTAAAAGTTTTTTTAGTTTTAGCTGCTAAGAAAGCAAACTAATAAATAATATTTAGTGTCGATTGAGTTTAAAGTCTCTACTTTTAAAAGGTGCAGATAATGGGAAAAACCGAAGGGGACGATTTTCAAACCGAGACAAAATACTTCCGCAACAAGCGTCTGGGCGGTAGCTTGGACTGGGCAAACAAGCCAGAAATTTACAAGAGCTATCCATCCAGTAAAACTGTTCAGCTGCCAAACCAATTCCAAAAATCAACTATTACTTTCTTGAAGTTCTTCAAAAACGCAAAAGCATCCGCTCCTTCTCAACTCAATCTTTGAGCAAAGTTGATTTGGCTTTTCTTCTTTGGGCATCTACAGGTATCCAAAGAACTGAACATGGTTACGAGTACCGTGTGGCTCCGTCGGCTGGCGCATTATATCCCATCGAGACATACATAGCTGCAAACAATGTGGAAGAGCTAAGGGAAGGTATTTACCATTATAGCATAAAGAATCATTGGTTGGAAGAAATAAAAATTGGCAATTTTGGCAACAGCTTAGCCAATGCAGCCCTAGACCAAGAGATGTGTGCAGACGCATCCGTTGTCTTCATCTGGACGGCTGTCTTTGGGAGGTCAAAGTGGAAATACTCTCAGAGAGCTTACAGGTACATCTATTTGGATGCTGGACACGTAGCGGAGAATTTGGCTTTGGCGGCGGCAAGCATTGGCTGTGGGTCTTGTCATGTTGGGGCTTTTTTCGATGATGAAGTTAACTCAATAGTGGAGGTAGATGGAACGGATGAAAGCTCAATTTGTCTTAGCGTAGTTGGCCATCCCAAATGACCTTCAGATAATTATAAATTTCTGACCCGCCCGAATCCATGATATTGAATTGATTCCAAATAGGTATTTTCTGTTCATAAACCAATTAAACATATTTTTCAAATCTCACTTAGGAAGATAATTATGTGCTCAAAATTAAGCTTGAAAAGTAGAAAGGAACTACAGACCAAATTAGCGGCAGTTTTCAATAATAAACTCCAGTGAGTAAGCGTTTGGGGGATCAAAGCACGTTTTGGTTCAAAGGCGTCGATCTTTTTTATATGGGCTAAAGAGCCTCCGCGTCCTGCCAACGTTGACCCAGTCCAAGCGATTCCTATTTAGGGGATCATACTTCCCGTTTTAATCAATATCTTTGTTTTTTGATAAGGGGCTCAGCCCATTCAGGGTAAGCCCAGTCTGAGTCACGATAAACTATTTTCAGAAAAACCTTTCTCTTTATACCCCCGGATTCCGGAAACCTTGTGCATGCCCTGATCAGTGTACATTAGCCGTGCGAAGTTAGCGTTACCATTTTTCTTGGTGAACTATCTCTGCGAGAGGTTTTCGTTTTCCGCTTCCGATTGCAGTTTTTCTGAGTTTGCTGCCAAGACCCTCTTTGTCAGCTGAGTAGCCTAAAGGCGTCATGGCCACGACCTTGATGTTTTCTGGAATCCCCAAAGCCTTTTTGATTTTTGCTTCATCGAAGGCACCAATCCAGCATGTCCCTAGCTCTACATCGGTTGCCGCCAAAACCAGCTGCTGCATAGATATGCCCACATCCACAAGGAAATAGTTCATACCATTACGGTCGCCGGAATCTTTGGGATCAGCGCATGCAACCACAATAACGGGTACCTGTTTGAGCCAGCCGTTTAAGCCGCCGGCTAACTCTTGAATTTTGGCTTTGTCTTTGACAACTATGTATCTGCAGCATTGTTTATTCGCCCAAGAAGGAGCCAATCTTGCCGCTTCGAGAACTTTCGAGAGCTTTTCTTCTTCAACTGGCTTATCCGCGTAGCTGCGAACGCTTGTCCTTGCCACTATAACATCCATAAACTCCATGATTATCCCCACAATCAGCTGAAAGAACAAGCTTAAAAGTATTCAAAGTCCTGTCACGAAATGGTTGGTTAAAGACAAGCCGCTTGAATATTATTTTATTTATTTTATAGGTTCTGATTATTAGTACCCGCTGGAAATGACATATTCTTTCGGGAGTGGACCAGGAAGTTAGCTTTTTTGTAGTTTTTTGTTTTGTGTGGGAGTGGCTGCTTACGTAGGCACTACTTATTGGTTGGTTGTGTTTTGGGTTGTTTTTGATGTTTGGCTTGTTTATTATGGTGCTTTTGGCTGTAGTTGTGTGGTTGTCTTCAACTTCTCCAAGTGGTTCACTATAGCGGTTTTTGGGGTTTGAATTCTGTAGAAGTTGCAATCCATGTGCAGCGTGCAGTTGCAGCAACAATTGCAACAACAACTTCTCGATTTCATTTCTTTGAGGCTACGTTCAACCGTAACAAGTTTCAGGTATTTCTCCTGTTTCTTTTTTTCTTTGTTGGTAAAGTTTTTATGCATATTTACGTTTATTAATTACATTTAATATGTGCAGAATGTGATGTGCATGAGTAACGTAACTGTACGTGTTCCTGAGGAGTTAAGAGGGCGCATGAAACGCTGTAAAAGCGTTAACTGGAGTGAAGTTGCAAGAATGGCTTTTGAAGATGCCGCAAGAAAAGAAGAGATGCAGTGCGCTGCAGAGGCAATAAAGAACCTTCGATTGGAAAGCAAAGCTGAATGGGATGGCGCTAAAGAGATACGAAGATGGCGAGATGCCGCGAAATAGTTCTTGATTCTTCAGTAGTTGTCAAATGGTTTAGTACAGAAACAAAATCAGTCGAAGCACTAAAACTCTTAGATTCCTACATACAAGGAACAGTAGAATTAACAATCTCGGAAATTCTAATTTGCGAGATTGGTAATGCCTTAAGAAATAAACCAGATTACGACATCCAGAAATGGAAAACTGCCCTTGCTCAACTATTCAACCTTCACATGAACCTAACTCACCTGACCGAAGACCTCGCATATAGGACAGGCGAGATAGCTTACGAAGGGAAAGTAACATTTTACGATGCCTTGCCAGTTGCTATTGCTGAAAACAGAAAAACTATATGCATAACAGCAGATGAAGAAACACAGTATAAGAAACTCAAGCCAAAAGATTTCCCTATCGAACTCATAAGCTGCAGAAGTGGAAATCGATTTTGAAAAAATTGCAAAAACTGCTAAAGTACGACCCCTAACGGCAACCTATGTGTACTATAATATAGAATACCGAAAATTCATCAAAGAAAACGCAGTCTAACCAAAACCCAAACCAAAAAAGGAGATGACTAAACAAAAAATCACACTTTAGTGACTTATCAGGGCAATCCCTCAGTCTTTCGAGAAGACGACTCCGCCCTCTTTTTTTAGCCAAAAATTTGGTTCCTCTGCCGCCTCACATGTACATGGCATGGGCAACGCCTGAAGCTAACTTTAGGCAAACCCGAGCATCCAACATATTTATTATTGATCTTCTAAGTTCAAAAGTCTTATTTCCGTTGAATGAGCAGAGATTATTGAAGCAATTTGGGCATCAATGAAAAAACCTTAGGTTCTTTTGCTCTCATATTTCTTAGTTTAGGTTGCGTACCCGCCTATTTCGATTTTATGTTCTATGCGATTGTTTTATGGATAATTGGTTTTGCTTTGATGAACATACATGTTTTTGTTTTGTCGCGGAAAAAATTCTAAAGGCTGCCAGAAATCGGGCGGTATAGAAAGATAAATTCCGAAAGACCTCTTTTCCTCTACGGGCCAAATTTTGGGGGAAATTCAGACGTGGTCTCAACCAGCATGTTGGTTCATTTCGATTCCTGTCTGAATGGGCAGAGGGCGAGGCAATTCCCAATTTTAGCGAAAAAGGCTTTATGATTGATTCATTGCGGCTTTCGCAAGGCTTTCCCCCGTGAGCCTGTACATTGTCCAGTCCGTCAAAGCCTCGGCGCCCATCTTTTTGTAGAACGCAATCGAAGGCGCATTCCAATCTAGGCATGCCCATTCCATGCGGGCGAAGCCCCGCTCAACCGCTAGCTTAGCCAGGAATTTGAACATGGCTTTGCCGAATCCTTTTGACCTAAGGTGCGGTTTGACGTAGACGTCCTCGATGAATAAGCCTGGGAGGGCGGCGAAGCTGCTGAAGTTGTGGAAGAAGATGGCGTACGCAACCGCTTCGCCGTGGTAGTCGCCGATGATGGCTTCGGCGATTTTTCGGTGGAAAATAGACTCGTGCACCAGCGCCTCAGTTGCTGTGACCTCGTCAAGAAGCTTCTCATATTCTGCTAGTTCTCGGATTAGAGCAACGAGTATGGCCGCGTCTTTTTCCCCAGCGAAACGGATGACGAAAGTGTCAGTTTTTGCATTCAAGCTCTTAGGCATGCTGCATCTCCTGCCGACTTATGCTGCTGTTTTGTATAAAAAGCGTTTTCTTTCAAGGTCATTTTGTCAGTCAATGTTCTTAAGCGCTTTGGTTTCTGGCACAGGTATTCGGAGCCAAATTTAAATCAAAATCATTGGTCAGAATTTAAAATAGAACTACCAAACGAGAAAAGATTAGTGGATAGCGTGTACTGATACATAATTATTTCAAACGCAGTTAATGACCTAAGCCTACCTAAACAAACCGATTCCTTGTTTATAAAAAAGTTGGGAGCAGCTTCTGGCGCTGAATTATAGCTCTTGGTTGATGTTATATTCTGCGTCCCGTAAGTAGTCGGTAAAGTATTATGATGACCGCTATAACTAGCAGTAGCCATATGATGGTGCCAAGGTTGAAGATGAAAAAGCCTAGAAGCCACAGTATGACAAGAATCGCAGCAACGACGAAAAGAAAATCAAGTGCACGCATTTTCAAAAACTCCACTTACCCTTAACTCGCCAGTCTATTTTAAGATGTGTGACTGTGAATAAACAGTAACAGCTTGTTTCCCTCATTTTTAACTGCTTTTCTTTTTAGAGAGTACGTTTTTAAGGAAGAGGCTCAGCCTCTTTTGGGGTAAGTCCGGTCCGATCCACTCGTCTTCCTGAAACCTCAGTCAAAGTTTTGAATTGTTCAAAAGTCTTATCCTTTAGTTGCCCGCTTTTTAGTCTCCATTCCCAATTATGGGAGGTTTCTGCGGGGTTATTCATCCGTGCTTCGGAGCCTAAAGAAAGCAAATCCTGCATTGGGATAATAGTCAAATTACCTCTGGATGTCAAAGCTAACTTGATAAACTCAAAACTAACTTGATTTTCCGGAAT
>PLYI01000102.1 GCA_003151735.1 Candidatus Bathyarchaeota archaeon | reverse complement strand
TCCCAGGCTGAGCTACCTCGGCACATATCCTGGGATACCACATCAAAAGTGAAGCTAGGTATTTTAAATGTTTCTGAAGCATCTTTAGTTTAGATGCCTAGCAGAGCAAAATGGTTCATTAAGATGTAGCCTACTAGTGCGCTACCCAAAAAACACGCGAAAATTAGGAAGCCATCGTGCTTGTGTTCTTCAAAGTGGTCTGTCTCATGCATTTAGAATTCACCAATTGCATTCAGTTATGTATTTGTTAAGTAAAGGTTTTATGAAGGAAAACTATGTATTCACAATCCAAAACATTGGGCCGTTAGTCTAGCTGGCTAGGACGTCGCCCTCACGCGGCGAAGATCACCGGTTCAAATCCGGTACGGCCCACTCCCAATACAGACTGTGTTAAAACTCATGGCTAATTCCTAAAGACATTTAGTAACCGAACTGTTATCTGCAAGACTCTTTTGCTTGTTTTCTCTTTTTTTTACTTCTTCATCAAATTTATTATCGTTCCAACTCCAAAAATGTTGATTCACTCGCCTCATGTTGTACGCAAGCATCGTAAAACCAACCTCCCCCTTAACCTTCCTAAATCCCTTCAAAAGCAAATAACCCTGATTAAAAGCACGCTTAATAGTCCCAAACGGATGCTCAGCTAACGTCCTCCGCAGGCGACCTTTCTCTTTACCCTCCGAAGTAGCCAACCTAATCCTCAGACGATCAACCGCGCCATCATATTCGCCCCTGAACATGTACCTTCCACGCCTATCCCTAGTACATTTGTCTCTTACTAGAGCGGCTCTTTTAGTTGCTTTAAAAGCAGTCTAGATTTAAGGTTAACGGTAAATAGCCATCAAAGAAAGAGACTTTTCACACAGTCTGAAACAGGTATGAGTTCCCCTGCTTAAACTTGAGGCTTTTTGTTTTAAACCCAAGCTTAAAGACCATGATATGCTAAAAATATTGAAAGCTTCAATTCACAACCTTTTCTATGAAAATAAGCCTGAACTGAATTTCAAACCAAAAAGCAACAAAGAAATGACTGGAAAGAACTCTCAGTCATTCGTTACAGCAGCTATCCCCCAAATCTTAAATATGTAGATAAACTAAACTTAATTTAGTGATTTTATGTCAAAACCAAATGAATCCGTCAAAAAGAAGGAACTCGTCGGTATTCCAGAATACTTAGTCAAATTGGGTAGTTACATTGAGATCGGTCCTCATGGTAAGATCCCCCTTAACTACGTCATACAGATAGACTTGGCCAAAGACAGAGCTGTCATTGACCGAATCAAAGGCGACCCCCAGTTTGCAGAGAGATTTACGGTGTCAGCCATAACTCCGCTGAAGCTTGCAGACGTAGAGAAAATGAAAACTGGAACCGTCGCCATAACACTGAAGACAAAGGAATAGACTACGGTGCGGCAACGCGCCCGCTTTTTCTATTTTGTTCCTCTATCGTCAACTTGACAGGAGAGCCAGTTGTCCTTCCAACCAGGATTCCCGTTTCTTAAGAACATCGGTTTCATGCTTACATACAAGTGCACGATTTCATGTCCGCACTGCATAGTGGAAGCTGGTCCGAAGCGGAGGAAGGAGATGGGACTTGAGGAAGCGTTGGATTGGATCCGCCAGGTTAGTTCCTACCGGAACAAGTACATCTTGAGCCTCGGCCTAACAGGGGGCGAGCCCTTCTACGACCTCGACAGGCTCGAGGTGATTTCGACCCATGCGAGGCGGCTTGGCCTTTTCGTCACCACGGTGACAAACGCCTTCTGGGCACCGACAAGGGAGCGAGCCCTGGAAGTCCTGCAGAGGATGGAGGGAATTCAGCTGATCTCCTTGAGCACAGACGCCCACCACCTGAAGCTAATCCCTTTGGAGAACATCAAGAACGCAGCGTGGGCGGCGCGCGAGACAGGGCATCTTTACGACCTGGCCATCTGTACCGACAGCAAGGCCGACCCTTCCTTCCTACGGCTAGAGGAAGCCCTGCGCGCCAGCGGTGAGGGGGAGCACATGAAGGTCACGGTCACCGCACCGGTCGGGAGGGCCCAGAATCTGATGGGGCATCCGAATTTCGCGACGGAAAGCGTACCAGCTCGGGGTGGGTGTGTCTTGGCGAGTTCGCCGCTGGTGTTCCCCAACGGGAAGGTCATAGGCTGCACAGGGGCCTTCGTTGCCCTCCCTCCGACCCATCCAATGCTCCTTGGAGACTTACGGCAAGAGAGCCTGGAGACCATCTTGGACCGCTCTGAAAGTAACCCTTACGTGCACGCCATGAGGCTCTTTGGGCCTTACGGGCTCTCCGTCATTCTCAGGGAGCACGGCTTCGGCAATCTGTTGCCTAGGGAATACATTAAGGACTGTCCTTGTGATGCCTGTTTCAAGCTCTTCACAGACCGGCGGCTAGTCAAGGCGCTGGATGCCATCATGTGGGACGATGAGATGTTGAAGCTGATCGCCTGTGGAAGAGCGGCGTACCTTGATGAGCCTGCCATGGCGCAGCGCCTGGGCCTTTCGATGGAGGCCTTAACACGCCCTTCCCTAAGGGAAGACCCGGTGAAGGGTAGCAACAATTTGCCGTGATCGTTCCGGATCCAGCTTAGTATGTGACTTTCAAGAACTATATCGCTATTTGATTGATGACAACTTGATTGAACGCTGTCACATTTGAAGATTTTAGTCTCGGGGTTGAAGCTCTAATTTAAGCGCTTGTTAAAGGGTAAAAAAGTAAAACAATAAAATTAGTGAAACGCATTAGGTAATTTTCAAGCTTCCAATTAGTCGTTGTCTAATTTTTCACACGGTCTCAAACTTTGACTGAAATAAGTCGAGAGATTTTTAGTGAAAACCTTTTATTGCAAACAATCTCCCAGAGCAAGTATGGATAGAGTAAGCAAGGCTCTCTCGCTATTCCTCGTTCTTATTACTATTTTCCCATCACTTTTCTAGTAGCGATTTCAATATCTTCCACTTTAATGGTTTTTCTTCGGGCATGCAAAGCATAATCAAGTGCTTCTTTAGCAATCTTAACACCTATCTCCTCGAGAACTTTTGCAAGTTCCTCCGCTGCTGCTTCACTCACCCTGTCCGCTCCAGCTTTCTTACATAATCTGTGCATTGGAGCCACAGCTATTTCTAATTCGTTCATATCGACTTTCTCCGTAGCCTCTTTTTATTTTTAAGTCAATATTAAGCTTTGTTATCTTTTTCCTCCTTGTTTAGCAAATTATAAATACAAATAGCCACATATATTATATCCCGAGGTTAATTTAGTGGCCAAGAAACCAGTTAAGAAAGAAGAAAAGAAAGCCCCAGCAAAGAAAAAGTAAACCCTCGGCAAAGGCATAGTTACCTCTCTATTTTTTTTCTTTTTTTACTTTGGGCTGAAAAGCACACACTTAAATTGGAAAGACTTCAACACTCAACCAATGAGTGCAAAAGGCATGAGTGAGAAAGCAATTGGCGACGTTAAATTGGACACCCGTTGATTCGGATGGAAGCCTCTTTTCAAAGGGAAAACGCGATTATTACGCAATACTTGTTCGGGGAATCCCAGAAGAACATCCTAAAGACTGTATTGTAGAACTTTATGTGACGGATAAAGAGATGACAATTTTTGAGATTAAGGTCAGTGCAGTTAATGAGCAAATTAAACTATTATCACGGTCAATCGTTTTGTGGAACTTGTTACCTGTGACAAGTATAAACCAAGTCATTGAAGAAATGAAAGACACTGCCGAGAGAAGAGAGAAAGAGAATCCCTACACCTCAATCTCTAGCGATTATAGGTCAAAATAAAACAAGTGGATGAAACGCAAAGTCTATTTTCTCAACCCAAAAGAAAGCCTAAAAACTCTCTTCTTTTTTGCCTCAGCGAAAAAGAGAATAACTTACCTCTCTTATTGTAGTGTGGTGATAAAAGTGAACGCGCAGAAATTCTTTAGAATCGAAGTTAGCACAAGTTGGGGGCATTTAATTAAGGAAAGGAAGACTCTGACTAAACCAGAAGAGACGATAAAAGAGGCAAAAAGGGCTTATCGTGACGGAATTAAAAAAGCATGGGAAGTTTACACCCAAGACGACATAATAGTGCAGGAAGCAAAGAAGACTCTTGACTCAGCAATAGATGAAGCATACAAGCAATGCTTGCCAGAACATGGAGAGGAAATGCCGAAAAAAGAATACAAACAAGCAAACAGACTTTATATCCAAACTTTATATAAAATTCACAGCAAATTTGCGGATACGATTGGACAAAATTGGGTAGTTTTCATGAAGGACATGGAAACTACTTCATGGCTGACCAAGAAGAATACTTAGAATAGTAAACAATGAAGGGTTAAAATTTAATGTACACAACAACAAAAACATAAAACTGACCTGTAATAAAACCAATCGCTTCCAAGCATAGACATAAAAATAAAATTAGCAAAAGAGAAAGAACTATGAAATTGGTTCCAGATAGTGGAAAAATCGCTAATGCCTATTCGGTAGAGACGAATTGCCCATTCTGTAACGTATCTAAGTTGCGAGTAGATATCGAATTTGAAGTTGTTACCTTTGAAAATGGGCAAGCTATCGGTTCAAGTTATACTATTAAAAATTTGTGTGCTCATTGCCTAACAGTCTGCAACGAATCTTCAAGGAAAGATTTTTTGTGTGCGAGATGTGGGTATCTTACCTCCGATTTTGAAGAAGATGAACCAAGTGATTATGAACGGTCACTTTTTCAGCATCTCTTCTCAAAAGACGATAAATTTGGGGTTTTTTATCAGAAATTGACTGAATGTGGATTAGGAGAGGGCAAACGATATTGTTTTAGATGTGTTTATGAGATATGGCAAGTGTATCTGCGGAACCCTGATTCTTTGCAAGAGGAACTGGAAAAGCCTAAAAAGGAGTATCCTTTGAAAACGACTGGAAAGCAATATTAGCCTATTTCTCTCTTTTTGCGAGGGGTAACTTTTCTTGTCTTTTTTACTTCTTGATGCATTATAGTTTGTTTTATCTTTATGAGGGGTAATTTCTTTATTGTTTTATACCCCTCACACACAGCTATTCCACATACCTAACCATCCAATCAACCATCCAAAAACATCTGTTTTTTCAGGTTGCTTAGGTTGCTTGGTGTAAGGTCGTCGTGGTTGGTTGGATTAAAATTTAATCCCAAACCCAACTGAGGATGGGCAACTTAATTAAAAATAGCTTTTTTAAAGAAAATGAGAATTTCTTTAAGGTATTTTTTAGAGCGGTATTGGGTCGCAGAGGTTTTCTGCTTTTGCGGCTACGCGTCCACAGTGTTTGCACAGATACTTGGCATCTTTCACTAACGCTTTGTACTCTTCGAGAGTTGTTGTTTTATTGGAAACTTTAAAGCATAGGTGTTTTTCGTGTCCAGGATGTTTCTCATAAAAAGCCATTGTAATTCACCGCCTTCAAAAGGTCTTTAAGCTAATTCTATTGGTCAAGTTTAAAAACTTTTTCTGAGTTTACACTTGGTTCCAGACTTTTTAGAAACAGCAGAAATCGTTTTTTTAAATACGTGCCCTTCAAGTGGCGAGTCTAGTTTTGGTTTGATAAATGGTGAGTCTTAAGTTACAATTATTAAGTTGAACCCTGCTATTCTGGTTCTAAGTGTTGATTGTCGTGGACCTCAAACTGTATATCATCAAGCGCGATAATATAGCAGATTATTCCAAGAGGCACCGTTTTTGCTTTTCAGTAATTGACCTGAATAAGTCAGAGTTACCCTTTAAACTACGTATGCATGCTGCCATCTCAAGTTAACAAAAGCGATAATGTCAACATTTTCGAAAATCTTTTTGGTGAAAGAAGCGTTGAGCAAGCTCGGATTCTTTTAACTGGTGCATTAAATGAGGTTGATGATTCTGAAGTTAGAGTTGAGGTAGAGCGAAGGTTAAAGTTGCTTGAGCCCAAAAATATTACTGAAATCAAATGTAGTGGTTGCGGAAAAATGTTTTTGCCAAGAAGAGTAAGGCGGTTTAAGAACAATTTTTGTGAAGACTGCATGAAGAAAAAGTTCGGAAGCCGAGAATAAGGATACCACTTTTTTAAAGCTAAGACTTGGCACCTAAAAATAACAGTGAAGCATGCTTCGGAAAAGAAATATTACTTAGCAAACGATTAGATGAGCAACAAAGAGGGTTTTGAGAATGGGTATGTTTGACCAGAATAAGTATATTATAGAGCAAAAGTTGGCTTCTCTCAGAGAAATTTATGGCGTTAAAGACTCAAACGGGAACCTTTTAGGTTACGTAAAAGCAAAAATTGTCGGCATGGCACCCAAATTCTGGTTTGAAGACCTCAACGGCACTCAATTGGGTTAGATAAACGCCAAAATTATCTCAATTCACAACGAGTACGAAGTCAAAGACCAAACCGGGCAGCTCAAGGCAAAAATTAAGAAGAAAATAGTAAAAATTATTGGAAGTGAATGGTGGATGGAAGATGCGCAAGGACAACGGATAGCGACGGTTAAGGGTAACTTCACGGAACATAACTACAAAATGCTAGCCCGTGAAGGGAGTCTTATTGCGCAAATAAATAAGAATTGGGTAACCATAAGAGATTCCTATTGCAATGAAATTAGCCGGCCAGATTTTGATCCATTTCTTGTTCTAAGCTATGTCATTGCAATGGATGATGTTGACCAAAAAAGTAAAGCATCCAAGAGCCGCTTCTAATCCCCACATTTTTAAGTTCAAACTAGAAATTAACTAGATGATGTTATGGTAGAAGTAAACGAATGGTGTGTAGCGGTTTTCAAATGCACTCCTGATATAGTAAAAAAAGTTCTTGTCGATATCTACAGATTTGTCAATGACCTAAAGGGAGTACAAAGCTTTCATTTTTTGAGCAGAGACAGAGTTGACGATGAAGTCGTCTTTAGCTTTAGACTAATGATAGAGCCAAAACTCAAAGAGATAGTCAAAAGCAAATTAGCCTACAAACTAGGAACTCTGTTACCCGAAGAAAAGTTTGCCATAGACCCAGCTCTTGAAAATAATCTTCAGCAGTATGTTGCATGGTCCCCTAAGAAACTAATAGAAGAAATGGGTCCACTCAAGTTTAAGCAATACATTGTCACGCGCAAAAATATGAGCACCAACATCGTTCAGATGATAGAAAACAACTATTTTGAGTCAAGCGATCGGATAGAGATAGCGTATACTGTTTCTCAAATGCTTGGATGCACTGAATATGGAGCGCTTTATCCTTCTAAATTCGAAGTAGGATACTATGACCGATTGGATGACAAGTATTGCCCTAAATTAGCAGAAAATTTAGTGAAACCAAACAAAAGGAAAGTAGCCTTATCCAAAAAAGGGGAATAGTAAAAACATGAGTAAAGGTAGACTTTATGAAGAATTAATTCCAATTGAACAATTATCATATAAAGGGTATAACACTCCTGAACTTGCAAATGCTAAAATAAAACAACTCTTAGAAGAAGCCAAAAAAGAAATGCCACCTTTCACCGAAAAATGGGTCAATACAGAAAAAGAAAACCCTGATTGGAAAGCCACCTGCGAAACTATGAACGAGCGAACATTAGCAAGAGAAAAGTGGTTTATTAAATGGTTTGGTGATCATCCATAATCAATCCAAATCGTTTTTCTTATAAACCCATTTTTTAACTGGTTAAATTGTGATCAGTATGAATTTCAATCTGATAAGAGTAGAGTTCGGCCTTTTGCTGAAAAAATGTGCTTCAAGCAGAAAAAAACTCAACTACAACTATGGGATGGAGTTTGAGTTGAGGTGTGATTCCCTTCTCCCCTTTATGGTTTAAGGAAGTTGTCTGCATAGGTTATTACCTTGGATCTTCCAGTTGCAATTTCACTAGGAATTAGACCTTGGCAACATTAACTGAAGGGCCAATAACGTCGAATCTGAAAATGAAAAGGACAGATTGAGATTTTCGATTTTTGAAAGAGGTATAAATACATCCATCGGCATGTTGCATTTGAAAAGAATGCAAACTATTAAGCAACATGAAAAAGCAATATTAATAATAGCAGCCCTTCTGATATTTGCCTTAGTTGTTGTGGTCTTTGCGGCTTTTAGCAACCTCAACATGCCTTTTCCGACATCCTCGCCCTCAGCTTCACCATCGCCCTCAGTGACCCCAATTCGAGATTTTAATCTGATAATAAACGGGACAAATGCAGTGGCAATGTCTCGTTTAACATTCCAATCCCAAGCCAGCGCAGGAACCGTGGTCTATAACGATTCTAGCACATTATGGTTAGGGATCCCGCTTCACAGGTTAGTAGTATGGGCTGAGAACAACGGTGTAATCAACAGTAGCCTATTAACTTCAGGCTATGTGGTTAAGGTGATAGGCTCAGACGGATACGCAATCGCATTAAACGGTAGCCGCGTAAACATGAACACAAACATCATTGTTGCTATCCAAGCAAACGGTACAGCTCTCTCTGGATTATACTGGCCGCTTACCCTAACCGGCTCAAACTTGACAATGACTGAATCAGTAAAAGGTATTGCTCAGATTCAAATAATGCCACTTTAGAACTGGAATTTGACCAATCTTATGGTCTAGTGGATAATTAAGAATTGAAACTTGCTCGAATTTCTGACTTTAGAAGCTAAACAGGAAGGGACTTATTGGTAAATAGAGAAGTCGAAGAGTTGGTCAAAGTTTTTCTGGGGACACAGACTTTCCTTTGTGCCTCTTCAACGTAAATAATTTTCATCTCCAGCAGGTCATTATGTTCTTCTCATGTTTTCTTCGGTAATTACTTTGTCAGCATCCTCAATTTCGATAAAGCATCTGACCTTCCATTACCAGAGTTTGCATAGTTAGCAATCTTACCTTTGTTTGTACTTTGTTTGATCGCTTTCAAGCTTTCACGGCGAAAACAACTTTCTAAAGGCTTACTAGACAGCAGAAATAGAAGCTCAGGGATTAAACATGAACGAAGATGATAAAAAATTACTTAGCTATAGTTGTTACACTACATATTTTGAGTTCATAATATTCATATTCTTAGGCCATCAAAGAGAAGATGGATGCTCAATGGTTCATTGTCATAGTTGCGGCAAAGAAGTTGACAAACCTTCAAGTTCGCTGGAAAACTATAGCTTTACTATTGAAGATTAGAAATGTAAAAAATGCCACCACAACTTCAAAGTAACAATCAACCATTCAATTCATAATGTAGCTACTTAACGTTAATTTTCGGGGTTTGGGTTATGCGTTTTCAGGTTTTCGTGTTAAGCGTCTGACGGCTACTACTGCGTAGATTAAAATGATTTCGGGAACTGTTATCCCGACGGCAAGAAGAGATCCAAAGGATATTACTTGCGATGTAGAAGGTACTGCAAAATTCACTTTCACTTGATGTGTGCTGAAGTGAGTTGTGTACCATACATAGAAGTTATTGGCGTCTTGAGTGTAACCCTGATTTAAAGCCTGCTGGTCATCTATTAATATAACTAGGCTTGTTCCATAGTGGATGGCGGTTTTTAAGAAGGCAGGCTTTAGACGAATGGGTTTTCTGAGTTTATGGCGGCTTTTCGGTTGGCGCATTTTTGAGTTTTATAGAGATATTAGGTTTGACTTTGGACAAATCGTGTTAATGAACGATTAGGCAAAGATGTAGCATTGTGTCTTTTGATTAACTTGCGATGCTTTAGTTGAACTAATTTTGGTATTTTTTAGTCTTAGTCTTAGGTTTGTTTGCCCGCGCTGTGAATTTTCGCTCCCAAATTTGGCATATCTAACTTCTTTTAGGTCTTCTGAAAGCGCGCTGTTATACGCAACATTTACCTTTAGGGATAACGTGTCCGTGGGGGCATTTTCTTGGATGGTTAAGTAGTGTACATAGGGCATCCATGAATTTTTCGTCCATGTGATGTTCCATTCCACAAACGGTTTCTTCTTGAATGTCTGTTTTGAGCGCTTCTTTCATCAATACTTCTGTTAATCTGTGGGCACGGATAATTCTTTTCGCTACTTTTCTTCCTTTTTCGGTAAGTTCGATGCCCTGTCTTGTCTTGTAAATTACGTAGCCTTCTTTCTCTAATTTCTTAAGCATTTCTAGGGCGCTTGGCGCTGCTATTCCTATGTGATCTGCCACCCACGTGAGGTGCGCTAATTTTTCGCCCCTTTCTTCTGATACCCAAAGTGCTTCTAGATATTCTTCAACGCTTTCGGAGGTAGGCATGGTCTGCGGTCTCAGTTAGATAAATTGTTGATTTTGCTATATATGTTTTGAAATCTAAGCACCTATTGTTTATGAAGCAAATGACTTAGGTTTGCCTAAATGTTAATATGTAACTGCGCCACTTAGGCAAACCTAAGTAATCAGATAAGGTGTACATAGTTGATAGATTATTATCAGTTATTATTGCTCGGCGCCATTGCCGGTTTCACAATCTTTCTGGGTTTCCCAGTAGCACTGATGAACTTTAGCCAGAAGAAGAAGGCGTTCTTAAACGCACTTGCTATTGGCATACTTGTCTTTTTAGTAATAGACGTATTTGGTCACGCGTGGGAGTCTGTAACAACATCTGTGATAAGCTCTATTGCAGGCAGAACTCCGATGATAGATGGAGTAACTGCACTAATAACAATGTTCGCAGGCATAGCCATAGGATTAATCGGTCTTGCAATTTATGAAAGCAGGTACATGAAAGGCACAGCAAAGACCGAGGCGAAGTTAGAGAACAGCATGGCATGGAAGGACGCAGCCAACATAGATAGATTCAAGCTTGCAACAATGATAGCAATTGGGATAGGAGCCCATAACTTCAGCGAGGGGCTGTCAATAGGTCAGTCTTATGTTTCGGGAGCGATAGGTCTTGCATTATTGCTCATAATAGGCTTTGCAGCGCACAACGCAACAGAAGGATTTGGGATATTGGGTCCGCTTACAAGCAGTGAAAAAAGATTGCCGGTAAGTTTTCTTATACGACTCGGCTTGATAGGTGGTGGCCCTACATTTCTTGGTACGCTATTAGGGAGCATCTGGGTTTCTCCAATCTTATATATACTCTTCTTGTCATTCGCAGGCGGAGCACTTGTCTTTGTGATACTTCTTATGTACTCAGTAGCAATGAAGCAGACCTCAAACAAAACAATAATGACTGGCATATTCATAGGGCTTTTGTTTGGTTTTATGACCGATCTTATAGTATCCATTGGCGGAGCATAATCAAAATCTATCTCGATTTAAATCATGAGCAGCAGCGAATTTGAGACAACAGTTTCCGAGCTGAAAGCCATTGCAAGCGCAGATTGTGCATAAGCCGTTAGCAAGGTCAGAGGTTTGAGAAACATCACCTCATACGCCTCTTCAGCCTGCAGTGCTTTGTTCTAAATAGAGAAGCAGCTGAAAACATCTGAAGACCAGACAAAGCATTCTCACCAACATACTTCAACCCTTCGTGTCACAAAAATACCTATCTTTGCAGCTCTGTTTTCTAAAGCTTCATCAAGTTCTTTGCGAATTTTTGTCGACGGAATGCTTCCCAATATTTTGCTTCTACAACAATTCGGTATTCTGCTTTTCCTGAGACGTTAATTGTGAAGTCATCTTTCTTGCTGTTTGTAATCTCACCCACCATATCTGAAGTGCGTTCTAACATGTCGCCCATGTGAACTTTTACAATCTTGCTCAGAAACTCCTCGCATTCATCTTCAAAGTCTTTACCTTTTTGTGTTGACCTCTGTTTCATCTCTTCTTTTCCCTGTTCAATTCCAACAGCATCTCTGAGTTTAGTGAGCTCTTCCGTGGGCATTTTTCTTAGTTCATTGAGAGGTGTTCCTTCTTTCAGGGGGTCAAAAAGTTCCTTCACTATGATGCCATCTTTACCGAAATGCTTCTCAAAAGTTGTTTTTCTTCTTAGGCGCTTTATTTTGAGTGTATACTCGATTTCGATACTATCTAGCTATCCTCTATAGTATACCTACTAAATCAAGTATACACCTCTAACCTATCCAACCAAGTGTTTTTTAAAAAACGTTTGGAAGCTTAATGTTACCGTTAAGGTTGGTTGGTTGGATTAAATTTTAATCAAGAAAACTGGGTAAAAATTAAGAATGTATCCCCCTATTTCTTAAGTTCAACACATAAGAAATGCAAGTCTGTTTTGCCTATTTTCTCCGCTTCCTGGGTTCAGGCTTTAAGGAAAATTGCTTGACCAGTTTTCATGTCCAAAACATCTGAGATGACATGTTCTATTATTTAATGCAGAAAGCACATTTGTTAATGTTTTTCTTTTCCGTTTTCTTTGCATATTCTTCCGCGTCTCTAAGTGCTTTGAATGGTTCATGCTCTACGTACTCCAATACCCATTCAATGTTTTGTCACGCCTTCGACTAACAAATTTACCGCAAATCGCAGCATTAATGGTTGCTTTATTGTTTGAATGATTAACATAAAACACAAACGCGCCATCCAATATCATTCACCACTATATATAGCATCATTAGCTTTTTATCAATTATTTTTTGCTGTTATTTTGGGTGCCACTGGTGCATATTTGCTAAACTCTTATTTTGCAAATTATCAAAATTGGTTCTCTTGTTGGAAATTATTGTTTATCTTCTTGTGGGTTCGCGTATTGCTGTTTTCCTAAGTTACAAAATTCCTAAATGGAGAATAAAGAAAAATAAAACATGATTCCTATTCTTTTAAGCAACTTTAACATAAGGGCTACTTAGAAGTTTTTTCATACTGTTTTTTTTAACTCATATAGGCTTAATTCTATGGCAGGGCATGGGATGTATCTGTTGTGAAGAGGAAGGTACAAGTTCAATTCATAAGCTAAAAGGAAAAGAGGCAGTGGTTATTTACAAACAATGTTATGATGTGCTTGTGAAACAAGTACAGGATGCGTTATTAGGCATAACTAAAATACAGAATCAATGTGCTGACGTTTACGGAGAGGGGTATGGACGTTACCATGATTTTGATGATGAGAGGAAAGGTAGAAAACAATGAAAGTTAAATTTGTTGATGAGTGTGTTAATAAATGAGTAGCGGAGCAATACATAACATATGTGGAGCGATAGCTTTTTGGATTGCAACTACCGAAAAGGATGAAAAAATCTTTTATTGTAATAAATGCAAGGTTTACTTTAAAAATGGCGAAAAGATAGAGATGCCTGACGTTTGAAATTGGAGTGTTTAATCAGTTGATTAAACAAAACTGCGCACATACAAGGAATTAGCCACTAAGAGACCGCAAACAAAATAGGAATTTACGGTTAGGCTTTTCCAATAAAGTTGTTCAGGTTATTCCGATTTCTTTTTTGTCTTTGCGTCAATTTTCGGTGTTTTTTCAGTCTCTGTTTTTCGAGATTGCGGAGACTGAGACATAATATCTTGTTGACCAGCCTTTTCACTTCGTAAGTTAAGCAAGTATGCATTAATGATTTTTACTTCGTCTAAGATTTCCCTTAAAATTTTCGTTTGTTCATCACTCAAAGGTATTCACCTCTCTAATACCATTATAACACAAAATCGCCACTAATATAGCTTTATTTAACTTAATAACTTAATTTTAGTCTTATTTACGACTTAAATAGACAAGTGTGAAAAAGACTTACTTTTTCGACACAGATTTTGTCATTATTATCTAAAACAAATAATATTTTGCGTTTAAATAATTAATTAAATAGATTTCAATTTTTGATAACCAATTGCAAAGATTTTATTATCAATATTACCAGACCAATAAAAAAAAGCAAGAGTATAAACATACGAGCAATGAGTGTAAACATGAAAGAAGAGGTAAATGAAAATGTGTCAATTAAGAGCAGGTTTAGTTAAGAACTGCCGCAGGTGCAAATCGAGTATTCGACTTAATTGCCCGATTAGAAAGAAAGTGAAAAAGAAGACTTACGTAGACATCAAGAAGAAGGGTGAAACTAAATAACAACTACGAAGAGTGAAGCCAATTAACAACAGAGAAAAAATTGAATTAAACTAATCAGCGTATGCGCTGAAAAATGGTAGGGTTATTGGGATTCGGTAAGTGTTAGGACGCGTTCTTAGATATGCAGCAATTTCTAAAATTAAAATTAGTTTTCACACGCTCTGTTTTGTGGTTGGGCCGGTTCCACCCTCTTTTAGGTATGACACCCCCAGGGACTAGTACCCTTCAGAGTGTAGAACAGGTAAGATCCTATCTGTTTGTTTCAGGGTTCAGGCTTTTCTACTATTCATAATTGATTGTTAAGCAAATAGTTTTATTCATGGTTCTATGTGTCATCTACTATCACATTTATGGAGGCGAGTGTATGGCAAAATGTAAAACATGTGGAACAGAAGCTGCTTCACCGAGGAAGAAATGGGTTATGGCGGGCAGAGCTGACAAAACAGGAAAGAAAACCCAACTAGAAATTGGACTTTTTGACTGCGCCAAATGCAAAAAAACCTTCCGCACTACTCTAAGCAAGAAGAAGATCTAAAACTGCTTGAAACTGACAGCAAACCAACACCTTCTTTATTCTACAGAGAGACAATTCATCTCTCCTAATTATATGCATTTTCTGCCGAAGTCTCTGCAGCACTCATATTTTTTGGGTTTACATTTAGGGACCAAAAAGATAAGATGGAAGTTAAATTCTAGTTTTTTTTATTTACTGCACTTGCCTTGTTTGCTAATCGTTTTTTGCTACAATTGAGTTTTCGCCTAATGGTTCTCCTTAATTCTTTTCTCATACCCTGAAAGCGTGCTTATTGCCTTGCTTCTTTTCTGAAAAGAAGCCATATCTCAGTCGTAAAGTAGTGGTTGGTTGGTTTGGATTAAAATTTAAACCAAACATTTAATGTGAAAATTGGAATAAATTAATAAGTCTATAACAGCATAAAACATATTGTTGGTTTTTGCTTGTCTGATGATAAAGCTAATTTTGACATAATGAAAGCAACGCTTTTGGAAGATAAAAATAATATGAGGAAATCATCCCGCCTTATTGAAACATTCATGCCTTTTTTCAGTAGAATTCTTGCTCCAGCACGATTGTGCCAAATGAGACATGGATAGTATTATTTGTTACATAAAAGTCACAATATTTAATAGTGTACGATAACAATACCTTTTTTGCAGGTTGAGGAGCACGCTTTAATCGCGATGCATTGAGGCATAGAGCGTATCGATTAAAACAGCGAAAAATCGATGCGCGACAAAGACTCTGCTTTGATGGGCTGGACATTACAATGTTGCAGTGAGGCTATGAGCTGCGTGGTCAAAACGGTGAAAGATCATGCAGCGATTAAGACATCGCCTCAATGGACCGCGAACATCAAATTTAAGGCTCAGACTCAACCTGCACTACTTTTCAAAAACTCGGAAAATGCTTGACCATTTTGATGGTGTGATTGCAGTTACAGATAAATCTCAATAAGGATAGAAATCGTTCTGATTTGTGTTTGCTTAATATTGATGGGATTTTTTATTCTAGAAAGGTCATTGCGGTTGTTTATTTGATGTTTGAATCTGTTTGATTGTTTGAAGTTTTTCGTCGGAAGTATATTCACACAAGATTTATATTATAATAATCATAAATATGTTTAGTTGATAAATAAGATTTTTTTCGGTGAAAAAGAAAAATGAATAAGACCAGAAGTAAATATAGAGCGCGAAATGAAGTAGTAATTTGAGGATGAAAGAAATGAAGAAGCTGCAAAACGTGATAATCGAATTTCTAATTTCGTTTTTCAAGCAGTGCTCCTGCGCTGGAAGAATGCGGTTGACATCAGCGGACGGTTTGATTGATGGGGTGAAAGAATGAAACGAGGAACAACAAAGGCTTTGAAGGTAAGCTACATCATTCTTGTCATCTTCTTCACTTTCTCTGCTTTCGCATTCTTGCCTCAGTCAGTTCAAGCCCAGACAGTTGCAACGACGATTGTAGCTCCCACTGCTCTAAGCGGTCCTGTTGGTATGGCCATAAGTCCCAACGGCACATTTGCTTATGTTGCGAATACAGGTAACCTTTCGCCGTTGACTGGTACAGGCGGCACTACTGTCGCGGTGATAAACACAGCTACGAATACTGTGACGGCTACGGTAGTTACTGGAGATGATCCGGTCGCTTTAGCTGTCACGCCTAATGGCCAATTTGTTTTTGTTGCAAATCATGGCGGTATAGTTGTTGTGGGTTTTAACGGCGGCATCCTGGGTACGGTGTCAGTGATTAGCACAGCTACGAATACTGTGACGGCGACGATAAGCGCTGGTTTTGGTAGTTTAAGTTCTACTATAAGTCCTAATGATGTGGCTATAACACCCAATGGCGCATACGCTTATGTTACAAGTGATGCCACAAATACAGTCTCGGTGATAAGTACGGCGACGAATACGGTTACGGCAACTGTAACCTTGCCCTCCTCCAGCTATCCTAGTGGTGTAGCTATAGCACCTAACGGGACATACGCTTATGTAACAAATTCTGGCAGTGGAACGGTTTCTGTTATAAGCACTGCTACCAATGCTGTGACAGCCACGATAAACGTTGGGACCTCGCCTAGTTTTGTCTCTGTAGCGCCTAACGGCGCTTATGCATATGTTACAAATTCCGGTAGCGGTACGATCTCTGTGATAAGCACGGCTACAAATACTGTTGCAGGTACAATTAACGTTGGCACTGATCCTTACGCTGTGGCTGTGACGCCCAATAACTCATATGCCTATGTTGTAAATCATGTCGGATCCGGTGTTACAGGGCAAGGCGGCGGCGGTACGGTCTCGGTGATAAGCACTGCTACGAATACGGTGACGGCCACAGTAAACGTTGGAAACTCGCCTGCTGGTGTAGCTTTCACGTCTAACGGTGCATATGCATATGTTCCAAATCAAGCTGACAATTCGGTCTCGGTGATAAACACGGTTACGACTGCTCCAACTGCAACACCTGTCCCATCAGCAACAGCAGTTCCAACTCCAACACCTGTACTTGGTCCAATAACCCTTCCAGCATATCCAACGCTTGCTCCAACATCCGCACCAACAGCAACTCCAACAGTAACTCCAACTCCACAGCCAACTACCGCCCCAATTCCAGAATTTCCTGCGCAATTTATTGGAATTACGTTAGTCATCTCTATGATCATAGTCTTGTCCGCAGTTATCATTGCCAAGAATAGAATAAAATGGAAAAATCCAATGGTGTTAGCACTATTAAGAAAACGATTTGCACCTTGAATACATTAAATTAACAACACATTGACGCATCTTTGTGTTGCTAATTTAACTTTCTTATTTTTTTTTCGGGTTGCGAGTAAGGTTATGGATCGCGATATTTCCAAACTTTTTAACCGAAATATGACAACTGCTTTGAGTACCATCACGATCTTGCGGATCAATGTATAAACAGTGCCCCTTTCTGTAATCTTGACACGATGTTTCTCCAAACATATCTGTTCTTTGATTTCTTTATAATCATGAATCTCTAACATAACAATCACCTCTACATTGTACAAATTCAAGCCGCGCATGAAGGAACAGGAACTTTTATTCTTCTCTGCACTAGACTGTTATCTAATCTGGCTTGCGCGAACTGGTTTGTGCGTTAAAGGAATCCTATTTTTTATTCTAGAAAGGTCATTGCGGTTGTTTATTTGATGTTTGAATCTGTTTGATTGTTTGAAGTTTTTCGTCGGAAGTATATTCACACAAGATTTATATTATAATAATCATAAATATGTTTAGTTGATAAATAAGATTTTTTTCGGTGAAAAAGAAAAATGAATAAGACAAGAAGTAAATATGGCTCGATTTTAATTGTTTTATTTCTAACAATTACTATAAGTGCTTCAATTATACTTATACCAACAGTTAGCGCACACAATCCACCATGGACTATTGAGGATAAAGCGTATATCTCCCTTGCACCTAACCCAATCGGTGTCGGTCAAACCTTGCCTATTGAAATATGGACCGCTCAACCTTTTCCCAATGTACTCCTAACTAACAACATCAGAAAAGGACCCTACACCCTAATCGTCACTGCACCTGACGGAACAAATACCACACAATACTGGGCAACTATTCCCAACCCAGGAGGTGAACAAGGCACTGACTACATACCTACTCAGGTAGGCAATTACACAGCAACGTTCATTTATGGAGGACAAATATACCCAACTCTATCATCAGTAGTTTCATCAGTACCACTTACAACAGCAATGGTAGCTTCAATCAACGGTTTAGCCGGAGACACTTACACGCCTGAAACTGTAACCTTGGGATTCACAGTAACACAACAACCGTTACCTGCGGCAATAAACAGCTATCCGCTTCCAACGCAATACTGGACCCATCCAATAGAGGGTCAAAACACCTATTGGTATACCATTTCATCAAATTGGCTTGGATCAGCATCTCAAGACTTTCTAGGCTCTATGCAGCAGACTTCCCCAAGCGAGAATCTTTACAACCCGTACGGCATAGCACCTAACACTGGACACATAATGTGGACAAGACCCATTGAGTTCGGCGGCGTTGTCGGAGGTGGCAATACGGCTGTCAATGGAGCAACCTATTATTCCGGGAGCTCATACGAAGGCAGATTCGTTAATGCAATAATTATGAATGGAATCCTCTATTTCAAAATGCCATTGAGCGATGCCTCAACCGCGAGTGGAGCCGGTTCTACATACGTTAATGCTGGACCTTATACGGCCTTAGATCTTCGAACTGGTCAAGTAATATGGCAGAATCCAAATATCAATCCAACATGGGGTGAACTGCTAAATTTCGTCAATCCTAACCAATCCGGCGTTATCCCTAGCGGCTTCTTATGGGAGAGTCAAAGTTTTGGCACCAACAAAACATGGATTTGTTACGACGGAGCCTCTGGAACGTGGATATTCAATGTAACAAATGTTCCCGCAGGAACTACAGTTTACGAGGATAATGGCAATCTAGACATCTACGTGCTAAACTATAATGTTGCCAAGCACGTTGGATGGTTAGCTGAATGGAACATGACCGATGCAGTGTCAGGCGGGGGAGTAATTGCCGACTTAAGTACAGGTTGGCGACCCGTAGGCCAAATATTTAACGGCGCTGCACCCACCGCATACGAATGGAATGTGACAATAACTACCGACTTAGATGGATACGCTGTCGACACCACTGGGACTTCTCCGAATGGAGTTGTTCTTGTTGGGCCGACAATATATTCAGTCATACCCGGCTCCATTATATTCGGCACAAGCAGCAACTTAGCCTCCAGTGTAGGCCCCCAGTACACTCCGAATCCGTTCACAATGTGGGTAATGAACCTGAACGCAACCAATGGTCCAGTGGGTCAGTTATATTGGATCCACAATTACACAGCGCCAGCAGTAATATCAAACAACCCTGTCTTAGGTGCCTTCACACAAAGGCTCGCCTCAGTAGATCCAGTTAACGGCATTATCACTATGTACGTCGTAGAGACTTTCCAATTGTATGGCTATAGCTTATACACTGGACAACAAGTTTGGGGCCCAACAAACACGACATTTCCCACTGGTTTTCAATACTTCGGCAGCGGATCAGGTGGAGGACAATGGATGGTTACAGCTTACGGCCAAGATTACGTCGCAGGATACGGCGGAGTCGTCTATGACTACAACACATCGAATGGACAGCTAGTCTGGCAATGGGGCAACGGAGGAGGAGCATTAGGATCAGGCAACAGCACCAATGATGGACTCAATACGCCTTGGGGCCTTGAGCCGGTCTTCATAGCCGCCATTGCAGACGGAAAGGTCTACGCCGTCACCGATCAGCATGGAAACGGCGCTCAATCACCATATTACAAAGGAAACTTCGTAGCCGCCCTTGACGCTGCAACTGGTAAACAAATTTGGAGCATGATGAGCATGCCTAGTTTCAGCGGAGGTACGGGCATATCATGCTCTGTTCTTGCAGACGGCTTCCTGGTATACGATAATTACTATGACAATCAACTATACAGCGTCGGTCGAGGACCAAGCCAAACAACTGTTACTGCACCCAACCCTATTACAACAATAGGCGCGCCTATGATTATAAGAGGTAGTGTGACGGACATCTCCGCGGGAACAAAGCAGAACGAACAGGCAGCTGACTTTCCAAACGGCGTTCCAGCAGTTTCTGACGATAGCATGAGCGCTTGGATGGAATATGTTTACATGCAAAAGCCGGAACCCACCAACGCAACTGGTGTTCCTGTCACCATCAGCGTTATTGACTCAAACGGAAACCAACGAGTAATCGGCACCACAACAAGCGATTCCAGCGGCATATACACCTTAACATGGAAACCTGACATTCCAGGCAGTTATACTGTCATCGCCAACTTCGCCGGTTCAAGCTCATACTGGCCATCTTCTGCCGAAACATCCTTCTTTGCAGGCGAAGCACCCACAACACCAGGACCAGCCGCTGTAGCTGCATCAAACGTAGCGACAACAACCGACCTAATGACCTACATAGTTGTAGCAACAATCGCTATAATCATCGCAATCGCCTTAGTAGGGTTTCTCGTGATGAGAAAAAAGCTATAAAAACAACTCAACCAAAAACCCTTTTCCCCTTTTTCACTTTTTAAATTAATAAGACATTAGAAGTGTGCACAATTCGTTTTTTATAGTTTTGTTACCTAATACTTTAGTGAGCAGCTCTGGGCTGGAACCCGTAATTGCCAGTGGTTGGGTGTCTCGCAGGCGCCATAACCGTCTAGGTTTGGGTCAAGCCCAGTATTTGCTCACCGTTTTCAAGCTTTTTTCGCCAAGGATCAGAGATTTCATCGCTTCCGGTCGCAACTTATAAATCCAGCCATAACCATCGCCGCCTTTTTCAACAAACCCTTTGGCTTCACCCAGCATTCCCTCAAAACGTTCGCTTTAATGTGCCCATTAAACTGCTCCACCACATACCGCATAGATTTCAAAAGCTTAGAATACTTGATTTTCTTGCGTTTTCCTCTTCTAGGATTAGAAGCAAATAACAGGTTCCGCATCAATGGCCTTAACTGCTGACGCGTTTGCTTTTGAGTCATAGCCAGCGTCTGCTAAAACGTAATCTGCCTCCAAATCCTCGATTAGCCCAGGCAGAAAAGGTGAGTCATAACGGTTCCCAGACGTAACTACCGCCCTCAACATACCACAATCGAGGACCTTAAATTAAGCAAGAAAGCCCTCGCGTTCTTTAATCAGCCAAAATCAGAAAAATTCGGCTTCGATAATAGGTAATTGCATATATAAAGAAATGATTGCAAAGCCAATAATTATCAGGCATTTTCGCAGGATAATTTTAAATAACCATTTGAGATTATCCCATTCGATTGCTGACTGCAGCTTAGCACTTATAGCATAATTATCAAGGGATTTACCAACATAATTCTTAATTATTTGTTAATTTCTAAGGGTAAGTTTTCTTATCTTTTTACTTTTTTCATAATTTTTTGTTGTTTTTGATGTGTATACTCGATTTCGATACTACTCTATACTATACCTTCCTTTCTCCATTACCAACATGTATCCTAAACCGAGTAAACATCATTTGACTTTTTTAGAAATAATAAACTATTTTTAGCCTTCTCCAACATAAGGTTAAGGTAGTTGGTTGGTTGGATTAAAATTTAATCCACAACATACTACCTGTCTTATCGCAAAACTCTTAAACCACTTTAAATATGGATAGAATGCCTGCAATTGTTAAGATAAAAAATTGGAATCTACATGCCAACGTTAGAAAATTGGAATAGTTTCACAGTTACTCAGCGTCATGAAACAGGATGCATTCCCACGGGCTATGAGTGGTTAATCCGATACCTGAATATCCAAGGGGTTAATCTCAGCAATTTTCAAGAAGACTTTGACCTTGGTCAAGCCAATAGCTTCACTAATATAGCAGCGAAGATTGAGCAAACTTACCCTTTTATAAAAATTCAGGCGAAAATTTTTGGTAAAAGTGCTGACAAAGTGGAGCGTATTAAGCAATTAATCAACGAACAAACCCCTTGTTTGATGTCCTTAGCTTTAGGGGGTGGCAATGGGTGGCACATCATGCCCGTTGTAAAAGTTGAGGAACCCGTAATTGAAATGGTACATCATGCTGTTGCTAATCAAAATCATATTTGGAGCTTCCAAATACGCGATATAATTTGGAGACATGACAATTTGCCTGGCGGAAATGACATATCATGGATTGATAAAAAATGATTTCAATTTCTCTTCCCGAGCCATTTATGAAATTCATGAAGAGTTGCCTTGCATCTTTCAAAAAATATGCGGAGAAATAAATTTTTGTTTACTTACATGGGAATAGCCGCTCAGGTTGAAAACCTCTGCTCGCTAAACCACTTAATTAGGGATGAAAGCTTTCATGAAATTCTAAATGCTTTTTTACGCAAAAAATTTGAAAACTAAAGTCCCACGAAAGCCTGACTCTATAAAAAACCCTGATTCGAGCCTGAAAAGCTCCCCCTACGACGCAAGCGTCATTTTTTTTAATTAAAATTTAATCCAAAGACAGCCTCTTAGATTTTCTAATTTATAATTCTAATTAAAAAAATTCTATGGCGTGGAAATAGTCAAGTAGTTGTTGTTCATTTTGCATGACAACTCTCTTTTTCTTACAAATAGTGCAATTGCGTTGCGGTCATAATCGCCTCTAATTTGCAATCGGTATCTGTCTGGTTCATTGTGTTCAATAAGAACTAACTTGGGATTAACAAGATTGTTAGCTCCTAATTCATTTAATAAAATTGTTGCCTCTTCCTCCTTCATGTGCTTTTCCCCACGTTGACTATGAGCCGTACAAGATTAAGATTATGCAATTGAATCAAAAAATCTGCCTTTACTCACAAAAACTTCTCCATAGATAATATACGCAGAGCTGGATTTCTGCCTTTCTATGTCTACCACAAGTTAATTCTTCTCAACTCACAAACATTCCAAGACCAACTTAAAATGAAGAATAGCTTTTTGATATATTCTGATTCTGAAATATCCCTTTTAAGCCTTGCAATCTATTTCTTGTTTGAGGAGAAAGGAGAACTTCTTAGAAAGGGGAGAGGGAAATCATCCCTCTACACAATTAACTTTTATGTTGGTCTTTTAGGTTTCCTGTATTTTATAGAATAATGGTTAGGTGAGGAGATTCTTGAGTGGAGACTTGCTCCAAGACTCTTCTCCAGAACCCTAAACAATAACAATTAAATAAAAAATAGCTTTAACATTTATGAATTTCAAATTCACATTTCTTTTTAGGTTCAGCTATTACGCTTTTGCATTTACCTAAGCTCTGCTTCAAGTTTTCATAAAGATAAGTCTTAAATCTGCTTAGTTTAGAATAGAAGATTAGGTTTGAAGGGTGGTAAGATTGGACACTGTAAGAACGGCTAAGATGAAAAGTCTTTATGAAATCACAAATGCCCTTCTAAGCGAGATGGTTATTGAAAATCAGATAGAACTAAGTAATTACCTTAAACCACAAGCTTGCAAAACATTGAACGAGGTCTATGAACAAGCTCTATCTTCATTATGTAATCGTCAAGGCATGTCTAAGAACATCAAATTTGAAAGGAGCACCCAACTTAAAGGGAAAATTGAAAAAGTAATGTTTTAAACCGTCCTATCTCATTACTTTGTTTTTTTGTTGAGGGGTAAGTTTTCTATTGTTTTTTACCCCTAATACCATTATATTATTTGTATTTACGAGGGGTAACTTTTCTATCATTTCTTACCCCTCATACCAGTACCTGTATTATCCTCCACAGACCCGACAAACCAATGTTACCTCCGTAACCATCCGTAAATGTGTGTGTGTGGGATTAAACTTTAATCCAACAAAGTAGTTCAATTGTAAAACACGAGAAAAACCCATACTATATATGAGGAAAAACTCGTTTTTGATTTATTTGAAGTCTCTAACACAAGCGTGATAAGGTTTGAAAGCAACCATTTATCTTCTAAGTTTAGTACTTCTGTTTTTGTGCTAAACGCTTCAATCTCTCTTCAAGACGTCTATCTCTTTCTTTATTTTCAAGCCTAGCCAACGGAGTCATCAAAAGTACCTTAAGGTTCCGCTCGACTTTTCTTAGAAAATTCAAAGTTCTTTTACACCTGAATCCTGAATTTAATTTAAACCATTGTATTTTTAACCCTTGTTAACGCAAAATAAGTATCCAAAGTACATGTTGCAATTATTTCCACATATTTCTTCACATAGTGAGGGTAACCACCATGATGACTCTAGCTAAAACACGTGTTTTCTTGATATATTATGTTGGTCGAAATAACTCTTTTAAATTTACTAAAGCTCTTTCTTCATAAAAGGAGAAAGGAGAGATTGTTTGCTAACTTTGCTATGTAAATTTTGCAGCGACTTTAACGCCAGTTATTGTATTTGTAATAAAAATAAAAAAGCTGGAAATTCTTGGCAATACTGTAATTTGTTGGGTGCATCCGAGAATTTCTTGAAAACTGATATATATTCTTCTTAATTAGGGGAATAGAGTGCCTTCCTTCCATTATTCCAATACCAACATCATATGTATCCTGAACCGAGTATACACTCCAACCATCATCTGTTTTTTTACAAAACAGTCGGTAACCATCTGCAACCTCTAAGGTTGGTTGGTTGGATTAAATTTTAATGGCAATTCTCTTAACCTGAATACAACAGGTTGAGATTAAACAAATATTTGCACTCCCCAGTTAACATAATTTTAAACCAGCAACCAACTTAATTACCCTTGTACACGTCCATTTGCTTCTAATCTCATATTCAAAAGCGGGCTAGAACTTAGAAAGGTTGGGTTTGGTTTTAGTAATGAAGTTTAATCCGAGTATTTTTTTTCCTTGTGTAATTCTGGCTATTACTACTTAAGTTTGGCTTGCACTTTTATTACGTGAGTCATTGAGTAGATTGCAGGACAGCGTTCTTGTGCCATTTCTAATATTTTTTCAAGCTTGCTTCTATCTGTGTTTTCGCTTTGGGCATCAACCTGCAGTTTTAATCCTTCCATGATTGGCTCATCTGCCACGTCAAAGGTTTTAGCGAAGTTAACCATGCATTCAGTGTCCACTGTTAGTTTCGTTAGTTTCACATTCATAATAGCTGCGATGCTGGCAAATGTGGAGACGAAGCAAGATGCAATGCCAGTGACGCAGTAAGCCATTGGTCCAAGTCTGTTTCCGTTGCCGCCCATGAATGATGGCGAGTCTATTTCGATCATTTGTTTACCTTTTTCGTAACTCATCTCAGTTCTGAACTGATAACCCTCAGCTGAGTCAAGCAACCATTCTCCATGGAGGATTACTGGCTTACGAAGAGTGGGACGGTCTTTCTTTCCCGCGTCCACTGTTTTGGCGATTTTGTCAAGGTCAACGTTATTAAAAATATTTGGCATAAAAATCAACGCTTAAAGATAGAAACAAAAAAGAGTATAAACGTTTCGTTTGAAGCTAGTTTCGCTGCAAAAAGAGGTTGTTAGAAAGAAGAAATTTTCTTGATTCTTATTTTTCCTACCTAATTCGCCTCTTAATCATAAGCGTAAGCGCAAGAAGTTCTTTTCAAAGTTAATCCTTTTTGCGAGTGGTAACTTTTCTTATCTTTTTTACCTCTAGTACCATTATATTATTTGTATTTACGAGGGGTAACTTTTCTATTGTTTTTTACCTCTAGTACCATTATATTATTTGTATTTACGAGGGGTAACTTTTCTATCATTTCTTACCCCTCATACCAGTACCTATCCATTATTATCCTCCACAGACCCGACAAACCCAGTAACCATCCGTAATCCGTGTGTGTGGGATTAAAATTTAATCCAACTAACCAAGCAGCATTAGTTGAGGTCGGCTTTGTATTCGCTTTTATTGGCTTAAATTCTTCTGTTAAATCGAACAAAATAGAGCGTTTACCGCAAACACCGTAGACCAATAAAGCAAATAACAGCAATATTTCTTAGAATCTTCTATCTTGTTACATACTTGAAATTTTCATAATGATCTCTCGGTATTTATCGTCTTTAAAGTCTTTTTCACAGACTACAAGTACAAGTCTGCTTTCAGTTCCCTTGCATTGGTATACCGTGAAATATTTGTCATCTTTAATTTCTTCTCCACACAAACCGCACTTTTTCATTTTTTCCCTCAGTTCTCCTTTCTTAGCTTTGCAGATTTAAGAATTATCTTTATTTTTAATGTAAAAATTCATCTATTTGTGATTCTGAACGTTTGTTGCCTCTTTTTGTGTCCACAAACCTTCATAATAGCTTT
>PLYI01000053.1 GCA_003151735.1 Candidatus Bathyarchaeota archaeon | reverse complement strand
TTGAATTGGACAAAGCTGTGGCTGAGTCAGTGCTTGGAGCTAAGAAGGGCGGAGTGCATAACATGCTTAACCTTTCAGCTTTAGAGAAAGGAACTGGCATGTGGATGGACAATGGATTGCACTTAAAAGTTGCAAAAGACAAGCTTCACATGTACCTAAGCCCCGTAGTTAAAACTTAGGTCTGCACAATTTTTTAGAGTATTTTAGGAGGTGCAACAAATTATGCCAGAACAACATTTAGACGTCAAAGACCAGATACAGAAGATGGGCGAAAAATGGAGCGAATTCCAGGAAACCTGGGTTTCCCACTTCAAAGACATGGAAGTGGATGTATTAGAATGGAACTTTGGTGTTGGAAAAACCGGCGAAGACACTATATTTGAAATGAAAGCTAAGGTCGCTGTAAGGCAAAAGAAGTAGGATGCCTTAGCGCATTTGGGGTGAACAAACACCCCATTTTGGTTAAGACAAGGATTCGTTTTTTTACTGTTGTTGGCTATTTTGTAAGTGGTAGTCATCTGAGGCAAAATTGACAAGGCGTGTATGGACAATCGTGTTCTCGATCCTTCGGTATCCAAGCTACCATATACATTGATTCAGTGCATGTTCAAGGTCTTCCAAAATTTGGGCCCTATAGAGGGAAGGCTTTTCAGGTTTTACCTTATCATCAAACATATAAAATACAATAAATAATTTCTGAGTTGACTTATCCTATCCGGTTCAACCGTCGACAGACCTTTGTTTTATCATTGACAATTCAGAAAAAGCGCCCTCGAACTAAGGTTCAAGGATTGTCATTTGTATTGGTGTCGTTCGTATTCCGTATGTTGGACCGGTCTGACCAATTATGTTGTAGGTTCCGGGTGAGGCTGCGTCTCCTTGAACTTGGGCGTTGAAGTTACATGTCTGTAGCCAAGTAAAGTTGGAGGATATGGTGACTCCGGCAGAAAGCGGCTCGATTGTTATGAATTGGGGTATGGCTCTGAAATTTGACCACTGGTATACTAGGTTGTTTGTGCCGTTAGTAACTTGGAAGTCAAAATCTAATCCTGTGTGCGTGAAGTTTATTGTCTGTTTGCTGATATTTGTGATTGTCAAAGTTAGGTTGACGGGTTCGCCTATATTGTAGGCGAAATTGTCGAGGGTCATGGTGAGTAAAAGATTGCCTTTTGTTCCTGATCCAGCGAGCTGATTGGATTGGATTATTGTTATGGGCGTGGTGAAATCGAAGGAGGTTCCGTTTTGCAGAGTGCCTGTTATCAGCATCGGGTAGGTTTGGTTTGTTTCAAATACGCCGCCAGCGAGAACTTGTGTTTGAGATGCGTCGTGATTGGGCAACATCGGGTTGTTTTCAGACACGTCGTTGAAAATGTAGGTGAAGTTTTGCCCAGATAATGTTAGTACTGCTTGAAGGCTGACCACTGAATTGGTTGAATTGTTTTGCATGGTGACTTCAATTGTTGGTCCAGGGGGGTTATTGGGTCCGCCGGGGTTATAGGGCTGAATAACACTGACTGGAACTACGGGTAGAGGGCCTGTATAAACAGGAGCGGATGTTGCAGTCGGTGTTGGAGTTGGCGATGTGCTCGGGGTCGAAGCAGGGAGTTCTTTCTGTGCAATATAGAAGGCGCCGACTGCTCCAATTAAAAGTATGACCAACAACAACACAACTTGTGCCTTCGTCATGGCTCTTTCCAATGTACTCTTTCCCCCTATTCTATCTACAGACAATGCGNNAGGAAAGGCTTTACAGCAAATATCTAATCATCAGAACCTATAAAATAAAGAAAATAATTTGCGAGTTGTCTTACTCTATGGCGCCTAATTCGTGAAAGGCCTGGTTATAGTGTTTATGGGCAACTAATATGCAAGCTTTGAGAGGCGATTCGTCTGTGGGTAGAGCATTGTTGGTTGACTTCGGGTTTCTTCTATTATAGGCAACGCTTGTGTAAGCTCTCGGAAATACTTCAGCGCATTGATGCCGCGTTGAGTGATTGCGAAAACTACTCGCATTTTTGTAATTGTTCTTTTTTCGACCAGACCTTGCTTAATTAAAAAGTCTAAATAATCTGTAAGAACGTTACAGTTAACGTTAGCTTTGTACATGATATGTGTCAGCTTCAATGGACCTCTATGAGCCAACACGTTGAGGATGTCAATGTACATTTCTAGTTTTGATCTTCGCATCTTCGAGCCCATTCCCTCTCAGTTAAACGTATATACCTGCATGTTATGTGACAGAGTGTTATAAGCTTTTGCTATTTTTCGTTGTTTAATTCAAGCAATTATGCTTTTTATTAACAAATTAGATATTAATATGAAAAAATGAATTAAAAACTAATAGAATAAATGTTATTATTGCTATTTGCGATATGCTTGTGACTGTGCTATGCCTACCACAATTTTTTATATACTATGTGGATTAACTCGTAGAAGTTACCGTTCTGGTTAAGGAATTGAGTATGAAAAAAAAGGGCATTCAAGAAAGCAACTTCACTTTTATCAAAGATCCTATTGGCAAGTTTGAAGCTCAAAAAACACGTATGCCTGTTATCAGATGTGTCTGTGGCTTCAAAATTTTGGTGGTGCCTGATTTGAAAGCCATGAACCGAGCCATAAAAAATCATGCCCTCAAACACAAGAAAGCATGCTCAAAAAAATCGACGGATTTCTTGACAGAGCAGGTTCTAATTGTGGCAAGCAATCTTGTTTGATCCGATAAGGCCTTCCAAAAAATTGGGGGTATAGAGGGAGGAAGGTCTTACTGGTTTAAGCTTATCATCAGAACATATAAAACAACAAAATAAAAAATCAAATCTACTTACTCTATGCCCTCCAGTCCGTGGAAGACCTTATGCCAAAAATCATTGCATACAATAATTGCAATGTCCTGGGCCTTTTTCGTGCAGCTATATGAGCTTGCCTGCTTGCCTAATATGATTTAACTCGCTTAACTCAAATTGGGAGGCCTTCCCCGGATCGGCGGACTAACCTGTCGAAGTCCCCAAAACGAGTTATACGAGTTGAAGTTTAAACGGTCCGTTTGGCAAAAGGCGCCCGATTCATAAAATGGCGAACTTATTAAGGCGTTATGTTTATGGGCGTTTCGGGGCCATTACAACTCACCCGGGTCCCTGTACTTTTTGCTTATTTCGTTACTGGAAGAAGCGTATGTACCCCATCCAGTGACGGTGTCCAAGTTTGGAATTATAGGGGTTTTTTTCAGCGGATTTTGCTATGCTTTGTCTCATTACTACTCCTTGTTGTTAAGTTTGGTGGATTCTTTATCCATTGAAAAAAATGGCTGCTTAGCTATTAAACGCTATTTTCCCATGATTTTTCTTGCGGCGATTTCAATATCTTCTGCTTTGATAGTTTTTCTTCCAGAATGAACAGCATACTCAAGTGCATCTTTGGCAATCCTGACGCCAATTTCCTCGAGAACTTTTCCAAGCTCTTTCGCTCCCTCTTCACTCACCCTTTTTGCTCCCGCTTTCTTGCATAATCTATGCATTGGAGCCACAGATATTTCTGATTCTTTCATAGCGACTTCATCCACAGTCTCTTTTTCTTTTCAAGTAAGTATTAAGCTTTGTTATCTATATTCTCCTCAATTTAGCAAGTTATAAATACCAATAGATTCCATACATTGAATCCCGAGGTTAATTCAAGTGGCCAAGAAACCAGTTAAAAAAGAAGAAAAGAAACCAGCAAAGAAAAAGTAAATCCTCGGCAAAGGCATAGTTACCTCTAAATTTTTTTCTTTTTTGCCCTCTTCCAGCAAAGCTCAAGGGATAAAGAACGATTAAACTCACTCAAAAAGATTGCAGTAAAAAGCTCATTATTGTATCGCTTCTTAACGAGTTAGAATCCAAGCTTCACAATGCCTAACCGCTGCTTTTGTTTTGGTAGAGGCTCAGGCCAGTCTGTCTCTGCTGGTTAAGAGCCTCGAATACTGTTTTTGCAGTGTAGCCTGCGAAGCTAAGCAAATTAGCTGACGAATCGTAGAGGATTTCGAGGTATTTTTGAGTGTCCGGATTAGTTGACTCCCTGATGAGTTCTTTTGCTCTAACTCGACGGTTGTGACGTTTGTTCTTTGCACTCGTGAAGACGAATCGTATGTTGCCGCCTGCATGCACTTCATCGCCTTCCTTGATTAAAGAAAGCATAAAGTTCGACATGCAAGCTACAAACTTCGATTCTGTGATTCCAGCAATTTACATATCAAATCGTGTTCAAAAAACGCTTTAAATTCAATATTCTATTTTAATCGTTTTAGGGGGTAACTTGCTTGGCTAATATGATTTAATCCGAATAAACCAAATTGGGCGACTTTCTTCGGGTCGGCGGGTGAACCTGTCGAGGTCCCCTAAACACTTTAAGCGAGTTAAGGTTTAAACGACCTGTTTGACAAAAGGAGCTCGATTGAATGCGATGAATCTTTCTATCGTGCAGATGGAGTAAGTGTTTGTTGCTCACTTCTTTAAAGCTTCTTTAATTTGGTCGAATTCGTCTCTATGACTTATCCAGAATTGGTCAGTTACTAATTGTTCTTCCGAAATATCTATGCCATAATTTCCATTATTAATTTTCACCTTTTTTACTTTGCCCATAAGGTCGGTGCTTGAGACAACCATAAACACCGGTTTTGAGAGTATTGTATTTTGGGATTTTTCCTTTTCTTCCAAACAGAAGATATAGAAAAAAGGATCTTTGTCAATAAAGAATTTCGCAGATGCTTGTGAAAAATACCAGCCTCCACGTTTTGGACGAAATGAACTGGTTTTGATTCTTACGCCTGCAGTATTGAGTTTACCTTCTCTTGTCGGTAAAGCAACAACAAGGTCGACTGCTTTTTTTGCTGCAACGTTGCTAAAAACCATGAGTTCTTTTTTGACGAGAATATGAATTGCAACATGTTTTATTCCTCTTGGGTCTTCTTCTGTGTCTTTCTTGCTTTGACCCTCAAGTTCTTCATCATCAAGATTTTCATCACTGGTCATGATTGTGCGCCTCTGATTGTACTATGCAAGCATATAATAAAAGCTAACACACCTTTTGCATTCGACCATCATTTTCGGTCCAAGCATTCGACAATTAACTTATCCCCATTAATCCTGACGTTCACGCGACTTGGAACAGAAAAAGGGAAGGCGCTGTCTGTCATTAAATGGCTCGGCAGATACAAAATTCCAGGGAGCCTTAGGTGAATTGGACACTCCCAAAGTTCGAGGCTACCGATTTAGTTTGATGTAGTTGGACTTTAAACGCCCAGATTTGAGAACGGAACTTGATTTGTCCGAAAGATTTAGTCCTGTTTGTAGATTATGACTTCGCCGTTAGGCAATTCATGTTTAATTTCCCAGCCTTCTTGGAGGTACCGCAACAATGCTCCCTCTTTGACCTGTTTGAATTCTTCGGCAAAATGCTTGCCATCTTTGCATTCTCCTTTTCTATGCTTTGGCTCGGAAACATCTTTGTGGAACATCAAACCTCCACGACGCGCCTGCTCCTGCTGCTCAGGCGTAAGAGAAGTTTTGAATGCCTCCAACGCTTTGAGCCGCTCATCCACGCCTTTGGGGGTGTCGGACGTAAATTCCAGCAGCGGCACAGCTTCCCTTAATTTTTCTCTAAGCTGGCTAATCGCTGGATGTGAATACGGGCTTTCTTCGCCTTTAAGTTTCCTGACTCTAATTTTCCTCACCCAATTCGTCGAGATGTTGATTTGCTTTTATATTTGGCTTCCTCGCGAACACCATAACGTTAATCGCAACAAGCACCCAGTTCGGCGCCCCGGTTTCTTGGGTCATGGACATAGTCGCCATCGTATTGGCGGCGGTAGGGCTGGCTTTTTCTCGCGTCCTCGTGAAATGCAAAATTAAATACAAAGCGATATTGGCCGCTTATGCGGAATAACGCTAAGTAGTGGGGCCCTGGGCGGCATGCGATGGAGCCGGATGGGCCCATAATTCTCTCAACTCACTCAACTCGTTTTTGGGGACTCGTCCGAGTCAGTCGCCAACCTTGGGGCAGGCCTCCGAAACGTGTTATATGAGTTGAGACATATCAGCCCTCTTTGTAGATTATGACTTCGCCGTTGGGCAGGTCGTGCTTGACGTCCCAGCCCTCTTGCAAGTACCGCAAAAGTTCGCCGGTGTTAACCTGCTTATACTCCTCGGCGCAAGGCTTGCCATCTTTGCATTCCTCGGCGTTCGTCTTTCTGTGCTTGGGTTCGGATACGTCCTTGCGGAACATTATGCCATATTGGGCCTTCAACGCTTTTTGCTCCGCCTCCATTCGGGCCAGCTGCTCCTGGACCTCTTTGGGGATTGCTGGTTTACTCTCCGACGTGAACTCCAAAAGCGGCACCGCTTCCCTGAACTTGTTGCGCAAGGCATCAATGCTGGGCCGTGAATATGGGCTTTCTTCGCCTTTCAATTTTCTGCCCCTGATCTTCCTCGCCCAATTAGTCGAGATATTAATTTGTTCCAGCGCGGTGTTGACGTAGCGCCTCGCGTCGTGCCAAGAGAACGTTACGCCCGCGTTCCGCGACAGCTCATAAATCAACGTGCCCAGACGACCGTACTCGATCGGCCCATACGGCTCTTTCAAATCCAAGAAAACATAGTCGGCAGTTTTCAATTCATGCCCGATCTTCCGCTCCATCCACTCCTTGTAAGTCAGCAGGTCGCGCTTCGCTTCGGGCGTCAGGAAACTCAGTTGCTGAACGCCTTTGTATTTGCCGTGCCCGTGCCCTTTGATTATTTCGCTCGGCAGATTTACGCAGGGCAAATCTATCTTTTCCCATCCCTGTTCAAGGTGGCCCCATTTAAGTTGCGGCAGACTGCCCTTCGCGACGGCCGTGCTTGCCGTGAATGTTATGAGCGATCGGTCGCGTGGATTTAGCGCCCAATCCCATAACTTGCGAAGGGTCGCCTTGCTCGGCAGGTTCGTCGGCTTGACCTTGATGAGTTCAATCGTGCCGGATGCCCGAGCCAAATCCTTGTAATTCCATTTGAAGAAAGATTTGACGGCGTTTACCATGTTGAACTTGACGGCGTTCGTGAAGTTTTCCCCAATCACGAAAGTATCCAACAACGTCTCGGCTGCCTTGCTTGCCGGGTCGTTCTTAAGGGCCAAAAGCTCGGTCGGCG
>PLYI01000049.1 GCA_003151735.1 Candidatus Bathyarchaeota archaeon | reverse complement strand
GAACTAGAAAAATTTAGAAATTAGTCTGTAAAGAGTGTGTGATTGTGGTGGTGAGGCCGCTGGGATTTGAACCCAGGATCGCATACGCCCCAGGCATGTATCCTGAACCATGCTAGACGACGGCCCCACGAACATGCTTTTTTGCTAGATGACGGTCCTACTATCTTCGTGGCGATTCTGCGACCGCATTGAATTATTGCCCGTTGTTTATTTAGCTTTTCTGAAATAGTGGACGCCTCCATCGTTGATATTTAGTACTGGGTCATAACCCTTTTGCAGTAGCATTCTGATTCTCGGTTTGTCGTTGTCGTCGGCTTCTTGCACGTCAAATTCCTGATTGTTACCAAAGTAATCGACGCTTAGCCTAGCATATAATCCAACGTAGCTTAGCGACGTGTGGCCTAACAGGTATTGAACGCTGTCCGGGTTGCCTTTTTTGTGTCTTTCATCGGTTGCTCGCCAATATCGGCAGGTGTAAAAGTGTATTTTGCGAAGCTCTTGGTTGCCTGTCTTTGCGATTGCTCGTTGACGCATTCTTCGGAATCCTTTTTCAGCATATTGATATTCTCCGTAGGAAAACACAAGTTTTCCCTTTCTTGGTAACTGCTGGAGCATGCTAATCAGATCGTCGCTTACTCTGATGGCACGTGTATTGTTGCCTTTAGCTGGGTGATTAAAGGCTATTTTTTTATTTGCGAAGTCGATGTCGTTCCACTCTATTCTCAGCGCTTCAACAGGTCTGGCAGCTGTATCTTTGAGGGTAAAGCAAAAGCAAGTCATCTGTTGACTGAAGCAGTTAAACAGCTGTGCAAGATGCTCAGTTGGCGGTAGGTAAGGGTCTTTTCGTCGGGCACATTTGTACTTGGGCAGTTTACAGTCGATTTTGTGGTAGTTGAGAAAGCTTTGGTATGCTTTTGCTAAACAGTATTTGTGCGTTTCTGAGAAGCTGCTTAAGGCAACGGTTTCTTTGAAAGATTCGGGATTAAACAGGTTTACGCCATTTGTTGATAGCTGATTTAATGAATGCCGGTAACTTCTGATTGTTCCTTCTGCCTTATTCTCTTTCTTCAGATGCCATAGGAAGTCAAGGATTGCACCATTTTGGTCCATCTCACTTTTCTGCGGAACTTTTACGTTTTGTTGTTCCGCTTCCAAATTTTTCGTCTCCGTAACGCATATTTGGCGAGTAAATACTTTGTCTTCGGCGCTTTTTAATGACTTCGTTTCAATCATTTCAACTGTTGCAACAGCTTTCTTAGCTTGCAATAGGTCGTTAGGGTCTGAAAATCGGAGGCCACATTCTCGGCAGAGCCACCGTTGGATCGGTTCACCAAACATTAGGGAACGAGTGCCGTCTCGCCAGACTTTTTTTGAGTCGCATTGTGGGCATAGGGGGCTGGTGCCGGTGGAGCTTTGGGCAGACTCCAACTTACAAGATTTGGAACCGGCTTTGGTGCCAAATACGTCTGGAGAAGGTTTCGATGTAAGCTCAGCCATTCCCTCCCACCTCTAGCTCTTTTTAGTTTTCCTTTGCGGTTTTGTGTGAGTCAAAAAATAGAATCGGCTTACCTTTGACGTCTTGCAGGTAGGTTACTGGAAACATTTGCCTAAAGAGATCCACGGCCTCTTGATTCTCAAAGATAGGATTAGCATACTCTGGCGCTTTGTCCAGGTGCTCTTTGCAGAATGGAGCGTACAGTCTTGTTATGCCGCTTTGATAGTAGACGTAGCCTGTGTGCCCTGCAGGAGGGTTCCCACAGACTACGCATCGCGTTCGATCCAGCCGTTTCCTCAAGGTCTCTGCCACCTTACTTGAAGAATTGGTCGTCTCGCATGTTCTCGCAAACACGTATGTATCGGCGCTTTTTGCAGAAATCCAAAATCTTGTTTAGCAGTTCATCACTGCCAAGCTCAACCTCTTTCTTGAATCCGATCCTCCCGGTTTGCACACGGATTTCTATTTTTCCATCGTTGTCAAGGAGTTGGTAGAAACCTAATTTTTCTCCAGCATACTCAGCCAGGACATCCCAGTCCTCAATAATATTTACCACTTCATTACACCTAAAACTATCTTGCGCCCAAAAGTTAAAGGAATTCTGCCCCCACCAAGGAAACTCCTAAGTGACCCCTCCAAGGAGTTTCCTAACTGACCCCACCAAGGAAACTAATCAAAAGTGTTAAAGAACGACCGTTTAGGCATGCTGGTTTTATGGAAAATTTAGCTATAACTATCAAAAAGACAATAGGATGCTACTGGGACCTTATCATATTGATAGAAAGTTTGGTTACCTAAACAAAGATATGTCACTAATCTTTTCTCAATAAAATGCTTAGAAGCATTGCAGACAAAAACCCTGCCTCTGTACTATTTACTTTATCAACAATCTCTTGATTTCCATTTTAGTTAAAAATCATAGATAACATCGTTTTGTTTGTTAATTGATAGGTCTTTGCTCTTGAGCCTTCTTTAGGTTGAATTTCCTCAACATAGCCGTATGTAACTAGCCAACGCATTCTTTTTGTCATAGAAGCATAGTATATCCCACCGAGGCCTTTCTCCTTGCTAACATGTTTTTGTAGTTCATTAATAGTGAGAGGACCCAGCAGGGCGAGGATTGTGAATATGGCAAGGTTTAATCTAGCTTCTCTGCCCTTAAAGACGCTAAGCTCACTGCCCATACATTTCTTGCGCGTCATCTGTGCTTAACCCTCCTCCCTCACTGCAGAAGTCCAAAAAGAAGGGTTGCTGCATATCACATTAGCCTAACAAAAATCGGTCTCTACGCTTGAGGCAAAATCTTTCTTTCCCCAAAAATGCATAGGGCAAAATTTAACGTAAGCTCTTACGTAACAAAAATGCTGAATTTAAAGCAAAAATAACGAGTTAGCGATGGCTTAAAGAGAGAAATGACAGGTGTTTTTTGGGGGTGTTTTTTTGGGTAAGAAAATTTTTGCCCAGCACTTTTTTGGTGTTTTATGCCTCAAGTTTTAGCTTGCGGGGCAGTTTTCGGAGCGAAGGCACAATCGAATTTTTTAAAAAGACGCTTTAGCTCTATCTGTTCACTTTTTGAATAGAAGACACCAATGATTGAGTCCCTTCCCTTCTCAGTTACCTGAATTATAACCTCTGAGCTCCTCGTAGGGTCGTTAATAATTTTAAACCAGTCATCTTCCTTAAGCTCCCTAAGCATACTTTCCCGGTCCTCTTGAGGCAAATCGTCGAATAGCGATGAAAAGCTAATCCCGGTCCAGCGTGCAAGTGTCCACTTAACAGCATCTGAGTAGATCTTAGGGCTCCTTTCAAGAAACTCCGATAATTGTTCTTTTGGGTTCTCTTTTTCGCCGGTTTCACTTTCTGCCATTTTGGGGTCCCTCGCTTTTTCGCCGGGTGAGCGTTAAGAGCATCGTCTCGCCCAAGATGTAGATTTTTTCCTCCAAAGGCGTCTCTAAAAAAGCGATTACCAATTTATTGTACCTTGCACTTACAGGTACCAAATACTTAGAATAATCATAGAGATATCTCCTCTTGTATTTCCTGCGAATTATTTTAGTATAGATTTTGACCATAGATGGTGCTTCTAAGTCATCAAGTCTATCAAGAATGTTGCCTTCTGTAAAATTAGCCATGGGTAGAATCACCGCTTTTCTCTGATGCCTCTTTTAGTTGGCGTTCGAGCTTCTGTATCCTAACTTGCTGCGCTAGCAGGATAGACATCACCATAGGTTCGAAAACTATTGGGTTGGTTGCATTGCCGCTCTCCGAAGCGTAACTCCTGCACATGTCCATAGCTCGTCAAAAGCTTCACGATCAGGTTTACGCAAAGCCCTCGCAAAGCCGCTCCACCGACTAATCTCTCCCTCCAAAGCTATCCTGAAAGATTCGACAGTCTTACCCATTCTTTGGTAGGCCTCCAACTTCGGTTTTCTTTTTCATAGGCGTTCATCTGGGGATTGTGCCTATGGCATAAATCCCTTAAAAAGAGACGTGCGAAACCTATGTTTGGGACAGGGGAGGCGTAAATGAAAGTGAATAATTTGAAGAAATAAAAAAAGGCTACAATCTTGTAACCTAAACTAATTCTATCTTGAATTAATCTTTCTGACGTGGGAAAAGAACTTAGTCTTTATAAATTAAAACAATAGAATAAGTTTATGCAATCCGACAAAGACTGTTCCAGTTAGATTCGAGTTTTTGTAAGTTGGACAAGTTGGGCATATGCAGTTTTTTTTTATGTTTTCTTCATTATCTGGTATTGAAATTGTCATACTAACATCTCAAGTTGGAAATTGTTCAAAATAAGATAGAA
>PLYI01000050.1 GCA_003151735.1 Candidatus Bathyarchaeota archaeon | reverse complement strand
GCTTCTTACTGCAAAAAGTCTCAACCTCTTCAATGTAAAGAAATTCACTCAATGCTTGGCAACCTCCGATTCGACAGCACTTAAAGCCCTCTTTGTAATCTCCTCAAGCTCATGAAAATCAGCATCAAAATTAAGCGCTAACCCCGCAAGGAAAATCCGCATAGCCAAAGCTGCAACTTCAATTTCCTTATGATTCAATCAAAACGCCTCCTGACTACTGTAGAAAAAAAAGAAAAAAGGAGAAAGGCTGCGAAGAAACTATAACGGCGATATCGCCACTCCTTTGCGAGCCTGGATACTCGCCTCAGGTGGGGGGGTTCAACTCCCATCCCCAGCTCTTTGTCCAAACCCTACGCTTTCGCGGGATTATTTTCGTTTTCTGTGCGTGAAGATGGCGAACCATCCAGCAGTTCCCTCTGAACCTACCTAATCAAGCAAAGGATTTATTTTTTTTAAACCTTGCGCATCCAGGATACATAAATTTCGCCTCGACATGCCCGGATACAACGTACATTTCGGGGCAAAGGCCTCAAGTTCCCTTTAGGCAGCCATTCTATTTATTATCGATATTCCCAGTTCATAAGCCTTATTTCCGTTGAACGGTAGAAAGATTATTGACGCAATTTGCGCACCGATGAAAAAACCTTAGGTTCTCTTGCTCTTATATTTCTGAGTTTAGGTTGCCTACCTGCATATTTCCATTTTATGTTTTATGCGATAGTCCTGTGGATAATCGGTTTTGCCATAATGAACATACATGTTTTCGTTTTATCGCATAAAAAAATCCCAAATTAGCGAGTGCCAAAGGCCTTTCACGAATTGGAGGGTATAGGAGAAAGTGAATTCATATTTATTTATTTTATATTTTTATAGGTTCTGATAATTAGCTCAAACGAGATAGACCTTCCTCTATACCCCAAGATTTGGGGGTATGCAGCCAAGAAGCATCGTAGACTGTTTGGGCATAAAGCTTCCGACTAATCGGTGCCTACTCTGTCGAGCTTGGCGACACCCTTGAATGGCAGATGAAAGATTGTCCAGATGGATGCATAACAACGATCAGAAAGGCAAACAATTCCAAAAATCAGCCGAAAATCCGTTAAGCCAGAAATGTTATTCCGTTCAAAGGCTAGCCCGAGTCGCGTGGGAGCCGACATATCTAAACTGTGCTTTAGCGCAATAAGATTAAAAGTCTACTTCTTAAAAAGAAAAAGGAGGGAAAATTTTTTATCTTTTTCTCAATGCAATAACGATGGCAACAATTCCAAAGATTACTGCTATGACGATGGCAACGATAGCTATGTCGGTGGCTGTGGATACTTGACTGGAGAATGAGTTGTTTGAGTTCTGAACATTTGCAACTTCGCTAGCTAGTGTTGATTCTTGGCTTAGGGAGGTCACTTGGCTTGAAATCGATGATGTTTGGTTTGTTAGGTTTGTGAGGTCGGTTTTTTGGGCTGCGCTCGTGTTAAGGGCTGTTAGTTGAGTTGATAGCGAGGTTACTTGACTCTAGAGTGATGTGACTTGGCTTGAGAGTGAATTAAGGTCACTTTTTTGAGCTGCAGTTGTGGCTTGACCTTGAAGTGTTGATATTTGGCTTGAAAGAGAAGTTGCTTGAGTTGATAATGCTGTCAACTGGGTGGATAATGATGCCATTTGGGTGTTGAGTAATGTAACTTGTCCGTTTAATTGGCCTGTGAAGTTTCCGAGCATATCAGTAAGTACGCCGATTCCGCTTCTGCTAAGCATCGCGTAGATGTGATTATTCGTTGGGTCAGCCACTGCAGTTCTGATGCTTAGGTACGTGTTAAAGCCGGGGATGAAGATGTTTTCAAGATAGTTGCCAGAACTTGCGTCAATTACACCTATAACACCTGTCGCTGATCCGTTGTTTGTACCATCGACGGTTATTTTACCGCACACGTAAAATCGGTTGTCTCCAGAGTTATACCAAACTTCGTCAGTTCCGCCTATTCCCATAATTTTATTGAGGATTTGACCGCTAGTTGCGTTCATTATGACAGTAAATATTGGTGTTCCCGGTACAGCGGTTCCGTTTGGACCATTGATTTGACTTGCGCCAACCCATAATCTTTGGGTTGGTCCAAGGGTGAGGCCGTGCGGTTCACTGCCAGGTGGCAATGGAAAGACATTAGTCACATTCATTGTGATTGGACTAATTACGTCAATTTCGCCGCCTGGATTTGTTATAGTTTCTGGCACTGAGAGATAGAACAAATCGTTAGTAGGGTTCCATATTGATTGCTCAAGACCGTTTGTTGCATTATTTGCAAAGGTTCCGTTCCAGTTTATCCTGCCCATTATTGCAAAATTTGAGGCGTTAATAAATAAGCCAAAGGGAGGATTATCCTGGTCGTTTGCGATGAATATCACATGGTCTTTCTGGTCATATGATAGCTCGTCAGCTCGTCCTGTGCCACCAGTGCTAATGTTAGCGATGATTGTGTAGGTATTGATCTACTACACGCACTATTGAACCACCGTCTCCAACCCATGCCTGTTTCAGGTCAGGAGCTATGGTAGCACCGTTGGGCGAAGTGAAGCCTTTAACCGACGTTGTCAGCGAGTCAGTTGTCGTGTTTATCACATCAAGACCATTTGTCTTATCAAGGACAACATAAAGATGCAATGTGCTATCAACATAAGCTATATCTGAGCTAGCTGGAGGCGCCCCCGGCTTAATTATGGTCAGCAGAGCATAAGAAGAACCAGACTACGCACTGTTTATTTCAAGAGAAGCAAAAGCCGCCAAAGACATAAGACACAGCAGAAAAACTACAACAAATTTGGTTATATTTCGCTTTATAGAGAACTTCATTTGGATTCATTTCTCCTAAAAACTATTCTTTCGCTGTTACAATATTCCTATTGTGTTTAAAAAACTTTAGCCAATCTGCAGATAATTTTTAAATGCGGTGATAATGAAGATTTTTGAGCAATCATGCGATTTAAAATTCTAGTTGCTTGTTTTATTTTCATTTTTTCCTCAGTTCTGTTGTTAAGTTCGATTTTCCCTCAGCCAACACCTCAACGCAGAAATTATTTATTGTATTTTATTTGTTCTGATGATAAGCTTAAGCCAAACAAATCTTTTTCCCTCCATACCCCAGATTTTGGAGGCCTTGGGCATTTCTGGCTTGGCAACCTTTATTATAACATAGAATGATTGATAACTAAGCCAGTTTTGCGGTGCCCATATGGCGAGGATGCGGAAAAGCGCGGTTCAAATCCGATTCGAGATTCTTGAATTCCTATTCTTCAACAGTAAACCGCAAATCCGCACAGCTGTCTGGCGCAAATCAACAAACATGTCATACGACGACTTTCTCAAGCACCTCGAGTACCTAAAGGAAAAACAATTAGTCAAAGAAACCGAACAGGGAAAGACCACGTTGACTGACGAAGGAAGAAGAATCTACCTTGAACTACGCAAATCATTACCCTCGCTTCTGTAGCGAATTCATCTTTGGTGCATCGAGTATATGAGCGGCGAACTGGAAAAATTAAAGGGAAACGAAATGGCTAACGAAAAAAACGACAAGGTCTACCCAGTTAAGTCTCTGCATGAATTCTTGTACGAGCTAGATAGGGAATGGAGTAAATTCCGAAACGGCACCCTCATAAGCCTCGTTTCTTCAGGTGTCCTATTTTTCGTGGTTGTTTGGCTTCTCCTTCGAATTAGACATTTTGGGTTAGGATTGGTGGATTTTGTTCTGCTAATCTTCGTTGGCATCTTATTGGCTTACAGCATCTATGCTATGTACTCGCAGTATCGCTTCTTTAGTCGTTGGGAACGACGCATCGGCTTACTCTTGCACATGGAAGATGAGATTTTAGCTGAAAAACTCAGTGAAAAACAAGCTTAACATTCATCTTTGGTGCATACCAAAAGTGCGGCTCCCTTTTTAACCACACCAACTAAAGAAATGTTAAGGATGCAGAATTGGAGGTGAAAAAGAAAATGGTAACCTTTACAAACAAAAGCAAAATTCTCATCGTTGCATTAGTCGTGGCTGCACTTCTGGTTGTGGTAGTGCCCGCTGCGGTATACGCTTTACCTACTGGTGACAGCAACTTAGTGGGAGCAAGCCGAACGCTTGTGGCAAAAGGCGTCGATAGGCAAGTTGTCGACGGCCAAAACGTGACGGTGCCCGCGAACTTCACATTGACTCTGGAGCGGTCAGGCACCAACACTACAGTTCCCAAGTTCAACGTTACAGGCGGCTCAGTTGTCGTTAACGGTGTAACCTACACGATAACTTCAGGCAACGGGGGGGTAATACGCAGCAAACACCTTATCATATTGCAAGCTCAAGGAACCGGACAAGACGGCCAAGCAGTAACACTTAGACTTGCTGGACGGTATTTCTGGATGGGCGGACACCTATTTGTAGCTAGAATCGGAGCCCGTTTGCTCACAGACAACGGCAACTCGACTTTGTTGCTGCGGGCAGCAATACACGTGTAGATTAAACCAATTATACCTAAGCTTCTCGGTCATATTCTTTTTTTATTTTCAACTTTTTTAGCCAATTCTTCACCTTAAAACAAACCTCTTAAAAACACATTAAAAGCAAATGATGTTAACGGAATACAACAGGAAAGTTTTAGTAGCTACTTTCAACTTTTTCAAGCTTATTTTCAGTTTCATCTTTCAATTCAGTTATTTCATAGTTCACATTATCATTATAAAAAAGAGTTGTATGGTTTTCACAAAGAAAAAGCCCGCTAAGCCTACCGTTCCGTTCATATTTAAAAAAATCGCCTTTCTTAACACGCTTCAAATTGTAAACGTCAACTTTGAATTTGGCTTCTTTGCAGCAAACCTCAGAACGCCTATCACACTTCATGGCTTTGTCGTCTCCTTTCCAATGTTCCCTCAAACAGTTTTCGCGGCGCTATATCATTGATATTCCAAATCTCGGAATGTTCCTACTTAAAGGAACATTATATCTAAGCCAAAAGTCACTTTGACTTAACTCTCTTCTGTAGTGAATAGTCTTTTTGTCGCTCGCTTTTTATTAGCATTCTCAGCCTTATGGTTGTTCAGGGTTGAATTATCAAGACGTTGTGACGCTTGCGGAAGGATGGTTGGTGGTGACGTCAAATGTTGCCCAAAATCCAAATTTGCCTCTACTTTCTATGCGGCATAGAATTGTTGTATAGCCAAAGAAAATGCCCTATGTGCGGTGGAAAATTTGAGCATTAACAGTCCTATTAATGTAACTGTAATAGTTGCAACATTATAGTTACTGTTAATTACCGCTATCAACTTACTTGATAACGGGAAACCCGCCATGCGCGAATACGTCTTAACTGAACAAGAAAAAGCAATAATCAAAAAGTACCTGGAAAACGGGGAAAAACTCGAAGGCTTCAAAATGCTGCTTAGTCGCTGCAAAAGCATCGAAACAGTTAACGCTGATCTAGAATTGATTAAGAGTTCATATCTAAAGTTGAAGAGCAGAAGCCTTAACTCTTTTTCTTTGGTAGGAAGACTTAAAAAACAAGTCAACATAACGTTAAAGGCGAGAAAAAAATTGGAAAAACACAGTTACGACTTAT
>PLYI01000060.1 GCA_003151735.1 Candidatus Bathyarchaeota archaeon | reverse complement strand
AGTTAAATCTTTCAATGCTTCTTCAGTTACAGGTTCAAAGCCAATTGCAATGTGACCAAGCAGGTACATTGCGTTTTAGGGTCGTTGCCTCGCAAATAAACATTTAATCTCATAAACGATAAGGGCATTTAATTGAGTGGCAAGGATCGAAGCGTAATTACCACGGTGACCGCGGATTTTCTGGAATTGTCTGTGAAATGTTTTGTAAGAAAGTTTATTGCTCAGATTAATATATTATCTGATTGTGGGTACGTGTGATTATGGCTGAGCAAGTGAAGGTTGGTCTGCGTGGGCAGGTAGTTATCCCCAAAAAACTTCGCAAGAAACTAAATATTGAAAATGGTATAATATTAGAAATCGAAGAAACAGCGGAGGGCTTACTCCTAAAGCCCTGCAACCCTGTAGCAGAGTTGAAAGGACTTGGAAAAAATGTTTTCGGGGAACCTCTTTTGTACCAAAGGAAACTTCGTGACGAATGGGATTGCCAAAAATGAAAATTGCGTTGGACACAAATATCCTGATTTACTTTCTGGAAGGAATTGAACCCCAAGCCAGCAAAGTCGAAAAACTCTTATCGTCTTTCATGAAAACAGAAGATGACGGAGTAATCTCCACTGTAACTGTCGCAGAAGTCCTAACTGGATTCTACAGCGCAGACGACGCCAAAAAGACAGCTAAGGTGAAGAAACTGCTAAATGATTTAACTCTAAACAGCTTCAAAATAGTTCCAGTCACATTTGAAATTGCTGACCAAGCAGCAAACTTAAGAGCTAAGAGAGGAGGAAAATTGCCCGACGCCCTAATTGTAGCCACAGCCCTCAACCAAGCCTGTGACATTGTATATTCCCAAGACAAGGACCTCCAACGCTTCAACAAAGACATAAGGATCTGCGAGCTATCCTGAATTTAGGGCTTCTCGATTACAGAAATGTTGGGTCTTGTGATTCTAGGGTAAATTTGAGCGTCTTGAACAAACCTCTTCGTCTCTAAACGTTAAGGACCTGTCTTGTCTTAAGAATAGCCTAGCACACGCACCTTTTAGATCATTCAAAAAATTAACTAAAACAGTGTTTTTGTTTGAGGGTTTCTTTTCCAAATAGCTTTTCTAATTCGTATTTGAACCTAAAGCCGCGAAACATTGTTTTTGGGGAACGTTACCTGTTTACGCCAGGAGATTTGCATAGAGCCCGATTAATTAACGATGAAATCGCAAGAATAAGCCGAGTAATCATCCACCCCAAGTTCCGCGGAATCGGTTTAGGCGAGTTTTTGGTAAAGCAGACTTTGCCTTTAGCCAAAGCTAAAGTGGTTGAGGTTTTAGCAGTTATGGCTAGATACAACTCGTTTTTTGAGAGGGCCGGAATGATTAAAGTTGACTATCGAAGAGAGGAAACAGCAATCGACAAAAAAATCAATGCCTACTTAAAAGAACGCAACTTTTATGCCCAATTTGCTAAGTCAAAGACTTACTGCCAAAACTACTTCAGCCAACTAAACGCAGAAGACAAACAGACTTTAACAGGCTACCTTAAAGAATTCGTTGAGCAACCATTCATTAAAACCAAAAATGTAACACCAGAACTCTTAGGCAAAACACAGCACTCAAAAGCAAACTACCTCTACTGGATAAACACAAACAGCCTCAAATCAACGACCCTCCAAAGAGCCAATACAACTTGAGCGTCCGCCATCAACCTAGGCGGCCCTGTCAGGTTGATTTTATTGCAGAACACTACTCAGGCAAACTAACAATCGGCGTAGAAGTGAAAAACACCATTTCTGTACTTGATAAAAAAGAAGTAGACCTGCAAAATGGTTAGGAGTCGCAGGGTGACTGTGATGAAAAGGCAGAAACCGGTTTGGATTTGGCGTTTACTTTGGCCATTACAGGTTCCTAGGGCTTTTGGCTTCTATGATTTTTAACCCATAAACGTACCGGCTAACGGGATAAACATGTACAGTTTCACTTGGGTTGTGCCTAACGTGAATAGTCTGGTTCAGCACAGTTAATGGCTTACGGCTGCAAAATGGCTACAGCAGGTGAATTACCCTCTGAATTTGCAGATTCAAACGCGCAAAGTCTACAGAATATTACGAAATTAGAAATATACGTTTTATATTGCGAGCTCAGTTTGTAGTCAACTGTTAACTCGCTTACGCGGGCTTCGGAGCTCTTTGAATTTGGTATTAGGCGAAAATAGATGTGTACATTTAGGACGGGCGAGAATAGTGAATAAGCAACTGAAATTATGGACTTGCTTTGTAGTATTTATGTTGGTTGTTCAAATTGTCCCGCTGGCTTTTGGTTCTTCTCAAGTCGGGGTCGGCAATTCTAATTTAGTAGCTGGCGCTGGTCCAACCTTCACTTTTGGGAATACGGCAATTGGAACTTATTTTGATCAGAATGACCCTGACGCTAAATCCGCTTCTAGCTTCACGTGCGACAGTAACGGTCAAATAACGGATATTTACGCTTACGTTGCACGTGCTACCTCAACTGGAACCGGCGAAGCCGCGATATACGCTGACAATTCAGGTCAACCCGGTGCTTTGATTGCGCAATCTAACGCTGAGAGCATAACTACGTCTTATTCATGGGTTGACTTTCAACTGCCAACGCCAAAGAACGTGACTTCCGGCACGGTTTACTGGCTCTCAATCTGCAGCGATGACGCTTTGAATCTTTATGTAGTGGCTGGGTCAGGCGTGCGCGTCCACAACGGAAACATATACAACGGAGGCTTCAGTAACCCATTCAACCCAGTATGGGGCACAGACACTACGGGAGCAATGAGTATTTACGCCAGTGCCACTCCGGTTAATTCTGAGTTGTCTGTGACGATCAGTCCAACTTCGGCAAACATAGGTCTTGGTGGATCAAAACAGTTCAACTCAATCGTCACAGGTGGCGTGCCACCAGATTCTTACCAGTGGGTCTTGAATGGCACCGCTGTTTCTGATGCCACAGGCCCAACCTGGATCTTTACGCCCACACAAACCGGACACTACAACGTCTACCTTAACGTCACCGACAGCCAAAACAACCAAACCCAATCCAACATCATAACCGACATTCTGGTTTACAACCAATCGCAAACCGGTCCACTAATACCCGACTGGACCAACGTTACTCAAAATTTCTTTCCCCTTGTTCCTGGGGCGATAAATCCTGTCCTGACGTTGGCGGATGTCACCGATAGAGCAGCCAACTTTGTTGCTGACCCCTTTATGTTTCATGAAGGAAATTCTTGGTACATGTTTTTTGAAGTGGAAACAGGTACTGGGACGGAGGAAATTGGAGTTGCAACTAGCAGTGACGGTTTTAGCTGGACGTACCAAAAAATAGTTCTCTCTGATCCTTCTCTTGTTTTATCGTATCCTTACGTGTTCAAATGGGAAGGCACATATTATATGATTCCAAACACTTATCCCCAAGGGGTTATGCTCTACAAAGCCACAGATTTCCCCTACTCTTGGACCCTTGTTGGTACTTTAATTCCGAACCAAAATTTCATACCAGCGGATTCTTCAATTTTCCGTTACAATAATGAGTGGTGGATGTTTACTGGTACTGACAGTGACCTTCGTCTTTTCTATTCTTACAACCTCACAGATCCCAGCTCTTGGCATGAGCACCCAATGAGTCCAATATTTACCAATGACCCGTCCAAGGCGCGTAGTGGAGGAAGAGTTACTGTCTTCGATAACGGCACCATCATAAGGTTAGCCCAGAAAGGCGACGTCTCTTATGGTGAAGCTGATCGAGCTTTCCAGGTTGACATCCTTAATGATACTTACTATGCTGAACATGAGATTTCTGAAAGTCCGCTTATTAGTGCCAGCGGCAGTGGCTGGAATAGCTGGGCCATGCACACAATCGACCCTTGGTGGACCGGCAACAGCTGGATAGTGGCGGTAGATGGAGGTGGAGATTATTGGTGGTCGATTGGGATTTACGTGACACCCCTCCAAGCGTTGGCCGTCAGCCCAACTCAAGTTAGATTGGACTTGGGGCAGTCTCGGGTGTTCAGTTCTTCGGTTTCAGGAGGCAAATCGCCTTATTCTTATCAGTGGTATCTCAATGATACCGCTGTATTAGGTGCAACTAGCCAGAACTGGACCTTCACGCCAAGTGTAACTGGACACTACAAAGTTTACGTAAACGTAACCGATGGGCTTGACACCATGGTTCAATCGAACAATGTCACAGATATCATAGTTTATCCTCAAGTAACGACTTCAATCAGCCCTGTCTCAGTTAACATTACCGTTGGAAACACCCAACAATTCACCTCCACCACAACAGGCGGACTCGTACCCTACACATACCAATGGTACTACACCAACGGCACCGCCTTAACAGGCGCCACAACTTCAACCTTAACGTACAGAGCAAACTTCACAGGAACCTACAACCTCTATCTCAACATAACTGACAGCCTAAACTACAGAGCCCAATCCAACAACGCCATCCTCACAGTCTACTCACAACCATCCACAACAATCAACCCAACCTCAGTGAACATGACAATTGGAGCTACGCAACAATTCACCTCCACCACAACAGGCGGACTCGTACCCTACACATACCAATGGTACCTCAACGACACTGCCGTGTCAGGAGTCACTGCCAGCACTTGGAACTTTACGCCATCAACAATTGGACACTACAAAGTTTACCTCAACGTAACAGATGCCCTCAGCTCCAAAGTTCAATCTAACATTGTAACCGACATCACAGTGTTTCCCCAGTCGAGTGTTGCAATCAGTCCAATCAATGTGAACATGACCGTTGGAGGGTCACAGACCTTCAGCTCCACCGTTTCAGGCGGCACAACGCCTTATTCCTATCAATGGTACCAAAATGGCACTGCCGTATCAGGAGCAACAAGTTCAAACTGGAACTTTACGCCAACTACGGCTGGAACCTACAACATCTACCTAAACGTAACTGATCATAGCAATGTCACCGTAAAGTCCAACATTGCAAACGCAAAAGTTGAAACGCCCATGACAGTAAATGTCGCTCCAACACAGGTGAAAATGGATGTTGGACAGAACCAGACGTTTAGTTCTTCCGTTTCAGGAGGTACATTGCCATACACTTATCAATGGTATCTGAACAACACTGCAGTGTCAGGAGCTACCGGCTCAAACCTAACCTTCACGCCAACTTTAGCAGGAAATTACAGTGTCTTCTTAAATGTAACCGACGCCTTCAACTTCGTAGTCCAATCCAATATAGTAACAGACATTACCGTTTATCCCCAGATGACAATTTCAATCAGCCCCGTTTCACTTAACATGACTGTCGGCGTGCCGCAGACTTTCGACAGCATTGTTTCAGGGGGGAGCCAAACCTATTCTTATCAGTGGTATCTAAATGGCTCCGTGGTCTCAAGGGCAACCAGCAGTTCATGGGTATTCACGCCAGCAACAAACGGAACCTACAACATCTACCTTACAGTTACAGACAGCAATAACGCTGCTGCAGACTCTAACACAGCCACGGTCAACGTCTACTCACAACTATCCGCAACAATCAACCCTACTAACGTTACATTATACTTTGGCCAATCAATAACCTTTACCGCATCCGTTACAGGAGGCAAAACCCCATATACTTATCAATGGTACGTCAACGACACTCTTGTTCCAGGAGCAACCAACTCAAATTGGACCTTTTTGCCCAGAGCAAACAGCAACTACCAGATCTACGTCAACGTTACCGACAGTCTAGGAAATCACGCTAAATCCAACATAGCCGACATCAACGTTTGCTCAGTCTATCTTATGCTCAGTACCGATCAACAGACCTACTCAAAAGGCCAACAGTTAACATTCATTGTGACTGTACTAAACCAGCAAAACCCACAACTAGTAAGCACGGTAGCGCTAACTATTACGGGTCCTGGAGGCTACAGCTTCTATGATTTCCAACCCATAAATGTATCCGCTAACGGAGTTGGCGAATACAGTTTCAACTGGGTTTTTCCCAACGTCGCTGGCACATATGTGGTGGAGGTTAGTCTGGTTCCAGCACAGTTAACGGCTTATGACGCAAAATGGTTAGAAGCAAATGAACTTCCTACCGAATTTGGGTATTCGAGCGCGCATAGTCTTGTTGTTTCGAAAAGTCTGGTGAACGGGGTCTATGCCCTTTTTGTGGTCGTTGGGGGTCAAGCTTTGAGCGGCGTTTACAGCGTAGTATTACCCAAGTATAAAGGCAAGAAGCTACGGACATTCTCGCGGCGCGCTCCCAATGTTGAGGACAAATATGTTGTGGAGACTGGCTTGGCGTTTTCATAGTAAACTGCGTATTAGGCTTCATGGTTAAAGGTGGCTTAGATGAGCAGAAAATATTTGGAACTGCGAAGAAACCTAATCTTCAAGAGCTCTCGTGTTTGCTGAGAAAAAGTTGGTAGTGTGCCAATCCGAGATACTTAATTCAAAAGAGCGCAATTCAGCCCTTTTCTATACGTGAAAAGAAGGCAATAAACAAAAAGTATTCTAAACTGGACACTGCCCTTTTTTTGTTCAATGGCTCCTTTGGGGTTATCTTGCGGTTTGTTTTGGTTTGTTTTTGTTTCTTTGCGTGAAAGTAATGTTGGTCCTCGGATTGTTTCCGGGTTGTTTGGGAAGGATTCTATGGTGCTTCCGTTTGCGAAGTAAATTTGCGTTCTCTGGGGTTTGAACACGATGCCGGGCGGCAGTTTGTATTTAAAATTGTTCGCTGAGCTTTTTTGAAAAAAGGTTTTCTCGTTAGGAATTTCGAAATTATTGGTGGGCGTCTTTAGGATAATATTCGAAGTAGGGGCAGTAGCAATCATGCCTTAAATCATGTTCGCCACAGGTTTCCTAAGGCTAATGTTATCTCGAAAGTTTCATGGCGGGATAGTTTGTTCTTTTGGCTTTAGAAGTTTTGATTTTGTGATTTGGTTTGCTTTTGCGTAGAGTTTTTGGTCTGCTGTGTATAGTGTGGCGTTTAGTTTTTGTGCGGTTGCTATGTAGAGTGCGTCATAGACTGTTATATTTTGGATTATAGCAATGTGCATTGCTTCTTTTTTTATTTCTTGCGTTGGGGTGATTGTTAGTTCATTATATAGTTTTGTGAGGTCTTCGATCGTTAAGCTTGCTTCTTTTATGTCTAGATCTTTTAGCAGGTTTGTATGTTTCCAGATGACATTTAGACATTCGGCTAATGCTATGTCCACTGTGCAAAGAGTATGCCCTTTTTGTAAGAGGGTTGTTATGGTGACTCTTGCTTGTTTGGAGTTAGATTCGTTCAGGACTAGTTTTAAAAGTATGTTGGAGTCGAGGACTATTTTTATCGTTCTCTGTCCTCCCTGATGAGGGTAGTTGAGTCTGCGTTTGTCTTTCTCTTTTCAGCTCTTGAGTCTATCTCTTGAATAGTCTTTACTAGTTCAATCTGCTTGACTCTTTCTTCGAGGAAAACTCTGATTTCCTGGCTCCATTCTTCTGGATTTTTTTCCATTTTCTCTTTAAGTTCACGTGGTATACGTAAAGTGAACGTTGTGGACATTTATGTATTCGCCACCTTTGAAGTATTTTAGTGAAGAATAAAAACATTACTGCTTACAAAGTTGTACACAATTTTGTGGACGTATTGCTTACATCGAATTTACGCAAAGTAGCTTTCTGCTGAAAACTGATATTGAGAGTGGCTGAGGCCGTTTTTGGGGTTTTGCCTCTTGTAGTTGGTAGTTGTTGTTCAGGTCAGAAAAAAGCAGTACCCTGCACAACTACTCGGATTTGAAGCTTAAAGCATCTGGCTATATCAAAAAAGGAAATCGAAAAACAAACCGTAAGAAGGGGCCCTAACAATTAAGTTGTCTGTTTTACATAGCCTGCTTCGTCGACTCAAATACCCATCCAACCAAACACTAATAAAAATCCAACAACCAACCAAGAAATAACCATAGACAAAGAGAAAATAACCTGTCCGAACTGCAAAAAAGAATTTAGTACACCCCTCTTCAGCCTAGAATATGTTGCACAAAAACCAAAGCTTGTCAGACTCTGTCCCTACTGCGACAAATCGTTAGACTCAAAATAAAAACGCTTAAGAAAAGAATCTTGGAACATATTGGTTTTTGGTATGGAAATAGTGCTTTAGGCGAAGAAGTGTTTATTCAGTTTGGTTATTAGTGTGAAGACATGTTTGATTGGCGCGTTGCTATTTTGGATTAGATGGAGACGTTTTGGGGTTTGTTTTTCCATAACTTTGATAGGAGACCTTTCTTTTTTGTCTGTGCTTCGTTTAGGCACCTGATTTTTGCTTGAGCTCTCCATATTCTTAGCAGGAAGTAGACAGCGATGATTCTTACATAGATGGAGCGCCATCATCCATGAAAGGACAGGTATAACGATGAAGCCGAGGTTTAACTGAAATAGAGTGGCATTGCCTGGAAGAAGCCACCGGTTGTAATACCACGTTAAATCAAGCGGGAACCCCATTACATTTCTAACAACCCCATAGAACACATCGTTCATCAGCGACACAACAAGCCCCAGCCCGACGGTTAATTGCAAATTTCTGGGAAATAACATTGACAGAGTAGCGAAGGGGAAAAAATACATTATAACAAGCCAAAGGTGATACCCTTCATAGCCCCCTGAAATCACATCGATATAATTGATAAAAACAAGTCCATAAACGACGGAGAACACCACGTAGAGCTTGAATTTTTTGTCAAACCCCAGAAGGGTCTTTCTTGTTTCAGCATATCGTGGATCTTCAATACAAGTTTTCTCAGATGCGCCCAAATAGTCAACTTCTGTTGGTTGTGAGCAAAAGTAAATGACGATTTAAGGCAAGCTTCTAAATCAACAATATTACCAAAGAAACGATATTTCCATTTTAGCCAAAGATAAGTAAATAGCTGACAAGTCCACTTCATGGTGGGCTAAATTTGTTATTAATAATTTGATTATTTCCTTTGATTCATTTTGGCTCGATTCTATTCTAGTGTTATAGGTGGAGTCATTGGCGTAGTCATAGCTATCCGCAAAGAAATAAAAGTTCAAAAATTATTGATCAACTACAACGGATCTTTGTGCCATACGTGGACCTGGAAAAGAGAAGAACCCGCAAAGATCAACCAAAACCTCGCCATCGACAACCCTGTAGAGGAAAAAGGCAAACTGCTAATTAACCCTGAATAGTTCCTGTATGCGCTCTGCCCAAAGTGGAGCATGACCAAACAGAAAGACAAATAAAAAAAGGTTTTTTGTGTATTTAGATGGGATGCACAGATTTTTTTTGTTGACGCTTTTTAGTAGGTTCATAAACAGTTGGATGTTTTGGTCGTCTATGCTTGATGTGGGTTCGTCAGCCAATAGGATTTTTGGGTTATTCGCAAATACACTTATAGTGGCTACACGTTGTCGTTCGCCGCTGCTGAAGCTTACAAAGAACCTGTGGATAGATTTGTGACCCCATGCTAACCCGCCAACATAACATAATTCTACCTATACAACCTGAGGGCAAATCCCAGTTCATGAAAGCCCCCAAAGCTGACCAATACGGCATCAAAGCAACCACACGATTTCAGCATAACCAGAGTAAGAAGCAATGAGGTAGCAAAAATGACCACCACAAAAAAAACCTCTGAAAATAAAGCTCCGGGCAAGAAAACAAAACCCCCAACAAATCACGGAAGACGTTGAATTACTCAAGCAACTTTAGCCAAAACAGGCGAAAAGCATAACTGAAGGCGACCACTACAAAGAAATTAAAGAAGCAGCGTTTTTTGGTGAAAATATATGAAAGATTTTAAATGCCCCATATGTGGTGGACCAACAGAAAAGATTTGGGAAAATGCAACCAAAACAAGATACGGAATGAGATGCACGAAAGGCCACCCAAACACCGGTAACAAAGCAACGGGTTCATTAGAGCACCCAACAATTCTTGTTTCAAGTGAAGAACTTGTCAAGTAAAGAATTAGACGCTCTTTTGGGTGAAAAAACACAATCCAAAACACATAGCAGACGACGAGGATTAATCAAGCAATTGTTAAAGAAATCAGGCGAAAAACCCATTTAAAACGAAGCCTACGAAGCCCACGTAATCTAAGAGACAACATAAGCCAATCAAAGAAAAAATTGCAGTTAACCTAAATACAAAATGCTTTTTTCGCAGGGACTGTTTTTCCTGTTCAAGATAATATCGCTCGTACTGAGCAAAATCCCGGCACTCTTTAAGGTTGCATATAGCACGTTTACAATCAGCACATGGTATTTGCATTTCCTGATTGCTGCTATGAGTGAGTAACCCCATTTTCTCAACTCTTATCTATTGAGATAATAAACAGTTTTTTCTTATAGCGTTTGCGGTGGAACGACGAATAGAAGGGTGATGGTCGTTGTCTGTAAACGACGACCACGATTAAAGGGAAAAACAGCTTTAATTTACAATACTGTGAGTATTGTTATTTCTAAATATTGTAATCTTGATTTTCTTCTTGACTTTTGCCTTCTTGTTCGTCCACGGCTTCTATGGCGATATAGACTTTTTTGAAAGCTAAAACAAACACGGCAACCAACACAGCTACAACGTAGCAAATATCGCCACTGTTTGTGTTGGTTATGTAGTCTTTTGAGTTTGTTTGTTGGTTGGAATGAATGTTTAAGTAGTATTTTTTTGTAGTTGAACCTTTGATGAAGTATGGCTTCAAGTGAAGTTGTAGTTACGCGAAAGGGGCAAATAACGATTCCTGTTAAGCTAAGAAGAAAGTTTGGCATAGACGAGAGTTGTAAAGTTGAAGTCGTAGAGGAATTGGGCAAAATTGTGATAAAAAAACGCCTAAGTATTTTTGATTTGGCGGGAAGCGGAGCTGGAAAGGGAACTGTTGATGAGCTAAAGAGGGCATTGGATGAGATGAGAAATGAAGATGAATAACGCATGTTTGTATGACACTCGCTTCTTTGTTGAGTATTTCTATTCCGACGACCACGAATTTGTAGGAAAACTAAAAAGAGAACTTAAATCAGTTAAAAAGAGAATGGTTTGTGCGTTAACGGTTCATGAGATCCACCGCATTAATCTAAAAAGGGAAGGAAAGGATGTTGCAGCCTTAAGAAGTAACACTATACATGGAGATTTTGAAGTAATAGATGTTGACTACAAGATAGCGGTGAAGAGTGCGGAATTAAGAAGTATGAATCAGATGCCGATGGCTGACAGTGTGATTGCAGCTACCGCGCAGATTCATGAATGTCCTGTGTTCTCAGACGACGCTCATTTTAGAGAGGTGCAAAGCCTTAAAACAAAATGGTGCAAAAAACAATAATAATTAGGAACTCGATTTTTAATTAAATTCATCCAATATGGCATTAACGCAACCGCAAGATTCAGCATAGTCATACTAAGAAGCATTGAGTTAGCAAAAATGACCAACATAAAAACAAAGCTTACATAGTAAACTTTTTTCTTTTCATCCTGAAAGCTTGATAAAAGGATTAACGATTATCCAAAGCGGAAATCGCTCAGTAGAAGTAGTCGGTGCGTAGATTCTTAGTGACTACTTCTTGAAGCACTATTTTTTGACGAATGTTGCCGTTAGTTGGCGGTTCTGCAGGCGTATTTTTAGAAGAACAACAATTGCAAACAGTGGTTTGCAAGAAAGTTGCAATTTTAGGGGGTGGGCTGGGTTGGGTGTGGTTGTTTTGAGTTTGTTTTTGTGAATGGCTTGTTTTTTGGACGTGTTTTGTTTTGGGGTGTTGTAAGAGGTTTATTGTATTTTGGTTGTTTTTGCGTCTTTAGTTATGCAATAAGCTTCTTATCGTCCGATAGATAGGGCTTCTATGAAGGTCGTTAAAAGATTGGAAGGATCTCCCTTGGCATCTGGGTGTGTTCTTTATAGTTACTAGTAACCCTCAGATTGTGCGTGGCAACATGGACCGTTGGCGTGTGAAGCGGTGTGGGCATGTGAAGCGCAGCGGTGAAAACACCAGGATAAATAGCGAGATTCGTGGGAGCGTTAGTGCGAAACGAAACAGCATTACGCTTGAGTATAAGCCTAAGAGGGTTGCTTGTGGTATGTCAAAGTTTTGTTTGAAAAATTGGGGGACCCAGGTTGAATGAGGTTCTTTTTCGTCGGCGTTTAAGGATGCTTCGGATGTTAGCGATGAATACTTCGCTTAATGTTATCGTTGAAACTTTAAGTAAAGAGTTTAATGTTACGCCGGCGGCGATTTATCATGATCATGCGAATATGCATGTTTGGGCTCATGGTGTGGAGCAAGATAAGCAGTTAACTAGTATTTTTCGGGCTCGTTTGGAACTTCTTAATCGTGAGGCGATGGCGTTGGCGATGGAGAATAAGGGAGGGCAGTTGAATACGAAGGATAAGTTTGTGAAGATTGGCGCTATAAATACGACTTTGAAAGTTACTGACCGCTAGATTTCGCTGGCTCAAGAATTGGGGTTAGTGGAGCGTAAACCTTTGGAGCTTGATCAGAAGTTGTCTGTTGCAACTCCGTTTGAAGCTGATCCAATGCTTAGGGAAGCGTTGCTTGATTCTATTGCTAAGCAGAAGGTTGAAAAGGTGGAGCGAGATGCAGCAAAAGGTTCTGATGCGCCAAGGCGTTGATTTTCTGCGGTTTTGTCCGCATCCGGCTCAACTGCCCTTTATTGCCGGCCGTGAATGTTTTACTCAGCGAGCTTGCCTATGTGGCACGGGTTCGGGCAAGACCAAAGTTGGGTGTTATGAGGATCTCGCGTGGGCGCTTTCGTATCCTGGAAGTGTAGGGTACATTTTTGAGCCCTCATACCCCATGATTAAAAGGATTTTGTTTCCAACTTTGGAATCAAAAGATTTGTTGGGTTGTTCTTTTCCTTTTAAGCAAAATCCGTACGTTGCAGAATTTAACCGCGGCGATATGCGGTTGACTTTTTGGAATGGATCACAGTGGTGGTTTGTGTCATTGGATGATCCAGAGCGATCTGAGGGTCCTAACGTGGATTATATTCACATTGACGAAGCCCGATTGGTTCGGCATTTGGATACTGCTTGGTTGACCTCAATTAGGCGTCTTCGCAAAAGTGGACGTTGTACAGTTCCAGTTAAGCCAAGTATTTGGTTAACGACAACTACGGATTTTCCTGGAAGTGACTTGTTCAATATTACGGAGAATCCCCAATCTGCTAGTCCAGAGATGAAGGTTTATCGTTGGAGTATTTTTGATAATTTGACACTATCTAAGGAATATGTTGCGGAGATTTTGCGCACTCACACTGGAGGGTTGGCTGAGCGTTTCGTTTATGGGCGGTTTGCAAATGTTAACACAGAAAGTAAATTTCAAAAGAGAGTTTCAGAAGATTAACCTTAATGGAATGAGCATAAGAATAGATTTATGTATGTCAGGCAGAATGCAAAGCTTATATATAATTTATTATAATGATTTATAGGCGATATATAATGAAGGAAGCTACTACGATACAGCTAAAGAAATCAGTAGTTAAGGAGCTAAAAAGCATTAGAAAGTATCCAAGAGAAACTTACAATGAGACTATTTCTGATTTGATAAAGATAGCAAAAGACTCCAAAAAAAGAAGACAATACGACGAGTTTATCCATAAGATTCAGCAAGCAAAAATGAAGCAGTTATGGGACAACGAGGAAGATGAGGCGTGGGAAGATGCTTAAGGCTGGAGATATTATAGTTGCAAGTGTACAGTTTACAGACACCGCTGAAGTGAAGAATAGGCCAGCAGTAGTTCTATTCGAAGAGTTGGGAAACGTTGTGATAGTCGGCATAACTAGTAATCTTAAGATGAAAGGAATACCGCTAACTAAAAGCGAAGGCGCTCTAAAAGATAGTGTCATAAAATTAAACTATATCTTCACCATCTCCGAAGAAATGGTTTCCAAAGTTATCTTTCACTTAAGTAAAGAAAAAAAGCACCTCATATTTGATGAACTCACCAAGAAACTTGTTGGCCTCAAAGTATAATAGACCTTAGTCGTTATCATTTGTAACAGTTCTTGTTGCGGTTTGTCGTTTTTGGAGTTTTTCAGATATTCAATGTTCATGCTATTCGAAAGTTTACCACCCCGCATACAATGTCGGTCATGACAATGTAGTGCTTAAGTCGGTTCCTGAATTCATCTGCCCAAATGTGAAACTTTTTCACCCGAGAATTTGTATGCTCCACAATAGTCATACCCAAACTGATGCTGAATTTGTTGAAGCAGGCGCGCCAATTAAGGAGAATTCCCATGGACTTTTTCCGCGCGCGTTATCCGCTTCTTTGCAATGATAACCGCAGACAAGCCTGTGATCATAAAGACAACTAACGTAATTATTAGCAATTGGGCTGGAAATTCTGGAATTGTAGGGGATGGGGAAGCAGTTGTCGCCGTGCTTATCACCGAGACCGAATTACTGCCAAAATTTGTTACATAGGCGTATGCGCCGTTGGGCGTTACAGCCACGCCGGTAGGCTCGCTTCCAACGGTTACCGTCGCAGTCACCGTATTCGTAGCCGTGTTAATCACCGAGGTTGTGTTGCTGTTGTAATTTGTAACATAGGCGTATGCACCGTTGGGCGTTATAGCCACACCTATAGGAATGCGTCCAACGGTTACCGTCGCAGTCACCGTATTCGTAGCCGTGCTTATCACCGAAACCGAATTGTTACCGCTATTTGTTACATAGACGTATGCGCCGTTGGGCGTTACAGCCTCACCGGCAGGATAGGCTCCAACAGTTACCGTCGCAGTCACCGTATTCG
>PLYI01000046.1 GCA_003151735.1 Candidatus Bathyarchaeota archaeon | reverse complement strand
TTTTGCATATCCGCCAGCCAAAACAATCGCATACAACTATTGGTTCACCATTTTTTAGAGGCTGGAAACAGTAGAATTCAGATACACAGTTAAGTCAGCAGATTCTGGTAATTAAGCCGTCAAAGCCGCTGTCAAAGCTCATAATCTGCTTGATCCCGTTTGACTCAATGATCGCAATAGAGGTGCAATCTGTAAAGCTTAAGGGCTTATTCTTGAACATGTTAAATTTTTTCCACGCCGCCTTGAAAGAGTCTTCTCCAACCCAAACTTTTGTTATTCTAAGCGACTCGATTATGACCCTACCCAAATCCAGCGCTAACTCGTGCTTCCTGGTTCTAACCAGCGCTACAGTGACTGCTTCATCTATCACGTAATCGGAAGTAAATATCCGTCCGAAATCGCCCTTCAATGCCTGCTTCATGAGCTCTTTGCTTCTTGAATGAAAATCATCATCCGCATTGTGCAACGCCACAAAAATGCCAGTGTCAACAAAAACCGTCACGACAAGCCTCATCAACCGTAAACGAATTCATCTATTCTTTTTGAAGAGTCTCTAACTCCCCAATGCTTGGGATTATCCAACGTTTTCCACGCCGGGTCCTCTTCGATAGCGGGCAATTCTTTTAGCCTTTTGATGAATTCTTCCTCGTTTTCTAGTGCATAATCAATCATTAAACCTACAACTTCCTGCAGGGATACTTTTAGGTTATCCTGAATCAAAAGAGAAGCTTGAAACCGCTCAACTTTTGCTTTTTTCTTTTCTTCAATTTTTATTGCCACAGCCATGCATTACCACAAGTAACTAAGTAGAAAAAGCCACTTTAAAACTTTGCCACGGAATCTTCTCGAACAGCAATTTCATCCTTCCCTCTCACACAGCGCGCTCGGCTAAAAAAAGATCCTCTGCCATTCAAAAAAACAGATATCTGCAAACTTACGCTACTTTCATTGTTTAAGGGCTTAAGTCATTGTTTCTTGTTTCATGTGCTTTAGATAATTACGGATAGTTCTTTATATGTAGAACTTTGAAGCTGACTTTCGCTTTCTGATACAGTTGGTCGTCTGCAGTAACTACTTCCGTCTTCAGTTTTTCAGAAAGAAGAAGATAGGATGCATCGTATATTGGCAAATTGAGTTTACTCGCAATATCTAACGCTTCAGAAATTTCTACCCAATTGAACTCATGCAAATCTATACGCATGCCTTGAAGAACTTTCAGTGCTTCATGAGCGTCTGCTTGAATGATTCTTCCTCGCGTTATTGCTTTCCAAACTGAATTAGCAACCTCTTGCACAACAAATGAAGGTGCACTTAAATTGACAATTCCTGAAAGATAATCCTCCTTGAGCTTAACGGAGTTTTCCTCATAAGGTTCGCCCGACAGAACCCATTTAACAACAACGCTCGCATCAACAACGTACTGACGCATTTACCTACTATCCCTATCTTCTCGAATCCAAGAAACCACTTCTGCTGTAGGAGTTGGTTTAGTGCGCTTCCTAATTTCATCAAGCATTGCGGAAGCTTCCACCATATCTTGTTGTTGAATTTTGTTTTGGACACATTCTCGAATATATTGGCTCCAATTGACCTTGACTTGTTTCATCTTTTTTTTCAATTCACCTGGAACTTTGACTGTGATTACGCTAGTGTGTTCCATATATATCTAAGGTATAGTTATTGTGGCTATACTAATAAACATTACAATCGGTTAATTCTGCAAGCCTTTGTTGCATATCATAAAGCATAAATGTTTGTTTTTTCTGCAATTTTGTTCTTTTGCATGCCACTAAATGGTAACTGATCTATCCAGAACCCATTTTTCAAATGGAACATAGGTGATTGTTCCTTTGATTCCAAACCATTCCCGCTCTTCTTCTCTGTCTTCTCGTAAAGTCAGAACAGTGAGCTTAATGCATCCCAGTTCCTTGCCTGCTTTCAGTAAGGCTCGAATTTCCCTTTCCTGTGTTTTCTCATTATCCAGCATATAACAGGCTTGAATTAATTCTACGATTATTGTTCCCTTTTTTATGACGAAATCGACTTCTTCACCTTGCTGGTTTCTCCAATAATAGAGCTCTAGTTGTTTCTCTATTTCTTTTTGCTTGAGGTATATTACAATGGAGTTTTCAAAAAGTTTGCCTAAGTTTGGGGAGGCTTGAAATGCCTTTGCAGCGATAAAACCATTGTCATAACAATACATCTTTCTGTTTTGCCCTACCTGTTTGGTTTTATAAGAAAACCTGCTTACTGTAAACATCAAATATGCTTCTTCTAGAAATCCGCAGTATTTCTGGACTGTTACGCTACTTTTTATCCCAACTGCATTGGCAATTGAACGATAAGATAATTCCGACGCCAAGTTTGAGAGCAAAAAGATAGCTAATTTTTCTATATCGGGTCCTTTTCTGATATTATGACGCTTGATTATGTCCTTGTATAGTATAGAATCAAACAAAACTCCAAGATATTGGCCTGCGTCCAACTTTTTCATCACTGTTTCAGGATAGCCTCCGGAGCGCAGGTATTCAAGTAACAGTTCTTCTCTTTGCTGCGTAGTTAACTTTAGTAGATCTACCTTTCGAGCCCTAAGATATTCTTTGAATGAAAATGTAAGTACTGTAGTGGGAATGTGCCTACCGGTCAGATGCGTTGCGAGTTCTTTGCTCAACAGCTTTGAGTTGCTTCCTGTCACTACTATGTTATAGCCTTGACGTTGAAGCCTGTTAACGAACAATTCCCATCTTGGCAGGTTTTGTATCTCATCAAAAAAAATGGTTGTTGATTTTTCATACACTCTATTGACTTCAGCGATAAGGTCATCGTAGTTTTCTAGAAGAACTAAAGCTTCATTGTCAAAATTTACATATCCAAATGGTCCCATGCGTTTTAGGGTGTGTAAAACAAAAAAGGATTTCCCAGCTCTTCTGGGACCCATGATAACTTTTATTAGATTATGCTCAAGTGAAAACGGTTCTATGTCGCGCTCGATGTAGGTTTCTTTCAGGACCTTTTCAAGCTCTGTTTTTTGGCCGAGAACAACATCTCTTAACATATGTTTATTATAATATACAAAAGTATATAAAAATTTTTATTACGATATTTTACTTATGCCAGCAACCGTAGATAAATTCATCCATCCCTTGAAGAGTCTTTAATGCCCCCAACGTTTTGGATTATTTAGTGTTTTCCACGCAGGATCGTCTTCAAGAGCAGGGAATTTTTTTCGTTTCTTCATGATTTCTTCTTCGTTTTCGAGTTTAATGGATCATCAGATCTAGACTTCTTGCAGGGTAATTTATGTTTTCTTGAAGCTAAAAGCCTTAAGAGCTTTTTTGGCCGAGGCACGGATTGGAAGGAAACGGATTATTGTTGTTTAAATTTGTTCAGAATCTCTATGTGATTGGTTCGCAGAAGATTGGACACTGGAAAATTCCATTTTCAACAGAAACATAAGTAATGGAACAAGTCCAATTCTACCCCAGTCAACAGCCTATGACAGCCAAATAATAAATTTTACTTGAAACAAAAAATCCTTTCCATAATTGAAAGACCTATTTTAAATTGCGTTTCCTGGTTGCCTTTTTGTATATTTGAGAAAATAAGTCAATCTTTTTTTACTGTGAATTATTTTTTTGCTGAAGATTTTCAGTTTAAAAATCGTGCAAGTGCTACATAAAATAAGTGCCCTTATTCACTGATATTTACCTACTAAAAATTGAACACCAAAAATTAAGTGATTATTCTTATCCTCTTGCTTGATATTATAATTAGCTTTTTCTCAATCTTGTGAAGATCTAATTTCTTTTGGGCTGTTATAAGCGTTTGCAAAATGTTAAAGGCAGTGGCAGGATTTGCTTTAATGACTATTACTGAGAGCGTTCTTTTCTTCAATGTATGATATATTTGGGCAAAGTCAATATCTAAAGTTAAAGTGGTCATGTTGTTTTTCGTTGCATAATCAGCTATAATATAATCCTTAGCTCTTTTGAGGTCAGTATCCGAAACGTTAGTAATGTTGAATCCTTTCTTCTTTAGCCATTCTCTAACATTATTTGGAACATTTTCGTCTATTAGAATATTTGTCAAAAGCTGACCCTTAAAACGTGACAGTGACTTCGCGTTCTAAGCATTTCGAAGCGTAAAGAAGCGCAGCTTTGATGTCTTCTTTAGTTAATTGTGGATACTCCTCTAAGATCTCTTTTTCTGTCATACCGTTTGCCATGAATTCAACAATAAGATATACTGGAATTCGAGTCCCCTTAATGACTGGTTTTCCCACCATAACATCAGGATCAATAACTATTCTATCCGCAATTTCTTCCAAGCAAATCGCCTTTAATATTACAATGCCTTAAATCGGTATATAGTTTGTCAAAAGAAATTTTCTTTTTGGGAGCAAGCGATGTCTAATGCTTTAAGTTCATTCTACCCGAAAATCACAACTAAGTTCTGAATCTTCCATGGAATGTGGATGAAGAAACAGGCTTTTAAAATTTGCCCCTTTACAAGGGGGTAAAATATAGGATTTGTACCTCCTTGTAAGGAGGTAAAATTGACGTAACAAAGAAAGGTCAGACTACCATTCCTGTGTGGCTTCGCAAGAAATTCAAAATTGAGGAAGGCACAAAACATACATTGATTTTCAACCCATAAGCGTATCCGCCGACGCTGTGCGCGAATACAGTTTCACATGGAACGTTCCAGCCGTTACCGGAACCTACATGGTGGAGGCTAGTTTGGTTCCTATGCAACTAGCGGCTTACGACGCAAAATGGTTAGCAATCGAATGAATCAGTTACTGAATTTGGGTATTCGCGCGGCGCGTTAACCTGAAAAAGAAGGTAAATCCACAAAAATTGAAACGAGTTAAGACTAATTAATTGACAGTTATAGTACCAGTATTATCAAAAAAATGATTCTCTTGGGTAGTAGTAGTGCGGGTTAGAAAAAGCAGCGCCTGAACAACTTCTCCCATTCAAAGCCCAAAACACCAGCTAAACCAAAAAAGCACCTCTAAAACTCTACAGAAAGAAGTTGTTCACCTCCGAACAACCAACAACTACCACTGATCAAATTCGCTTACAGGGAAGCATTTCTTTCTCATTATAAGAGAGGTTCTATGTCTTTGGGAAATGCTCGTGTGGCAGTTTTCCGTATTCTTTTGTGGGGCTTGAGAGGCTTGTTGGTTAGAAGCTAAATGTGAGTATTGAAGAAGGGCTAAAAGAGAGTGGTAACGTGGTTTTCGCAAAAGAAGTTGAAGTATCGGCGTTAAGGCTTATGCTGACTACTTGTTTCTTCTTCGCTCAAATAAGCTAAGTTATGAAGGGAAAGAGAAAAGAAATCAGAATTGAGACCAGAAAGAAGAAAACAATGCAACCCTTTCTTTTTTTTAGAATTGAGTTGGAAACGCGGATTTACTTTATCTGTTGAGGCTCTTTTCGGGGTATTTTTAGGCTGTTGAAGTGCTTGTCAAAAGATATTATTGCTTCTGCTTTTAGGAACAGAGCTGTTGAATATTGGATGGCGTCATCCATGTCTAGTTTCTGCAGGAGTGCTGTTTCCACGGCGTTTATTTCATCAGTTATGGTTGTAAAGTATATATGTAGTCCTTTGTAGGCGGTGAGGCTTGAGAGGAAGATTTTGAGTTCTTTTAATCTATTGAGGTTGTACATGATCACGATTATGGAGTGAATAGTGAAGTCTGTCACTACACCGGTTTTTTTGCCGTTTCTGATTAGATCTAACAAATTTTCGCATTCTTCTTTTCTATCTTGGAGCAAAAGAACTTCTAGAAAAATGTTGGTGTCAACAAGGTACATGGTTGAGCACTTTTTTAGCCCAGAGCTTTGGGATTTCATGTTGAAGCGTTACTGAGTCTATGTCTACGTCTTTGAGGAGGCCTTCTATGGCTTTTACAGGGTCTCCTTCGAAAACTGTGCTTTCCTGCTCAGCTGTCGATAACCAATTTAGTATTGCGTCCTCCGCAGCTTTGCTTAGGGCTCCTTTTGTGTATCCATATCTTTTCATGGCGGCTTCTCTGAATTTGCGTTCCAGTTTAGTGTCGATTTGAACTCTCAAAGACATGACTATATTACCAAATGGACATAAAGCTAAAAGTCCATTTATACTTTTCTTTGAACATGTATGTTTCATTAAGTATTCAGGCTGCAGACCAAATTTTTTTTCATGAGGCAACTCTTTGAACGCGATTTCTTCCCACCTAGTTATCATTTAGGGTTTAGCTGAAATGCCAAATACTGTTTAGGAGATGGAAAGCAGATTATACCTATGATCAGTACAGTTTCGCTTGGAATATTCCAAACGTTGCCGGAACATACGTTGTGGAAGTTGGTTTGGTTCCATCGCAATTAACTGCTTATGATACAGCATGGTTAAATGTGAACCTAAATGAAACAAGGCTATTTTGAAAAATTTAAAGAGCTATCTCGTGATCTCCTAGTCATTTGGAATGGGGACTTATTCCGAAAAAAGGAACATGGTTTATATGGATTTAGTCTGAATGTTAAAGCAGGGAAAAGCAGCATGAATCAACTAGCACGGACTAAGAAAAAGGCAGTGATTGCACTAACAATAATCGCAATCATAGCAATTTCATCATTAATGTTTCTGGAGAAAAGTCAAACCACCCAAGCCGCCATATTGAGTCCTATTCCCCCTTCAGGGTTAGTTGGTTGGTGGCGCTTCGACGAAGGTAGTGGAACCTTAGCAGGTGACAGCAGCGGAAACGGAAACACTGGAACTATATTTGGATGCTCATGGGTTTCTGGAAAGTATGGGGATGCTCTGAGTTTTGATGGGTTGACAAGTTACGTAGATGGTGGAAACAATCTCGTTTTTAATTCCAATACGTTTTCAATTGCATTATGGTTCAAAACAACAACGGTAGCTCCGTCTTTCCAAAGTATATTTACAAAAAGTGGAGTTGCCTCAGACTTTGACCTGCAAATTGAAGGAAGCACATTAAAATTCTATATAAGTCAATCTACTAATCTTGCTATATCTTATTCCACACCTATTGTAATTAACACTTGGTATCACGTGGTAATTTCAGATGGAGGCACTGGCGCAAATAATCTCAAAATGTACGTTAACGGTGTTGAAGTAGCTTCCGAATCTCCCACAGGTTCAAGAGCAACAAATAGCAACAATGTTCAAATAGGAAAATCTGCTGTATGGGGTGGCAGATACTTCAATGGAGTCATTGATGAGGTTCGATTTTTCAACCGTGCCCTTTCTGCAGCAGAGATCCAAACTGACTATCAAAATGGTCCAAGTTTTGCTTCACAGCTTACTGCTAAAATACCAAAAGGCACTACTCAAGTGATAGCCACGGTTACATGGCAGGGAGCCGGAAGCGTAAATGCCACGATAACGTCTCCTTCCCAGACTTATACAGAAGATGCGATATCAGTATATCAGAAAACCACCTACTCAACAACAAGTGATACATCGGGTATGCTAAACATAAAACGTCTTTCAATCTCAGTAACTGCAGTCCCAGTCGATCAAAGCTGGATCATCTCGTTAACGTTTGATAACGTTGCCGCTTATCAGATTGCAGTCGAAGTTCAAAAATAAGTCACCAAAACAGATTCTTTTCTGAACAACCACACCTAATGTTGAATGAAGTTTAGAAGAACAACATGCGTTTTTTTAGTGTGTTGTTGTTCTGCCAGTCTTTTGTTTGTGGATAATATGTTTGGTGGAGGTGGGGTTGCGTTCAGCGTTTTTGGTGGGTGTCAAAAAGTTGTTTTTACCTTTTTATCAATGGGCTAAAACTTATATTTGTCTCGATGAAATATGAACCATTGTTCCTAAATTGATGGATAAATTTGGATTTGGGGTGGGGACTGTTGTTGTTAGAAGCGTGGTTTTTGTGGCGGTTTGTTAGTTTGGACTTGTTTTTGAGGTTTTTAGGCAGGAAAATATTGTTGTATCTAGCAGGTTTTTATGTGTTTGGGCATGTTGAGGGTGTTTAGAGTGGCGGTGTTTGATACAGAAAAGCACAGCAACGTTAAGCGTAGAGCTGAGTATAGGCGAATAAAGAAGAACTATAAGACTTTAGAAAAGTACAAGCAAGAGAAGCTGCGGCGAGATCAGATTTTGGAGTTGCAAGATCAAAGCTTGCATATCAAGGAAATTGCTGAGCGGTTGGGGGTAAGTGAGAGCACAATCAAGCGGGATCTGTCAAAGATGAGACGTTACATTAAGGGGCAATTTAATCTTGTAGCTCGCACGCAGAGCATGCAGTCTTTAAGTGAATCCCAGAGTTTAAGCTTGAAAAAGCAGCTTGATTTTGTGCATGAGTTAATTGAGAGTGAGCAAGTAGCTAGAAGGGTTCTTCGGTGTAGGGCATTGGTTGTTACAGTGGATTTTGATGCTGCATTAGAGGGACGTTATGCTTTAAAGTTTAAGCCTCGCCTACCAGTGGATATGATGGAGGACAGCAAGATTACTGTAGTGGTGCAGGTTTGTGGGAGAAGGCAGATTTTGGGGCGAATGTATATGGGAAGAATTGTGCATGGGGCTGCGAATTTGCAGACCAATCAGAGCGTGAACGTATTGTTGAAAAATGTTTTGCAGGGACTACGTGTTGTTGATTCTGCGTCGCCTGCCAGCTGATGATTTTTTGTTGATTCGGTTGGTTCTAAATGTTTTTGGCGAAGTTACTTTCAGGCCTATTTTTCTTGTTTTGGATGGTTAGTAGGTTCACTATATTTGTTTGACGATGTAAAGTTGCGTGGAGAGGAAGAAACCACTTTTATCGGCTTGGTTGAGGGAAAAAAGAGAACGTTAGAGGAGTTGAAGGTGGCTTCTTTGAAGTTTGGGCGGATTGCGATTTTGAGTAATATAGATGCGTGTGGAAAAGATATTTATTTGTTGTTTAAGTTGCGTGAGGATGTGGAGCAGGCGTTTGATGCTTTTAAAAATGAGCTTGAAAACGATAAAATTTATCTCTCCAATACGGATGCGGTACGCGGATACTTTTTCATATCGTTTGTTTCTTTGTACCTTTACTATAGGATTTATAATATCCTTCGGGTGCACGATAAAATCGGGAAGGTTTCAGTAAATGAGTTACTGTTTGAATTGTCTAAGGTTTATGCGGTAGAATACCCAAATAATCAAACTGTATTAAGTGAGATTCCCTGTAAAATCGCGGCTTTTGACAAGGATTTAGAACTGAACTTATTCTATAACAAAACTTATCCCCTGCAAAAATAGCGACAAAGGTTATAAATCTAAAATCACTGTTTGGATCATGAGGGAATCATTAAATCAGAAAATTGAGAGTGGGGGTTGTAGGGGCAGGCAAAATAACGATCAAAAGGCATTTGCATTCTTTAACAAGAATAAAAAATGTCGAATTAGTAGCAATTTGTGATAAGCAAATTTCCTTAGCTAAAGAAGCTGGTACTAAGTTAGGAGTGCCAGCCGTTTTTGACGATTTGGACGAAATGCTGTCGAAAGAGAGCTTGGATGCTGTAGACATCTGTACTCCGCCTTTAACTCATTCACCTCTGGCCATCAAAGCAATGAGTAGGGGCTGCCATGTTTTAGTGGAAAAGCCAATGGCAACATCGATTAAAGATGCCGATGCAATGATAGAAGCAGCTAAGAAAAATGATGTTCGATTAGGGGTAATTCATCAAAATCTCTTTAATCCTGCAATTCTTAAGGCGAAACAACTAGTTAATTCTGGCGCTCTAGGAAAACTCATACACGTTGAACTAAGAATTTCAGAAAGCGTTAACACTAATTTTTGCTCCAACAAAGATCATTGGAGCCATAAATTACCTGGAGGAATATTTTACGAAATTATGCCGCATCCGGTATATTTAAGCCAGTTTTTCTTGGAGGATGTAAAACCTGTAGCTGTTGTAGCTAGGAAATTAAGCGATAGGGAATATATGAAAAACGATGAATTACGTGTACTTCTAGAGGGAAAAAATGGTTTGGGTGCAATTGTCGCCTCCTGTAACTCCACAATTTATGGGGATACGTTAGATATATTTGGTTCAAAAAAGGCTTTACATGCTGACTTAACAGGGCGGTCCATAATAGTCTACGAGCAGAATGCCCGATCGAATTTATCCATTGGGCTAAATAACGTTAGGCTAAGTGCGCAACTTCTAAAAGTACTCGGATCCACATTTGTTGACTTTGCTAAAATTACAAAAGGGAGAGCAAGCTCACATTATCTCGCTATTAATCAATTCGTGCAAGGCATATTAAATGACACAGAATTTACTCCTTCGGCAGAACAAGGCAGAGCAACAGTAAGTTTACTGGATCAAATTTGTACACAGATTTAAATTGGGCAAAGTCACAAAATTGATGACTTATTATTAAGGCTTGTAATTCGATGATTAAAAATTTAAAAATTATGGATTATTAATTTCTTGGGCACATTTTACACCTCTTTGAAAGCATTGATCCATATTTAAGTATTCGAACTCGCCGAATCTTCCCAAAATATTTATACCTTTTTCTTGCAGGTAATCTCGAACCACTGAAATATTCTTGCGGTAGGATAAATCATAAACTACATATCCATATTGCAATTTTTCCACATGAGAAAGGATAACTGAATTAGGATTTACCAAGTCAATTTTGTCAAGCGAATCCACGACTTTAGAAATAATTTCTTCATCAGATTGCGCGCTCCAATTGTTATTAGCCGAATTGAAAGAAATCTCGGCTAAAACAGACCCTTTTCCTTGGGGAACACAATTAGCGCTGAAAGATCTAGGAAAACATAATCTATGAAAAGGTACATCTTTTTGAGGGAAATATAAGGCAGTAGTTCCCCGCTTTGTTTTTCCATTGAAACCAATCATTGCAATAATTACTGAGTTGTATTGCAGTTTAGAGCATGCATTAGTTACTGATGTCGGAACATCATCAAGCAATTTAACCAATTCTATGATTGAAATTGTTGAAACAAGTCTGCCATATGGTCTTTCAACTTTCCCATTTGATACAAACCAAGTTTCGCCTCTTTTTTTGATTGATGATATTGTAAATTCGCAAATCACCCGATTTTTAACGGGTTCTGCTAGTTTGTCCACTAAAGTTTGAATCCCTCCAAATAAAGGATAATAAAATTGTTTTCTTTCAAAGCCGCCAATGGTTTTTAATCCAATCGCGGAGCGCAATATGTCATCTGCGGTGGGTTGCGGAACCCGTTGGACCCATTCTATACTCATGAGATCAATAGGCACTTTCCAAACCTTTTCGTTATATCTAAGCAAATACTTCTCAGCAATGCTACGTCCAAATACTTTGTAAACCCACTCTTTCATGTTACTAACAGACTTGTTAGCATTTTCATTGAAAAGGAAATCTTTCACACAATCCACGATTTCTGTCTTTGGAAGCTTATAGAGACTTTGCTCAAAAGGATAAGGAATCAATGTAGCTTTATCATACCAAATGTAGTCACCACATTTGTGAGATAGGACATTTCCATTTAACAGATCCTTGAATTGATTCATTATTCCGGAATCACGGGAATACAGAATATGCCCACCTAAATCGAAGATGAAACCGTCTTTACTATAACTACGGCATAATCCCCCATAAATTGGACCTCTCTCAAGAATCTCAAAATCCCTTTTCAGGTAATTTGCCAAAGTCAAGCCAGATAAGCCAGCTCCTAAAATTCCTACTTTAGTCATAAATGGTCATACCCAAGCGAGTTAAGTGAATAGATGCTGGAACGTATTATTATAAGGTTATTCAGGTGAGGTGGGGTGAAGTATTGCATTAATTAATTCACTTTTCGGCTTCAACGTACAAAGAAAAGCTTGGAACCTCTTTATTTGAACTATCAAAATCGTGATGATTTAAGTCTGTCCACTTGCTCTTCATATGACTCGACTTTTCTATGTTCTTAAAAGAACATTGTTTGAGCCGATAAGTTAAGTTCTCTAAATTATACGCATATTTGTGGCAGGAGTTATTAAGCGAAGGGTCTGAATAAAACAACATCAAAAAAGAATCTGTAACATTACCAAGTGGGAAGCCTCCGAGTATTGACTTATTTGAGAAAAACGTTTTATCACTAACCGAGTATTTTGAAATATAAAGATCAAGATCCGGAACAACAAGTCGGATGCGACCACCTATCTTTAATACCCTATAACATTCGCGAAGAACGAACAAAGACTCATTATAAGTGAAATGCTCTAGAATATGTGACATGAATATGCAATTTACCGTACCTGTTTCAAATGGTAACCCTTCGAGTATGTCATAGTCTAAATCAAACCCGCTTTTAGCATTCTTCTTATTTGGATATGCTTTACCTTTTTTACTATCCAGACCCAGCCAACCCTCATGATGCCAGCCATCACCACAACCGATATTTACATTGAGTTGTTTTCGGCAGATTTTTTCATTTGTCTTTTGAGCTACCCTAAAAAAGACAGTTTTCTGTTGAATCACTTCCCAATTAGTTAAGAACTCTTTCGCAGCTCTTGGATAAAAAAGTACATCAATTGGAAACTTTACCATTTTCTTAAAGGTGTTCCATATTGTCCGAATTTTCTCGCTCATTTTTAATGCCTGATTAATAGATGGATAAAGCTTCCACTATGTGCTTAAATATCAATCGTTAGCCTTTGTAGCCATTATGCAATCACAATAAAGGTATGACAGAGTGGCTACAAATAATCGGGCGGAGAGAGCGCTTAGGGAAGCTGTGGTTCAACGTAAGATCATGGGGACTTTTAGGAACGAGAAGGGCACATGGATTTACGAAACGATGATGTCGCTGCTGGCTAAGTGGAAGCAGCAAGGGCTCAACCGATATGAGACAATGGGGAAAAGCCTAACTGCAGCTTGGACCAAAAAAAGCTAAATGCGTACTAAATCACTTTAAATTTATCCATGATTCCAAATTCCATTTTTAAATATGGCAAATTTTGCAATTTTCTTTTGAAAAATCAGTCTTTTTTTGCAAAAACATACGCACAATTCGACGACTGTAATAGTATATCTCTGTGTGTAAATATTTTACATTCATAACCCATTTCCGTCAAATAATCGACAATTTCTGAAATAGGCGGTCCCAAAGGGGGAGGATGAGTTTCTATCACAATTTGAGGCTTACTAGTTGAGAGAATTAATTTGGCACCTTGTAAAACGTCGAGTTCAGCGCCTTCTACATCAATCTTGATTATATTGGGGAAACCTGCAAATTGCGCCACATTATCAAGCGATAAACATCTTACTGTATAAGAGATCGTGTTCTTCTTACCAACGTTCAATCCACCCCCAACGCTCCACCTATATGGAACTGACAACGTAGCGCTGCAATTTTTGGAAGCAGCAGCGGCATTCAACAGAATAATTTTACTGCCATTATTTTCTTGAATATTGGAACTGAGCCATCTAAAAACCTCAGGATTGGGTTCAATGGCTACCACAACACCGGTTTTTCCAACTTGTTTTGAAACCTTGAGCGCATAAATACCAGAATTGGCTCCAACATCAAAGACAACATCACCTTTCAAAGGATGGATAAATTGGTCATAAATATTTTTTTTAAAAATTTCGTCATAAGGAAGCAAGTCAGATTCATTTATGCGAAAACGGAAATAGATATTTTCTCGAGTTCTACCATGAGCAGAGAGATCCACACTGATATTAATTCTACTGAGCATTACTACGGCTGAGAGCAAAGCAAAGAAGCTAATGCTAGAACCTTTACAAAGGTCAATCAAAGCGTCTTTCAATCGGAAAAGCAATTCCGCAAATAGTTCCTTTAAATTTGTCATTCTATTTTAAACCTGACACAGATCAAGATCACGAGACAAAAGACCTTTCTAAACTTTATTTTCATTAATTATTTTATGAGGGCAAGTCAAATTTTTGTTGTGGATATGCACTATTAAGCTATTATACACGATAAAAGACCTTACCTAATAGATATCTTCGTTTTCTAACATAGTTTTCAGATTCAACAACACGTTTTAGAAAATAGTAAGAGGAGTTATTCGTTCCGGGCATCAAAAGAAGCTTTTTATGATCTTCTAGATAAAGTGCCCTTAATCGCAGGAAATCAGCCCATCCTCTTGCGAAACTTTTAGCTTCTGCTGATCGCCCCCCGAAAATAAGACTAATAAATTTAGTAACCTGCTTTAACCACAATAAAGGGATCATAAATGCAAATGTTGTGGCGTTCATGCAAATAATGCTAGTTGCAAGAGGACTAAGCGCATTGTAGTATTGTGCTCGTTTTCCTTTCATTGAAGCGCCTATTTTATGCAAACAGTATACATTATCAAGAACCGATACATTTACTCTTTTCAAATCTAACCGCCAAGCCCATTCAACATCTTCGTAAAATCCTATATGTTGATTGAAAACGTTTTCCATATACACTTGTTTTAGCATCAAACAACATGCAAAGGAAAAAAAGAAGGGCTTTTCTGTTTTAATTGAAGACATAAGAACTCGCAAAATGCTACCTAAAGAGAAACTACTCACCGTAAGGTATGGAAATCCCAAGCCTGCGTTTACATAACTGCCGTCCCAATTCAAAGTGACAGGTACTGCTATGTCTAATGATTTTTCAACAAGACTTTTTAACAGATTTTCGATAGTATTCGGAAGGACAAGAACATCAGCACTTACTAACAGAACAAATTTGCTTTTAGCTAAGGATACGCCAAGCGTGTAAGCGTTGTCCACACCAGGATCGCTTTTAAATTTTGATAATCTAACTTGCGGATAATTGTTGGAAATAAATTCTTGACTTCCATCTTTACTGCCACAATCAATAATTATTATCTCGATATTCTTATGAAGATTTTTTAACAGTGCATCAAGACAGTATCCTATTACGTCTAAATTATTGTAGCTGAGCATTACCACGCTAACTAGTTGTTTTCTCAACGATTCACCAGGGAGTTTACCATCGCGCGAATCAATCATAAATTTTCACATATCCGTTATCGTAGATTTTATTAGAAGTGAAAACAGGATTGAGTATATTATTTAATAATTTTGAATCCAAGCCAAAAAGACGCTCATAGTCAAAGAATGATCTATTGCTCATGTAGAAAACGTTGTAACCGGTTTGAGAATTAACAATAAAGTTGCTAACTAAATCAGTTGTCTTGTTAAGAACTGTTTTTGAATCAAGCACAGCCGGTTCGGGCAAAGTAACCCAAGATACATTCCAAGCACCACTCATTCCTAAAACATTTGCGACAGAGGGGCTGCCAGAGTATACTGTTTCGGCTCGCCCACTCAAAAAAGAGGCTCCTGAAAGTTCATAACTATACCAGGAGTCCTGTTCGATGGAACGACCAGAAAGAAGGAAACTTGAAAACGATAAAACTAGAATTAATATGATTAACATACTTAGCCACTTACGACCAAGCGACTTAACTGCCAACAATAGCATTGGTGCGGTTAAAAAAGACCCGTAAAGAAGAAACCTATAATATTGACCGCCTCCGGGAGAAACAATTGTCGCTAATAGACATAATGAGGCTATGCCAACTAACGCAGAGCAAGCAAACAATTTATTCTGATCCTTTCTTTCACGTCGATTGAACAAGATGTACAAAGTAGCAACTGACCCCAGAATATATACTATAATAAGGGAAGCAAATTGCGTTGCATTTGCCCAGAAAGGTACTTGTGAAACGTTCGCGCTAGCAAGGTTTGACACATAGCTGGTCCCGAACAAATTAAAATCTAGGAGTGGAATCAAAACAGTACCTAACACTTGTGTCCAGGACATGTAGATCACCCATATTACGACTGATAATATTGAAAAGAGCAACGTTGGCAAACTGACAAAGTTGCGTCGGGAGAGTCTTCCTACTAAAAAGAAAGTACCAAGAATTGCAACAAGAAGGAGAGAAGTAATAAAATGATCAATTGTTGCCGCTAGAACAACAAGAATTATTAAAACTGGACTACTAGTATTTTTTCGACTTAGCAAAAAAAGCATAACGGCAAATAGAAGAACCCCATAAACAACAGGGTGCATATACCATCTATCTAGAAGTTGATTAGCAAGAACTATCAAAACTATGGCAAGTCCAGACAATTTAGTACTCTTTGTAATGCGTACAAAAAGAACAAACAATATGGTGACTAAAATAAGAAAAGTTAAAATTTCAAAATAGTGAACTGCTTCAAAAGAATTCAATCCCAATATACTTGAAAAGAAATCACCCGTAAGAAAAGAACCAGGATACATAGCGAAATAATCTGATGAAGCCACATAAGGTCCCACCAAATGACCTTGGCTACTGGTCGTCATTATACCAATTGAAAAAGTGCCACCATCAAATGCAGGTAAACCATTAAACAAAGCTATTTTCCAAAATAAAGGAAAAACAAGGACAAATATCAAAATTAAAATTAATTTTTCAAGTTTCTCAGAAGATATTGTTGCATCAGTCAATAAAAGCCACATAAACGTTAAGATCCAAAGAACAAAAACTGCGGCAAAAAACCAGAAATTAGATATCGTCGATATGGACTCAATCGGCAGGTAATTAAACGCCAAATGGACTTGGGTGAACAACAGCAAAATAGTCATAATAGCAAAAAACAAAAAGACAAGCAGTCTTACCTTTCTACTTTGCGAGGGGTTAATGAGATTCATTTTTCTGTGCAATTCCAGTTTTAGGAAATTCGATCGATTGTTTTAATTTTCTGCATATGAAAAGCTATAACTTGATCATACGTGTCCTTTTCTTCATTGATAACATCATCCCAAGAATTTCCCAAGACCTTGGGAGTCTCTTTGATTTTTTGGATCATTAAGGGATTGTCAAGAAGGTAGAGAATTTTTTCAGCCATCATTTCTAAGTTTCCAATGGGAACTTTGAATAATCCTAAATTATACTGATAGTGGTTCATTGCAGGAATATCATAACAGATAACAGGAAGACCTAGTGAAAGACCCTCACCCACAACCAAAGGATAAGTATCTTGAATGCTTGGGTAAACCATAAGTTTGCTTTGATTCATAAGTTGAGCCATGACCGAACTCTCAGAAACGAAACCCATAACTGTTATGTTTTTATTCAACCCATTTTCTGAAATAAAGTCTAGGAGCGCTTCCTTGGTTTCAGGTTTTCCTGGACCTACAATTAACAGTTTACTAAACGGATATTTTAGTACTATGAGCTTCCAAACTTTGACTAAATCAAATATACCTTTTTCAGCAACAAGTCTTCCGGCAAACAACCCGTCAAATGATTTTTTGTTATCAATCAACTGCAGGTTTTCAAATCGAGAGGCATTACCTTTATGGAGAGTCAAATAATTTTCATTACTAAAATTTGTGATAGTTGCTTCTAGACTCGAGCTGACAAGCACTATCTTTGTATCTCTGTATACCTTTGTAGCCATAAGAAACAATAAAATAGAGTGAAGCATCGTCCGCGAAAATGATTGTTTTTTCCTAAAATATTTGTAGATTGAAAAAAAACTCGTCATATTACATTCTGCAGGTGCCATTTGGAAAACAGCTGTCCAAGGCAGCTTTGACAACTTTGCTGTAAAGAAAGCAGTTAGAACTAAAGGATGGATCTCACAAGGTGATAATATCAAGTCATATTTCTTATAATTGCAAAGATGGAAACCTGCAATTACACCATCAACGACTAGCCTCACTGACTTGAGAAATGACCTATCGAGCTCTTTTTGTTTTATTAGAATATTCGTAACTTCATATGAATTATAATTAAGGTCAGGATTTAATCTTTTGAAAGCGGGTTTGTTTTCAATAACATCGAACTCCAAACCATGGAATTTTGATCGCCTTAATATTTCAACGAACCTCAAGAACCCTCCAGTGACATATTCATTGGGGTCATCATGGAAAAAGAATGTAAGAACCTTTAGAGTGTGTTCATTTGATCTTATTGCTTTCAAGTTGTATCTAGCACTCGATTATAAACGGAGATATACTTTTGGGAAATAGTTTTCCAAGAAAATTCCCTCGCAGTTAAACTAGCTTGCCGACCTATTTCACTTCTTTTCACAAGGCTTATCGCAAGTGAGTCAAGCGCTACCGACATTGATTTAATATCCCTTGGATTCACTAAAAGACCATTCTTTCCATCAATTATGAAATCATTTGGTCCACCAAAGCAAGTAGAAATAATAGGTTTACCACAAGCCATTGCTTCAAGAATAGTTATTCCAAAACCTTCATACAGTGATGGAAATACACAAAAACTTGAATTCCGAATCACATTCATCAACTCTCGTTTTGATAAAAAATCAACAAAAGTTACTCTGCCTTCAAGTTTAAATTCCCTAACAAGTTCTAAGCAATACTTTTTAAACTTAGTTTCACCTTGACCAATTAAATAAAGTTTGGATACTTTCCTGCAGTTAGATTCTGCAAAAGCGCGAATCAGAAGGTCCTGTCCTTTTTTAGGATAAAAGACTTTATTAGGACAAACTATTCTATCGCTGTTTTTATTTGAGTGCTTGAATTTGACATAATCATCGATGTTAATTCCGTTAGGGATTATAATCAAACGACTAGAAGGAATCCCTAAGTTTAGCACTTGGTCCTGCATGAAAGTTGAGTTAACAACAATCTCATTGAATTTGCTTAATTGACTAAGGGCAAGCGACCAATGAATCCAAACCCCAACCTTGTTTATTGTAGATTCAGTATATTGTCCTATTTCGTAGCTTGGAAGATCGTGAATATTAAGAACAAACTTGCATCTATTGTTATTTGTTCGAAGAAAATTAAGCAGTAGAAAAGATCGTAAACCAGGCAGAATATTGAAATGGATGATGTCATAATTTTTTCTCAAATCCGATATCCGCCTCAAGTAATGATATTGCATAGACAATAAATCGCCAATTTCGTCGTCTTTGCCCGGAGTGACACAACCTTCAAAATGTACTGCTTTATGAAAACAACATCTGATTGCGTCAATTGATTCCTTATTACTTAACGATCCAAGCACTGAAATATCCATTGCCCCGTCCTCTGAGAGAGCGTTCACCAAATTAACGAGCATTGTACCAGTCCCGCCTAATGGGGATGGATGCAGTCTACCAGTTATGAATAACACTTTCATTGTTGAATCGTTTAAATGATTGAAATATTTTCGTTCTTCTTATTTGACTATTCTACTAATCCAATTTGATACTGATCCGTATGAGAAGCCCAAATACAAACTAATCAATACCACAACAAGTGTAAAATCGCTTATTATTTCATCTTTAGGTTTTAGAACTTCTTTTGATAATAGTCTTTTAGGAATCCTTGTAATGAGTGTTTTAATTGTGGTCGATTCCATTGCAACTTTGTTTATTTTTGAAGTTTCTCTGACGTATACTCGAGTGTATCCGACAGAAAAAGCCCTCCTCACCATATAACCCCAATTGATTCTATATGATTTCATCCGATGAAATACCAAAGCTTTCGAGTTCCAGACAATCTTCCCACCCATTACTTGAGTAGCCTTCATTGCAAAATCGCTGTCCTCACATATTAGAAATTTATTCTTTGCACCCAACCCACTTTCTAACGAAAATCTCACACCGTTATCAAATAGACTACGTCTAAAAGCCATGTTACCCCCCCAGCCATAAGGTATCGTCTGGTTATGATAAAAATTAACCCACGAGGTACAACTAATCACCCAACTAATTTCTTTGGGAACAAGAATTTTCCCATCCGACGGCAAAGGCTCCACCGGACCAGTTACTCCAGTAACAAGACAATCTCTAAATGAGGAACGAATTTCTTCCGCCCAAGAAGGTAAAGGTAGAACATCATCATCAAGAAAAGCTATGATTTCACCAGATACAAATGGAATAGCAAAATTGCGCTGTGAAGATAAACTCCAGATACCAGGATTATATATAACTTTAATGCCCTCTAATTTTTTACCTTCAACAGCTTTTGAAATTTTTTTGTAAAGCTCCAGTGATTTCCCAACTACGATAATTATTTCTACATTATCTTGATTTTGCTTGCTAAGAATGCTAGCAAGGTTTAGGGCATCCTCGCAGCGCTCTTCAAAAACAACTGGAACAATAGCTGAAATTTTCAATATTTAAAGCCTTTTAGAGTTATGTAGACATATTTTGCAGGACTGTACTCAAAATATATCTCTTCTAAAAATATTGACATGCACAATTCTAAGAGGTAAAAATTCAAAAATTTTATGCCTGTGGTAAATGGAAATTTAGGGTATGTCTCAATTAAAGATAGATAAGATATCTTTTCAAAAAAATCTGAATGTTTCTTGCGCATGATGCATATTTGAAACAGCAACAGCGATACCATTAAGATTTGAAAGGTTTTTCACGTAACCGCATGCGTCAACGGGCTTAAGATAACCTGCAGCCAATACACTAATCGCAATAACATGGGTATTTGAAAGAGATGCAAGAGTGTTTTCACAATCTACCTGCGATGGAATCATTTGAAAGCCGATTCGGTTAAACGGCGCGGCTATTGAGACTTTGCTTATATCAAAATTCCATGCTTTAAATTTTCTAACTAAATAAACGAAGTTCCTTGTTTCAAAACCGGGCATAATGCCAAGATCGTTTACAAAATCAATATAAGAAGCAAGCAGCCAGTCAAGGTCCAGGGCTAAAGCTAAGTCAGTAACGATTTCATGAAGCATTAAAGATTCTATGTCAGCATGCTTGCCTGCGGCGGCCTTAATTCTGGAAATTTCAAGGCTTATGAAGCTACGTAAGAGCAAGTCAGGGTTCATCGAAGCGCTTCCAACTATTCCCATAGACATAGCTTTCAGATTTCTCGAAGAGATTGCTTGTTTTGCACTTTTCTTAACGAGACCTTCTACTCCTCCAGAGGCACCCATGTTCCTTGCAGATTCGCCGGCGGCTGGAGTAATGGCGTACAGTTTGGTATTAGTTGAATACTCTTCACGAAGTGTTCTAAGAATAGAAAGGGTGACATCGCTTATTGAAAACATAAAACCGTCTGCGCCGTTATCAAGCGAAATCTTTACTAGTTTGGCAGCGTACTTTGGATCAGAGATGTTTACGTCTCGGGACATCGCTTTTTCTTGGGAGAGGTGACTTACCCCGTTAAAAGGATTGTCGCCTACTAGCTTTAACATTAATTTGTCGTTACCTCTTCGATTATTCGATCCACTTTAAATGCCTCATCAAAATTCGGATTAGGTACTTTAACATTCAATACACAGTCTATGAAATGACGGTCTTCTCGGAAATATTCTGGAGCCCATAAAACAAAATCAACTCGATCATCAAGATCCTGCCTAAACCACCTTTTCAAGGAGCCATCGTTGAATTTAATTTCAACTTTATCATCGTTAACAATTAATGTGCCCTTGCGCCCCTCGATACTTAACCCTATTTCAGGCATTCTGTAGGCTTCCTTGCACCATGAAGCCTCCACAAAGCCTTCTAAATTACCGGCTTTTGCTTGGAACACGACTGATTCCCCGTTACTTTGTTTAGTGTTGACACTTTCTTCTTTAGTAATTTGTAGGTCACCAAAATACCATAGAGCTAAGCTGATTGCATGCGAACCCAAGTCTCTGAGAACTCCTCCTCTTGAAGCGAATATCTTGGCTGCTTGCTCTCTGGGAACTCCAACGAAATCCGAAGAATAAGCGTAAGCCTTAAAATTTTGGAGTTCACCTATAGTCTCTTGTTTAAGAAGCTTGAGCGCTTCGTTGAATGTGACACCGTATCTTTTTTGGTAACCAACCATATTGGCGCCATTTCCCATGTTGGCTTTCAGGCATATTTTCTTCGATTCATCTAAATGCCGAGAGAGAGTTTTCTCAACAAAAATGTTCGGGGCAATTTTATTGTCGTATATTGATTCTATTATTCGATAGTGTGAGGGTATTGGCGTTGTTATATAGACGGCATTCAGATTAAGTTCTGTCAGCGCTTGTATATTATTAACGACATTTATTTTTTCCTTGAAGACTTTTTTTGCTAAATTTATTAAGAGTTTTTTTTGGTCGCATAATGCTACTAGTTGGACATCCTTCATTGAAGATAGTATTCCAGCATGTAGTAAGCCCATTTTTCCAAGGCCGATTACAGCAACTCTAATCTTTGGCATCGTCTTTTCCTTTATGCACTAGTCTTCGGATCTATTTGCAGCCTGAATCTGAGTAGAGAAGAACAAGGAAGCTATCCACAAAAGGTCTTTGATACCCTGCCTGAAGTCCCTTGTCTTACTTGTGCCGTACATGCGAGGTTTGTAGGAATGAGGAACTTCCGCTATTTTGCACTTCATCTTCGCTATCTTGACAAACAATTCCTGCTCTAATTCGAACCCATTGCTTGAAAGACTGATTTCACTGAACAATTCTTTTCTAAATGCATAATAGCCCGAACAAATGTCGGTATATTTGGTATGATAGAGCAGATTTGAAGACATAGCGAGAATTTTGTTTCCCAGCTGACGGTTGCGGGGCATACAATCAGGTGGCCTGTCGATGAAACGGGTTCCTTTAGCAAAGTCATACCCATCTATAATAGCTTCAACAAACCTGTCCATCTCTTCCGATAGATAAGTGCCATCAGCATCTAGAGTAACAATAATATTGCTTTTGGAAGCTGCAACTCCATATTTTAGCGCCTCACCTTTGCCTTTATTAGGCTGACAAAGAACCCTAATATTAGGTCTAATTTTTTTGGCGACTTCTACTGTATTGTCAGTTGAATGCCCATCCATCAAGATAACCTCATCTACCCATAGAGGTATTTGTGGCAAAACCTGAGGTAGATTTCTCTCCTCATTTAGGGCACAAATAACAACACAAACTGTAGGGTAAGGGCTTTTTGGATACAGATTGATCCCTATCTATTCTTGAGAGATGTTGGTTCTTTAATTGACCATCTGGCGGTGATAGCAATTGCTTCTTTAGAAGAAACTTTCGGCTTCCAACCAAATGACTTTATTCGGTTAATTGAGAGGTGTACTAAGGGGTTATCGCCTATCCATCCTCGGGGTCCGCCAGAGTATTTACGTTTGACATTTTCCAGCATCATTTCCTTTATGACTATGTCAGCTATTTCATCAACAAGGCTGTTTTCTTCTATGGCTAGGTTGAACAGGTTAACTCGTTCGTGAGCTTTGTGATAACCAGTCATTATTCCGTCAACGGTATCTTTCACGTACAGATATTCTTTGCTTTGTTTCCCATCGCCTAATATCTCAAGCTCTTTTGGGTTTCTCTGCAACTTTTGCACGAAGTCCCAGATGACACCTCTTCTGCAGCGATCTCCAATGATGTTTGAAAATCGGTAAGCCCAGAAGTTAATAGGAGAAAACTGGGTGAAAACCTCAGCGTAAGCTTCACATGCAAGCTTTGAAGCCCCATAAAGTGATGTTTGTACGGGCATGTAATCTTCAGGTGTGGGTCTAATTGTGGCTTCTCCATAAATAGCCGAAGAGGAAGCGAAAACCAAATCATTAACTTTGTTTAGCAGCATAGCCTCCAAGATGTTTATTGTTCCAACAAGGTTATTGTCTAAGTCGGATTTGTGGTCATTAGCACTCTTTCTAATGTTTGCTTGTGCTGCTAGATGGAACACAGCGTCGTGCCCAACGAAGATTTTGTTGAGTGCTTCTGCGTCTCTGATGTCAGTGTTGTAGACTTTTACATTTGGGTTTTCTTTGTGTTGTTTTAGGTTTTCCATTGTTCCTTGAGTCATGTTGTCTATTACTGTGACGGAGTACCCGTCGCTTATTAGTCGGTCAACTACATGGCTTCCTATGAAGCCTGCGCCGCCAGTTACAATTGCTTTCATTTTTAGTTTACCTCTTTTTCTCTGGTTGAATTATTTGCTAACGTGAAATAATCATTACATTCTTTGTATGCTTCGTGGGTTCCTATGTCCCATAGGTAGTCTTTTAGCATGTAACCGTAAACTGGCTCTTGTTTGCAGAGCCACTCAACAAATCTGCCGGGTTGGTCAGCTGGTAATCCCAGAGCCAAATATACCGCGAACCGGTTGCTTACTCCTTTTTGGAAGGCATAAACTGCGCCACATACTAGAGTTGTTTTTGGGTTAGCTGGTTTTTCAGTGAATTCTACGATTTTCCCGTTCTCGTCGGCGGTTATGACTGCGCATCTTTTTGCTTCCTCAAGGCTTTTAACTTCATAGATAGCAGCAACTGACGTGTTTTTCTGCTTGAAAGTTCCCAGCAAACCGGTTAGATCGTCGTTGAACATGCCATCGCCAGCTATGACCAGTACATCGTCGTCTTCAGAAGCTAAGATGATTTGTGCCATGGCTTTTATGGCGCCTGGCTTCTGCTCTTCGCTTGATGCATCGTCAGGGACCAGCTCAACATTCTTGTATTTACTTGCATTTACCCACTCTTGGAACTGAGGCTGAAAACGCAGATTCGTAGACAACACGATTTTGCTTAACGGTGGATTTAACGCTTCAAGCTTCTCCATTATGTAGTCTAAGATGGGTTTTCCAGCTATAGGCAAAAGAGCTTTGGGCGTATTCAAGGTCAGGGGCCAGAGCCGTTTTGCATATCCGCCAGCCAAAACAATCGCATACAAACTAAACAGCCACCTACTCCTGAAAATGGTATCCTTGGGCTTTCAATTCTTGCAGATAACCACTGAGCGAAAGCGGGCAATTAACTAAATCCAAAAACTGTTTCTTCTCCAGCTTTAGCTGCATCGACATTTTGTTAATCAGGTAATCATCGATTTCCCCGCCTCCATGGCTAACTTTCGTACGAACGGAGGTTTTCTTGCCTTTCATACAGAAAATTAAGAACGTGTGATTACCTTCGGCTTGAACAAAACCCTTCTTTTGCAAACCAGTAAGCACCGTTCTTGTCTTTAAGGTGACCAAATCTTTGAGCCTAATGTTTTATGTACTGAAGAATTTTTGCCTTTAGATCTTTGGCGTCGCTTGTTAGTTTGGCGCTATCTTCCTTGCCATATTCGTTCCAGATAAGCAGGATTTCCTCTTCAAAATCTTTTACGCATTCCTCAAGCTGAGGAGACATAGAAATAATTCCCAATTCTTTGTTTTGGCAAGAGTAGACATTGTCCTTGAATGAAACATTGGCAATAATAGGTACATCAAATGAAAGCGCCGTATCACCTGTCTTGATGCGATCCAACGCTATGAAGTACTCTGCAACTTTGTCCTTTTCCCTGAGGTTACTGAGTAGCTTTTTCACTTCTTTAGTATCTGCAAATTGCTGGTTAGCTCCAGCCTGATTTAAGGTTTGATTTTTAAGCTTGAAAAGTACGCCTTCAGTTGTTTCGACCACTTGCATCTTTGTGCCCTTTTCAATTCTAAGTTTCCTGCGAAGTCTAGCAGGGATCGTAGTTTGACCCCTCTTGGTAACTACAACTTCATTCTCCATTAGAACACATCCACTATTGGCAAGTGATTCTCTGTTAAAGGCTTTGTGCTCATATGAGCAACGTCTCATTTAATATCTGGTCTTTAATCATTGGCAAAAGAGCACCCTTCTGAACCAAATCAACTTTCACTCGTAATTTGTTTCTGATGAACTCTTCAACTTCAATAAACTTGTAAATACCAATCGGACCAGAAAATGACACTAGAAGATCTAAATCACTTTTCATAGTTTGCTCTCCTCGAGAGTATGAGCCAAAGATACCTATTATTTCGACTTTGTAACGCTGTTTAAGCACTGGCTTTATTGCTTCTAATTCAGCTTTAAGTTTTTCAAGTGACTTCATTCACATCTTCCTACATAATAGTTAGCTGTTAGAAGTTGCCTCAAATATTATTTCTAGGTCTTGTTCACAGAAGGTTATTTTGAAATGCGGAAAAACACCTGTTCTGCCAAGCAGCCGTGGAACCTCATCTGAATCAGCAAACGCAGCCTTCACATCAAGAACTGACTCACCAATTTTCATTTTTATCGTATGTATATAAGCTGGAATAAGCAGTCTTCCAACTCCGATTATTGGGTAATATTCCCCTTGATTGAGGTTGAGCCCTAAGTATTCAGCGTCGTTTTTCGTGAACAACGATATGTCTGCGCCACTGTCTATGTAGACTCGGAAAGGTTGCCAATCATTTTTTGTGCTTCTGAGAAATATTTGGGCTATTGGCCGCATTATGGAGCCAGTTCTCGCTCGCTCGGCAAGGTACTTGAAGATAAATCTTTTCAAAGTATCAATACATCTGCAGTTTGGATATAAAAGATATCTATTTCCTCTGTCTTGGCCTTTGGATACTTTTCCAACGCCTTTTTTATCACTTCACTTGAGGTTTTGCCCTCAGCAACTATTTTCCCCTTGTAAATCGCCACATTTTTTCCATTGAACTTTTTGTATTCTTCAGCTGTTATTTGGGGCGCTTCAACTATAATATCAGACATATCTTACACTCGCAACTTTAACTATGTTGCCTTTTAACTATAAAGTTTTCCAGCAAAACAATTTGCCAACCTAATAGCGTCAACGCGCTCCCAGGTCAATATGAACTTGGCGTTTTTAAATATAGGATGCCGCAAGTTGCTTTAGATCCATGCGGTTTCGATTTCTTTTATTTGTTTGAAATGAGGATCGTCTGAGATGCAGACTGCTTTTAGGTTGAGTGATGTGGCAGCTATCATGCTGTCTCCTATTGAAAGCTGGTATTTGTGCCTTAATTCAGCTGAGACTTGGGCTATTTGATCATCAACAGGTATGAGATGAAATTCTTCTTTCATTGATATGGCTCTTAGTTTGGCAACGTCACGACCTTCTTTAGAAAGAGACAGGTTGTATACTTCATGGATCACTATGGTAGAGATATATCTGTCTTTGAATCTTTTTTTCTCTGCCATTTTTTGTCTCAAAGCCTGATCTTTAGAATAATAGAATTCTACGAAAAATCTGCTGTCGTAAGTTGCTCTATTCATCTTCATGCCTGAGCTTGTCGAGCAACTTGTTCATTTCTTCCACAGTAGCAAACTCCGAGCCCGAACCTAACATGTCCCAAAACGACTTTTTAGGTTTCAACAGGATCCCCTCATCTGTTTCAACTACCGCAAGGCGTGTGCCTTCCTCGATTTTGAACTTCTTTCGAATTCTAACTGGAATAGTAGTCTGACCCTTCTTTTTTACAACAATTTCTGTTTCCAACTTTCAGCCCTGTCTTACTCTAGCGGAACAATTAAACATAAATGTTTTTGTTTTTCAAACTTTCTATTCTTTGCATGAGGCTTTGAATTCAAGCCAAGCTTGGTCGAACTCTTTGATTGTATCCTCAGTTTTCTGGTGAAACGGCATCTGCAATAGCACTTTAGGCGTGATGGTTATGATGTGTGCTCCAGCTGCAGCTGCTTCAGCCACATCTTCAGGCTTACGTATGCTGCCCACAATAATCTTGGTTTTTGAACCACTTTCCTCAATTATGCGCTTAGAATCCTGAACAACCTTAACTGGATCGCCGCCTGCATCCCGAACACGACAGTAAAATATGCTTGCGTAAGTAGCGCCAGACAGAGCCGCCAACACAACTTGATTAGTAGTCATAAGGCAAGTAACGTTTGTCTTAATTTTTTCTTTATGAAGCTTACTTGCAAGTACGAGTCCTCGACCATTCGCCCACATGGGAATCTTTATAACTATATTCTTGGGGCTCCAACTCGAATATTCCTTAGCTTCAGCAACCAATGCCTCGTCACTCTCATTGGTCTTGGTTACCTCTATACTCAAAGGTGCATCGATAACCGAGAGAATTTCTTGAACACGATCTTTGAAGTTTATACCCTTCTCACACGAGAAGATTTTCTGGTTAGTTGTTACCCCGGATATTACTCCAAAAGGTAATACATTTTTTATTTCAGCTATCGAAGCTGTATCTATAAAGAATTCAACCATCTAAACTAACTCCTGTCTAACTTTTTCTCCATTTTCTTCTTCTATTTCTTTAAGGTTTGATGTATCAACGAATATTTCATTGGTTTCAGTCATTTCTTTTTTAATTATTTTAGAAGCATGAAGCAGGCTATTTGCAATGATATCTGGTTTAACTGCCATGGTTTCCATGAGCCTGCATAAATCACATTTTACGGTACCAATAAGAATTGATTTGCATCCGACAGCCTGCCCAGCTTTAATGTCAGTTAACCCGTCTCCAATCATATAGGACTTGGAGGTTTTCAAACCGTGGTCTTTTGCTGCTTTTAAGATTAGTCCAGGCTGGGGTTTGCGGCAGTGACATTTAACTTTAAACTCAACCCTTTTAGCCTCAGGATGATGTAAACAATAATATTCACCGTCAACATGAGCACCATTCTTTGCAAGCAAACTCTTCATTTTCTTGCGGATCCCGTCAAACAATTCCTCAGACATCTTACCTTTAGCAATAGCTGGCTGATTAGAAATTACAATAACCTTCAAACCCAAACGATTAAACGTTTTAATCGCTTCAGCCACACCTGGAATCAACTTGAACTCCGCGGGATTTAAAGGAGAATCTATTAACCCTAAATCGGGGTAGAAAACAAGCTGATTAATTACGCCATCTCGGTCTAAGAAGACTGCGTCAGTCATTGATCGTCTGTTTCCATTATTTCGTTTGCTTCAAACATGGTATAGCGAACGCCTGCTTTTGCTAGATATTCTCGAAGTCGTTTCTCAACATAACTTGCATCTGAATCGGAACTGTCAACCCAAACAATTATGCGCTTCAAACCATGTCACCTTCAATAATTGCTTTGCGCAGACCATCACACAGCATGTGGGTTAAACATGCATGGAACCCTTCAACTTGAGGTGTAGAGTTCACTGGGGCAACAATACATGCATCAGCAACTTCCTTTAATGCGCCGCCGTCGAAGCCTGAGAACCCAATTACTTTGCCCCCGTTATCATGAACAAACTTTGCTGCTTTCAAAATGTTTTGAGACCAAACGCCAGCTTTGTCGGCGCCAGAACCACCATGAACGCTAAGAAGTACCAAGTAATCACCAGGGTTCATGAGGTTGCGTAATTGTTCAATGTAAACGCTGTCCCATCCTAAATCATTGGTGAGTGCTGAAACCAGGGGAATGTTATCGTTCAAACAAATAGCTCTAAAACGCCGTTTGTCCCCAACAGCTGTGAATTTTGCCAAGTCACAAGTTAAATGCGTAGCAGTAGATGCGGAACCACCATTGCCTGCAATAAAGACTTGCTTGTTGCTCTTCCAAGCCTCAAACAGCAAAGTCATCACGGAACAAATGTCTTCTTGTGAAACCCGTTTTGTAACGGCTTCCAATTCCACAAGATATTCCTTAACAAATTTTTCCTTATTCATACAATCACCTAAACATGAAGAGAAATCATTGAACCATGAGGTTCAAAATTAAATGATATTTCTCGCAAGCCCTCTTTAGCCATGGCTTTTCGAATCTTGTCCTTTTTACCTTCGCAGTAAAACATTAGAAAGCCCCCACCGCCTGCACCCATTACTTTACCGCCTAAAGCACCATTCTCCAAACCCAACTCATACCAACGATCAATCAAACCGTTTGAGATAGCCCCAGAAGTCGCTTTCTTAACTTGCCAATGCTCATCCTGTAACCTGCCAAACTCTGAAACGTCTCCATTCTCCAAAGCATGCTTCACTTTGAAACCGATGGCCTTGATTTCATGCATTGCGTCAAGCGTCTTAGATCCATCTCGTTTCATGTTATTACTTTGGTCCTGCAAAACAACAGTTGAGCTGCGCTCGATTCCGGTATAGAAAAAAAGTAAGTTATTTTCAAGTTCCCGCACAGCATCCTCAGGAATACTTAAATGACAAACTTCGACTTGACCACTTCTCTGAATATTTAGGCAAACAAAACCGCCGAAAGCAGCAATAAAAGTGTCTTGATAACCACAAGGCTCTTTTAAAATATTCATTTGTACAAAACAAGCTTCCTCGGCCAGCGTTTGCCTGGACAAAAATTCATCTTTATAAGTATGCAAAGCATGCAAAAGTCCCACTGTAAAACAGCTCGACGAACCTAAACCAGTCCTAGAAGGAACCTCTGCAATGGAAATTATCTCTAAATTGCTTTTCAAGCCAAGAAGTTTTAAGGACTCTCGAATAACCGGATGCTTAATGCTATCTACCGGAGAGACAATTTCAGTTATTGAGTAGCTTGCCCTAATCGGTTCCTCAAACCGACGATTAATAACTAGGTAAATGTACTTGTCAATGGCTGAAGTAACCACAAATCCGCCATACTCATCACTATAACAAGGCAGATCGGTTCCACCGCCACCCAAAGTTAAACGCAAGGGAGTCTTACTAACAATCAAAACCTAATGCAATCCGAAAGTATTCAAATAGGTAACTGCAAGATACCTGGCAAAATCAGCATCCTGACCCCAAGTAATTGCTGAACGATTACCCCAACTTTGGGCAACACAACTTGCTTTCTTAGCTAAAGAGAAACCAACTGTCCTCACCAATCGATCAACAACGCCTTCGGATGCAATCTTTAGTTTTTCTAATATGGCCGACACTACATTGGCCAGCTTTGTACTTTTAATGTTTGCAACGTACCGCGAGGTGA
>PLYI01000095.1 GCA_003151735.1 Candidatus Bathyarchaeota archaeon | reverse complement strand
TTAGAATAATATGCAACTAACACTTTTGGCACTTAAATTCCTCCATTTTATGAACAACTGGGGAAAAATAGTTTTATATAGTTTTGGGTAATTATAATGTACTAAAACTCAGTGCTTAAAATGACCAAACAAAATGACCCAACTGACAAAGAAACTGTAATTTATGCTCTTCGTGAACTTAAACAGGAAGTTGGCAGCCTAAAAGCCGAATTAGGCAGGATAGAAGGGGTAATCCTAAAAGATCGGCTAAGCGCAGTGGAAGAAGCTCTCTCTCAAAACCGCTTAATGCAATACGCCGACCTCCTAAATGAAGAAGCCAGTGACGATATTGACGGGCTGCTAAATGCTGATTGTGAAAAAAGGATAAAATGCCATGAATACTTTAAAGATCAATTGGCTAAAAGCCTGCTAATTGTTAAATCATGCGGATCGAAAGACGCGTTGGCTGATCTGGATGCAAGAATAAACCAAATGGGGATTCAAGCTAAAAAAGCTAAAGGCACTCAATGCGAGAGCTGTAAAACAAAATTTCAGAAGAAACTAAAAAGAGAAAAAAGAGCTTTCCAAACAATAGTTCTTGTCGAAAAAACCAACAACGACAATTGCAATCAAGAAGTAATTGATGTTCCTTTCATTGTTGAAAATTTGCTTGAGCCACTAGCTAGCCCTGTGCGGCTTAAGATTCTTATCAGTTTGTATGAAGGAAAAAAGAATTTCTCTAAATTGTCTCAAATAATGGAGCTAAAAGGTGGTCACCTTATTTTTCATATTAAAAAGCTTCTTGATTCGAAGCTGATAGCCCAAGAGGACAACAAAGGTGACTACATCATAACCCCCAAAGGGGTAGATGCAATAAGAAAGATCTCATTTCTACAAACAACAGAAAAGCAGTTATAGCGTAATTATTGCTTTCGGTTAACCTTTTTGGTATCAAATACTAGTGGATCCGCTTTGAGGCATTGGACTAAAAAATGCAATCTCACATTTTCTTTTCTCAAACAGGTTCCGCCCCCGTTCGGGGTTGGGCCGCTTCCGCCATATTTTAGGTGTAGAACTCTATGGGTTTTGAACCCCGCAGAGTTCAGACCACATTATGGTCCGGGAGGTTTGAACAGCCAAAGCGAATGTACCTTTCCCTTTCTTTGCGAAGACCCAAGAAATTGTCAAGAAACAAGCAGAAAATAAGCAAAAATGTGCCGAGGGCTAGCTTGATACCGTCGTTTAAACCGTCGGTTTTAGCTTCTTGCAGTCTTAAGACAGTTCAGCTTCTTAAGGTGCGGGTCCGGTGGGACTCGCTTAATTATTTAAGCGAATCTTAACTTTGTGGTAAGGAATAACAAAGAACGGGCAAGCTTGGATAAATATGTACCCTGGTTGAACCCTCAGCTTAGCTCAGTTTCCTTGAAATGTCGGCGCGCAAGAAGTAGGCTACGGCGATTGCGATGCTTACTATCGTGTAAACAAGCAGGATTTCAATTGACAGGTTAATCGTGGATACAGAAGTTGAAGTGCTAAAGGAGGCAAGGGCTGCAGATAATGTAGAGGGAAGCCTCGGCAAAGCATATTGAGTAGGAAGCGAGCCTGCTGCAGAAGTTGGAAGATACATCTGAACGGTTTTGTAGACTTCTTTACCCGTTGCCCTAAAGATTGCGTTCAAAAAAACGCTTATAATGTAACTTGAAAAGAAAACCGCTGACGAGAAAATGTAGGCAAGAGAAGAGCGTCTAATTAGTTCTCCAAGCATGAAAGCCAAAGAGAAGAATAACAGCGAGCTAAAGGCTTGAGCTATGAATAATCCAGGAATTAGATAAAGACTGTTTTGTGCTCCAAAAAAAGTGAAAGCTGACGCGATGGATAAGACAAGAGTTAAAGTAAGAATAAAAAGGAACAGAAGATACCCTCCGAGGAATTTTCCTGCTATATAGTCGCTTCTTCTTACTGGTTTTGACAAAAGGAGTTCTGCGGTGCCCTGCTCGTATTCTTCTGACATGGATCCTGCAGCTATCAGGATTGCCGTGAAGTTTAAGAAGAGAGGGCCAACCAAGAGCACTGCCAAAACCCAAAGATACGGGTAGACCTCTGTAGGGATCAAGTTAGTTCCCGCTTGGGACAAAGCGTAATATGGCAGTACGCTCAAAAGTATCGTGAAAGCAACTAGAGCCAAAACTTTTTTCCGTGCGATGGCACGCTTGATTTCGTAACGGGCAAAAGTTAAAATGACTTCAGTGTGTTTCAAAGTTTGCCACCTTTCGTTTCCTTAAGCGCTTCTATGTAAGCCTTCTCAAGCATGTTCTCACCTTGCTTGATGGTGTAGAGTTTGGCGCCTGACTTGACAATAATATCAGCGATTAATGGTCTAATGTCCCGGTCATGTTCGCAGACCGTAATTTCGATAACTGTCGTATCCATTTTGCCGCTTTCCACAAGTTTGACTTGAGTCACTTCTGGAATCTCTTTTAATTGCTGAATCGTTTGAGACGACAAAGGGCTAGTCTCCAGTTCAACAAGAGAGTAATCTAACACTTCTCCAACTACTTCATCTATTGACCCTTTGAACAATATTTTCCCATGGTGAATTATTGCCACTGAGGTACAAAGCGATTCCACTTCACTCATAATATGCGAGGACATGAAAACTGTACCTTTCCCATGAGATGCGAAGTCCCGGAAAACATCCCTAAAATGTGCTACTCCAGCAGGATCTAAACCTATCATTGGTTCATCTAGAATCAAAGTTTCTGGTGAGCCAATTAGGGCTTGGGCAACGCTGAGTCTTTGAACCATCCCTTTGCTGAGTTTGCCAACCTTCGTTTCAGCGTAGTCATGTAAACCAACCAGTTCAATCACTCGATCTATCTCACTGTTTCGGCTTTTATTATCTTGGAAATAAAGCTCATGAGAAATTAAATTAAGAAGTTCTCTTGGGCTTAGGAAGGTCTGTATGTTAGGCAGTTCAGGAGAATACGCCACGTGTTTTAATGCTTCAACATGATTGGCGATAGGGTCAAATCCATTGACTTTGACTTTACCTGAGGTTGGCCTGATTAAGCCTAAGATTAGCCTGATGCAGGTTGTTTTTCCTGATCCGTTGGGGCCGAGAAACCCCACAATCGCCCCTTTTTTGATTGTGAGATTTGCTGGACCAATCCGCTTGCTGCCATAATCTTTCACAGCTCCGTTGAGCTCAATTACTGCCGAAGAGTTAGCCGTGACGATTTCCACCTAAAGCTTTCTGTTTGAGGATAAATAACAGCTCTTTGCGTTGTTGCAGCGTTAGTCAACCCAGAAGGAAGGCTTCTTCTCGTCCTCTTGCTTCGTGTCGCTTTCTTGGCCAGTTTTATTTTCATCTTCCCGAGTTTGCTCTTCGTGTCCTTTATTCTTCTCTCTCTTGTAGATTGTTGGGGCTGCAATTGCAACTGCCACTACTAAGGCGGAGCCGAGTACTGAGACGCCTACAGGGTTTATGCTGCTTGCTGGAGCGTCAAGCGAAAGATTTGTTGATAAGAGCGTTGCGTTGATTGATGCCGTTTGATTTAGCGAGAATTGAACAGTGTCGATTAAACCCGATGGCATGCTGATTATGGTGCCATTCCCCGAAAAAGATAGGGCATTGGAGGAATTTACCGCTGAGAAAGAGACGAGAAATTTTGTTGCTTGATAAGTAACGCCATTAAACGTGACAGCTGTCTGCCCTTCATTAATTAGGTTTGCGCTAATGGAGATTCCTTGAGTTTGATAAGATAGGGCCTGGTTTGTAATTGCAGGTAAGTATGGGAAGATTTCTGGCAGAGAAGTGGTGTTAACATCTCTGGAGTAGGTAAAGTTTTCCGCAGTGGAGGATATGCCCAGAGTAAGGTTTACGAAATCCGTTTGACCAGTAGGTTGGGCAGATTCATTAACGAATCCGCTGACAGACTGGAAAAAGCCAGATGTACCGCTTGCAGTAATTTTGTATTGTACATAACCATTAGATGGCCCGTAGGTAAGCGCAAAACTGGTTCCTGCAACAGCCAAAACGGTTAATACGAGAAAAGCTGCGACCATAATTTTGAGAGAATGCATAATGTCACCCTTACAATTAGTTCATAATTTATAGTTCCATGGAAGGATAAAAACAATTTCTCTAAGAACAGCATTTTGTACATGTGATTTTCGATTAATGCTTGTTTCTGAAAACTATTGTCCGCTGGCATTGGCCTTTTACGGCTTTTATCACCTTTAAGTTATTTCCTTCAAAAAGGTGTTTAGTTAGTTCCAAGCTGGATGTTTGCCGTCCGAGTCGATCCCAGCGGAGCAGCTGGGATGTACTTAAAATATTAAGCGAATCCTCATTTTTTGATGGGAGATAAGATTGGCGGGCCCGCTGGGATTTGAACCCTGCGGAGTTCGAACCGCATTATGGACCTTTGGAGGGTTGAACCCCACTAAAGAGAATACACCTTATCCTTTGTTTGCGAAAAAGCAAGAAATTAGCAAGAACCAAGCCGAAAATAAGCAAAAGTGCAGGGGGTGGGATTTGAACCCACGAACCTCTGAAGGATAGGCTCCTGAAGCCTACGCCTTTGACCATGCTCGGCGACCCCTGCCCGGAAACATCAAATGCTGTTATTCAAAAATAACTCTTACTGATAAATAAAGCTGAAGAATTTTTCTGATGCAGCATGGGTTAGACAAAAAAAAGAATATGCTCTACCTTGTTTCTCAAACTATGAGTAGTTTTAGCCTTCGCCGCAGGCAACTCCGCGATCCATTGCATTAACGTAATTTTCAGCATCTTCCCTGTTTTTGAAAGGTCCAAAGATGACGTCAAAGAGTGGGTGTGTTTCTTTGCTTGGTTCTTTTTCGCTCTCAAATATTGTAGGCTTGGCATTTTCTTTTAATCCGATGTACAGTTTCATGATATATTACTCCTTTAGTTCGGTGATTAGCTCCATTACTTGGCGCTCAATTTCATCTCTGATTTCTCGGACTTTTTCTATAGGCTTTCCTTTGGGGTCTTCAAGATGCCATTCGATTGTTGGCTTAAAAAATGGTCCTGGGCAAACTCCTTGATCATTGCAGCCCATTGTGACTATCAAATCTACATTCAGCGCCATCTTGGCTGTTATCATTTTTGGCGTGTTTTTTGAAAGGTCGATGCCTTTTTCCTTCATGACCTCAACCACCACTGCGTTGACCTTATTTGCTGGTTTGTTTCCAGCACTGGAAACGACAACTTTGGCAGCTCCATATTTTTTGGCGAATGCTTCTGCCATTTGGCTTCTGCCCGCGTTTTCGACGCAGACAAACAGAATTTTCTTCACGTTTAACAACCTCTTTCATTGCTGATGTTTGTTTATCCTCTGGCTGTTTATGTTAAAACAAAAATAGATCATAACAATATTTAAATATTGTTATTAATGAACCAAAGCCATGCCAACAACACAGGAAGCCCAAAACCGCTTCAAAGCCACAGTCTACCACGCTTTGTCAGATCCAATACGACTGGAAATACTCGATTTTCTACGCGAAGAAGAAAAATGCGTATGCGAAATTATTCCACAGTTAAACATCATTCAACCTGTCTTTCACGGCACTTAAAAATCCTAAAAGACGCAGGATTAATCAGATGCCGAAAAGACGGCACAAAAAGAATGTACTCCCTCGTTGATCCACGCATACAAAATGCAATTGAAGCATTAACCCCTGAATTAGTCAACGTTTTGCAAAGAGAAGTTATGGAGCAGATGAGCTGCGGCTCCAAAACGCAAGGATAATTGCAACAAACAATGAGGCTCTAAGATGACGTGTGAAGAACAACCTAAGACCTTGGGCTGGATAAGCAAACTACTCGCACTATGGATTGCAATAGCCATAGTTATTGGGCTTGCACTCGGCAAGTACCTACCGGGATTCAGCAGCACCCTCGAAATAGGAATACCAATCGGGTTATTCTTCATGATTTACCCAGCCATGACCAAAATCGAAATCAGCGAACTAAAAAAAGCGGTTAGAAGCCCAAAACAAACCTCTATTATCGTCTTCTTCAACTACGCAGTAAACCCTTTCCTCCTGTTTGTTTTAGGCTACGTTTTCTTTGAGGTAATTTTCCCGTACTTTCACTTGATAGATCCTGTAACTGCACGGTATTTGTGGACAGGGCTAATTCTTCTTGGAGTTGCCCCATGCATTGCTATGGTTCTTGTATGGACTGACCTATGCAAAGGAAATGGTCCGCTTGGCATAGTGCTTATGGCGTGGAACTCGATAATTCAGATAGTAACCACTCCCCTGTTCATAGCATTACTCATCGGCACATACGTCTCAATCGACATTACAGTTATCGGCGAAAGCATTTTGCTGTACCTGGGTTTACCCTTGCTTTTTGGAGCCATCACCCGAAGAGAAATCATCAAGCGCAAATCTCAGGAATGGTTCCAAAAAAACTCATACCCTACTTTGATTCATTCCAGTTGATAGCGTTGCTGTTCACGATGGTTGTTATGTTTGCGTTGCGGGGCGGCGTTATCCTTGATAATCCCTCGCTGGTGTGGCAGATGGCTATTCCAGTTGTCCTCTTCTTCTTTTTGCTCTTTAACCTTGTCTACTTTACCACAAGGCGCTTCGGATACAACTATGAAGACTCAGCCACAATGGCATTTCACAGTACAGGCAGAAACTTTGAGTTAGCAATAGCAATCGCACTAACAGCGTTTGCTTCGATGCCGATGGTTGCGGTGTCAACGGTGGTTGGTCCATTAATTGAGATTCCCGTTATGCTGACCCTTGTTCACCTTGCTTTGAGAAGAAGAAAACGCATCAACAACGAGGGCGAAAAAGAAAAAACTAAAAATTAGCTATATTTCTGATTGCGCTTAATTTTGTGCAATAAATTGGTCTTTTTTGGATAGTTGATAAGAGGCGATTGGCATAGACTTAATAGTCCTGTACGTCCACAGGGGCTTGAGGACTAATGAAAAGAGAAGAAGCAGTCGCACTTCTAAAGGAATTGATAATGCTTAATTTAGCTCTGCCGTCAGTTGTAGACCTTGAAAGAAATAACCATGGCAGATTTGACCTCATTATAAACTCTGACTGTAACCTTCCAGCATTAAGACAGTTTATAGCGGAAAAAAAATTTGTGATAGTTGACGATAAACAAAAGGGCTATTGCGTCATCTCTAAACCCTAATTTGCCTCTGTGACCTGTCGAGCTGGCCACAGATAGGAAAAAAGCAGAAAAGTGCAAGCTATTAAGAAAAGGCAAAAAAAGCCGAAAAAAGACCTAAATTTCACTTCGAACAGGTCACCGAAAACGCTAATTAACATATTATTTTTTAAGTTGTTTTGGGTAGCTAAAGGTTTAAGTGCAACATTCATGCTTATTTTGCCAAAGGTGTAAAATATGCCAACTCACGGTTCACTTTCAAAAGCTGGAAAAGTACGCTCTCAAACTCCAAAAATCACGGCACAAGAGAGAACTGCTCCAAGCCCAAAAACCCGAAACAGACGCAACTATGAGAAGCGTGTGATTCTGCAGCGGAAAACAGGCCAAAACTGGATGACTTAGTCAACTTTTCCTTTGTTCTAAATTTTTATTTTAAGCTAGTTTAGTTTATTTATTTGTAATCTACCCTTTATTTGGTACTTTCCTTGAATAGCCAAGCCGCGTTAAGAGAAATAATTACTACACTACTTTCTATGCCCTCACCCACTCATGAGGATGTTAACCGATTAAAAATAAAAACAGCGGCAAAGTACCATTTAGAAGCTGTGCCAGCTAACGCCGATTTAATAACTGCGTTAACGCCGATGGAAGCAAAAAAGCTTTTACCCATCATTAGAAGAAAAAACACTCGCGCCATAAGCGGCGTAACCGTAATTGCCGTCATGACTAAGCCTTATCCATGTCCGCAGCCTGAACCCTGCGCTTACTGCCCAGGCGGACCAACCCAAGGAAGCCCGCAAAGCTACACAGGTTATGAACCAGCTGCCCTGCGTGGCTCCCAAAACAGTTTCGACCCTTTTGAGCAAGTTAAAAGCCGCATCCGCCAACTCACCGCCATCGGGCACAAAGTGGATAAAGTCGAGTTAATCGTTATGGGCGGAACTTTCCCAGCTACCCCAACGGAGTACCAAACCTGGTTTATCCAACGTTGCCTAGACGCCCTAACAGGCAAAACCTCTGCGAACTTGGAAGAGGCAAAGGCGAACGCTGAAGTCAGCAAAACCCGCAATGTCGGCATCACAGTTGAAACGCGGCCAGACTGGGCAAAACAACCTCACGTGGATGCAATGCTTGACATGGGTGTAACGCGCGTTGAGCTTGGCGTGCAGAATCCAGATGACGAAATCTACCGTTTAGTCGGTAGAACTCACACTGTTGATGATGTGGTTGAGGCAACGCAGATTGCGAAGGATGCTGGATTAAAAATTGTTTACCACCTGATGCCGGGAATGCCAGGTTCCAACCCGCAAAAAGACAAAGAAGCCTTCAAACGCGTTTTCACAGATGCAGCTTTCAAACCTGACATGATAAAAATTTATCCTTGCCTCGCCATCGCTGGCACCAAAGCCTACGAATGGTACCAAAAAGGTACCTATGAGCCTTACACAACTGAAGAAGCAGCAAATGTTATTGCGGAAATCAAAAAAAACATTCCTCAATGGGTACGAGTGATGCGTGTGCAGCGGGATATTCCAGCAAGGCTCATTTTGGCTGGGGTAAAAAAGAGCGATGTGCGGGAAATGGTCCAATCTAAACTTAAGGCGCAAGGCAGCCAATGTCAATGCATCCGTTGCAGAGAGGTTGGACACCGTTTGGCAGTTGACAATGTGAAGCCTGATTTGGAAAAAGTAAAAATCCTAACCCAACGCTATGAAGCCTCCGAAGGAAGGGAATTTTTCATTTCTGCCGAAGACCCAGAAAACAACGTTCTGCTGGGATACTTGCGCATGCGTGTTCCCTCCCAAAAAGCTCATAGATCAGAAATCACCGCTGTTCCCTCCGCGATTGTGCGGGAACTCCACGTTTACGGACAACTTGTGCCCGTGGGAAAACATATCGTAGGCGCAACTCAGCATAAAGGCTATGGTCAAATCCTCTTAAAAGAAGCCGAACGCTTAGCCGGCGAGGAGTTGGGTTTGAAAAAGCTTTTAGTTATCAGTGCGTTAGGAACAAGAAGGTATTACATGCGTTTCGGGTACGAGCGCGACGGAGTTTACGTTTCAAAGAGGTTGAAGTAAAATGAGCCAAATTGAAGATTCAGGTTACGAGGGCGAAGCGTTGCGACTGCTTAAACAAGCGGACTGTGATATAGGCGACATCATCAGGGTTTCAAGTAAAGGAAAGGTTTACGAGGGCATCCTTATCCCACGCCCCGAGCTTGGCGAAGGCACCATCGTCATCGTCAAGATGAAAAGCGGCTACAACGTCGGCATCAAAGTCACAAAAGACGTTAAATTAGAAAAGGTAGGAAAAGGAACCAAACCGACATTCGCTTCGCCGCCGATTCCCAAACAAAACCCTGCATTACCCCATGTTGTCATCATGAGCACAGGCGGAACCATCGCGAGCCGAGTAGACTACCGCACAGGCGCCGTGCGCTCAGCAATTTCAGCCAGCGACCTCTATGGCGTAGTCCCAGAACTCGCAGACGTTGCCCGAGTAGACACAGAAATTGTCTTTAGCTTATACAGCGAAAACATAACCCAGAAACAATGGACAGAACTCGCAGAAACAGTCGCCAAACGCATCGAGCAGGGCGTGGATGGAGTGGTGATTGCTCATGGCACAGACACGATGGCTTACACTTCCGCCGCGTTGAGCTTTGCTCTTCAAAATCTGCCTGTTCCAGTCATAGTTGTGGGTGCTCAGCGTTCTTCTGACCGCCCTAGCAGCGATGCCGCAACAAATCTGATTGGCGCAGTGAAAGCCGCTGGAGAAGCACCGTTTGCCGAAGTTGGTTTAGCCATGCATGAAACGGTGTCCGACATAGGCATAGTCGTTCATAGGGGAACAAAAGTCCGCAAATGCCATACTAGCCGCAGGGACACCTTCAAGTCGATTAACGGTTTTCCAATCGCGAAAGTCAAGGATTTGCAAGTTACCATGCAAACTGACCAGTACCAGCACCGTGACGCCAAGAAAAAGCTGGTTCTCAAGCCTAACTTCAGCGAAAAAGTTGCACTTGTAAAATTCTATCCTGGACTTGACCCAGCAATCATCGACTTCTACGTTGAAAAAGGATTCAAGGGCATTTTGCTTGAAGGTTCAGGTTTAGGTCATGTTAGCAAATTCTGCTTTGATGCAATCAAGCGCGCTGTGGCAAAGGGTGTGTTGGTTGCATTGGCTTCCCAGTGTATCTGGGGACGCGTAAACATGAACGTCTACGATACAGGGAGGGATTTGCTGTCTTTCGGTGTAGTTCCCCTTGATGAAATGTTCCCAGAGACAGGACTTGTTAAGCTGATGTGGGTTTTGGGCCAAACCGACGAAGTTGAAGAAGCAAAGAAGCTCTTGAAAACTAACATTGCAGGTGAATTCTCGCTGCGAACGCTTCCGCAAGAAAAAATCCTCGAAGGAGGACAATAAATGACAATTGATTACGCTAAAGTGGGCTTGAAAGTCGGCTTAGAAATCCACCAGCAACTAAACGTCAACAGCAAACTCTTCTGCAGCTGCCCACCTGAACTCTTCAAAGAAGAACCCGAAATCACCTTCCTACGCAGACTGCGACCAACACAGAGTGAACTGGGGCAAATTGATCCTGCAGCTTTTTTTGAGTTTCAGAAAGGCGTAAAAATACTCTATGAAGCCAGTTACAAAAGCAGCTGCCTCGTTGAGATGGATGAGGAACCGCCGCACCCCNNCACGTTATGCGCAAAACCGTCATCGACGGCTCAAACACCACGGGTTTCCAGCGAACCTGCATAATCGCTTTGGACGGGTGGATTAAGGTCGGCAAAAAAACCATTGCCTTGCAGGCATCAAGCTTAGAGGAGGATGCCGCACGCAAAACCGGGACGCAGGATGAGGGAAAAACCATCCGCTACCGAATTGACCGCTTGGGAATCCCGCTTATAGAAGTCGCAACAGCGCCTGTGATTTATTCGCCTATGGAAGCGCAGGAAGTCGCTTTTGCAATCGGCAGAATTCTCCGTGACACTGGCAAAGTTATGCGTGGGTTGGGCACGATTCGCCAAGACCTCAACGTTTCACTGCCTAACGGCGCTTTGATCGAGATTAAGGGTGTTCAGGAGCTTGAGTTGATTTCCACGGTTGTGGAGTATGAGGTTCAACGTCAACTCGGATTAATCGGTATCAAAGAAGAACTTGCCAAGCGAGGCGTGAAAGCTGAGACGCTAAAGCAAGATTTCGTCGACGTCGCCGATTTATTCAAGGATACCAAATGCAAAGTAATCCACAAAGCAATCGACAAAAACCAAAAAACCATGGCAGTCAAACTTGTAGGTTTCGCGGGGTTGCTTGGGCGTGAATTGATGCCTAACTTCCGCCTTGGAACAGAGCTTTCTGACCGCGCAAAATTCTGGGGCAGAGTCGGAGGAATCTTCCACACTGATGAAATGCCAAATTATGGCATAACTCCCGAAGAAGTCCAAGCCTTACGCAAAGCTGTTGGCGCTGCAGAGGACGACGCTGTGGTTTTTGTGGCTGACACAGACGAGAATGTTCTGGATGCGTTAAAAGCGGTGGTTGAGCGTGCGCAGGAAGCTGTGAATTGTGTTCCAGCTGAAACCCGAACTGCCAAAGATGATGGGACAACACGTTATATGCGTCCACGTCCTGGCGCCGCAAGAATGTACCCTGAAACCGACATTCCCCCCCAACCGATAACAGAACAGTTTGTGGAAAAAGTACGCTCGCATCTGCCCGAACCCGCCGATAAGAAACTTGCACGCCTCATAAAACAGTATGGTCTGAACGAAAAATTAGCCAAACAACTCATCGATTCCGAGTACCTCCTTCTTTTTGAGGAAACAGCCAAAACCAGCGGTGTTGCAGCTTCGACCGTTGCAGCATTCCTAACTGAAACAGTAAAAGCGCTTAAACGTGAAGGCATTAAAACAGAAAACGTCACAGACGATCAAATCAGAGCAATCTTCAAAGCCGTGGGTTCAGGTGAACTCGCCAAAGAGGCAATTGCAGACGTGTTCAGCTGGCTATCCAAGAACGAGGACAAAGCCGTGCAAGATGCATTCGCCGCGTTGGGACTAAAAATGTTTACAGAAGCAGACTTGGCACCTATCATTGACCGAATCATTGCAGCCAACAAACAACAAATAGAAAAACTGGGAAAGAACGCTCAGGGCATGCTTATGGGCGCAACCATGAAAGAGGTCCGTGGCAAAGCCAATCCTGAATTGGTAGGCAAACTTTTGCGTGACCGTTTAAAATAGCGTTTTTCATGTTAAAAGAAGCTATTAGCCGCAAATCCTAAATGGCTTCTCTGAGTATAGCATGTGAACGAACGAGGCTTAGCTTGATGAAACATATTGAAGCACGCATTAAAACTGGGTTCGGAGAAGTCGTAATTGAAGGCGAAAGCCCCCAAGACATAATGGACATGTTGGAAAATATTCCGGAGAATTTTGTGGAGAAACTCTCTGATTTTGTCTCTAACCGCTTAACTCCTTCAGGCGCCCAACTGAAAGGCATCATCGAACCCACAACTGAAGGACCAGTCATCGTTACGCGTGAAAACCTCACCCATTATGAGGCAATTGGCTTGGTGCTGTATGCTTCGGAAGAGCGGAAAAACACGGCGGCGATGGTTCAGAAGCTTTTGGAATCCAGCGGAATTAAAAGCATGGTGCCTGCAAGGCTTAATGAGATGACAAAGCGGGGGCAAGTCTTCAAACCCGACCCCAATAAACCTGAGTTTAAACTGACGATTCAGGGTGAAAAATGGGTTGAAGACGACGTTCTTACCAAACTCAGAGGCAAGATGAGTTGAGCATTAACCCTGAAAAAATCCACGTCCAAATAAAGTATAAAGGTGTTGGGCAGGAGTTTTCTGCGGAGCCTCAAGAAGCTTGGCTTCTGCTAAACCAATTCTTCAAAGATTTGATCCCTTCTTTTGAAATCGCCCAGAAGCTTTGCCTCAACTTTGACTTACAGAAGCTTTCGAAGGATCTAAACGGCATCGTCGCATTTTCGCGAGATGGTACATGTTTGCTTGTACCTAAGAACAAGTTGACGGATAACGAGGCGATATTGGTTTGGCTTGTTGCTTATTATATTGGGCGAGAGCTTGGCTTAGTTGGTGGCGATTCACTTTCGAAAGAGGAGTTGCAGACGAAGCTTGGGAAAAGCGGCAAAATAACCAGCACTCGGCTTGGTGAATTAGTGAAGGATGAATTGGTGGTTAAGACGGCTGATGACTGCTTTAAAATAACAACTTTTGGCGTTATCCAAACCCAGAAGGATGTTATCCCTAAAATAAGGTCTAAAATGGCCGTTTAACCGTTAAAAGCAAGCATGCAAAAAACATATTACGTAGATAATCTTTATTTTCTAGCAGGGATTCTATGGATAACACAATTCTAATAACAATTATTCTTTTTGTTCTTGGCAGCTTCACTTTTGACCTCACAGCGCTGATCGTTTTAATCATAATCGGCTTAATAATCATAGTCCTCATTAAACTGTTCCTGGTGTTGATTCCAGCGATTCTCGTCGCCATCGTAGTGTGGTTCTTAACGGGTGGTAACCTGTTTTGGACGGGCATTGCCTTCTTAGTCGTTGCGGCATTGTCGATACTGTCTAAGCTGTAGTCTGCGGGCATTAAACCTCTAGCCCTTTTTTTTCCACGCCAACTTTCGTCTGCATTTCTGTCGGGTTCAAGAACGCTAAGTTTTACCCTTATTTTTCTCAAATAAAGCCTTATTTACTATTTAGAACAATTTTTTGTTTATTTTGCGTTAAGGCTCTTTCATAAGACTTTTATATTCGGTAATGGGTTGTTGCATATTAACAGGATTGGACAGGGACCAAAATTGACGATGATGGAACCAAGTAAAAAACCATTGAACGTACTCATAAAGCAATTGCATGGCAACATTGAAGTTGTACTGAAAAATGGCTATGAATACAAAGGAAAAATGATAAAGTGCGATGGGCACATGAACATTCTCTTGGAAGGCGCTACAGAATTCAAAGATGACCAATTAATGACTAACTACGGCAATGTGCTGCTTCGCGGAAACAACGTTCTTTACATAGTTATGGATGCCGATAAGCGTTAAAACGCCAGGCTTCTGGTTTTTCCAGTTATGTAATCACAGGCTTCTTTTGCAGCTAACTCTATGTTAAATTTGCGGTTGAAGTAAGTCAGCACATTTTTAATATCTCGCTCCAGAAGTTCCGTTGCGTTTGCGTGATCTGTTTTTACAGCTTGAGGCCAATCAATAATGAGGACGTGGCCATCAGGTTGCAGTATGATGTTGTATTCGCTGATGTCAGCGTGAATAAGGTGGGCTTTCAGGTATGCTTTTCTGAGGTTTCGCAAAATTTCTTTTAAAACTTTTTCGGGTTTACCAATGTCTTTGTACTTTGAGAGTTGGGCGCCTTCAATCATTCCCATAGCTACGACATGGCGGTTTTGGCTAATGGGTTCTGGCACGGAAACACCGTTTTCATAAGCCAGTTTCATGGCTTGGAACTCTTTCTCTGCTGCTACGTGCGATTGAAAGAGCCATGTGGAGTGCTCTCGTGTGTAGCCTCTGGTGCGTCTTGTTTGCCTAAAACTTATTCTTCCCAGCCTATGAAACTTTACAGCTATTCGCCTGCCACTTGGGCTTAATGCATCGAAAACGTCGGCTTCTTTTCCCACACCTAAGGATTGCCCAAAAGACACGATTACATCTGCTTTAACAAGGGCGTTTATTGCTAGGCAGTCGTATCCTGCATAATTCAGAGTGTGTCCATTGTAGGTTTCTTTTGTTCGGTAGGTTAAGCCAAGCTTGTTTAGTTTGCCCAGTGTGAAATCTATTCTGTCCATGGGAAGTTTAGAGTGTTTTTGGATCTGGTCTTTGGGGACAAATTCGTGTTTGCTCATGCCTGCCTCAATTATGTTTAGTATTCGGAAGTCTTCAGTTTCTATTTCTTTGAATACTTGGACTGCTACCTCAGCGCTTGACATACAATATTTAATAGGCTGTTTTTCGCTATTAAACTTAGGGGAGTTGTAATGGGCTATATGCCAAAATCTTCCAACGAAACATCGTTAATTAAGTTAACCTATGGTTTTGCAGTATGGCAGTAGATCAAGGAAACGTTTCAAAGATACTTTCAGTCCTTTCACATCCATTGCGAAGGGAAATACTGTTAAACCTCAGCAATAATGGCGAGTCATCTTTCACAGACTTGCTAAATTTACTTAAGGTTGATACTGGCAAACTTAGCTTTCACCTTCGCTCATTATCGCCCTTCATAGAGCAAACGCCTAGTGGCAAGTACAAGCTAAGTAGGGCAGGCGAGAGTGCGGTCCGGGTTATTCATGATGTTGAAGGTTGGGCTGAGGTTGCTGACGTGCAAGGAAAGGCAAGTCAACTTCAACTTGCTTCTTTTAGGAGCAGAGCATTTGCGTTCCTGATTGATTTTGCGTTGATATTAGCAATTACTGCAGCAATCACTTTTCTTCCAGACCTGTTTTCGCTTTCGATCGCAGGCTTCATAAGCAACAGAATCAGTTCATTGCTATTCATCACTATCGGGCTTCTTTGGCTCTACTCAACTTTACTTGAAGGATTTAACGGTCAAAGCATAGGCAAACGCATCATAGGCTTAAAGGTCGTTAGAACTGACGGCAAAAAAATGTCATACGACCATGCTGCCGTGAGAAATTTTGGAAAAGTTCTGCCGCTATTACCCTTCGACTTACTGATTGGCTGGCGAATAAAAAACAGCGCTTTCATGAGGTACTTTGACAAGTTCGCAGGAACAACAGTCATAGACCTACGTTCCAATCTTCCCTAATTTTTGAGTAAATTCTTATTTGTTGCATGTTGTATAGCCTTGTACGGGAGAAACTGTATGAGTGAGAGAGAGCTTAAAGTTTCCAAAATCAAAGATGGCACAGTCATTGACCACATTCGCGGCGGATACGCTTTAGATGTAGTGAAAATCTTAGGAATAACTGGCAAAGAAAAAAAAATCATGACTATAGCCATCAATGTTCCCAGCAAGCGTTTCGGCGTCAAGGACATTGTGAAGATTGAAGGAAAAGCACTCAACTCACAGGAAGTTAACAGGATTGCTCTTGTGGCTCCTCACGCATCAATAAACATCATTCATGATTATACAGTTGTGGAAAAATTAGAGGTAAAGTTACCGCAAGCAATTGAAGGCATCATTAAATGCGTAAACCCATGCTGCATAAGCAACAGTGATGAACTTGTGCTCTCGAAGTTCTACGTTAAGACGGAGGAACCGTTAATTTTGAAGTGCCACTATTGCGGTGTAACTTTAGAGCAGACAGATGTTCTCAAACAACTTTAAGGCAACCTTTCCTGAGCCAGCAAAAATAACTCTTCAAAATCCCTTCTAGACATCATCCTTCCCCTGTTTATCCCTGGACATTCAACCGTAAAATCGATAACATGCTGGTTTTTGTCTACCTCAAATTTTAGTTCAAACGGGTAAAACCTGCATATTAAAGGTCTTAACTTGTAGATGCGGCATTGGTTATTTTTCAAAAAGAAGCATTTGCCGTCACTGCTCTTTCTCATTTCATAACAATAGGGTTTTTTATCCGTGATTTGTTTGATGAAATCCCCTTTCGGCAAGCAGGTTTCTATTGAAATCGTGTCTACTTCCGACTCCAAAAGCAGAATGTGCCTTGTTTTTTGTTCAGTGTCGCCGCAGCATAAACCGCATTTGCTGCATTCGAAAAGCACGTTGGTTGGGCAGATGAATTCCACTTTGTTTCAACAGGCAATAATCTGGGGGTTTGCCATAAAAACCTTGGTCTTACTTTTCGGTTTGTTCGTCCTGTTTTAGGCGATGTCCTTCGCCATACTGGAAGGGTCTGCCCAGGTTTTTCGAAAGTTTTTTCTGGAAAACTTCATCCATATTCATGTCGGGACATGCTAAACGGCTGGCATCCAAAATGTAAAAGATAACGTCGATGAGTTCCTCAGCGATTTTCTCTTGAGGCAAACCTTTCTTCCATGCATCACTGGCTTCGCCGAGTTCTATGAAGGCAAAAAGCAGTTTCTTAGGAATATCCTCGGGCTTATTGTAGAAACCCTTAGCTATAACGAGGGCTTTGATTTCCTTCTTCATATCTTCCAATTGCAATTGATGTTTCCCCTGTCAGTTCACAAAAAATATGCTTCCGCTGTATAAAAGCAGTTGATTTGTAATTTATCTCCCTTTGTGATTTGATAGGGCAAAAAGAAAGGGTAAGGATTTAACCAAAGTTTCCACATCGATAGTTTAGAGAAAAAGTAAATTTAATAGTAATCTTCCAAGCCAGGAACTAAAATGCATTGGAATGCTTAAATGAGGTACCACATGTATCGCATGTATAGAGCGCAATACAGAAGGCAGAGTTCTCTAATTTTTTGTCTGGTTTAGCAAGCTCTTTCCCGCATTTGGGGCAATTAACCGTATGTTGTGCGATCACGAAATCAACTTCCCATTATAAGCGTTAATACTATATGAAAACATGTTGTCACAGACATACTACCACAAATTTTTATTTTGTATTAAATTAAATAGCTTATTGCCGAAAAATATTAAGTCGTTTGGCAGGCAAACCTGCTGCCGAGATACGGCTCTGTTTTCCAGTTATGCACTATGGGGCTTAGGCTCCCAAATGTGTATCTCTGGGCATCCTATCGGGCGCAGAGTAGTCTGCCAGATGGCACCTTAATAACACCAGCTTTCAAGATGCTCTAGCATTTTCTTGGAGAAAACTACTATTTTACTGGCTTAAGAAGAACCGTTGAAAGACTGTCTTCTTGAAGGTAAGTATTAGCAACTTCAATTATGTCTTCACTAGAAACAGCCTTGATTTTAGCTATATAATCTACCAACGCCATTTCACTTTTGAATTGCATTTCTAAATATCCAATAATTTCTGAAGATTCATGCGGATTATCCATTCCTCTAAGAATCTCGGCTGCAATCAGGTTTTTGTTTCTTTCAAGCTCATCATCATGTACCTTTTCGGTTCTCAGCCTGGATAATTCCTTAAAAATCAACTTCTTAGCTTTAACAAAATTTTTATTTTTCACTGCGCAGCTGATGCTGAAATAACCGAAATCTAAGCCTTTGTTGTGGTCTGAGTTAATATCGTAGGTTAAAGCGTTCTTTTCGCGCAGTTCTACGAATAATCGTGAACTAGTCCCTCCACTCAGCAGTGCACTCATTAAATCTAACTTGGCTGCATCTACGTGGCTTGAACGAACCGTTCTTGCTCCAATGCTTAGGTAGGTTTGAGTTATACCAGGCTTTTTCTCAACAATCAACGGTTCAGGTTTAGCTGTCTCAACAGGATATGTTTTTCTTGAAAGTTTTGTCATTTCAGCGCGGCGCTCAAAATTTTCGAGAACCATTTCAGTGGTTTTGTCGTTGAAATTACCTGTTAAAATCAAAATCATGTTTTGAGGAACATAATTCATGCTATGGATGTTGGTCAGCTGGTTTAAAGTCAATTGCTTTATTGTTTTGGGGTAACCTCCAACTGGACGTTTAACAGGATGCTCTTTAAACAAGCTCTTCATCAGTAATTCTTCAATTCTTTCTGCTGGGTCATCTAGGGCTTCTGCTAATTCGTTGAGAATTATCTTGCGCTCTTGCTTGAAGTTTGATTCGTCAAAATCTGAGTTGAAGAACAACTCTGAAATAACACAAGATGCTTCAAGCACCTTTTTTGGCAAAATATCCATGGTACTCATCATGTGTTCATGGTCGGTGTAAAAATCAAAGATTCCGCCGAAATTCTCAATGCTTCGGGAGAATTCGATTCGTTTTTTTGAGCCTCCTGCAAGCATATGCTCTATGAAGTGGGCGACTCCAGCGTTTTCTGGGGGTTCTTGATTTGACCCGAAATCGACAGCGAGGGACAGCTGGGTAGTGTTTGCTGATTCCCGCGGAAATAACAGCACTGTTAAACCGTTTGACAGCATACTCCTGCGCCAATACATAGCAGTAGTCATATCCAAAATCAAGCAGGCGCTTCTAAAAAAGATTAACAAACCGCGCCACCGATGCTATGATAAGCTTGGAATCTTCCTTCTGCCGTAGGTTTCAGTATTTTTTGTTATTACCTCTTGCTTACGTTTGTATTTACACTTTTCACTACAACATAGACGGTAAAAAACCACCTTTTTCAAACAAACATTTTAATCTCAAATCCACACTTCACAAAACCCGATTGACATGCCCAGACTAAAATGTAAAAAATGCGACAACATCTTTGAGCAGGGGCTCGGAGGAGCAGCCCTGGCACCGCATGTTGGTCCACTACACTATGTGAAGTGCCCTTCCTGCGGAAAAAGAAGCTGGCTTAACATTTACTCTTCAGTAAAGGACCCTGTAACTTGGCCTCAAAAAGAAGCAAAACAACAGCAGGTTATCCCTCCAGAATTAACTGAGGAAGAACTGGAGAAAAAGCGCATTGAAGAATCTAAATACGAAAAAGCCTAACTTATAAAAACCTTGGGTAGTCTTTGGCATGATTGACACTCAAAACCTTACCCGGAAATTCGGCAACTTAACAGCCGTAGACAACGTCACTTTGCACGTTGATGAGGGGGAAGTTTTCGGTTTTCTTGGACCCAACGGCGCAGGCAAAACCACAACCGTGCGTATGCTATGCTGTTTAATCGGCAAAACCAGCGGCGAAGCCAAAATAGGCGAATACACCATAAACAACGAAAGCGATTGCCTTAAAATCAGAAAAATGGTCGGTTTCCTACCTGAAAACGTCGGGTTATATGACAGTTTAAGTGCGTATCGTAACCTTGATTTTTATGGCCAACTCTACGAGGTTCCCGAGAACAAACGCAGTGAAAACATAGAGCGCCTTCTAACCATGCTGGGCATTTGGGCACGAAAAGAAGATGCAGTTGGCACCTTCAGCAAAGGAACGAAACAGAAAATCGCCATTGCCCGCGCCCTAATCCATGACCCGCAAGTCCTGTTTTTGGATGAACCCACAGCAAACCTTGACCCTGAAGCCTCAAAAACTGTGCGAGACTTCATTTTAGAACTCAAAAAAGAGAAACGAACGATTTTTCTTAACACTCATAATTTGGATGAAGCAGAACGGCTCTGCGACCGAATAGCAATCTTAAAAACCAAGCTCGTTGCAGTTGATTCGCCCAAAAACTTGGAGCGTAGCCTCTATAATCGGAAAACCATTGTGCATTTGGAAAGCGTCACGGATGCAATTACGGCTGCTGTGGAAAAATTGGGCGTCGTCAAAAATATGCGGACTAGTGACAACAAGTTAATCCTTGAAATCGATAACCCTGAAAGAGACAACCCTGAAGTTGTAAGTGCAATCGTGCAGGCAGGCGGAAACATCCAATACGTTACCGAGTTGCGGTCAACCCTTGAGGATGTTTATTTGAAACTTATTCGGGAGGCTTCTGCTCAATGAGACTTTGGAAATCATTGATTGTAACAAAGAAGGACCTTAGTGTTTTCCGCAAAAACAAATACGTCCTCTACTCTCTAATTGCAATACCCATAATACTTGGTGTAGTTTTACCTGTAATTTTCATACTTGCCCTGAACTCGGAAATTGGCTCAGGAACTCTTACCCACGTACAGGTTTTGACTGCTGTAAACCAAATCGTAGGCTTAGCAACAATGTACTTCGTTCTTATACCAGCGATTCTCCCATCGATTATTGCGTCGTACAGTTTCGTAGGCGAAAAAATCGAAAAAAGTCTCGAACCCCTATTGGCAACCCCCATAACTGACGGCGAACTTTTACTTGGCAAAAGCCTAGCCTCCTTCATCCCCTGTATGGTTGTAACATACGTTGGCGCCGCCATATCCGCAATAATAATTGATGTCTGGTCAATCACTTCACCTCAAATAGGCACTTTAGTAATACCTAACCTTTACTGGCTCCTAGTGATTGGCGTAATCGCGCCTTTAGCCTGCATAATGAGTGTGGAAGCAAATATAATTGTGTCTTCCAAAGTTAATGATATACGTGCAGCTCAACAGTTAGGCGGATTAATTGTGTTGCCACTTGTCTTTATAGCGATTTTTGCTTCAACAAGCGCCCAACTTTCAATAGTCTTGGCTATCGCTGTTTCAGCCGCTTTAGCAGTCGCAGACATAACGCTCTTCTACCTAAGCAAAGCAACTTTTCAAAGAGAAGAAATCCTGACGAAGTGGAAATAGCTCGGTAGATTTTCCCCGTTTTATGGGTTATTGAACAAAAGGAATCGGCGGAAAAAACGGTGGGTCAGGTAAAAGAACCCCAAAACGCCTATAAGCGATGGCATCTCTGTCTATCGAAACAAAAGTTGAGGCGGATTCAAATCCACGGAAGCAAAACAGAATCATGAACAAACGACTCAAACAATACTTAGCGCCGAAGAGATTCTGAGCCTTCCAGCAAACGAACTTCTTTCTAAATTAAATTCTTCTCCTAACGGACTTAACTCTGAAGAGGCAGAAAAACGCCTAGAAATTTATGGTCCAAACGAATTTGCCAGAAAAAAGAAACGGGCAGCTATCTTCAATTTTCTTTCACGATTTAAAAGCCCACTAGTTATTATACTAATGATCGCTGGCGCAGTCTCAGCCGCCCTTGGGTCATATCCCAGCGTAATAGTAATATACACAATGGTTTTCCTAAGCGTGTCTTTAGCGTACTATCAGGAAAACAACGCTTCAAAAGCAGCCGAGCTATTAAGAGAAAAAGTCGCCATATTAGCAACAGTCATAAGAGACAACACCAAGCAGGAAATCAAACTTTCATTACTTGTTCCAGGCGATATAATTCTTCTTTCAGCTGGCGACATCGCACCTGCAGACGCTCGGATCATCGAAGCGAAAGATCTTTTCATTAATCAATCTGCGTTAACTGGCGAATCATTTCCAGTCGAGAAAACGCCTGCTCTTGTAAAAGCTAAGGACGCATCGATAACCGAATGGAACAACTATCTTTTCATGGGCACCTCGATAGTCAGTGGATCAGCTACGGCTGTAGTTGTGCGTACTGGCGGATCAACTGAATATGGAAAAATAGCGGCAAAGCTAGTCGAAAAAGTGCCTGAGACGGAATTTGAGAGAGGAACCAAAAATTTCGGTTTTCTAATCATGCAAGTTACCTTTTTGTTAGTTATTTTCGTTTTCATGATAAACGCTCTTCTTCATCCAGACGCAAAAGGTGTATTGGAAGCTTTGCTTTTTGCGGTTGCACTTGCTGTAGGTTTGACGCCTGAGCTTCTTCCCATGATAATTACCATCAACCTCTCCAAAGGCGCTCAGAGGATGTCTAAGAAAGGCGTAATCGTTAAGCGTTTATCATCGATTGAAACCTTTGGCAGTATGAACGTTCTATGCACAGATAAAACTGGAACGCTCACAGAGAACCAAATCAAACTCTTACTACACATAGATATGGAAGGCAAAGAAGAAGAAAAAGTACTCCTCTACTCCTTCCTAAACAGTCGCCTTCAAACTGGACTCAAAAGCCCACTTGATGAAGCCATTTTAAAACATCAAGAGATTAACATAGCAGATTACCAAAAGATTGACGAGGTACCCTTTGATTTTGTAAGAAGGCGTGTTTCAGTTGTGGTTGAAAAGGAAAGGCAACGGTTCTTCATAGCTAAGGGTGCACCTGAAGAAATACTCAAAGTCTGCTCCTACTATGAAGTAGACGGCTTAATTTCTGATATCACTGAAGAAATCCGTAGGAAGATTGAACAAAAATATTTCGATTTGAGTGCTGAAGGTCTAAGAGTATTAGGGGTCGCAAGTAAAAAGCTGAGAGAAGAAAAAGCCATTTATGGAGTAAACGACGAATGCGACATGACGTTTTTGGGGTTTGTGGCATTTCTTGATCCACCTAAGGAAACGGCTAAACAGTCTCTTCAAATGCTCAGCAAAGCAAATGTGGAATTGAAAATCCTCACGGGCGACAACGAACTTGTCACAAGAAAAGTCTGCAGTGAACTGGGCTTTGAAGTGAAAGGCGTAGTTTTAGGAAATGAAATTGCGTTGATGACTAATGAAGCACTATCAGCCGTTGTTGAAGACGCAAACGTATTTGCAAGAGTGACACCTGCCCAAAAAGACCGGATCATCACCGTCTTGAAAACCAACGGACACGTTGTAGGCTTCATGGGTGACGGCATCAACGATGCGCCCTCTATAAAGACGTCAGACGTAGGCATATCCGTTAGCAATGCAGTGGATGTTGCAAGAGAGTCTGCGGACATCATTTTGTTAAAGAATGATTTGACTGTTCTAGGCGAAGGTGTGCTAGAAGGCCGAAAAACCTTTGGCAACACGATGAAGTACATTATGATGGGTGTTAGTTCTAATTTCGGAAACATGTTTAGTGCGGCTGGTGGGTCAATATTCTTAGCGTTCCTGCCAATGTTACCCATTCAAATTCTTCTAAACAACCTTCTCTACGATACCTCCCAAACAGTAATGACAACCGACAACGTCGATAATGAATACATTATTAGACCAAAACGATGGGATATTTCCTTCATTAGAAGGTTTATGGTGACTATCGGTCCTGTTAGTTCTCTGTTTGACTTTGCGACCTTTTTCACAATGATTTTTATTTTTGGCATTCCATTTGGTCTTTCAGCTACAGGTGCTCCATCAGCAACTCTGTTCCAACAGGGACAATTCCAGACAGCATGGTTTATCGAGTCGCTTTGTTCACAAACGCTCGTCGTCCTCGTCATAAGAACCCGAAAAGTGCCTTTCTACAAGAGCAAACCAAGCAAGTATCTCGTAGCGATGCTTTTAGCAGTCATCAGCTTTGCCATAATAGTGCCGTATACACCGTTAGGGGCATTCTTTGGGTTTGTGCCACCGCCGCCAGCATTCTACTTAGCGTTAGCGGGGATCTTAGGAGCTTATGCAGTACTGGCTGAAACCGTGAAAAAATGGTTCTACAAGCGCAATGCTAATCTTTTAGAGCAAGTGCGAGTTGTTAAGGTAAAGACGGTTTTCTCGGATCGGTCAGTTCGATTTATGCAGGATATGATAGCTGTGATAAGTTTGCAACTAAACGATGAATTCTCAATCGATTCATTAACTAGCGATTTAAGCAGCGCAATTAATTACCCCCTAAACCTAAACAAGTTAGCTCGAAACCTCCAATACCTTAGGCGCACAGGATTAATCACTGTTGACTGGAACAAGAGAACTATAGAACGTGAAACAGCACTCAAAGACTACGTTAAAAAAGAAATAGTTAGCGGTCCAAAGTGGACAACGATAAGTGAAGACTGGCGAAAAATAAACGCTGTAATCCTCAACAAATATGGAAAAGTCAATCCTGAATATCAACAATTACTAACACACAGCAATAATAATTCAACTTAAACACTGTCACATTCCATTTTGTTGTTTCAATAACGGTTTTGTCAGTAGCAGGATACATGAAATTACATAAACACAAAAGAATCCTCGCGGCAAATTAGGAAAAAGCCTTTGCACTGAATTTAGCTGGTTTGCTGTTGCTGTAAGGGTACAATCACATATGGTTATGTTTTCAAATGCAAAACTAGCTATAGACAACTTATGTCAGACATAATTACCGTAAAGAATCTTGTCGAAATATACTCGGACGGCACCAAAGCCGTAGACGACATCTCCTTCACCGTTAAGGAAGGAGAATTTTTCGGTTTTTTGGGACCCAACGGCGCTGGAAAAAGCACCACCATCAAGATTTTAACAACTCTTCTAAGAAAAACATCGGGCGCCGTTACAGTTTCAGGTTACGACATTGAGAAGCAAGCTGCAGCTATTCGCAAAATCATCGGGGTTCAAAGCCAAGAAACAACCGTTGACGGCGATTTGACTGGTAGGGAAAACATAGAACTTCAAGGGCATTTCCACCAGATGAACACGGGTGAAATCAAAAAACGCGTTAACGAACTTTTAGGTTTGGTGGGTCTTGAAGAAGCTGCCGAAAAACGCGCCAGAAACTACTCAGGCGGCATGAAAAAACGCCTCGACTTAGCAACCGCCCTTATCCACAAACCAAAACTGCTATTTCTAGATGAACCAACAACAGGCTTAGACCCCCAATCACGGGCAGCCATTTGGAGTTATCTGGAAAAACTAAACAAAGACGAAGGTATAACCATTTTTTTAACAACCCAGTATCTGGAAGAAGCTGATAAGCTGTGCAAGCGGCTTTCAATAATTGATTCTGGAAAAATCGTTGCAAGCGGTTCTCCTGCCGAGTTAAAACATGAAATTGGCGCGGATTCTATCAGAATCTCGCTTGAGAACTGCGAAAAGGATAGCCCTAAAGCAAAGGAGCTTATCAAGACTATGACAGATGTTACCGAAGTATTGGATTCAGAAGAATGTATCACTGTCTACGCCAAGAACGCTGGTTTACTGATTGCTGATATTGTGCGGGCCTTAGACAGCAGTAATATTCGACTTTCGTCGGTGACGTTTTCCTCGCCTTCTTTGGATGACGTCTTCATGAAGCATACTGGAAGAAGAATTAGAACTGAAGAACTCGTTAAAGCTCCTAGCAGAATGTTTGGAGGACGACGTTGAAATGACTCTGCTTTCTGATACTCGGTACGTATTCATAAGGTACATGAGAAAACTTGTTCGAACCCCTATTTTGCTTTTCTTTTCGCTCTTCCAACCCCTTTTGTTTCTTCTGCTATTCACACAGTTACTTGGTAGACTTGGAAATTTTCCTGGAATATTACCCCCTGGCGTAGGTTATTTAGAGTTTGCGACTGCTGGAATTCTTATGCAAAACGCGTTTGGAAGCGCTCTTCAGTCAGGGAACTCGATTGTTGCTGACATCGATTCGGGGTTCTTGCAGAAAATGCTTGTGACACCTATGAGTCGTCCTGCGATTCTGCTGGGTAGGTTGAGTAGTGACGCTTTTAGAGTAGTTGTCCAGACAGCTATAATTCTAGGGTTAGCTTATGCGTTGGGTGCCTACGTCACCACGGGGATTATAGGGATTTTGCTTATCTTTTTCACACTTGCATTCTTTGGGCTTGCATGGTCAGGAATTTCTTTAGCGTTAGGTATGAAGACAAGAAGTGCCGAGACTGTCTTCGCGATAGGTGGCGTCATCACTTTTCCGTTGCTTTTCTTGAGTCCTGCGTTGTTTCCGATTAGTTTCCTGCCCACATGGGTGCAGACTGTATCAAAGTTTAACCCTGTAAGCTATGCGGTGGATGCTAGCAGAGCACTCATGATTAATGGTTATGACTGGGGCACGATACTTCCCGCTTGGGGCGTAATCGGGTTAGTTGCCGTTATAACGTTAAGCGCAACATTGTACCAGTTTAGAAAAGTAGTCAGCTAAAAAGAGCTGATTCTACTTAACAGGGTAAATGTGTGCGTCAACGTCAGCTGGCTTGGGTAAGCGCCTAATTTTTACCTCAATCAAATCGGGCTCTGTAGCATCGAGCCCCTTTAGGGTTTTTGAGAAACCATTCATGATGTTCCCGACGGTTTCTTGAACAAAATTGTTTAAGGGAAGTTTGTTTCCATCTACGTACATTTCGGTTTCAAAAGTTTTCTTCATTATTCTGTGGTTTTCTTCCAAAAAATTCACCACTAAACCTTAGTTTACGGGCTGATAAAAGAATATTGTTTGTTTCCCAAAATTTCAATTATTGAGTCCTCTATAGTTTATGGGTCATTAATGTTGACTATATGCCTTGGAAGCCAAAATATGGAGAAAAGCGCCTGTTTGATGTAACACCTAATATACTTGAATGAATTATTTTCAACTTCAAAGCAAAACTACTCTCGTTGAAAGGAGCGGCGCTGTGCTTAGCAAACTCTCTAACATCCTAAATGGGCTATCCTCAAAAAAACCGCTAAAGTACACCCTCTATCTCACAGCAATCGTTGTTTTTTTCGCGTTAATTCTTGTGCCGCCCATTATCGGCATTCTAATAAAAGCTCCTGCAATGCAAAATTTTCTAAATCAGCCTGCTCTAGTAAATTCAGCATGGGTTGCTATTGGTAACTCGTTTATTATTGCGTTAATCGTTGCTGCCTTGGACCTTCTCGCCGGCGTTCCCTTAGCTTGGTTGATTACTCGAGGCAAATCACGATGGCTAAGCGTGCTTGATACGTTTGCTGATATTCCCTTTGTCGTGCCCACGGCGGCTTTAGGCTACTCTATTCTTTTGTTTTGGAGTTCAAGCGGCGGAATCTCCTCTCTTTTTGGGCACTCACTGGTTTCACCCGGTTACCTTTTGGTTATGCTCTTGCACTTCACTTTTTCGTTTCCAGTTGTAGTCAGAGTTATTGTGGGTGCCATGTTGGATTACAAAATGGAGTATGAACGTGCATCCCGAACACTAGGCGCGCCACCGCTGACGGCTTCAAGAACCGTAACGTTCCCAATCATAAAGCCCTCACTAATTGCCGCTTTCTCCCTTGCCTTCGCGCGTTCGCTCTCAGAAACCGGAGCGACCTTCATCGTAGCTGGCCTCGTATTTCAGAACGGCCCCGTCTTCATCCAAGACTTAAGCAACGGCTTAAAAGCAGGCACCATATCCCTAGCAACATACGAGGGCGGAACGGTTTTTGCCAGCCTCATACTAATTGTTGTCTCACTCGTTATCTTCGGATTAATTCGACTTCTGGGTCAAAAGTTAACATTGCCATTCGGCAAGGGTCTGCCGGTTCTTGAGAAGAAACTCAGCTACAAAAAAGCGGCATGGTCGCGCAATGGCATAGCATTGGCTGTTTTCTTATTCATCGTTTTGATTCCATCTCTTTTCGTAGCGTTACCAGCTTTCCAAGCAATTGCCACCGGACCAACCTTAACGCAGGCTTTCACTGGACAAGGGATTTGGTCTCAATACTGGCAAAGTCTCGGGCTCTCATATGGACTAGCCGCGATAGTTACTGTCTTAGGAATCCTCAGCGGCATACCCATGGCAATTTTGATTTCCCGTAAAACATTCGGTAAATTGCCATCCGCAGTTCTTGATGTACTCATAAACGTGCCGTTGATAGTGCCATCCATCGCTTTGGGTGTATCGCTGAAGTTTTTCTGGCAGGGCGTACCTGGTATCCCGGATTTTCTGCTGCTGGTTTTTGCTCATTTGGCGATTACTTACCCGTACTTTGTCAGGTCTATGTCAGCGGCGATGGAGCGAATCAACGTTGATATGGAAGAAGCAGCGAGAACGTTAGGCGCCCGACCTTTCACCGTCTTCAAAACAATCGTGCTACCAATCACGAAGTACTCGATCCTTTCAGGAGCCATCATTGTTTTTACCCGAAGCGTAAGCGAAACAGGCGCAACGCTAGCTGTAACTTCAAAGCTTATCACTGCACCTGTGCTGCTTGTTACCTGGGTCAACTCCATAAGAGGCGTAATAGCGGCAATCCCTGGAGTTACCGCTTTAACCGTTGGTTTAGCTTGCGGCATCTTGATACTGTTCAGCTTCATTATCCTTTTGGTTTTGAGGCTTTTGACTAGAAAAGGAAAGGTTTAGAATGGCAAATAATAAAAACTCCAAAAACGCTTCACAAGGAGAGAGCTAAGTAATGCCTGATGTCCGCATCGTAAACGTCACAAAAAAATACGGCAAACTCAACGCTTTAGACAACGTCAGCTTAACCATACATGACCAAGAATACTTCTCTTTGCTTGGACCAAGCGGCTGCGGCAAAACCACCCTTCTGAGGGTTATTGCTGGGTTAATCGAGCCGGACAGCGGAGAAATATACATCGGCGACCGACGCGTTGACAAAGTGCCGCCCGAAGACCGCGACATCGGATTTGTATTCCAAACATTCGCCTTATTCCCGCACATGACTGCTTGGAGCAACGTTATTTATGGCCCAAAAGTCAAAAACTACGATGCGAAGCAAGCTGAGACAATTGGGCATGAAGTGCTTGAGCTTGTGAAACTCAACGAACGATTAAACGCTTACCCCAGCGAGCTAAGCGGCGGTATGATGCAGAGAATAGCTGTTGCCCGCGCCTTGGCTGCAGGCGCTAAAACTCTGCTTTTGGATGAACCCTTGGGGCAACTAGACGCTAAGGTACGCAACGAGATCCGCTATGAAATTCGCAAGATGGCAAAAGACCTCAAACTAACCGCAATCCACGTTACCCACGACCAAGCTGAAGCTATGTCCATTTCAGACAGGATTGCAGTTATGAAAAAGGGTAAAATCGTGCAAGTTGGGTCCTCCCAGGAGCTCTACATGCATCCCAACAGCTTGTTTGTAGCTCACTTTATTGGTGAATCTAACTTTTTGGAAGGCTACATCACTAAAGCAAACGGACAATCAGAAATTGAGTTGCGACAGGGGTTAAAAGTTAAAGCCATAAACCAATTGAATATCAATCAAGGAGAACGCGTGGTTTTAGCGATACGGCCTGAAACCTGCGAAATGAAAAAAGGACATATAGCCGCTGAAAACAGTTTGTTTGGGAAAGTTGAAAAAAGCACTTTTGAAGGCATCGTTGTTCGATATGAAATAAGGCTTGATAACGGCGACCGATTCGTTATTAATAGGCCGTCGCTAACGGAAGATTGGGTTAACATCGGCGAAGAAGTTACAATAAATTATCCGTTGGATAAAGCTCATTTGTTCCCGTACCCGCAGGCTGGCTTAGCTGAAGAAATTAAGGTTTAAAACAATTTCTTGCAAAATTTTTTCTTTTTTAATGTTACTTTTGCTGAGCGGCAAGCAATCGATAAAGCAATTTATTAAGCAAACACTCCATAAGTTACAAGTAAGATAGGTTGCTTAGATTTTATGGCGGAAAGCCAAGTGGAAAAAAAGCAAGGAACCAATTCCTTAGCACTAACATTAATGATTATGATTACAGTTGCCGCCGTTTCCAGCGCGATTTTAAGTTTAGTTTATCCCAGTTTTATCAGTGTACTCTCAGGTGGCAGTTACGTTTCAGGCGGCGCCGTATACGATGCGATTTATGTTATGCTTACTATAGCTGCTGACATTCTGTATCTTTTCGGTGGCGGTGTAATAACTTTCGGCTCCCTACTCGTTACCGTTCGGTTTATTCAATTTAAACTCAAAGACCCATATCAACCGTCCTTTTCTACCCGTTACCTATCAGGGTATTTAACATTAAGTCTCAACTTTTTTATCGGCGCGGAAATCATCCGCACAGTCGCTACTAGAACTATCCCAGAATTTGAACTGCTTATTTTGGTGATTTTCAGCCGAGGTCTTTTCAGCTTGATTCTCTATTTGGAGAGACGATGGCATGGAACGGCTGAATCAGAATAGCTCTTCTTCTGATGCTTTGTAATTTGCACAGGTTTTCATTGGTAGATATTTTTTTCAATCAAAAACATATTTATTTCAATAAGAACAAAAACCTTAAGAAACTAGTCAAGTGTAAGTAGGTGGCGTGGAATAATGGAAAAAATCTGGGAAGAACTTAAAAAAATCGAAGCGCAAGCAGAGCAGATTCGGGGCGAAACGCAGGATAAAGCTAAAAAAATGACTATTCTTGCTCAGCAAGAAGCTGAAGAGCTATTGGACAACAGCGGAACTTATGCTGACGAAGAGGCACAGCAGCTTTTCAAAAACGCTGTTCAGGAAGCCAATAATAGCCGTGAGGAACTGTTAAAGGCAAACCAAGTGACCGCCAATAAACTCAGAGTGCAAGCAGAAAAACACATGGACTCAGCGATTACCAAAGTTATGAACGAAGTAATTGAGGAAAAGTAAAATTGAGCCAGTCAACGCAATATGCGAGTGTTCTAGCTAAAATCGGGGCAGAAAGAAGTACTCTGCTCGGTGAAGTTAAACTTAAAGCGCTAACAGAGAGTAAAGACCTCTCAGCGTTCACAAGTCAACTTAGAGAAACCAGTTACCAGTTACAAATATCTAAATTGTCCCTGTCGCTTTCAAGCCGCAAGCTTGAAAGAGCTTTCAATGAAAATTTCATTGAAAGCGTTGAAAAAATAGCTAAAAACTCACCGGAAAAAGTGGCAAACTATCTTAACTTGTATCTTTTAAGGTTTGAAGTGGAAAACATCAAAGTACTTGTAAAAGCAACCAACGCAAATTTAAGCCCTGAGCAAAAGATTGCTAAACTATACCTTTCAGTAGAAAATTATCTTAAGCACTTTAACTTTGAGGATGCCGCTAAAGCTTCAAATGTAAAACAGTTACTGAATTCCATCAAAATCACCATATATGCTTCATGCTTGAATTTGGGACTACAAAGTTATGAGGAAACTGGTTCAACAGCATACATTGATGTGCTTCTTGATAAGGTATATTATGAAAAACTCTATGAGGGCTATATGTCGCTTCCCAAAAAAGAGAGGTCGCGCGCACATTTTTATGCAAGTACGGAAAACGACGGCTTCACCTTGCTAACGCTGTTGAGAGGAAAAAACCTCAATTACGACGCCAACTGGCTACGGCGAGCATTGCCACAAAATAATTTCAATCTATCCATGAGTACTGTTGATGAGTTATTGTCGGCATCGGATTTTGAATCTGCCCTCAAAATTGTGCTGGAAAGCAATTACGCCAGTTTCTTTGTTAAAGCTCAAAGTCCAGAAGAAGTTTTATCCAAAGCTGAAAAGGCTTTCAAGAAATCAGTACTACAGTATGCTAAGTCAAACAGAATTGTCGATAGTTTCAACATTGGTGGAGCACTTGCTTTCATAACACAGAAAGAATCTGAAGTGCATGATCTCATTGCAACAAGTGCAGGTATAGAAGCGGCAGTGAGCCCTGAGAAGATTCAGGGTCAACTGTTACTTTAAACCTTTTTTTCTTCAAGGACAACTTCTGTGTAGACGTGGTTTTGCTTGTATGGAGTAAACTCGGTTCCACTGCCTTGATAGAACTTGCTGAACCACTCATAGAAGTGCAGTCTTAGCGTGTGGATGAAGACGATTAATCCTTCAAGTGCCAATACGAAGATGTTGCCGAAGACAATGATTATTCCGCCTACAATCAATGTCAGGATTGAAGCAGTACCGACCAAGCCAGCAATCGTGTATGTAACAAGCAGCAATGCCCAGTGTGCCATGAGCAAAGCAAGAATTCGAGAGTACGACATTGTGTTGCTTAGCAAACGGGTTACTAAGTCTCCTCCTTCAAAGAGTCTTCCGCTAAACGTGTCCAGTTCTGGGTGCTCGAATGTTTCTCCAGCAACTGATTCAAGGTCCTTCTCTGGGCGTTGACTCATTTTTGTCGCTGCTAAGAAGATTGGTTTTCCAGCAACCAAAATTACAAAGGGTATTAGCGGCCACAATATGGCGCCGTTTAGCCATGCGCCAAAATTCAACTGGTAAACTGCAATAAGGGCTACTCCGCCAAGGTAGAATGCAATCTTAGGCACCGACGTGAAAATTGCGTTTACGAATTCGTGTTTAAGCCCGAAATTAACCATTTCCAGAACTATTCCGGTTAATATCTGTGCTACTCCCACAATTAGGGTAAATATAAGGAAGCTAAGCACATTCTCGAATGGACTAAACCAAAGTGGAGCAAACAACTGAAAACCGAAAAACTCACCGAACAACAATCCTGCAGCAATTGCGCCAACACCGCAGGCAGCCATGATCAAAGAAACATTCTTTATTCCTTGGTTTCTTTTTACGAATTTTCCAAGAAGTAATCCGCCGATTAACAAAACTAAGCCGTGTCCCACATCGCCAAACATTAACCCGAAAAGAATAGGGTAAGTTATTGCCATTATTGGTGTGGGGTCTACCTCACTGTAATGTGGCAAACCATAAAGTTTTGTTAGCTCTTCAAAAGGCCTAATAAATCTGCCGTGGCTAATTTTTGTGGGTGGATCTGCAGCCGCTGGAACTTCGTTTTCCAGAACTAGTACTTTTTCATGAAGCATTCCATGGACTTTTTCGTTTAGTTCAGAGAATTTTTTCTGAGGAACAAATCCTTTAAGTGTTGCAAGTCGTCCCGACTGAAGTATCTTTTTCTTCGCATTTAGTAGTGCAAGAGTATTTTCAGTGTTTTCTTTCCATGCGACAAGTTTATCTTTATTTTCTTTGCTTAAATTTTCTAGTGCATCTGAAAACGTTTTTTCTTTTTTAATGTTTTCTTTTAATCGATTATTAACTTCATTGAGGGCTTGTGCGGCATTGTGAGGTAACTCTTTGGGTATCACGAATGTTTCGGCGCGGTGCAGTTTTAGGATTTTTTCAACCTCTGCGCCTTGGTTGCTTGGCACCGCCACGGATACAAAGTCATTTTTGCTGGGTAAAGGACTGAAATTTATGACAACTGAAAAATCTGCAAGTGCAGTTTTTAATGCTTCAATGTTTTTATGAGGTATAGTTGCGACGGAAACATGTATTAATTTTAGTTCCTCTAAAGCCTCAAGATCCACTTTCATCGCATCTAACGTGGTCAACATTTCTTTGACTAGGTTTAACTGTGCAGTTTTTTCTTTCACGCTGGACAGGGTAGTATAGAGTTCGTCAAATTCTTTTTTGAGCGTCGAGATTTGTTGGTTGGTGGCTTCTGAGAGGGCTTGCCAATTTTCAGCGGTTACACGTGTTCTATTTGGCTGTGACACTTTGAACATGTCAAATAAGCCTGGTTTTTCTTGGCAAAGGTACTTAATTAGTCCGTTAACGTTTGAGAGTGACTCCTCGGTTTTCTGAATATTCTCGTTGTATTCAGTGAGGCTAGCATCTTCGGTTGCTGTTTCTATGTGGAATTCTCCAAAGCTGCTTAGCGCTTGTAGTACTGACTCAACGTCTTGTTTGACACATATTATCGAGGTAGCGCTCATTCTTTCGGAACGAAACATGTGGGTTCTAACAAAATGTTGATTAACTAGGAATTAAAGCTTTATTTGGCGAAAGCATGTTTGGTTACGTTATTGGCGATAGCGACATGATTACCGGTTTCAGAACAGTCGGCATTGAAGGCGCCGAAGTAAACTCTGTGGATGAAGCGTGTGAAGCTCTAAACAAAGCGCTTGTCCGCAATGATCTCGCAATAATAATTGTAAGTGAAGAATTTTCCACTCTACCAGAAATGCAAGAGGCAATAGGAAAAACTCGTATCGACCGCAAAAACACTTTAATTGTAGAATTGCCTGGAAGCAAGGGTAAAACTAGTCAAGTGCGCATGTCTGATCTAATCAGCAAAACTTTGGGCGTTAGAATATAAAGGGTGGAAAAAAATGGGTGTTAAAGATGGTCTTTCCGCGATTGCAAACGAAGTTTTAGATGATGTACAGAAAGAAGCAGAAGCCATAATTTTATCTGCTGAAAAACAATCTAAGGAAATCTTAAAAACAGAAAAAGAACAGGCAATACAAAACTACCAGACTTTGATAGATCAAGCAAAAACTAGGGCGGAAAGCGAAAAGCGAAAAATCGCTTCTGTAACTGAAGTGAAAATGAGGAATCGCCTGCTTCAAACAAAAGAAGGCTTAGTTGAAATTGCTTTCGACAAAGCCCTAATCAAACTTAAAGATTTTGTAGCAACCGAGGAATATCATACTTATCTTCTAAATCTCATTAAAGAAGTTGCTAAAGGTCTTGACCAAAAAAATCTCGTTGTACAAGTAAATGCTCAGGATAAAGACTGGTTAACACAAGATATGTTAGACCGTTTAGCTAAAAAACTACATTTAGAATTAAAATTATCTGAACAAAATGAAGATTTCATTGGGGGATGCAAAATTCAAACTTTAGACGGAAAAATCACCTTCGACAGCACCATCGATAATCTACTAAAAGAACTTAAACCCACTTTACGTGTTAAAGTGGCAAAAATACTGTTTGAGGAAGAGGCATAAAAATGCTCGCTAAAGGTAGCGTAATTCGAGTTGCAGGACCAGTAGTCGAAGCAAAAGACATGGCACAAGCAGTTATGCATGAAATGGTTGAAGTAGGCAAAGAAGGCTTAATTGGAGAAATTATTCGTTTAGAAGGCGAACATGCCACAATCCAAGTTTACCAAAACACAACCGGACTCAAACTTAACGAGCCGGTTTTGGGCACTGGAAGCCCGCTCTCTGTAGAGTTGGCTCCAGGATTAGTTGGAACCGTTTTCGATGGCATACAAAGACCCTTGGAAGTGCTAAGAGAACTTACAGGTCCCTTTATCACAGGTAACAGTGGAGTAACACCTCTTTCAAGAAAGAAAAAATGGACATTTGTACCCACAGCCAAAGTAGGAACCATGCTTTCAGGCGGCGATATCCTTGGCACGGTAGCAGAAACCGATTTGGTTGAACACCGCATAATGGTTCCACCAACCTTGCAAGGCAAACTTGTAGATATTGCACCAAAAGGCGACTACACAATTATTGAAGTAATCGCCACCTTAGAATCAAATGGCAAAAAAATTGAGTTGCCAATGCTGCAGAAATGGCCAGTAAGAGAACCAAGACCACATAGTCGTCGACTTCTTCCATCAGTTCCTTTAATCACTGGGCAACGCGTAATTGACACTTTCTTCCCAATTGCAAAGGGTGGTAGTGCTGCTATTCCAGGCGGATTCGGCACTGGAAAAACTGTTACCCAGCAGCAACTAGCCAAATGGTCAGACGCGAACATAATAATCTATGTAGGCTGCGGAGAACGCGGAAACGAAATGGTTGATGTTCTTACAAGTTTTCCAGAGTTAATTGACCCCACTACTGGGCATCCGCTTATGGAGAGAACCTTGCTCGTTGCTAACACAAGTAACATGCCTGTCTCTGCACGTGAAGCCAGCATTTACACTGGCATTACTATTGCTGAGTACTTCCGAGACATGGGCTACACCGTGGCTGTTATGGCAGACTCGACAAGCAGATGGGCAGAAGCCCTTAGAGAAGTTTCAGGAAGACTTGAAGAAATGCCTGCTGAAGAAGGTTTCCCAAGCTACTTACCATCAAGATTAGCAGAATTTTATGAACGCACAGGCGTCGTGGAAACTTTAGGCTCGGAAAAACGGTTGGGTTCAATCTGCGCGATTGGAGCAGTTTCTCCTCCAGGCGGAGACTTTTCTGAACCAGTCACACAACATACTAAACGTTTCACACGTGTTTTCTGGTCATTGGACCCTGAATTAGCAGATGCCAGACACTATCCAGCGGTTAACTGGATGCAAAGTTACAGCGGCTACATCAGCGAACTTGCTGGTTGGTGGCACAAAAACGTTGACAAAGACTGGAACAGCTACCGAGAAGAAGCAATGCGTATTTTGCAGGCTGAAGACGATTTAAAAAACATCGTTAAACTGGTGGGCCCAGAAGCTCTGCCTGATAAACAACGCTTAATTTTGGAGACAGCACGAATAATCCGAATCGCTCTCCTACAACAGAACGCTTTAGACCCGATAGATACCTATAGTTCCCCACAAAAACAATTCAAGATGCTAAAGATAATCGTCGATTTCCACAGGTATGCTGACAGAGTTGTAAGTAAAGGCGCGCCAATCTCCAAGGTTACACAATTGCCAATCATAGAGGAAATAATGCGTATGAAAATCCTAATACCTAACGATAAAATTAATCTCATAGACGATTTAGATAAACGGATGCAACAACACTTCGAAGAGTTAGAGGCAAGTTTGAGGTAATAAATTATGGCAGGTACCGGATTAGAATACAAAGGCGTAGCTTCGATTTCTGGCCCAATTATCATAGTTGAAAACGTACAACAAGTAGGCTACGATGAACTCGTTGCGGTAAAAACTCAAACTGGCGAGATACGCCTTGGCAAAGTTATTGAGGTTAATCAGAAAGCCGTAACAGTCCAAGTGTTCGAAGGTACATCAGGTTTGTCACCTTCGGAAACGCGTACTCGATTTCTCGGAAGACCCCTTGAAGTGCCGGTTTCAACAGAAATGCTTGGCCGTATAATGAACAGTTACGGAGAACCTATTGATGGTCACCCGAGGTTTTTCAAAGAAGACAAACGAGACGTTAACGGTTTCCCGTTAAATCCCACCGCTAGAGAATATCCAAGAGACTTCATCCAAACAGGCATATCGGCAATTGACGGCTTGACCAGTCTTGTCAGAGGACAGAAACTTCCAATATTCAGCGGACCAGGTTTAGCTCATAATGACCTTGCTGCTCAGATCGTAAGACAATCACAGATTCGAAGTGGGCGAGAAGAATTCTTCATCGTTTTTATAGCAATGGGACTGTCGCATGATGACGCTTCTTTCTTCCAAAAAAGCTTCGAAGAAACCGGCGCAATAAAAAACGTTGCCATGTTCCTCAACTTAGCAGATGATCCACCAGTCGAACGAATTATCACGCCCAGAGCTGGATTAACATTAGCTGAGTATTTAGCATTTGACCAAGATTCACATGTCCTCGTAATATTAACAGACATGACCAACTACTGCGAAGCCCTCCGCGAAGTAAGCGCTTCAATGGAGGAAGTACCCAGCAGAAAAGGTTACCCAGGTTACATGTACAGCGACCTGGCAAGCATATACGAACGAGCAGGCAGAATAGTAGGCAAAAAAGGCTCAATCACACAGATGCCTATTCTGACCATGCCAAACGACGACATTACCCATCCTATTCCTGATCTAACAGGCTACATTACCGAAGGGCAAATTGTCCTGTCACGCAACTTAGAAAAGCAGGGCATTTACCCGCCAATCTATATTTCTACAAGCCTTTCCAGACTAATGAAAGACGGCATCGGTAAAGACAGCACAAGAGAAGACCACGCTAACGTTGCAAGCCAATTGTATTCCGCATATGCACAGTACAACAGTGTAAAGTCTCTGGCTACAATTATTGGCGAAGAAGGGTTAGGAAACAAAGACAAAGAATACTTGCGTTTTGGTGAACGTTTCGAACGAACATTTATCAGCCAAGGAAGAAACGAAAACAGATCAATAGAGCAGACACTTTCAATCGCTTGGGATACACTATCAACTTTGCCAGAGGGAGAATTAACAAGCGTACGTCCTGAGTTCATCAAGAAGTATTACCCCAAAATCCTTAAGGAGGTAAAATAAATCGAATGTCTCTTGAAAACATTAGTCCCACAAGAATCAATTTGATTCGAACAAAAAAGACCTTAAGTCTAGCAGAGTCTGGGCGTGATGTGCTTGAACGCAAACGTGACATTTTGCTCCGCGAACTAAGAACAAGCATTTACGACGCTGAGAAAGCCCGCGAGGCATTATTGCGGGCTCTTACAATAGCCTACCAAAGCTTGAAGGAAGCAAATATGGCTAAAGGTTCGGAGACAGTTGCCAACGTAGCCTTAGGGTCATCTTTTGAAGCAAATTTCCTCGTGGATTTCAGAAGCATCATGGGCGTTACAGTTCCTAATGTAGAATTCCAAAGCGCAACTGATCCGAAGCCTGATTACGGTTTCGCAAACACCAACGCAGAACTGGATAAAGCGTTTAAGCAATTCTATAGTTTGCTGAAGTTACTTGCCGAATTAGCTAAAGCTGAAGGTACTACATTTCAGATCGCCAACGACGTAGGACGAACCCAGCGTAGAGTCAACGCGTTAAATCACGTCCTCATCCCAATGTATCGCAATGAAACCAAGAAAATTGCACTCGTTTTGGAAGAAAAAGATAGAGAAGAATTTGTTAGAACAAAACGGATTAAGCGTATGATTAGGGAGCGAGAATAATTTGAGTATTTGTAATTTTAAAGAAATTCAAAAAATTTTAATTCCGACCGATGGATCAGTTCACAGCGCGTGTGCGGCAGAGTGTGGAATAAGCGTTGCCAAAATGCTCGGTGCCGAAATTATGGTGGTAAACGTTATCGACGAGGTTGTTATTGACCTATTTCCTAAAGGACCTCAACGCGAGAATGTTGAACAAGAGCTAAAACAAGATGGTCAACGATACATCAAACACATTCTCGACTTAGTGGAGAAGGAAGGCATCAAAGGCGGTTCTTTACTTACTAAAGGTAGACCGTTTGAACAAATTGTACATTTAGCCAAGGATTTAAACATTGATTTAATTGTGATGGGTACCAGTGGGCGAGGGGGAGCAAATAAAATTCTGATTGGAAGTGTTACTGAACGAGTAATTGAATACTCTCCTTGTCCGGTTCTGGTAGTAAAATAACGGTTGTGATTAATCTATGTCAAACAAAGAAAAGTTAGAAAAAGATTACGAAACTTTCACTCTAAACATTGAGAGTATGGCAAAAGAAGAAATCCAAAAAATTAGAGAAAAAGCCAACGCGATAAGAGAGGAAGCGAGCAAAATAGGCGAAGCTGTTGAGTTATCCCTAAATCAGGAGAAAACAAAAACAGTAACAAAAAAGGTTAATACCTAGAGCTGTGTAGTCTGTGTTTTATTGGAGCTAAATAGACATGAATCGAAGGATACTATTGGTCTTTCTACTTCCGTTGGCATTTCTGCCATTTATCGGTATAGCAACCGCCTACTCAGTTACAACACTTCAAACAGCCACAACCACAGTTACTGGAGCGTACGATAGACTAGGCATAGCAATGGCCGCTGGACTAGCTATTGGTTTAGCTGCGTTAGGTGCTGGACTTGCAATTTCTTCGGCTGGCAGCGCTGCAATCAGTGCATTAGCAGAGAAACCGGACACTTTCTTCAAAAGTTTCCTGGTTGTCGCATTGGCTGAAGCGTTGGCAATTTACGGCTTAATTATGGGTATTTTGCTCTGGCTTAAATTATAAAAGCTTAACACCCCTAAATCAGCCATCCCTATCCTATTTTCTTTCTTTATTTTCTTCCTATAGAAAACCCCTGTTCTCTGATTTCCCCTTACCTAAAACACCGTATTACGTTGTGTTAAATGATAATTAAATGCTTGGCAATTATTGGTGGTCCTTTTGCATGAAGCTTCTAAATGCTGATGCCAATTTCTGTGTCTAACCCAACTGGTTACAACTGGTAAACTTTGTTGAAGGATTCTAATAGCCTAACGGCACGCCGGCTTGGCTACAAACCGTTGGTCGGTAGTAAAACTACTAATAGTTATGTCGATTGGATCAGCTAAAGCGGAAATTTTTTCGAAAGTGTCTTCTTTGTTCGGATATGAAACCTGTGTATGTAACCACCCTCTATATGTCCCCATGACTTCTCGTCCGTTGTGAACCCAAAAATTGTTAAGCACACCTAGTTTTTGTGAAATGACAAGCATTCTTAATCCTTTTTCTCTTAATGGTATTGCCACAATTTCCCTTTCCCTCTCCACACTTGCACAATTCGCTAATTCATCAGGCGTTTTGCCAGTATACGTGCAACATACTTTAAGCCAATTAACCCAGTCTTTTTCTTTTGAAGTTTCAAAGCGGCGCGGGCCCCCTGTCGAAAGAAGCCATTTTTTAAACGCTTCGTAATCTTCAATTTTGATTTTTTCACCTCCATGTCATTCATTTTTCTGGAAAACTCCACCTCCAAATCAAGCCTACTTCTAACTGTGTCGGCAAATCAGTTTACATAATACCTACGTAGAACACGGGCGTTACTGTTTCTCAGAGACCGTTAATAGCCATCAGGAACCTGCACAAATTTCTAGAATGTGACGAATTATTATGCCTGTCCTGTCTCATTTCCTTTTAACTTTTCAGCTCCTGTTTGAACATTAGTCAGGTTGTTGTTATATGCTTCAAAGTCATATAATATTAACTAAAATGTGAGTTATAAGGCTTCACATACATGTTATAAGGAAAAGAATTGTTTTGTGGTTTCCAGTATCCGAAGAATAACACGAAAAGGTTTTCATCAGTGTAATTGTCAGTTTGTCAATTAGGGATTTTTTTAATCATCTTTTTAAGAATCTTTATCTTAATTTAATTAGGTAATTATGACGCTAAAAAGTAATTCACTTATAGCGTATAATCTCTTAAAGGAACGAATCATTGATCCTGGATTTTGCACTCAATGTGGCGCATGTGAAGCCGCATGTCCAGTTGGTGCGCTACATATCGATGAAGAGAAAGTTAAGCGTACGGTTGATTGCTCGAAATATATGGATTTATGCCCTCTTTGCTATGAAATTTGTCCCCATTCAGAAGCACTTGGTCAGAAGCTTGAGGCATGTCGCAGATGCACCAGTTAAAAGCGAAGCTTTAGGATATTATCGAAAAATTGCTTTGGTTCAAGCTGTTGACCCTAAGATACGCGAATTAAGCCATGGAGGAGGCGTTGTCACTTCACTGCTTAAATTTGGCATTGAAAACAAAATTTTCGATAGCGCTATTGTCTGTCAGGGTGAACCTGAAAGTCAAGCTAAACCTAAGCCCTCGGTGGCGCTAGTACCTGACGATATACTTTCAGCGATTGGAAGCAAGTTCTTTCCGTGCGCAGTAGCAAGAGCGTATGGAAGTGCTGTGTACGGTTATGAAAAAACAAACATTGGCTTCGTAGGAATTCCATGCCACGTGTTGGCTATACGTAAGCTTGAGGCTTGGCAGCATAAAATTAGCGGCAACTTAAAGATAACAATCGGCCTATTCTGCTTTGGTACGCTGTCATTCAGAGCCTTGCTTGAATACCTCAAAAAGAAATATGGCACCGAGCCATCACAAATAAAGCAAATTCGCTTATCATCGAAACTAATAATTCAAACCGATAAAGGCGAAATCAGGGTTCCGTTTCAGGAGGTTTCAGATCAAATACTGTTGCCTAGTTGTCGCAAATGCACAGATTTCACTAATGAATTAGCTGACATATCAGTAGGCGGGGCTTATCCTTTGAAGGAGTGGTCAACAGTCATTATTCGATCTAAAGCTGGCGAAGAGTTCTTCTATAAGGCAGTTGAGAATGGCGGTATTAATTCGTGGGTCATGCAAGAAGAGCCCTTAGTCATTGAACGGGTAATGCTTTCAGCCATGCAAAAACGAACGGCAGGTCTCAAAAAGGCTAAAGAGATGGAAGAAACCATTGGGCGTCTTCCTGCGCTTTTGCTTAGAGAAACAGATGCCTTTGCAGGCATAAAAATTGGGGACATAATGACTACTGAGAACATTAAGATTGTGAAAGAGAAAGCTACTGTGCGTCAATTCTTAGATTTGGTGGCAAGACACTACCACTTTGGCTATCCACTGGTAAGTGAGAACAATGAGCCTGTTGGTTGGGTAACTTTAGAAGAAGCTTCGAGTGTTGAGGAAGGCAAGAGGAACGAAACTTTAGTTGGTCAAATAGCCCGGCGCAAACTCGTTATCGCTTATCCTGATGAAACCGCGTTGGATGCCTTTAAAAGAATGAGCGAAAATGAAATAGGACGTTTGATTATCGTGGAGAGAGCTGACCCGAAGAAACTTGTAGGCGTTGTAACCAAAACTGACCTAATGCACATTTTAACGATGCAGTGAGCAACCATTAATATCATTTATGACACTTAATTAGCGAAAATTGTTTAGGTGCATAACTTCTAAATCGCACAACCTTACTATATAATCATAGTGGCTTGGTTGTTACCAAACGTATGCGCAAAAGTAAGCACATACCGAGGGGATGCATCATGAATAAATACAAAAGCATCGGGGAGAGAGGTTCACGTGATTATTGAAGTCCTCATTGCGTTTGTATTAATATTCATGTCAACCTTTTTGATTTACGCAATAGGTAAAAGATCAGCGCCTAAAACCACCATAAGCGAAAATGCGCAAGCCTCGTATGCTTGTGGAGAAAAAGCAACATTCCATGGGTTAAAAGTTAACGTATCGTTATACAAGTACCTAATTTACTTCGTAGTCTTCGATTCATCTGTATTATTACTTGCTTTTGCCTCTTTTGCGATAGCAGGCACAAACCCGCTTCTCTTGGTCTTATACCTTGGCATAATTCTTGCCGCAGGGTTAGTTCTTTTAGAAGGAGGTAACGATTAACGGCAAACATAGTAACTTGGGCAAGAGTAAAATCGCCATGGGTTTTACACTTTAATTCAGGTGCCTGCAACGGGTGCGACATAGAAATAGTCGCATTGCTTACGCCAAAATTTGATGTCGAACGCTTTGGCATAAAACTCGAACCTTCTCCACGCCACGCGGACGTCCTTCTGGTGACAGGCGGTGTTACGACGCAATGTGCAGAACGGTTAAAACGAGTTTATGAACAAATGCCACAGCCTAAATTCGTTGTAGCTATCGGAGCATGTGCATGCTCAGGCGGCATTTTTAACGGTTGTTATAACGTTGTAGGCGGCGTGGACAAAGTAATTCCAGTTACTGCGTATATCCCTGGATGCCCACCGCGTCCCGAAGCACTTATTGATGGGGTAGTTAAACTCCTAACCGCAATAAGTCCCGCGAGACCCAAAAAGCAAGTAAAACAAGCCCCTGAAATCCCAAAGGAAGAGGCAAAACCTGAAGCTGTAAAACAAGAACCAATAGTTTCACAAGAGGTCAAATCCACTATCAAGGAGGCTAAACAAGACGCTCAACACTAGCTTAGATATCATTAATGTAGTTGAAATCCAACTTAAGGACAAAGTCCAAATTCAGCTAGACCAACTTGGCAAAGCCGCAATAGTCACCAGCAACGACTTACACAGAGACGTACTCAAAGCAATGGTAGAAGCAGACGAGAAAACCGCTGTTTCAGCCATCACCGGTATAGACCTCGGGGAGAACTTGGGGATTCTGTATCACATTCGTACTTCAAACGCGTTTATAACCATACGAGCCCAAGTGCCCAAAGACAACCCAAAAATTCAAACAATAACCGATATCATTCCTGGCGCAACTTTTCATGAAATGGAAGTAATGGACCTTTTAGGCGTGGTCTTCGAGGGACACCCAAGCCCAGGACGGCTTGTCCTACCAGAGAATTGGCCTGAAGGTGTGTATCCACTTAGAAAAGATTTTAACGCAAACGAGCTTAAGTTGGAGCCCCCAAAGGAAGAGGCTGAACCTTCAAGTGAAAAAGTCGTTAAAATTATTATTGGACCTCAGCATCCTGCATTATTGGAGCCCGAAAAATTTGCTGTGACAGTTGATGGAGAAACAGTCACTGGAGTTCAACCAAGATTAGGTTATGTCCATCGAGGCATAGAGAAAGCATGTGAATCTCGAACTTATCTCCAGGATGTTTACTTATGCGAGCGCATCTGCGGTATATGTAATAGCGTACATGCATGCTGCTTCGTTGAAACAGTGGAAAAAATACTGAAAACTGAGGTCCCGCCCAGAGCCAAGTTCCTCCGAGTAATAACTTTAGAACTTAACAGGCTACATAGCCACTTACTAACACTGGGGCATGCAGGTCTAGAAATTGGTTACGAAACCTTGTTCCAGTACTTCTGGCGAGACCGTGAACCAATCATGGATCTAATCGAATTAACCAGTGGCAACCGCGTTTGCGCATCACTTATGACTGTAGGCGGCGTAAGACGGGACCTAAAAGACAGCGATATACCCCAAATCAAAGCAACGCTTTCAGGGCTGAGGAAGAAACTGCCTTTTTACAGGCAAATCTACGAAGACGAACCCTCAATAAAAGCCCGTATGCGAAACGTTGGCGTACTCAAAAGAGAAGACGCCCTAAAACTATGTGTTGTCGGTCCAGTAGCCCGTGGCTCAGGCGTTGACATTGATGTACGCAAGGATGAGCCTTATGAGGCGTATGGCGAAATTCCGTATAAAGAAATAGTTTACACTGCTGGGGATACTTGGTCCAGAATGAATGTTCGTATGGATGAAGTTGAAGAAAGCATCAACATAATCGAGTATGCAATCGACCACCTGCCAACGGGACCATTCAGGGTTAAGGCACCGAGAGTTGTGCCTGCAGGTGAAGCTGTTAACCGTGTTGAAGCTCCAAGAGGCGAGCTATTCTACTACATTAAAAGCAACGGCACGGCTTTCCCAGACCGCGTTAAAGTCCGAACGCCAACATTCGCTAATATCCCAGCGTTCCTCAAAACAGCAATAGGTGAGAGCATAGCAGATGTCCCAGCGAACTTTGTTAGTTTAGACCCATGCTTCTCATGCACGGACAGGTGATACTGAATGATTGACTTCATGTTAATTTTGCGCATCTTAATCTTCCCCGGCTTCACATTCATAGTGCTCTTAACCTTGTTCTGTGATTGGGTTGAGCGAAAAATCGAAGCACGTATACAAAATCGCGTTGGTCCCATGGTTGCAGGGCCAGCGGGAATCTTTCAGCCATTAGCTGATTTCATAAAGTTAGTGACAAAAGAGGATATTGAACCAAGAGACGCAAAGAAAACAATCTTCAAGTTTGCACCACTTGTTGCCTTCTCATTTATGGTTTTGACAATATGCTTCTTGCCGATTGATGGTGCAAGCGTACTTTCAACCAGCGGGTTTAATGGCGATTTGATTGTTATTTTGGCATTTGTTACGATTTCGAGTTTTCTATTGTTCCTTTCAGGCTGGGCATCTTCCAATCCCTATGGTGCAATTGGTTCAGCAAGAGTGTTAACTCAGTTCTTAGGTTACGATATTCCACTTACTTTGCTTGCGCTAACTCCTGCATTTCTCGTTGGAAGCTTAAGCATATTCGTAATAGCCTCAAGCCAGGCCATTCCAAACATTGTTTTGGCTCCCTGGGCTTTCGTATTATTCATCATAACTATGCAGGCAGAGCTGGAAAAAGATCCCTTTGACATTCCGCTTGCTGATAGTGAAGTGGTCGGCGGTTTGGAAACTGAGTACACAGCGGGTAAACTAGCCTTCCTTCATTTGACGCGTGACGTGCAAATTGTTTTCGGCGCAGCCCTAGTAGTTGAACTGTTCCTCGGCGGACCTTACGGGCCAGTATTCTTTGGGTTGCCAGCGTTCTGGTACTCATTGTGGTTTGTACTCAAACTCTTAGCAGTCGTAGTAATTACGGAGTACATAACAACCATCTTTGCACGGTTACGTATTGACCAGGTATTATCAGCTAACTGGAAGATACTCTTACCCGCGGCGGTATTATCTCTCATATTAACCGTGGCAATGGTTACATGGGTTTACCCCTTGGTGGCGTAAAAAATGGCGAAGAAATCACGTATATCTCCAATGTTGCAAAGAGCTGTATCACACATATTTACCAAGCCAGCAACAACCAAATATCCATTCGTCAAACCTACGCTCCCCGAAGACTTCCGAGGCCAACAAGTGTTTGACATCAAATTATGTCTCAGTTGCGGACTATGTAGCCGAGATTGTCCAGCAAAAGCAATCGAGATGGTTGAAGTCGACGGCAAAAAATATCCACAATTCAAACTGGACCAATGTATCTTCTGCTACCAATGTGCTGAAAGCTGCCCAAGAAACGCAATTAAAAGTTCAGTCTTCTACGAGTTAGCTACAACTGACAAAGCTTCGCTCGTTCTTAAGCCACAAGCGAGTGTTCAGAGGGAGACGCGACAATGATTTTGGAAGTTCTCTCTATTGGCTTAATAATTTCCGCTTGTCTAGCCCTGTTTACAGATGAACCAGTTTATTCTGTTGCTGCTTTGGCAGGAACTTTTTTGTTTACTTCATTAATATACGTGCAGAACGATGCTGCTTTTGCCGCTATTTTCCAGTTCGCTGTCGGCGTAGGCACATTAGCTGTCCTGTTCCTGTCAGGAGAAATGTTAAGCGATAAACCAACAAAAAAAACATCTGCCAAAAAAACTGCTGCCCTGATTGGTATAGGCGCAGTTTTATCGTTGCCAGCGATTTTTCTCTCTGTTTCTGGTGCAACGGCAACAGATTCTAATGTTTCCTTTGGTGATGCCTTATGGAACCTTAGAGGCTTAGACGTTGTTTTACAAGGCTTAGTCATACTGACGATAGCGGTGGGAATTGCTATTGTCTTGTATGAAAAGAGGGGCGGTGGAAAGTAATGGACTATGTTATTTTATCATTAGTAATGCTTTCCATCGGCATTTACGGTTTGCTAACCAAGCGTCATTTGCTAAAAGTGTTTATCTCTATAGAGTTAATCGCTGTTGGTGCCACATTGAACTTTGTGACGCTTGCTTCTGCCATGGGTAAAGGTTTAGGCGAAGCATTTTTGGTCTTAGCATTCTCTACAGACACCGCCATTAGTGCAGTAATTTTAGCGTTACTTGTTATAGTATCTAAAAAGTATGGGACAAGCGACATCAGGGAAATAATAATGACGACTAAACAAGAAGGCGAAAGTGAAGAGGCACCATAATGTTGCTTGCCAATGTCTCTGCTTGGCTTGTTTGGATATTACCGCTCGTTTCAAGCTTATTCATTCCATTAATAGGAAAATACAGCGCTAAAGCACGAAACTACTTCGTCCTAGCAATTGCTGTAGTAACTGCGGGCTTGGCACTTTCACTTGTTCCAGAGATCTTTTTCAGCTCGGGGCAAGCAACAGGCTCATCAGTTGCTTGGATTGCAGGCATCAACGCTGGAGTATTCATTGATCCACTAAGCGTCTTATTCACTGTGCTTGTGGCTTTCTTCGGCTTAATCATTGCAATCTACTCTTTGGGCTACATGGCTGGGGAAGAAGGATTAACACGTTACTACTTTCTCCTACAACTCTTCATAGGATCGATGATAGGCCTTGTAATCTCAGACAACATGCTTCAAATGTTCATTTTCTGGGAAATGGTAGGTCTCTGCTCTTACGCGTTAATTTCCTTTTGGTATAAACGGCCAGAATCAGTTAATGCAGGCGGTAAAGCTTTCATAATGACCCGTATCGGCGACATATGCCTCCTTGCTGCCATAGGCATCCTTTACATGGTTTTCGGAACCTTCAGTTTCCATGGAATAATAAGCGACCTTCAATCAGCCGCAACTGCAGGAACATTGAATACGGGACTCATGGTTACAGTTGCCTTCTTGGTTTTAGGCGGCGCTATTGCAAAGTCAGCTCAGCTCCCATTATTCACTTGGCTATACAGCGCAATGGAAGCACCAACTTCAATAAGCGCTTTGCTTCACGCCGCAACAATGGTTAAGGCAGGCATTTACCTTCTTTCACGATTCATCCTCATAGCCGCGGCAGCTCCGGCATTAATTATCGCGCTTCAACCGCTGTGGTTCCCAGCAGTCACCTGGATAGGCATCTTAACTGCCCTTGTCGGCGCTGCGTTGGCTTTTACCACAACTGACATCAAAGGAGTTCTCGCATACTCAACTGTTAGCCAAATCGGTTTCATGATGGCTGCTTTAGGTTCAGCTCTTGCGGGGCCTACGTCTGTCGGTTGGTTCGCAAGTTTATTTCACATGGTAAGCCACGCTTTCTTCGAAGGGCTGGGATTCCTCTTAGCAGGAGGCATCATACACGCACTTGGTACAAGAGACATGCGGTTGATGGGTGGCTTAAGGAAAGCTATGCCAGTCACCTTCGCTTTGGCAGTCATAATGGTTATAACTACGAGCGGTCTGCCTCCTTTTGCCGCGTTCTTTAGCAAAGGTTTAGTCATTACAAGCGTTGCTGAGACAGGAAACCTCATAGAGACAATTCTGATTTATGCGACAACGGCAATTACGTTTGCTTACTGCATGCGAATGTTGACTTTGGTTTTTATGGGTAAAGAATCAGAACATTTAGTTAAGCAGCACCCGCACGAAGCTCCAAAAGTCATGTTATTTCCAGCTGTAATACTGGCAGTCTTATGCATTGTTTGGGGCGTAGCTGAGCCTTTGGTAGCGAGCTTTATGCATGTAGACCTTGGAATTACGCTGCTTGGCTCATTTACTAGCATGGAAACACCAATCTTTTTGGCTCTTCTGGTGCCTACTGGCTTACTTGTGTACTGGAGTTACTTTAAGAACTCAAGCATAAGAAGCGTTGTAGCAGGGTCAAATCCAGTAACCTTACTGTTGAGGCACGCTTTCTTCTTTGACGACTTCTACCGACTAGTAGTCAAAGGCATAACAAAGTTTTCTGACGGCATTAGATACGTTGAAGATTCAGGCAATCAACTAATGGCCCGTTTTGCAACTGGAGTGGTGCCAGCCGCTTCAAAGTTGAAAAAAGTGCCGTCTACAACGGTTCAAAATTACATTGCTGCCGCAGTGGTTGGTTTCATACTAATCGTAGTGCTGATAATACTAACGGTAGGCATAAGGGTGTAACAAAATGACGTTTGCTCTTCTAGCAGTATTTGCAATTCCAACTCTAAGCATGCCATTCGTTTACTTTACTGGAAAGAAATCTCCTAAAGCTGCAGCAATCTTTGTTGCGCTAATTGCTTTAGTTAACATATCGTTAGTTTTAACTACAGTTCCAACGGTACTCAACAGCTCATCTCACCAGTATATTGAATCTTACACATGGATTAGCGTAATAAAAACTTCGTTCACGCTTTTCACCGATGGTATCAGCGTTTCTGTTGCCCTAGTTAGTCTTGCGCTTATTGTGGCGGCAGCGCTTTTCTCAATAAATTACATGGCTGGAAAGAATCACTTACCCGTCTACTATGCGCTGTTGTGTGTGTTGTCTGTTGGTGTAGTGGGTGTTTTCTTAACATCTAACCTGCTGCTGTTCTACTTCTGTTGGGAACTGATGCTTGTCCCAGCATACTTCATAATTGGCGAATGGGGCTACAAAGACTCATACAAGCAAGCATTCAAATTCTTCATATATACGCATGCAGGCGCCGTCTTCGTGCTCTTAGGTATTGGTGCAACTTACGTAGCAACAGGCGCCACTGATATGTTTACAGCCCAAACAGCCTTATTGACTGCTAGCCCAACTCTTGTCAAATGGATTCTTATCGCGTTAACCGCCGGGTTCGCTGTAAAAATGGCTATTGTACCCGTTCACATGTGGCTTCCTGATGCTCACTCTGAAGCGCCAGCACCAATGTCCGCACTATTAAGCGGCATCATAATCAGCGCTGGAGCATACGCAATTCTACGCCTCTCACTGGGAATGGTTTTCCCAGCAGTTGGCATAACATTCGGCACAAACTTCCTATACGCATTAGCCATCGTAGGCGTACTCTCTGCCTTCTTTGGGTCACTAATAGCGCTGGTTTCAACCGACATAAAACGGCTTATCGCATACTCCAGCATCGCTCACATGGGTTACATCATGTTCGGGCTTTCACTTTTCCCCGCAAACGTAGCTGCTGGAACAGCCGTCATCCTTGTCTCTTCCCTTGCAATAACTGGAACGGTGCTTCACATCGTCAGCCACGCTGTAAGCAAAGGCCTTCTCTTCCTCACTGCAGGAGGAGTAATGCATCAAACAGAAAAACGAGATATCCGCAAAATGGGTGGACTGGCAAGCAAGATGCCGTTCACAGCGGTATCATCAACAATAGCCGCCCTAAGCATCGGTGGAGCACCACCGTTCGCATGCTTCATCAGTGAATTTCTAATCTTCGTTGGCGCTTTCCAAGTAATAAAAACTGACAGCTTCTACATTATACCCACTGCCCTGATGCTTATCGCTACAGTGATTTCGCTCGCTTACATGCTAAGGTTCACCGCAAAAATTTATCTCGGTCAACCTGCCGCTGACGAACTGGTAGAGGGCGAAGAGCCGAAGAAAGTCGTTGACGTATCAAACTACATGAAGATATCTTTAGCTATCTTAGTAGTTTTAGTGGTTCTTGTAGGAATCTACCCAACGTTCTTCCTGAATCTAATTCAAACGGTGAGATTCGGTTGACTGGAGATGCACTTTGTTGGTTGAAATAATAGATGTCGTATTACCGATAATTACTCTAGTCATCTTAGCACTCCTGACCATCCCGCTTTTCAGAATAATCAGAAAAACCAATAACAAGACTACCCTGACCCTGGGCTGGTTCATAGCCGTCTATGCTATTGCAGGCGCAACCGTAGCAAACTTAGCATTAAACTATTACAGTACGCCCTCACCGGACATTCTCAATCTGGGCTTAAACGGTAGTTCTTCCTCCATGTTCTCAAGCGCCTTCATGATAGACGCTATCTCCATCTACATGGCAATAATCATAGTAGCAATCAGCGCCATAGTCGTAATCTACACCGTATTTTCTGTTGGCACAACTGACCGACCATCAGAAAGATACTTCGCCATCATGTTAATGACCACCGCCGTTTTGATTGGCGCTGTCCTCGCAGGCGACCTGTTAACATTCTTCATATTCTGGGAAGCCGTAACAGCAGGCTCAGCCTTCCTAATGCTATACAAGAAAAACGCGTTCTCACTCAATGCCACATTAAAGTATCTCGTTATGATAATCATCGCATCAGCATTCGTAGTTTTCGGGCTTTCACTCATTTACGGTTTAACAGGAACCCTAAACTACTTAGCCGTTGGTCAAGCTTTAACAACTTTAACTAATAATCACGTGCTTATCATCGCTTTCATATTCCTAGCAGCCGGCTACGCCATTGAAGCTGCAATCGTACCCTTCCACTTCTGGTTACCAGACGCTTACACTGCAGCTCCTGCACCATCAGCAGCTTTCCTCTCAGCCCTTGTTGACCAAGGAAGCTACTACATACTAATCCGAGTACTGGTGTACATTATTTCGCCAGCTACTGCTTTGAATTGGACTTTTATGTTAGCCATTATGGCAGCTTTAACCATGATTGTCGGTAACTTGTTTGCGTTAATCCAAAATGACGTTAAACGTTTAATAGCAAACATTTGCGTCGCTGACGTCGGCTACAACCTTGTAGCAATAACAAGCGTAAGCTCACTTGGCTTAATCGGGAACCTTTACTTCTTCCTAATAGGCGGCATAACAACAGCGCTTGCATTTATGGCAGTCGGCGTAATAAATAGTCACGGATTCAAAACTCTAGATGACTTCTCCGGTTTAGGAAAGAAAATGCCGTTTGTAAGTTTAGCCTTAGTTATGGCTGGGTTATCATTTGCAGGTGTTCCACCCTTCGGAGGATTCTTGGCAAAATACTTAGTTTTCACCGCAGCAATTCAAGCAAACTTCAGCTGGCTAGCAGTCATCGGCGTTTTAACAAGTGTCCTTCAAACGGCATACCTATTCAGGCTGATTAACGTCATGTATGCAAAGAAGCCTAAAGATGAGGCTGTAATTAAAGAATCCAAAAGAATACTTATACCGATCTTCATACTGGTCGGCGTAATAATCATCTTAGGGCTATATCCACAAATCGTCTTCAACCTAATTGAGCCAGTGGTAAAACAACTGCAACTCCTTGGCATTGTTAAAGTGTAAGAAAGAAAAATCGATGTAGATTAGAGCTGAAAAGTCAGCTTCTAATTACTTTTTCGTTATTTTCTGACTTGCCCGTCTCCCAAAACAACATACTTCGTCGTTGTCAAATGCTGGACGCTCATAGGTCCTCTTGCATGAAGCTTCTGGGTGCTGATGCCGATTTCCGCGCCTAACCCGAATTGGTTGCCGTCTGTGAAGCGAGTTGATGCATTCCAGTAAACTGCGGCGGAATCCACATCTCTGATAAAACGTATGGCTTTAGTGAATTCTTTGGTTAGGATGCTGTCGCTGTGATGAGTGCCATACTTATTGATGTGTGCAATGGCTTCATCGAGGTCTTTGACGACTTTAACACCCATGATCAGATCAAGGTATTCTGTGGGCCAGTCTTGCTCGGTTGCCGCTTTAACGTCAGGGGCAATCTTGCGGACCTCTTCGTCGCCGCGGACTTCCACGCCGTTCTTGCGCAACTCAGCAATCACAACGGGCAAATATTTTTTTGCGATTTTGCTGTGAACCAGAAGTTTCTCGGCAGCATTACAGGTTCCTGGTCTTTGGCATTTTGCATTTATCACTATGGGCGTGGCTTTTTTTAAGTCAGCGTCCTCATCCACGTAAACATGGCAGTTGCCTAATCCAGTTTCAATGACTGGGATATGTGACTTTTCCACAACTGTTCTGATTAGGTCTGCTCCGCCCCGGGGAATAAGCACATCAATGTATTCACGCATACCCATTAACTCCTCCGCAATCTTGCGGTCAGGAGAATTCACAACTTGAACAGCGTCAACAGGGACGTTTGTTCCAGCTAACGCATCTCTAAGCACTTCGCCAATTGCAACATTAGAGTTTAGTGCATCCGAGCCACCGCGAAGAATCACAGCATTGCCAGATTTAATGCATATCCCCGCTGAATCCGCTGTGACATTCGGGCGGGACTCGTAAATTATACCTACAACTCCCAGAGGAACCCGAACCTGACTAATTATCAAGCCATTAGGACGAGTCCAGGTGCTAATGATGGCGCCAATGGGGTCTGCGAGAGCTGAGACTTCTCTTAGTTCCTTAGCCATATTTTGAATCTTTTTTTGATCTAATGCTAAACGGTCAAGAAGCGCAGCTTTGAGCCCTTTGGCTTTGGCGGCTACCACGTCCGCTTGGTTTGCAGCCAAAATCTTCTCAGCATTAGCCTCCAACGCGTTAGCCATCCTGCACAATGCAGTGTTCTTAGCATCCGCTGACAACCTGCCCATTTCAACTGAAGCAGCTTTGGCTCTTTGACAGATTTCCTCTATCATTTTATTTCCTCGATTAAGTGGATGTTTCTATGTTCAATGACTTCTTTGGGTTTATCTGCACCCAGTTTCCTCTGTACCTCTGTTACCTGTAACCCTTTAATTAGGTTTAACTGGCTACTATTGAAGTTAGGGTTGCCACGAGCAAACTCCACGTGGTCTTCTCCTTCAAGGCTCACAACATCGCCCTCGTTGAAGATGCCTACAACTTTGGTTACGCCCACAGGCAAAAGGCTTGAGCCCTCAAGAACCGCTTTTTTTGCCCCCTCATTAACGCTGATTCTTCCTTTTACCGAGGCGCCATACGCTATCCAACGCTTCACCGCAGGCAGTCGGCTTTGAGGCTTAAAGAATGTTCCAACTTCTTTCCCAGCCAAAATGTCCACAATAACGTTTTCTCTTCTGCTATTAGCTATCACAAGGGGGATGCCGCAGGAAGTGGCTATTTCCGCCGCCTTGATTTTGCTTTGGATTCCGCCTCTGCCCAACTTGCTCTTGCCGTTCAATGCACTTTTTAGTTCCGTTGTGATTGCATCGACAAACTTTATCAATTCAGCCCCAGGCTGCGTAGGGTCAACGGTATATAATCCCTCAACATCCGAGAGAATAATAACTAAATCAGCACAGAGCGCCCCAGCAACAAGGACTGAAAGAATATCGTTGTCGCTGAAATTTACTTTGTAGCCTTCAGTCCGCATCAACTCGTCAACTGAAACTACGTCGTTCTCGTTTATTATTGGAACAACTCCAATCTTGAGAAGCAAACCTAACACGTCACATGTATGAACGTAGGATGCCCTGTTAGAGAGATCCTCAGCTGTTAGGAGTATCTGGGCAACTTTTAGATCAAATTTTTTGAAGAGTTCCCGATATTTTGCCATAAGAACGCTTTGTCCGGTGGCTGCTGCTGCCTGCTGGAACGCAACATCTTTTGGTTTAGGAGGGATTCCCAGCTCATCGATGCCTGCTGCAACTGCCCCTGAAGTTACAAGCACAATTTTGTCGCCTTGTTTAATTGCGGCTGCTATCTGACCCGTTAAATTCTGCATTTCCATATGATCTAGCTTTCCCTTGCCAGTTGTTATCCCGTTAGTGCCGACTTTAACGACAATTAATCTTGAAGGCATCACTTAATCCCTTTTAAGTAGCTTATTTGAAATAGGTTTGACTTGCTTAAAAATGCGACCAAGTCTTTACGGTGGAATTTTGTTTTTGTTGAGTTAAAATTCGGATTTACCATTTACATTGCCTAAATTTTTTAGAAAAATATATATATAAAATGGGTATCGGTTGTTGAACATGATACCTTTACAAGCATTATCAGTAGCATCATCATCTTCGGTTAACCCACTTGTTTTTTGGATTGCTCCAATAGCAGGCGTGATAGCCGTTCTTGCTTCGCTTTTACTCATGTACCGCATAGGCAAAATGAGTCCAGGCGGACCAAAAACAGTCGAAGTTGGCAACGCCATCAGGGAAGGCGCCTATGCTTTCCTCAAAAGGCAATACACAACAATCGCCATCATCACAGTGGTGCTTTTTGTGTTACTGTGGGTTGCCTTGCCGCTGAAGGGAACACCTTTCGGCATAGGTACTGCCGCAGCCTTCTTGGTAGGCGCAGTTGCCTCCTTGGCGGCTGGGTACATAGCCATGGATAATGCGACAAAAGCGAACGTCCGCACCGTAGCGGCGGCAAAAGAATTTGGCGCAGAAAAAGCTTTGAAAACCGCGTTTTACGGCGGCGCCACTATGGGTTTGGCCGTTGTCGGTTTATCTTTATTAGGCGTAAGTTTTCTGTTCCTGCTCTACGGCGGCTACAACTCATTGTTTGGTAATATGAGCATTAGTGCAGCATCAGACTTGGGGTATACTGCTGCTAGCGGAATCGTCGGCATGGGTTTTGGTGCTTCATTAATTGCATTGTTTGCCCAGCTTGGAGGCGGAATTTACACTAAGGCTGCAGATGTCGGCGCCGACCTCGTGGGCAAAGTTGAAGCAGGCATACCTGAAGATGACCCACGCAACCCCGCAGTCATAGCTGATAACGTCGGCGACAACGTGGGTGACTCAGCTGGAAGAGGCGCAGACTTATTCGAATCAGCAACTGGGGAGAACATCGGTGGAATGATTATCGGTGCCCTAATTAGCGCCGCTACTGGAAACCTGATATTCATATTCTTCCCTCTCATCGCACGAGCGCTAGGAATCTTTGCCACATTAGTCGGCATGCCCTTTGTAAAGCTAACTAAAGCAGAAGCCAAGCATCCAATGAAAGCCCTAAGAAAAGGCCTCATGGTAACTACAATAGTGTCAGGCATTCTGTTTCTGTTCGCCACAATTTTCCTCTTAGGTAACGGCGAATTCTCCATGACGTTCCTGTACCTTTACTTCTGCTTACTTGCAGGTTTAGCAGCAAGCGTAGCCATCGACTACATCACGGACTACTACACTGGAAGCGACCGCGGACCAGTCGGGCGAATCGCAAAAGCCAGCCAAACAGGCGCTGCAACCAACATCATCACAGGCTTCGCAGTAGGACTCGAAACAACAATGTTGCCAATAGTCTCATTAGTCGTAGCACTCATAGTATCATACTTCTTCGGAACACAATTTGCGGCTTCATGGAATGCAAACCCCGCTAATGCAGCACATCAAATTACGCTCTTAATAGGTGGAATTTACGGAACCACACTTGCCACAATGGGTATGCTCGCAGTCATGGGCATGGTGTTAGCCTTAGACGGCTTTGGACCAATCGCTGACAACGCAGCAGGCATAGCACAAATGTCAGGTGAAGGCGGCGCCGAAGAAACAATGGAAGCGCTAGACGCAGTCGGAAACACTACAAAAGCATTAACAAAAGGTTTTGCGCTCGGTTCAGCTTTGCTTGCCGCGCAATTGTTGTTCCAGACATTCGCGACAGAGGTTTCAAAAACGCCATCTTACGTTGGTAAGACTTTTGCTGTGGATATTTCTAACCCAGCTGTACTTATCGCAGGCTTTATTGGTGCAATGCTGCCCTTCTTCTTCTCCTCACAGGCAATCAGCGCAGTCGGAAAAGCAGCCGCAGAAATGGTGGAAGAAGTCAGACGCCAATTCAGAGAAATCCCCGGCATCATGGATGGAACAGGCAAACCTGATTATGGCAAAGCAGTAGACATCAGCACAAAATCCGCACTCAAAGGCATGGTACTTCCAGGAGTAATCATCGTGGTTGTTCCATTAATCGTTGGTGTCCTGTTAGGTCCAGAAGCAGTAGGCGCACTCGTAATCGGTGCTACACTATCAGCAGTTCCACTGGCACTATTCATGAACACTGGCGGAGGAGCATGGGACAACGCAAAGAAGCTCATTGAATCAGGCAAATACGGCGGCAAAGGCTCTCCAGCACACGCAGCGGCAGTAGTCGGCGACACAGTAGGCGACCCATTAAAAGACACAGCAGGACCAAGCCTACACGTACTCATAAAACTGCTCAGCACACTCTCAATCGTCTTCATCCCGCTGTTCCTAAACCTGCTACATCTGATACACTAAAACGTAAAATCGGGAAGTTTTTTCTTCCCAAAAATCTTTTATTTTTTAAAGAAAATTTAGATTTTACTCTGCCTCTGGAACAGCAGCAGGAGGCGCCTCAGGTATCTGGTCAGTGATGCTTGCCTCTTTAGCCTTCATCGCCATTCCCTTTCCCAAATCAGTCAAATAAAATAACTTGTATCTGTTGCGTCCATCTATGGTAATCTTGGTTTCTTCGCGAAAGAGTCTTGCGTCAATTAAGAATTCGCAGTTTCTTATATCCATGGAGGGAAGTGCAGTGCCCAACCTACTTTCCAAGTAGGTGAGGCACATGTCTTTGCTGTCCAAAGCGGCTAAAAGATAACTTTTAAAGGTGTTTGCTTGCTCTTGGATAAATTTACACTTGAAATCTTCAAATAGTCGAGACATAAAAATCACCTAAAATTTGCTAACTAAGTTTAAGATGTGAAAGGATTTAAGTTTTACCAAACCTGACTTTTCCTTGTCATATTTGGATCCTAATAGCCAATCATTGTAGAAACGATAGAGGGAGGGGGCTCTTCACCAACCTATTTGGATCCTAATTGAAACTCATTGCAGAAACCTAAGGGGGTAGGTTATATTGGCTGATTCTCAAGCCAAAAGCATGCAAAAATAGGAAACTCAACACAACCAATAGAGAAGTTAATGTTTCTCCGCAGTATATTTTTAGTTCGCTACCTACTCACCTATGCAAACTGAGATGCATAACGCTTGAAAATTATTGAAAAAAAATTGGAGCAAGGCTTCGTCAAAGTGGTTCCTGATTCACCAGATGACCTATGGCACCTATACAACGTCATCTACACAGGTGACGAGGTTTACGCTTACAGTTCAAGAGCCATAAAAAGCGACACAGAAACATCCCGCCCCAAAGGCGCCGAGCGCGTCTCAGCTTTCATGGGTGTAAAAGTAATTTCGGTTGGTTGGGACAAGTTTTTGGGAAAGCTGCGCGTTCACGGCTTGATTTGTCATGCTCCAGACATAATTCCCACGGGTGCACACCACACCCTCAGTATTGCGCTCAATCAACCTATGACGGTTGTGAAGAAGGAATGGCCCAAGCATCTCTTAGACAGGTTAACTAAAGCAAGCGAAACCGAGAAATCGCTGCTGATCCTATCCATCGACGACGAGGGCTTTGCTATCGCGGAAACTAAGCAATACGGTTACGAAACCAGAGTTGACCAACGCATGCGGCTGCCGGGAAAACAAGAAGCAGACAAACGCGTAGAAGCTACAAAAGCCTATTTCAAACTTGCATTAACCAGCCTAAACAAACTGTGGGCTCCAAACCACAATCCCATAGTGATTATCGGCGCGGGATACGTTAAAACTGACTTCGTAAAATACCTCAATGAGGAATCCAAAGAAATGTCTCGGGCTGTTGTGGACGTTAAAAGCGTTAACAACGGCGGCACCGCAGGAATCGACGAGGCGTTGCGTTCGGGTGTTTTGTTGAAGGCGGCGCATAAGCTTCGACTTGTAGATGAAACCGAAACTATCGAGGAAGTTATGAAACGATTAGGTAAAGGCGAAGGAACCATCACTTACGGCTTGACGGCGGTGGAGAACGCGGTCATGATGGGTGCAGTTGAGAAACTTATTGTCGCCGACACAATGCTTCGAGACGCTGATGAGGAACAGCGGCTTAAGCTTGAGGAACTGATGCATCAAGTTGAAAAACGCCACGCACCCATAACTGTTGTTAGTACGGAACATGAAGCAGGAGCAAAACTGCTCTCGCTTGGCGGAATAGCTGCGCTGCTAAGATTTCCAATATACCGGGATACGGCGACGGACAGTTAAGGGACGCATAGTTTACGATTAAAATTCCTTTATATAAAGGTATAAAGGGGGGTATAGATTTTTTCTGCGTTAGAATGTAACCGATAGTTTTGGCATTTTGATTGTTGTAAAATATTTTCGAAAACAATAAAAAATCGTAAAAAAGACCTGAATTGTTTTTCCAAAAGATGCAAAAAACCAGGCAAACTTGCCCTTGAATGCCCCTTATAAAGATGCTTTATATACCTCTTTTCTATTTAAATAGTCGACCGTGAGTGACATGAGTAAAAGAAAACCGATCATCAAGATCCAAAACATCGTAGCCTCAGTCTCACTTAACCAGAAAATCGATTTGCAAAAAATCGTGGAAAAATTCCCGCAAACCGAATACAACCCAAGCGTTTTTCCAGGCCTTGTTTTCAGACTAAAAAAACCAAAAACAGCCACCTTAATCTTCGGAACCGGCAAAATGGTTTGCACAGGCGCTAAATCAGAAAAAGAATCCCGCAGCGCAGTAGAAAAAGTCGTTAAAGAACTCCGCGGCGAAGGCATCCAAATTACAGAAAAACCAGTCGTAAACATCCAAAACATCGTTGCTTCAGCTGAACTTGGCGGCGAAATTGACCTTGAAAGCCTCGTCTACAAACTCAGCAAAGTCATGTATGAACCTGAACAGTTTCCAGGTGCAGTTTACCGCATGGATGAACCAAAAGTGGTGTTCTTAATCTTCTCAGCTGGAAAACTCGTCTGTGTAGGCGCCAAAAAAGAAGAGCAAGTCTACGAAGCAGTCGACAAAATCCAAGCGCTACTAGAAGAAAAAGAACTCATCTACTACCCCTCTTAAACATCTTTTTTCATTCTACGCCGAACCGCAGGGTTCAACTCAGAGAGTTTTTTTAGAGCTAACTCAAAAGTTTCGTCCTCAGCCAACTCTCTCTTTACGAAGACACCTGTTCTGCCAACCGCGTCACGCTTCAACAAAGCATGAACCCTATCTAACACAGTTTCAGCAGCAACTCCCAAGATTTTAGCGGCAAACTCTTCCTTGCCAACAACGCTGCTTTCCACATGCCCCTTCTCCGTGGGTTCTATAAGCATGAGCCGCTTATCCACCCCTGCTACCCGCACATTCTCTTTGAGCTGAGCCAGATTTACTTCTCCGCCGAATCTGTAAAATTCCCTCTCAACACGCCGCATCTCCATCAAAGGAAACGAAACCGTAGTGCACTCGTAGATTTCGATGTGTGCTTTCATGGCGTAGGATGGTGTAGCTTGAACGATAAACCGCGAGTTGATGGGGATTTTGGCTTTTTCAAGGGCGGTTTCCACCAAAAAACTGCTCTGCACTTCAGGAATGAACACATCCACGTCGCTGCCTAAGTTTACGTCGCCTCTGGCTATGCTGCCATGCGTCAGCGACCGCAAATGAAACGCTTCTAATGCCGCTATGACCCAAACTGCTCTGCCTCTCAGCGCCTTCAACTGTTCCCAGCGTGTGCTGGAATAAGCTACTTCTTTGTATTCTCCATGTCTGGTCGGCTTAACCGCCATATTTACGCGCCATTTTCTACTTTAATGTGGCATCGTTTATTTACTTTAGTTGTCAATTTCTGCAACAAATACACCAATTCTCCCATGCTTACTTAGGCTTCCTGAAGATTTTAATTCCGTCAATCTCAACGTGATAGCTCCATCCATCCTCGATTAGCTGACATGCTTCTTCCACAGTTTTAGCGGTTGCAGAGTAATATTTTTCTTCATGGAAAACGACAAGTTTCGTATAGATTTCTGTGTTCGTTATGGATTTATGGCCTAAAGCATCTTGAACAGTTTTTAGAATCTTTGTTTTGCTGTATAATGTGCAAGCGTAATAGTGTCGGAAGGTATGAAGGTGTATTTGTTTGAACCTTGGGTTTTTTTGGTTTTCAGCTAGGCGTTTTCTTAATTCAGAGAATCCTTGCGCTATCGTATCGGGGTTAGCGTTAAAGATTCGGTTTCCATATTTGTCAGGGTTAGGAAGGGCTTGGATCATAGCGATTGTTTTCTGTGTCACCGTTAGGGTTCGCGCTCTTGAGTGTTTTTCAGGGTTGTTAATGGCTATAGTGCAGTTTTTTACGTTGACATCGGTCCATTGAAGCTGGCATACTTCCCCTACTCTAGCACCTGTATCTGCAAGGACTTGTAAGAATGTGGCTAAACGTTTACCGGCTGCATGAATTAAGGCTGATATTTCTTCACCTGTTGGAATAAACGGCTGTTTTGGTTCATAGCCGACTTTTATGGGTTCCCAGGAGATTTTATTGACTTTAGTGTATGAACGGTAAGCAGATACAAAGTTTCGTTTTTTTGCTTTACTCATTGGTTCCGTAGCTACGACAGTTTCAAACGAATCGGGGTTAAGTAAGTCAACGCCTAATTTTATGAGCTGTCCAAGTAAGTACATGCGGTTTGCGATTGTGTTGTCTTGTATGTTTCGTTTCTTTTGTTGCCATGCGTAAGCGATTAAATTTGTTTTTTCATCACCCACCACAGTCTTTAATTCTGCGGTTGGGTCCAAATTTTTCACCATGTTGGCGCATATTTGGCTACTCTCGGAGTTGTCAAGGATAGAATTTAAGCTATTGGGTGACGTGTATCTGTAGCTACATACACGGCAAACATAACGTTGCTTTTCTGTGTCGTTTAAGAGCTTCCGGATGCCGTCTTTAAAGAATTTCTCGCTGCCGCATGAAGGGCAAACAAGGTTAGCGGTTTGGGCTTGGGGTTCCAATTTAGACCCCTCCAGTTTCAATTATCTGGTTTGTTTTACGTCGCCAAAGATTGCAAGCTGGGCCGCCGCCATGACAACAATGATAATTAAATAAGCTGTACTTCAGGCATGTCAGGTCGTCTCGGCAAAAATAGACGTCACGTTTGCATAGTTGCTTTTTTGGGTGTAGGCACTTCTCACAGTTGTTATAGTCGCCTTTACTGCATGGTGGATGATATTTGCTCTCAGCCTTTCCGCTAAGGTGTTTTTCAAGTTCGGCTTTATCCACAAAAAGTGAAGGACAATATGGACATTGAACGAATCCTACATACGTCAATGTAACTCCTCCTTCTTTTTACTTCGTTGGTCAATGTCCTTGAAAGTTTTAGAAAGATTGTTGAGGCGTATATCGAATTGCGCTTGCTCTAAAGCAGCTAAGGTTTTAGGGTCCAACTAAACCGCCTCCTCTGCCCATTCTACACAAACAGTTTTCCCTATTTTCCGCAAGTTCTCTTTTTCATCATCGAAATGTTCCGGACAATAACGATTTCCATTTATCGAATATTCAGCTTCTTTAGCGCAAATCAAGTCGTGATCTATTGTTTGGCAGAGAACACCAGGTTTAGGCCTAAACCGTTTAGCACTTACAAGATTATTTGCTTCTATGCGCCTTAATCCAGATTCTTCAGCGACAATCTTTAATTTGCTTTCATCAGATACAGAGGATACAGAAGATACACCCTTTCTATCCTGTATATTATTTAAGATCTTTTCTGTAATTACAGGGGTAAAGAGGCATGTAAAAGTGTATCCTGTGTATCCACTGTATCTGTTATCTTGCCATCATCATCTATTCTGAGTAATCCTAAGCCTTTCCAAGCACGTTCCTGTTTAGGCTTCTTAACTGAGCAAACAGTAATCCATGAAACTTCTTTTAGTTTCTTTGTAAACTCCTGTTCACTTTCAGTTATTAACCCATAGACTTCACAATAACTCTTGTATGATTCTGTTGCTTCGCTTCTTGTGGTTACTCTGTTTTTGTCTTTGATTCCTACTTCGTGAAGCCAACCACTTATTGTGTCGCTTGCTCGTAGAAAAGCTGCTTCTGTTTCTCGCTGTGTCTTTGATTCAGTGAAGTATCCTTGCTCTAAGAGGCGTTGTAAGCCTTGAAGCATCCAGTTTAATATGCCGCTTCTTTCATCGTTGATTGTTAACCAATTTTGCTCTATGTTCTGTATTTGGTTGCTTCCAGTAAATTCATTTGGAAACTTTATGAAAAGCCTACGTTCTTTAAATGCTAATGTTTGGTCGTTGACTTTTGGGAAACGGTTGGCTAAAACTGTAATCTTTGCGTAGTTTCTGAAATGTATTCGTTTTTGATGACCTTTGATTTCTGCTTCTATGGTGTCTTGTCCTGTTGCGTATTTCAGTAGGTTGGTTTGTAGTTCTTTGTTTGTGCGTGGTTCTGAGCATGGATTGAATAGTTTGCCGTATAGTCTTTCCATAGAAAATCGGTGAGATCCATCAAATTCTTCTAGGCCAATGTTTGAGACGTTTGTTTGTCCTAAGATTGCTTCCATTGTTCTTTGCCAAACTCCTTTGCCATTGCGACCTTCACCCTGTATCCACAACAATTTATGAAAGCGGTAATCTGGTAAAAGTAAGAAACCGCTCCATTCTTGAATTGTCTTTAAATCGTCTCCGTTGACAACTTGAGATATGAATGCTTCCCAATTTGGGCATTTAGTGGTTGGGTCAAACTTTACTGAGATTTGGTGAAATGGCATTTCTTTTTTGCTGAACGGCGTTGTCTCTTGAGTTTCAACGTTAAGTAATCCGTTGTCGCAAGCTATTTTTTGACTGAATGTTACGTTGCAAAGTGTTAGACCTTGGAGTGAGAATAATATGTTTTTGAAGTGGTTTTCACGGTCTTCTTTTCCCAGTATTATTGAAACGATTTTCTTGACATATCCTTCTGCGTTTGGTATCCAACTTCTGCCATCGTAGATGTAGAGTATCCCTGTTTCTAAATCTGTTTTAAAAGCAAACTCCTGGTTTAACCACTCTGAGACTTTGCTGTTTTGAATGGATCTCTTACAGCCGATTTTCCATATCCGAGTTTTTGTTCTTCTTCGTTGTATGGAGTGAAAAATTCATAGTCTGGGAATTGTCTGCGTTGTTTAGGCTCTCCTTTTTCGTCACATTCAACCATTAATCTAAAGAACGGACTTTTGAGCAGTTCTTCTTCTTGTTCAGCTTTTTCTTTTATTTCGTCTTCTGTGTATTTTTTGCAATCATTGTGTAGTCTAATTCTTGCTTGATAGGTTGTCAATTTTTGTTTGTATTCGTTGAAGGCAAACTCATAGTTTTCATGGTTCTTAAAATCCTCGGGTTTAGGCATTGCGGGTTCTTCTAGCCATTCATTGCTCTGCTCGGTCAATGTTGAAGAACCTCTTGTGTTACTCTTTCATCATCGACGCAATCGGCGCGTATTTCGCAGCAATTATCCTTGCAAGTTGCACACGTTGAATTTATCTTCAATGTGAGGTAACTCCTTTGAGTTTTTGTCTGTAAATCTTGCCTTCGCCGTAAACCCAATATGAATAAGCATATTCTTTGCCGTGGTACCTGCTCTGGATTGTTGCGTTTGACTTAGAGAGAACCTCAAAAGCGTGTTGGAATTTCTCTGCTATGTTGTTTTGCTGATATGCAACTTCAAACTCGCCAAGTTTAGTATCTTGCTGAAGGTCAAACTTTAGGATACTAAATATTTCTTCGTTAACGGCTGTTTTTTCTTCTTTTGGAGCGAAGGTTTCCAGATAATCATTTACGGCTTCGGCTGCCATCGTATGAGCGTCGCGGAGCTTCACTAAGAACTCAATCTGCTTGCGATCCAAAGCTAATACCCTTCCTTTAATCCGTTTTTGATTGGCAGAGCTTGCCTACATCTTTTCCAAGATGCTTGAGTGAAAAGCCCTAACCTACAGTGGCTCGCCGTGTATCTCGTAAAAAAATGGCATTCATGGCAAAATTGTATTTTCGGTTCCGCTTTCGGCAAGAAGCCATTAAGGTCCATATCAAAATTGAAAGGCAACTCTAAGCCTCCTCGGGGCAAGCAACAACCAAAAAAACATGGATGCCAGTTCCATCATCATTTGGTTTTTCTTTGCCTTCTAAAAATAATGGGAAAACGCCTTCGATTCTTTTCAGGGTGTTTAGAACAGCGGTTCTTTGTCCGCTAATTTTAATTGTTATTTTATTAGGTTCTTTGTTGTCCAAGTTCTTTAATCCTGCAAGGCCTCAAAACCTTGCATAAGAAAAAAGAAAAAATGCATAATCCACGAACAAGAAGTAATGCTGATAACCATTTTACTAATCGATGAGTACAAAAGAAAAGAGACCAGTTCGCCAGGCGAACCCAAATTAATGACAAGATTTGTGGCATATACCACATTTGTTTGCACGTGCAAACTTTGAGCCGTTGACCTGGGTCAACTTTTAGCTATTAGAACTATTGCCTAATCGGTTGACACGTGACAACTCAGCCTCAGAAAGCTTTGACTCTCAGGACAATGAATCACAAACGTTGCGACAACATTGACTTAAAAAGTGATAGTACGCACGTGCGGACTTTAAGCAAGAGAAGAGAGGAGTTCCCCGATAACAAATTCAGGTAATTTAACAACGGCGTTGTTAAGGGTGAACATTTGAGTCGTTGACCTTGTCAACCTGGTTGACTTATATAATGTATTACGATATGTTTAGCAACGCCGTTGCCAACGTCTATTCAATCCGAGAGCTCTCGGTATCGAGCCATCTTATGGCTATAAATTTGTTAACTAAAGCGTAAAACAACGTGTTGTTTTATCGCTTAACTATAACTATTAACCTGGGTTAACTCACAGTTTGTGGAAAAGTTGTTGTGCTTAATATTTTCAATTAGAAACGTTTTTCAAATAGTAAATAAAATTTGGAATAAAATAGGGGGAAGGAAATTTAGTGTTTAATTGCGTTGTTTTTTCTGGAACATGAAGCCCTTGCTTGTTTCTAACGCCGTGATTTTTCCGGTTAAGCTCATTTTCAATAAGAGAGCTCTCGCAGTTTGCCAGGTTATTTTCAAGTTAAAGGCTACGAAACCGATACTCAGGGGCATGTTTTCTTTTTCCAAAAGGTCGAGCATTTTTGGTTCCATTTCACTTTCAATATTTTTGTTTACTTGCATTATTGCATACACCTCTTAATAGAAAAATAGATAATGTATTTTTTAGATAGTTCCGAAACGGCTTAGTCTATAGCTTCTTCAGGGTGTCTAAGGTCTGGATTGTCGTTAGATTTCTTTGTTTTGGCTTGATAATTGAAAAGAGTTGCTCTTGAAACCTTGAAAGTGGTTGAAAGAGCTTCTTTATCGAATCCATGTGCTAATAAGTAGCTGAAGCTCGCTGGCGCTGGATACTCGTCGGGCGCAAAATGGCTTTTGAGTTTTGCGATAAGTAAGTCGGTGACGTTGAGCGTAACGTAGAAGTGTTTTGTCAGCCAAGCTTCCCTAAGATGTTCTGGAGGTGCGCCTTTCGGAGGAATCACTTTTACATGTTCAGTGGCTTCGCAAAGTGAAATATAAGGCTTCAATTCTGGAAACTCTGAAAGTAGGCTATGATAAAAGCTAAGGAACATCTGGAAACAAGTGAGATCACGTAGTATATTGAGGTTGATTTCAAGGTATAACGTGCCTTCCTTATCAAACACAGCTACGGCATTTGGCTGAAGCTTAGTAATAAAGGCCCTTGCTCTGATCGGTAAGTTATCCAAGTTGACCAACAAAGTCATGGCTTCATCTGGGTCAATTTGGGGTATTCTATCTTCTATGCCTTCAGTTATCAGGGTTAACGTCTCGTGTGAGGCGTGTCCCATGATTGGTAGGTTTTGAGGCATTTTAGTTAAGTCAACTACATTCTGTTTTTCCTTTTCTATCTGCATTCTTACATTACTCCTACAAGAAAAAAGCATATTTACCTTGTCTAAGGCTTAGACTTTCTTTATCGATGGATTGCTTTGCGTTCCAACAATAAAGCGTCATTGAAGCATCCGTCGAAGCCAACGTCTAAGGCTTAGACTCATGGACTATTGCTTTGCTGCATTCTATTTTTTCTATTAGACATTGTGAGGCGTGGAGGTGAAAGGTTGGCGGATAATGACCGTTTCCAGAATATAACGAAACTTGATGGCAAATTGGTTGTAGAAATTCCCGAGTCTGTAATTCGTTATTTTGGGCTTGAGGAAAATGCTGAGCTTGAATTTATCATAGATAAAGAACGCACTGTAATCAAAGCGTGTAAACCCCTTTTTAGGGCATTGTAAGGCTTTGCAAAGCCTATTTTTTATTCTTGCTTGAGGCATGGGAAAGCTCCATGCTTATAAGGTAAACGCGTAAATTCATGTTATGAATGTGGCATTTCAACATGGAAAGCCCATAAACGAATATGTCTCAGTTCTAATTACAACCCCCACAGCAAACACAATAAAATTCCACTAGCGCTAGATAAAGTCAGAAATGCAGATTGCGCATGTTCGTAAATCCCCCCGACCTTTCCATCTCTCCATGCTTACAGCCTGTTTCCTCTCTTAATATTAGTTAGGGGGTGTTTTTATTAGAAGCTAATGCTAATAGCATTCAAAAAAAAATTGAAAGAAAAAAACCTTAAGGGCCTAGGTTAACCACAAAGTATCCCATTAAAAATGTATGACGGCAAAAAAGAAAAGGAGTTAAGAGGGATTAACGCTATGTTTCTTAGCTCTTACTTCTCTGAGTACCTTCTTGTACTTCAACTTATTGCGTAACAGCTCCGTGAACTGTAGCATATAATCCCAGAGTTCGGAATCATCACCAGCAACTTCAACCGCATACAGCTTACATAAGAGCATCATCAACTTCCGAGAGAAGCACCCTGCCAGATTGCTTACGATCTCTGTTGCCCTGCATACGTTTAACTCCAGCATCTGTAGCAGTTCGGAGCATTCTCTCATAGCTCTTATCATCAGCTTCCACTATCTTCCTAAGTTTCCCCAGCTCTACCTCACATGTTCTTAGCTCAGATATTGTTTGATCCTCTAACCGAGAGGAATAATCAACGTTGGCTCCCTCACCATTATCCTTAATGTTCTCAGCAATGACAAAGGCCTCTATCCTTTCACTCGCAGACTTCTTGTGCAGCATTCTGCTATTGGTTTTAAACTGATTAAAGGCAGCCGTGTTTATCCAAATAGAATGGTTCGCTCCACCATCTGATTTGTTATTCTCTTCCAATTAACGCACCTAATAGAAAAATAACAATCTGTTTTTTCTTGTGTAGGTAGGCAGCTTAAAGGTTTTAGGTTTTTCCTTTAGGCTGTTCTACCTATTTTTAACATACATCATGGAAAACGACTAGGCATATTTGAGGCTCCAAAAGCCCACATTATTTGCTCTGAAAACAATGAAGAGAAAAAACTGAAATACCCAAACTATGCAAAGTTGTTTCCCTCTAAAAGGGCTATTAATTTGTAAGGAGTGTCTCTGCCCGGCATGTTCTGGCTCTATTTTTAAGTTAGCGTTTTGTAAGCGCATTCACGCAATCACATAGTCTTAAATATGCGATCCAGAGTTCAACTGTTGAACTCGGGGTTTGGTGTCATATAGAAATAGAAATAAGAAAGAGTCTAACACCGAGTCGCAAAAAAGTCCAGTTGCAGAAATAGTATTATTTACTTTTCCACTGCCAAGCTCACGTTCTGACTTGACAATTTCAAAACCGAATACTTCTTTGAGGATGGATTCAATGGCATGCTGGATTTCAAGACTCGGGACAGCTGACTTATCTGTCTGAAACAAGGAATGATAAATGGAAGAAGATTGTTGCCACTCGACTACGTTTAACAGAATTGACCAACTTGAGCAAAACCACGTACGTGAGTTTTTCAACGGTTCATCAGCATTCTGGACGCAGATCTACTATCGAAAGGATCTTTTCGCAATTATTCACCAGCAACGGCTGGCCATTGCGCTCAGATATGTTTCCGAGTTATCTCTTCCAAATAATACTCGTGCTCTGGAAATCGGCTGCGGATCAGGTTTTATGGCATTAGCCCTTGCAAAGAGAGGATTTACGGTAGAGGTCTTAGACTATTCCCACAAAATGATTAAAGTTGCTCAAAATAACGCGATGCAAACAAGTCTAGACAAAAAAATTCATTTGAATATAGGTGATGCCCATAATCTGGCTTTCCATAATCAATCTTTTGATCTGATTATTGCTTTGGGAGTAACTCCATGGCTTTATGATGTGAAGAAAGCATTGAATGAAATTGCACGTGTATTGGTACATGGGGGATATGTTATCCTCAATGCTGACAACCTGTTTCGTTTGAACTGGCTATTTGATCCCCGGCGTTCTCCCTTCGCTAAATCGACCCGCGAATGGCTTAAAAAAAAACTAAGCAGAGTAGGTTCACAAAATAATCGAAACGTTTTTCAACCTCATGCATATTCGATCCAGAAATTCAATGCTTACCTCCATGAGGCAAATCTGAAAAACGTCAGGAACACAAATTTAGGGTTTGGGCCGTTCTTACTTTTCCCCCACATCGAGTTTCCTGATCGTATTGGAGTCAAAATCAATCAGAAACTGCAAGAATACGCGGACGTCGGATTTCCAATTTTGCGCTCAACCGGGGCACAATACATTGTCTTAGCAAAGAAAGTATGAATTAATTCCTTGAATAAAGAAGAATAGGTGATTGGCGTACAATCTAAATTGAATCTGCGCACAGGGGCGTGGTATGGGGATCACCAGCTTGAGCTAAAAACACCGAATAGTTGGGATGTTACTATCTTGTGGCCCCAAACGCCACCCCCAATAACTAAGGATCAAATAGCGGAGAGTCTCCAGAGATCAGTGGGGCAAGCACCTATCCAGAGTCTCTGCAAAGGAAAATCACGCCCACTTATAGTGGTCGACGACCTGAACCGCCCAACTCCTGCTGAACCGATAATGGATATTCTCTTGGAATTGTTCCGAGATGCCCATATGCCATTAACAGATGTTACCATTTTGATGGCGACAGGATCACACGGCAAACCAACCACAGCAGTGTTTCGCAAAAAAGTGGGGAGAACAGCGGCTGAATCGTGTCGATTACTTATTCACGATTGTTTCAAGGGAAACGCCAAAATAGGAAAAACTTCTTTCGACACACCCGTGTATGTCGACCGTACCTTTCTCAATAGCGATTTTGTAATCGGGATAGGAGGCATATACCCTAATTACACTGCAGGTCTTGGTGGCGGAACGAAGCTGGCGGTAGGCGTTCTCGGGATACAATCAATTTTTGATCTGCATTTCCGGCATAAATATTGTGGGTGGGGTCAAGTGCAAACCGACGGCAGTTTTCGTAGAGATTTGAACGAAATCGCAAATATGATAGGTTTGAACACTACTATATCAGTTCAGATTAATCCAAACAGAGAGATTATCCGTGTCGACTGCGGTGATCCCCAGAAGTACTATCTAGCGGCGGCGGATTTTTGTCGTCAAACATTTAGCACGTTATTTTGCAAAGATGCAGACGTTATAATCTCAAACACCTACCCTTGTGACCTTTCACTCACTTTTGCTCAAATGAAGGGATTCGAGCCATTCAGGGACTGCAATCAAAACTCGTCAAGGATTGCCATCGCGTCATGCGATGAGGGTATAGGTCTTCATAACATTTTTCCTTTCTTAAATGCACCGAGATTTCACAGAGAACGACATCTGCTCCGAGTTTTTCGGGCATTTGGCCTTGGCAGAACCACTGAAATGTTGCGTCAAGGTATGATCTATTATGGCCACTCTTTCGCGAAAAGAATATCTTCCCAAATCAAAGAAGACTCAGCCTCCAACAATACTGAAAACAAGAACCCAATATGGCTCTATCGCCCCGGAAAACACAATATAGATCTTCCGATCGATATCCCAGGTATCAAACCAACATCGCAATGGAAAAACATCCTCCAAACAGTTAAGAGGGAGCAAAAACCGCGCAAACGCCTCAAAGTAATAGTATATCCTTGTGCATATCTGCAGATTCTCAATAGGCAATAGCGCAACCGTTTGGGTAAGCCAACTCATTTTGCTGTGTCAAATCATTCGATAGAACAAATTTGCAACCGTTAGAAGTCAACGTTGTCGGCTTAGCCAAAAAGACCTGCACACCAGGCGCTAAAGGTCGAGGAGTCCAAACGATAGTTTCTTCAGGTACTTTAGGCTCGGGATCGTCTTTAACGTAAACATCCTCTTTAGGCTTTTTTTGTTTTCTCCATGAAAACCGAGAACCACCTGAACCATGTTTCTGATTGCCATAACCATGACCACTACGAGCATTATAACCCATGTCTTCTCAATCACCTAATAGAAAAATAGATGAACGGTTGGAAGAGGAACAAAATTGAAATTGAAGATAACCTATTTGGCTGATAGGGGTTTCCAACCGTACAATAGAAAAATAAAACTTTCCAACCTTATCTAAGAAAAAGGTTAGACTTTTCTTGATACCAAAATGGATACGACGCCAAAAATACTGAGAACTGAACCTGCCTCAAGAGAGTATGTTGGGGTCAATGCTGTTGTTGCTACGGGTGTTGGAGTTGGGTTTGAAACCGATGGTAAGGACCCATCGAGATTTTTTACCGTTAAAGATGAAACACAGTTAATTTGGATTCCATCAATCGTTATTTCAACCTTGACTTGATGAATGCCAGGGTTCTCAAAAAACAGGAAACAGGAAGAACTTGTCACTGGTATTTGATTTTGGTCAACAAACCAAGAATAAGTTATTTTGTGGGCGTTTGTGTCAATCGCTGATCCAAAAGAGGTTGTAAACGTTACCGATTGGTTGATTGCGAGAGTCGCTTGGGTCGGGGTAAAAATAACAGTATAGCGGCCATCTTGACTACTAAATACGCCGAGAGGTCCGCCAAAAGGTTGAATATTAGCATAAACAGTCATGCCAATAAGACCTAAACCTAAAAATAACGAAATTAATCCTATAGTAATAAGAATTTTGGCACTCAGCTTTTTAGTTTTCAAGTCTTTAGCCTCTATAGAAAAATAAAATTTGGCGATAAGCAGATTTTAAATATAAAGAACGAAAAAGAGGTAATGATCCAAAAAGGGGAATTTCGATAATGCGGGAAAATCTGGAATTTAACATCTGCTCTGAGCAACTCTGGGAAATACTTCAAAATGGTGATTTGGAAATTAGTAATACTTACTGTGCAGTAATTTTTTCAGATTGTTCCCTTGCTGAAAGTATTCCACTTTGCGGTAAAATCATTATAAAAGATGAAGGCATCAGCAGTTTAGGCAATCTTCAAACAAATTTATTATCTGTAAATATTCCTCAATCTGTATTTCCATCAAGCGAAATTTATTTTTCTGAAGCGTTAGCTAGTATTCTCTCTTTTTCATTTCGTTCACGTTTTCAAGCCTCAAGACGTCATTCCCGTCATGACGAAAACGGGAATCTATGCAGACCTTTTGATACGTTTATAAGGGTTATATCTGATCAGGGAGGTTTTTTGACACCTAAATGTCCTTCATTAAAAAGTATTAAAGAAAGAAATCTGGAATTTCTGCTGATTATTAATGTACTTAAAAAAACAAATCCTGTAAAGTTTGAAACTTTAATGAAAAGTTTTCATTTATATCAACTTTCTCAATTAACACGCCCATTGGATGTTGGACTGGCATACTCGTTATTAGTTTCATCTATCGACACAATAAGTAGTAAACTTTACAAGGGTTCTGGAATGGATGAAAAAGCTAAGTTCATAAAGTTTATAGAAGATTTTCTTCCATTAGACTTTTGGAGCAGTTTTGACTCTAAAGCGGTAGAAGAAGATCGATACGACCAGCAAAGATTCCATGATGTGAGTACAAAACCAGATTTTTTACATCTTGAACAAGAGAGAGAAAATTATGAAAAAATAGGTATAACACATCTAAAGTTTATTTTGAATGATTCCGCAATAAAACGATTAGAAAAGGCTTTCAAAAATAAAGAAGATATGCCCTTAAAAGAAAAAGAAGCATATGAACATGTTCTAAGACATTGGTACCTCTATAATGCCGATTCAAAACTAACCAGAGATGAATTATCTAAGACGTTAAAAACTATCTATTCTGAGTTGCGTTCAGCTTTCTTCCACAGCGGAAAAACTCCTTCAAAGGGCGCTTTTGATAATTATGAAACGGCAAAAATCACAACTCAGATTACATGTGACAATAAAATGATTGCTAAAAGGGATATTCCGTCTTTTTATTGGTTTGAACGAGTTGCCCATGATTGTATTCTAAATTATTTAACTAAAAATTTTGACCATGCAGAAGTATAATTTAGGAATTGCTCACCAAAGGACTAGACAGAAAATAGAATACGTTATCCGATGAAATTTCACATGAACCCCATATTCGTTAAAGACTTCACAGAACCTTTATCTTAGCATCAAAAACAAAAGGTAAGCAACAGTTAGCAGACGAAAATAAGCTATCTGACGGCAGTTAACAGAGAAACCTTCTCTGACGAGAAGTTAACAGAACCCTTGTTTGCATAAACTTAAAACATGTTCAATTCCTAAGGTCTTAAATTGGTTAAGATGAGCCTTAGTTTCTTCTAGTGTTTGCCCTATAACGTCTGAGTACTCGCCTATGTAGAGGTTTTCAGTTATTTTGCTAATCATTGGGGTTTTCGCTCTACGATAATCTGTTTTCCTTCAGCCCACATTTCGAGTGCGTCACCGGGTTTGATTTTGAGGTATTCACAGATTTCTTTTGGGATTGTTACTTTGATGCTGCGATTTACTTTACCTGCTTTTAGGGTGAATTTTACTGGCAATTCCATAACCGACTCACAGTGTATACTTGGGATATACTTAAATATAAGCATATCCTTAGATAGGTATTGAGTATATACCAAACATACACCAAAAAGGAGAAAATAAAATGTCTGAACGTTTGAAAAATAAAAAATTTTCTGAGCTTGAATCCCTCAGCAAACAAAAAGCCCTATTGGAAGTTGTTCGGTGCGAATTAAAAGAAAGCAAAGACCTTGAAGAAGCCAAAGACCGCATCGATGGACTGACAATGCTTGTGACGTTGATTGAGAAGGTTGAAAAAGGAAACGCTACCACGTTCGTTGAGGCAATAACGCGACTGGTTGAAACCGACCCGATGAAAGCTGCTTACCTTGCTGTGCATGGCGTCGAAATGGCTCAGAAAGCAGGATTAGACTAGGAGAGAAACAGCATGTCTAAACCACAAAAAACAGAAACAAAAGAGAAAAAACAATCCATAGAATTTGAAACTGTGACCCTGAAAGTGCCAAAGAACGTTCTTGAATACTTCCGGGTTCAAGCAAAAATGGACAACGAAACGTTAGAGCAAAACTTGGAATATCATCTGGTAGAACTTTGTCACAGCTCAATGGAAGGCATGTCACCAGACACCCTCATGGAAATCTTCAACGTAAAACCAATCTTCAAAGAAATCCTGGCATACCCCTCACTAACTCTCAACGATCCTGCCAAGGAATAATCGTCAATTCCTTTTTCTTTTTTTTCTTCTGAAATTTTCCCCGATTTTGAAATTAGCTTGCTATGTGTTTGGCTTAGCCTCTAACTCTGTTTCATGTATTCTTTGACTGCTTTTACCTTATCATCCATTGTCCGTTGCTTATCTCTTCGGTCATCTATCCTTAGCGTGGATGATACTCTTTTGACCCCCGTAGCGATGATGGCTTCATGGGCTTGGCGAACAGCTTCAAATATTGTGTCGAGATCTTTTGCTGCAAGGATGGTTCCCATGGGTGTTACTTCAAAGTCTAAGCCTTTCACATTCTTGAATGCGTTAACTGCCGCTGCTACATAACGGCCTACACTGCTTCCCTCTTGGCCAATTGGTATTATGCTAAATTCGGCTATAACTGAATGATTTTTATCCAACAGAAAAACCTCAAAATTGAAGTATTTGAACTAAGCATTTAAAGTTTCTTAACATGGTTATGCGGTTTTGCGTTTGCATGTTTCATCTTCGCTAAATTTTTCGCTAGGTCTCTGTTTTCGAGTTATAAGTATGATTGCCAAGATGGAGAAAACAATTAGGGTTCTGTCAACTCTTTGGGAGATTTGGGGTTCATGTCAACTTTCGAGAGATTCATGATTTTCTCTGTGAAAAATCGGTTGATACCCAAAACTGTTTAAGTTAAAAGCCAACATAGAACCTCTTAGAAGTGGAAAAATGCCTTTGTTCATGGTTAAACAAGAAGTTTTTGATTGGGTAAAAAACGGATACAAAACTATTGAGGTTAAAAAAGGAAAACAAATGGCCGGAGAAAAAGCTGTCTATACGTGCGGGTCACAAAGACTGAGAGGAAAAATTATAAAGAAACAAGAAGACACTTTGAAAGAACTGTTTAGACTAAATGATTATAAAAAAATTATTCCAACTGCAAATAGCCCGGAAGAAGCAGAAGCATATTTTAAAAAATTATATGAAGATACAACCGGAATCTTTTCCGCTTACACTATTGAGTTTTGAATAGTGCAAAAAATAAAAAGAGGAATTATTCTTTTATGAGTTCCATCGCTATAATGTTCCAAGGAATCGTCTTTACCTCGAAGCTTTCGCCTTTGTAGTTTAAGCTCATTAGTTCCAAGGTTTCTGTTTTAATTCCGCTTTTCAGATATTCTTTTACCTTTTTGACTGAGGGTGATAGTTCGCTGAAAATCATTAGCGAATTAGTTTTTCCTTCTTTGTTCAATAGGACATAGAACGTATTGTCTTTTACTTGAAACTCCATTTTTATTTTTCCTCCTCAGAATTATCTTCCAATTCTAACATTTGTTTTCTCTGTTTTGCATATTCTAATTCTTTTCTGACATTGAGACCATCAAAAGTCAAGCCAAAATCAGCTTTAGCCTACATCAGATTCAAAGCGGAGCTAAACCAAATCAGCGTTGAAAAACAACTGCAAATTGAAGTAAAGGACACACAAAACACTGAATTTGAAGACATGCACCACGCATACGAATACCTGGAGCTTTCCAGTTTTAAACAAGCTTTGCCGATATTAGTAGAGAGTTGAACAGTAAATTTGGTACAGAAAAAAAGTAGAAAGAAAGCGAGTATTTTTCTGGTTTGAAGCAAGCAGTTGTAGGTTCACCTATGCGACAACACAGTCTTAACTATAATGTTGGAAGGTAGAGAGATGAACAGGAAGGATTGATACATGATATCTGCGTTAGTCTTAGTAAATACCGCTTTAGGCGTCGAAGATAAAGTGCTAGAAAACCTAAAAGGCGTAGAAGGAGTTGAAGAGGCATATTCCCTATATGGTGTCTACGATCTTGTGATAAAAGTTAAAGCAATGTCCATAGACAAGCTAAAAGACATAATTAAATTAGGCATTAGAAAGACAGCTGGCGTAACCAGCTTAGTAACGCTCTTGCTGATTAAATAGTTAAGGGAATCTTTTAGATAAGCCAGCCGTCATTAAACCAGAGCTGAAAAATAATGCTCCAAGAACAACCGCTAACGTTTGCTCTATAGAATTAGCTGGAAAAACAAGTGTAAAAAACACTAAATTAAACGAATACAGCGTTATGCCTCCGTAAACGATAGCCAAACCTAAAACAATCTGGATTAAAGCCGCAAAAACTAAGCTAACTCCAATATGCCTCTTTTTCCTAGTCAAGTATTGTTGCACTCCTCAAAAGAAAAATAGAAAAAAGGGAAAGTTGGCGGGTGATGTTGTCGGGAGAAACTATATTTACTTTAATATCCAATCAAAGCTAACGAAGGACCCCCGATGGATACACCAGTCTGCTGCATCTGCAAAACCCGCGAAGCCTTCTTCTTCAGGCAGTATTCAGGTGAGCGACTGTGCAAAAAATGCTTCACAGAATCCATCGAAGCCAAAGTCCGCTCAACCATCACACGCTACCACATGCTCAACTTCAACGACCACTTAGCCATCGCGGTTTCAGGCGGCAAAGACAGCCTAAGCCTACTGTATATACTGGCAAAGCTCAAGCGGTCCAGACCAAAAACCCATCTCACTGCGGTTACAGTGGATGAAGGCATCAAAGGCTACCGTAATGAAGCCTTGGAAATCGCTTCCTCTAACTGCAAAAAACTCGAAATCCCCCACCACATCGTCTCGTTTAAGGAACTTTATGGCTTCACGCTGGATGAAATGATTTTTAAAGCGCGAAAAGGAGGGCAGACGGAGTTGACAGCTTGCGCTTACTGCGGTGTGTTGCGGCGCAAAGCCATTAATCATGGTGCACGGGATGTTAAAGCCACTAAAATCGCTACAGCCCACACGCTTGATGATGAGGTGCAGACGGTTCTTATGAACATTTTACGCGGCGACATCGCAAGATTAGCAAAGGAGAAACCAGTCACCAGCGAAGTGCACCCGCTGTTTGTTCAAAAGATTAAGCCTTTCTGCGAAATCCCCGAAAAAGAAAGCGCCCTATACGCCTATGTCAAAAAAATAGATTTCCAAGACACCCCCTGCCCCTACGCTTCAGGAGCCCTGCGCAACGACGTTCGCGGCATGATTAACCGAATGGAGGAAAAGCATGCGGGAACAAAATTCACTGTTTTCAAAGCCCTTGAACGCCTGCGACCTGCACTCGAGGAAACAGCCAAAAAAGAAGATTTTAAAGTGTGCGCTGAATGTGGGGAGCCGTCAGCGTTGGATTTGTGTAAAGCCTGCGAGTTGCTTAGGCATGTTCGCTAAATTATTTTTTATCGAATCCTTTTTCGCTTTTTAGTTTACGCAACATTTCTGAAGCTTCAAAAGCGCTGTCTGAAGCTGCCACTCGTTGGACTCTCAGCAGGTTTACGTGGGTGCCGCAGTAGGGGCAAACTTTTGTTTTCTGGCCTTTAGCCGTTAACATTAAGCCGGCGCATTTTGTGCATTTTACGATTAGTGTTACGCCCATTTTGGAGTTGCTTCCGAAAGGCTTTTCATCATACAGGTTCATTAATGGTTTGGTAGAGAGAGCGAGCATTATGGACATTGATGGAGAACAGTTTAAGTCCAGATCCCATTTAACCGAGCTGGCAGTTGCATACTTCAAGAAGGAAGGTTACAAAGTTAACAGCGAAAACGTCAAGTTGGAAGGACACAGCGGCGTCGCGCGACATTTTGATTTGATCGTGCAGAAAGGACGTCTGGAACAGGGTGTTTGGGTACGTGACTGGAACCGAACCATCGGCGTCAACGTAATAATCAACTTGGACACGTCCTCAGAAGATGTTGATTTGTCAAGTCCCATTATGATTGGCGAGAAATTCAGCGACCACGCAAAATCCTACAGTAACAGACGCAAAATAACGTTGTTGACGAAGCAGAAAATCGGCAGCTTCCGATAACCTACGTCTTTAAGTATTCGTCAAGAATGCCTTCCTGCTCAAGCATCCCAAGCCAATCCACAATGCCAACGTAGCACTTCTTGCGTTTCTCCAAAACCTCAATAATCTCCGCCACATTTTCATCCACCGCTTTCCCCGTCACATCCAACTCGCAAACCTTCCCCGGCTGTATCTGCACTGCTTCAACAAGGCAGCTGTCGATGATTTCCGCCGAAAGGTTTTCCCACATCTTTGCTTCTGAAAAGCCGCATTTATGCATGAACGCTTTGAGTTCTTTAGGGTTTCGACGTAAAACGAAGACATTGGTAACTTGGCTGGGTGGGGTAACTGCCGCTGCGTAGTGTCCATCCACGATGATGTTGGCGCTGGCTGAGGCATCGATGGTTTCTTTGAGTTTCTGCTGCATGGCTTCTTCGTCGATTATGGTGGTTTTACGTTCTTTATCTTCGCCCAAGGTTAGGTTGTAGGTTTTGGCAAAATCAGTTAAGTTAATGTATTCTGCGTTGAGTTTTGCGGCGAGTTGTCTCGCAGAGGATGTTTTTCCAACGCAAGGCGTGCCTGTAATCAAGATTACCTGCTTATTCATAGCTGATAAGGTGACCCACAGTTATTCATATCCATTCCGCCTCGCAGTTGCTCTTGCAACTACCCTCCCCTATATAAAGCACTGAAAATCAACATACTAATGAACGCAAACATCCAATATTGTCTACCCCTTATAGATTTCTACAATAATAGTCTATTAGGATCTGAGGGGTGTGCATTATTCTGTTTTTTTGCGGTTTTTTGCTTTTTTGCTGTTACTTCTCAAGTTGCTTACCAGAAAAGATAAACAGCAAAAAGAATACAAAACCGAATTATGCACACTTCTCGGATCCAAATAGGTTGGTGAAGACATCCCTCTATCGTTTCTGCAACGATTGGATATCAGGATCCAAATATGCCCGAAAAAACCATTTCTAAAAATGTTTTTGAAAAACTTAATTTTATAAAATCAACCACACGTTCCAAAGGTACCGTTAAAAAAAGGTGCTAATTATCAAATCGTAGGCCAAAACAGGTTTAGTACTCTCAAAGAAATACTTTGCTTGAAAAGTTAGTTAGCACTTTTGTTATTTGGATCATCCTGCTTCTCTTCGTGTTGCTCCGCAATTTGTGCATCTAAAGAAAGTGATTGTTGAATGGATGGTCTCGTCTGCTGCTTCCACGTTCCAAGTTTCGCTTTCGGTATGGCCGCATGTTAGACAGACCACTTTAACTGTGGGGAGTTGTCTTAGCGATGCTGCTTTTTTGTCTATGACTGCGATTTCTGCTGATTTGCCACAGTAGACGTTAATTTTTTGTTTTGTTTCTTCTCGGTTTATAGTTTTTTGGTATCTGCATTTTGGGCATCTGAGTGAAGGAGTGCCCTTCTTGACTACTTGGAGCAAAGTTCCGCACTGTGGACAGAATTTCATTGTGGTAACCTTGGAGGCTTTTTTAACTGCAATGATTTTTATATTTTTTGACTTTCACGCTAGTTATTGGACAAGACAGATATGAAGACAGCCAAATCCGAAAGCTAAGTATAGCAAAAAGCAGATGCTAAAGGAAATCCAAGATGGATAAAAAATGAAGTATATAAAAAATATGAGTGATAGCCTAGGGCTACTTCACTTTATAGTCTTCTGAGTCGACCACGTGTTCGCCTTCTGGGCCTGCTTGTGGTTCGCCGCTTGGCGGTGGCTCTTGTCCCTCGCCTGGCTGTGGGCCTTCTTGCTGACCACCTGGCTGTTGTCCTTGCTGTTTTGCTGCTTCAGCTGCTGCTTGCTGGTACACTTTAGTCCCGACCTCTTGCAGAACCTTCTGGAGCGCGTCGGATTTGGCTTTGATCTGTGCCATGTCGTTGCTCGCTAATGCATTTTTGAGTTCAGTTACGGCTGCGTCGACTTTGGCGACTTCTTCGGGGCTGATTTTGCCTGCAAGGTCACTCTTCGTGCGTTCAGCGGTGTAGACGAGGCTGTCAGCGTTGTTTCTGAGTTCTGCTTCTTCTTTCTTCTTTCGGTCTTGGTCAGCGAACTGTTCAGAATCTTTGATTAAGCGTTCTTTTTCATCTTTGCCAAGTTTTGTGGATGCTGTGATGCGGATTTTTGCTTCTTTTCCTGTGGCTCTATCTTTAGCGGTTACGTTCATGATGCCGTTGGCGTCTATATCAAAGGTTACTTCGATCTGCGGAACTCCTCTGGGCGCTGGGGGCAAATCGACGAGGTTGAATTCGCCAAGCGAGACGTTGTCAGCTGCCATTGCACGTTCGCCCTGAAGTACATGGATGGTGACTGCGGTTTGGAAGTCTGCGGCTGTCGTGAACACTTGGCTGCGTTTGGTGGGGATGGTAGTGTTTTTATCCATGACTTTTGTGAATACGCCGCCCATGGTTTCAAGTCCAAGGGTAAGTGGGGTAACGTCTAAGAGCAATAGATCGGTGACTTCGCCCGTGATAACTCCAGCTTGGATAGCTGCGCCGATGGAAACGCATTCCATAGGGTCAAGTCCACGTTCAGGTGCTTTGCCCAAGATTTGCTCAACGAAGCGTTGAACAAGGGGCATTCGGGTCATGCCGCCGATTAGGATGATTTTGTCGATTCCCTGCGGCGTTAGTTTTGCATCTTCTAAGGCTTTTTCCAGTGTGCGTTGGGTTTTTTGAACGACTGGCTGCGCTAAAGACTCGAGTTTTGTGCGTGTCAAAGTTAATTTTAGATGTTTTGGTCCTGAAGCATCCGCTGTCAAGAATGGCAGGTCAATGTCTGTGCTCATCAGTGTGGAAAGCTCAATTTTGGCCTTTTCAGCGGCTTCTTTTAGCCGAGACATCGCCATCCTATCGCCGCTAACGTCAATGCCAGTTTGACGCTTAAACTCTCCTAGAATGTAGTCCATTACTGCTTTGTCAACGTCTGTTCCGCCGAGCTGGGTGTCGCCGCTGGTGCTTAAAACCTGGAAAACTCCTTTGCCAAAATCCATAACAGTTACGTCGTGGGTGCCGCCGCCGAAGCTGAAGACGAGGATTTTCATTTCATGCTCAAGCTTGTCGATGCCGTATGCGAGACATGCAGCTGTGGGTTCGTTGATGATTCTCATGACTTGGAACCCTGCGATTTCACCTGCGTCTTTGGTTGCTTGGCGTTGGTTATCGTTGAAGTGTGCTGGAACTGTGATGACTGCTTTGTTGATTGAGCCGCCAAGGTAGATTTCGGCGTCTTTCTTTATTTTCTGCAGAATAAATGCTGAGATCTGTTGGGGTGTGTATTCTTTGCCGTAGATGTTGACTTTGTAGTCTGTTCCCATTTTACGTTTTATCTCAAAAACTGTTCCTTCAGAGTTGGTGGTTGCTTGGCGTTTTGCCGATTCACCTACCAGGAGTTGCCCGTCTTTTGTGAAGGCAACAACTGATGGAAACATTTTTCCAGCCATTGTGGGTCCTTCGGCGCTTGGAATAACCGTGGCATGTCCGCCTTCATAGATGGCGGCTGCTGAATTGGTTGTTCCCAAATCTATACCTAACACTTTTTGGTTTGTTTTTGGATTTTGATTACTCATTTTTGTTTTTTTCCTCCGTTTGGTTACTTTGATTTTGATTATTTTCTTTTGACTTAACAGAAACTTTAACGATGGTTGGCCTAAGCACTTTGCCCCGCATCATGTAGCCTTTCCGTATTTCTTCAAGCACCGTGCAGGCGTCAACATCATCCCGCTCTTCTGTGGCGATGGCGTTGTGGCGTGAGGGGTCAAAAACTTTGCCTTCTGGGCTCTCTATTGGAGTTACTCCTTCTTGCTCAAGAACTTTTCTAAGTTTCTTTAATGTCATTTCGACCCCTTCAATTAACGATTCGGGTGACGTGGAGATTTCTCCGTTCTTAACCGCTAACTCGAGCTCATCCACGACATCTAATAGTTGAAGGACTAAGCATTCGGTGCCGTAGTTTTTGATTTGCTCAGCTTCCCTTTCGTAACGTTTCTTCAGGTTTTCGAAGTCCGCCTGCAGATACCTAAGCCTTGTCAGATAATCTTCTGAACGCTTCTTTTCGTTTTCTAGCAGTTCTTCAAAATTTGGCGATTCAGCCGCGGTTTGTTCATCAACCATTGATTTGTTCCTCTTGTGTTAACTCTACGCGATGTATTTTTGTTTTTTTGTCTCTTTAGTACTTGGTTGTTCAGCAGGTAATGCAGGGGTGTTTTGGTTGCTTTGGTCGCTTGCAGTCATGTTGGATTGCTCCACTAGTTTTCTAAATATGATTTCGGCAACTTGGTCTCCGACTGCTTCTTCTTTTAATTCGGCGTTAAAGAAATGCTTCTTGAAGGATTCTATGATTTCGTTTTTGTCTATGATGACGTCTGGGGGTGTGCTGTCTTTCCAGGCTGCGATCATCAGTTTGTGGCCAAGCTCGATGAATATGTTGACGAGTGTGGTGTAGTCAATGTCAAAGGGTGCGTCTCCTGTGAGGAATCGTCCTTTTGTTAGTAGGATTTTTTTGTCGTTTTCTGGGGTTACTGTTAAGCTTCTACGCATGTATTCACCAGCGGTTTAGGTGCTTCTGCACCACTTCACCTTGAGCACACGTGTGCATGCGCGCTTATATATTTTCTGGCATAAAATTACAAATAAAGCATGATAAATTCACGGAGTCAAAAAAAACGTAGCCAAAATATGGGAAAGAGCTCACGCGTGGTTTCGCGTTAAGCTTTAAGTTGTTTTTTAGCTACTTCTTCCGCTGCCTGCACGGCTTCCGCCAGCTTCTCAGGCTTCGTTCCGCCGCCTTGAGCAAAGTTAGGCCTTCCGCCGCCGCCTCCGCCAAAAATCGGCGCCGCCTCCTTCACAATACTGCCTGCGTTAACTCCCTTCTTCACTGCGACTTCGCCAGCCATAACCATAAGCCTACAGGTTTTGCGATCTGACCCATAGAAGAGCGTGACAGTGGCTTCATTGCGTTTAATGATTTCGCTTCCTGTTCTTAGCATGCGATCTGCATCGATTACTTCGCCAAAATCCCGTTTAATGATGGTCACTCCGCCAACTTCGGTTGCTGCTTCACAGGTTTGTGTTTGTCCAACTGCACTTTCCTTTGCAGCTAATTCTTTGATTAGTTTGCGTTTTTCTACGTTGGCTTCTTTTAGTTCCTTAACGACTTTCTCGGCTGTTTTGTCGAGTTTGTCGATGGGAGCGGTTAAGACTTCGGCGACTTTACTCAGCAAACTCTCCTGGTCCTGCATCGCCTTCAAGGCTTTGAGTCCAACCGCGTAGCTCAAGCGTTCCACGCCATCCTGCACACGCTCCGTATAAACAATTTTTGCAAAACCCACTTCACCAGTACTTCCTAAATGTGTTCCCGCGCATGCTTCAACGTCCCAATCTCCAGTTTTCACCACACGGATGTCTTTTCCCGGAACTGCACCGCCCTGATACAGCCTGAAGCCGTAGCGGGATTCTGCTTCATTGCGTGGCAGCCATGTGGTTTCAACTTTCATGTTAGCTTCGATGGATTGGTTTGCGAGGGTTTCGATTTTATGTATTTCTTCCGGGGTTAACCTGCGATAATGGGTGATGTCGAGTCTTGATGTTTCTAATCCTTTTTGGGTGCCTGATTGCCAAACGTGCTCGCCTAAAACGCGTCTTGCAGCTCCGTTTATGAGGTGCGTAACAGTGTGGGCTTTCATCAGCAAATATCTTCGGTTCCAGTCGATTACGCCGTGGACCTTGCTGCCTTCTTTGAATGTTGCTGGAGCACTTAGTTTGTGCGCGATGACTTTGCCGATTTTTTGGACGTCGACAACTTCAGACTTTGTGTTGCCGCTGATTAGCCAGCCTTGATCGGTTGGTTGACCGCCGCCTTCAGGATACAGGCAGGTTTTATCCAGCACGACGTAGGTGCCGTTAATGATTTTTAGAACTTGGGCATCGAACTCTTTTTGGTAAACGTCTGAGTAATACAGTTGCTCGGTCGCGGGCAGTTGTTCAGCTATTTTCTGAAGGGTCTGCTCAGCCTGCGTCTCTTCTTCCTCTGTTGGTTTTGGTGCTTGCATGTGGCGGTTGGCAATCAATGCGTAGAAGTTTTCTGGAACTTCAACCTCAATGCCTTCTTTTTCGGCGGCTTGCTTGACGATTTCTGGAGGAAGCCCATGCGAATCGTACAGCTCCGTGAGGGTGTCCATTGGAAGTTTGCCTGTGCCTTTAGTTTTCAGGTCAACTGCTATGCGCTTAACCATGCCTTCACCACGTTTTAGTGTTTCAACGAATTTTTCCTCTTCGACTTTGAGCATTTCAATGATTTCATTTTGCATTTCTTTGATACGAGGGAAATCTTTGCCCCAGTAATCGGCTTGCATGTCGATGATGTCGTAGAGTTTGGCTGGTTCCATGTTTAGGGTGCGCATTAAACGGTAAACCCGTCGGAACAGGAGCCTTGCTAGATAGCCTTCTTGGATGTTGGATGGGACAACGCCTTCGCTTAGCATGAAGCTGAGGGTTTTGGTGTGGTCGGTTACTGCCCAAACGTTCTCGATGGGGATGAGTACTTTGTCGAGTGTTTGCATGTCGATGCCTGTAAGCTCGGAAACTCGTTTGCGCGCGACTAGTCTGTTTGCACGTTTGTCAACGCTCACTAAACCAGAATACTTTGCAACACGCGCCAAGAAATCATTATCAACATTGGTTATTCCCGCCAAAGTCATGACTTTGTTAAGCAAATCGCCGTAAATTGCTTGGAACAGACTTGGAACGCCCTGACTAATCCAAGTGAAACGGTCAATACCATAACCTGTATCAACCGTGCGAATGGGCAACTCGACGAAGTCGTCGCCGACAACCTTGTACTGCATAAACACCAATGTGCCCACTTCTAAGCCGCGGCAGATGCATTCTACGTCTGGACCAGCGTTTCCTCCGCCAACCCACACGCCCTCCTTATAGATTACTTCTTCAGATGTTATGCCGAGGCATTCAGTGGCGAATCTGTGGTGGAAGCGTACGGTGTCGTCTTTCCAGTAGATTTCTTTGTCTGGGTAGTTGAATGCGTGTGCTCCGCCCATTTCAAAGATGGTTAGGTGCCTTCCGAAGGTTGGTCCCGTGTTGGATATGTCGGTTAATCTGATGCATGGCTGAGAAATTACCAGTGGGTTGGCTGGCGGCGGCGCAATTCCCTCAGTCACGTACGGTTGAAAATCGATGATGCTTGCGTGGGTTAGATAAATGTCTTTTCTCCAACGTGCAACAACTGGGTACGGTTTTATGCGTGTGTGACCGTTCTTTTCGAAGAACGAGAGGAACGCTTCGCGCATCTCGGAGAGGCTGAATTTTTTGGTTGTTGCAGGGTTGCCAAGGAAAGTGTAGCATCCGCACTCGTCTGAACCGGATTCGCCGCAGGTTTCTTGCTGGGCGTTTTGGGTCCAGAAATATTCTCCGCATTTTGGACAAAGCTTCCTAACGAAACCTTCCTCCTTGAAGAATGGAAGCGCATAATCTTTTTCTGTAAACGTCTTGGTCAAATTTCAGCCGCTCCAGTTGTTTTGCGTTTATGGGTTACGAGATTCATGCATTTAAATTATTTTGCCGAAATTTCATGCAAAGAAGAATGCCAACCCTTAATCATCGGTTTCTCGTTAGCGCCCAGTTTTTCTTGGCCGTACCGCCGAAGAGGTTTGGTTAGATGTCTTTGCGACCTCGTTGAAGTCACGTACAAACCCGCCTTAAGCGACCTAGGTATAACCGTTTCCTTCTTTCTTAGATTGTTGTATTTGCCGCCGCATTTTTCACAGCGGAAACCTTGGTTTTTGCCCATGGACTTCAAATGTTTTCCGCAATTGGGGCAAAGCGGATTTTCCAGCAGGGTTTGCTGTTCAAGGTCTATGATGTTGATTTTTTCCAAGTTAATCGTTAACGGCTTGCTCACGGTTGCTTTGTGCACCGCGCCATAAACTTCGACGCTGTCGCCGACGATGAGTTCCCTTGCAATCTTGCGCAGGTCACCTGTGGGTTCGTAAGCGGCGCAATCCACCTCTGCCGACTCGTCCTTGATGGAGAAGATGACGTGGCGAAGGGGAACTATCCGTGGATTCTGGGAAACCACGCCTTTGGCGATGACTGAACTATATGGTTCCAAGGTTCCTAATGATTGGGCATGTTTTAGGTGGGCGTCTGTGCCTTGGTTGCTGCGGAAAATAACCCAGCGCTCAACCGCTTCCAGTGGCTTTACTAAGCCGAATGCTTTTTTGACTGTTTCGGCTAATTCTCCTCTGATTCCAAACAGGATGGGGTCGGGACCACGCGGAGTAATGATAACCCTGCCTTTCTCAGTATCCACATTGTTGAAAGTGCAAGGCTGCGTTAACTTATCCATCTCAAAAATCGAAGCCTCATCCACCCGCCTTTTTGTGCCTAAATTTTCCTTTGTTCGGTAAGCTATCAACTCGTAGGTATAGTCGTCGTCAAGGGTTTCGCCGATAGCTGCAAATGCGCCGATGATGCCCCTACAAGAATTAAACCCTGCTGCTTCAGCGCCCAGTTTTTTGATTAGTGCCATGCCTTCCTTGAGTGTTACGATGGCTGTTTCCGTTTTTTTTGAGAAAGCCCCCAGTTCCGCGGGGATCTCCCTGTTTTTGTAGAATATGATTCCTGGGTCTGTGCCTTTCTCTTTGATTGCTGAGTGTTCTTCCCACAATTGCATGGCTGTATCTTTTATTTGGGTTTCAAACTCGGACGCGTAGGTGAACCGCAGGCATAAGGCGCCGTTTCCCCTTGTTTTCCACGGCACGTTAGGGTTGAGCCTAATCAAGGCAGGATAATCAACAAACTGCACGTTGAATTTTTCGAGTTTTTCGATGAGAACCGCGGCAAGATAGGTGGTGCAGCCTCCCTTCGTAGAATCTGTGTCATCTAACCCTATGTGCATTGTCTGTCGCTGTGTCAACGGCGGCTGCTCTCCAAATAGAACTAAAGAAGATGGGCTGGAAGATAAAAAGTATTGTTAGCCTAAAACACATTTAGGCATTATTTACATGATTAGTTGATTCTCAAAAATTACTTGCTCATGAATAGTATTTTGGGTTTTCTCATTAATTATCATGGTTAATTTAGAGTTTATCCTGCTGATTTTTTCAATCCGCTTCGTTATTATGTGCTTGAGTTCATCCATGCTGTCTGCCTTGACGTTAGCAATTATATCGTAGACCCCCCACAGACTATTGGCTTCTTCAACGCCTTCGATTTTTTTAAGCGCCCTTAGGACTTGGTTTTCGGCCCCGATTTCAGTATTTAAAAGAATGTAGGCTGTTGGCATTTTTTTGTTTCTCCTTTTCATTTGAGAGGGAGGGGGTGGTTGGTTTCAGAAGTTCGGTTGCTCTTTATTGAATGGGAACACAAAAAGTTTCAATGTGTTTCCAAACCTCTTTATCCAACCGATTAAAAATTCAGTGCATCCGTTGGCGGCGAGAGTTGCTACTTTCAATTGGTTCTCTTTGAGCATCCCTTTGACTTCCAGGTTTATTTTCATTCTCTCACTGCCTTTGACGCACAGGAATGATACTTCAGTTGAAAATGATTTAAAATTATGTGACTGTATCATGCTAGTCACAACTGTAACATTATGATTGGAAAAATCGGTTTCGATCTAAAAGAAAGGGAATTTGATGTTTACTTGTCTTCCACAACAATCATTGTGAGTGTTGAACGCACTTTATCTAGTCGCCGAATTCGCCAGGTTACTATTTCTTTTAGTTTATCCATGGTGTCTGCTTTAACTCTTGCAACGATGTCGTAGACTCCGTAAACGGCTGAGGCTTCTTCCACGCCTTCAACCTTTTTCAGCTCTTTTAGAACATCAGATTCAGAGCCTATCTCAGTATTTATTAACACAAACGCTGTAGGCATAACAATCCTCACCAAATACTTAGGATTAGTCGGCATTAAAATGTTTCCTTGCTTAACTTACCTGTCCTTGTCTGAGGATTTTTATTCCAGCCCACTGCAGCGCCAAATACGATGCGATAAGCCTAAACCACAGGTTCACAACCCTTGTTAGCAAAGTCACTGAGAGCGCAAGCGAGGCAGGAATCAAGAGCGCACTAAACGAAACAGTCATAATCAACTCTGGAAACCCGAAAAATGTTACGCCGACAGTCTGCAATGTTCCAGTTAAAGTAAAAACAATCAACACTTTTTCAATTGGAACAGGGTAACCTAACGCGACGAAAGTTATGAAAATAACTGAGACTTCACAAATAAAACTTGAAACTGCAAAAACAGCGGCTTTAGCCAATGCTTTAGGATGCTCAGCTAGCTGCTTGAATCCACCATGGAATTTACCCAGTAGTTCTTCAGCTTTAACCTGGAAATTCTGTGGGTTCCAACGTTTTCGGAAGAAAACCCCGATTTTTATTGCCCAGTTAAGCAGGGTTTTGGTGGTTGCCGGCTTTATGCTAACAAAATAAACGATGGCTAAAGCTAGAATTGACAGGATCAAAACGAAGGCGATTAAAAGAGTTGTTGCAAAAGGTAGGGAATAGTTAGCAATCACTAAACTCAAACCAGCACTTAAAGCAACGATGGTTAGTGTCATAGTGAAAATTTTTTGTCCAACAACCGATGCACCGATTTTTCCCGCGTCGCCCTTTGAATCCTTAGCTAAAAGATATGTTTTTGATACGTCTCCTGACCAGCCTAACTGAGGCACAGTTGCATCAAAAAATAATCCAACCCATGTGAAGAGCAGGGTTTTGCGTTTGCTTATTTTTATAGATAAGCTGCTTAGGAGTTGCTGCCAGACCAGCGAGGAGAAGAGGGCGAACAGGAAGTAAGCTACAAACGCGCCAGTGTAGACGACGAGATTTGTTCTTGAGAGGATTCCGATGACTTCTGTTGGATTGATATAAAAATAGATGTAAATGATGAAGGCGACTAAACCCAAAATTAATAGTAAAAAAATGGCGTTTATGCGGAAGGGTTTTTTCGCTGGATTCATTGGGGTTTCAAGCCTTGGTTAGACTTTTGTGGCTAAGCTATTAAGCGTTAATCAGAATTACCAGCAAAATCATCTCGGTTACATGATCATCTTTTTTTACGCCAACCGCCGAAGCTATCTTTATTTAACAAAACTGGGTTAAAACTAAATGTAAAACCGAAAAAGGAGCATTTTTTGATGTCTGAGAAACCAGTTGCACAGAAACTTCTCATCAAAGAGAACTACAGAGTATTGCTTATCAACGAACCCACCGGTTACAGGTCTCTTCTCGGCGCCCTCCCCCTAAAAACTAAAGTAACAGTTGAGCCTCAGGGTCCTGTCGATTTTATTCAGATTTTTTTAACTTCTAAGAAAGAACTTGACCAGCTATTCCCGCTTAAGTCACTGTTAGCCGAGAAAGGTTTGTTGTGGGTAACTTATCCAAAGGTAACGTCGAAAGTCAAGACTGATGTTAACAGGGATAAGATTGCGGCGTGTGCTAAAACGGTTGGGTTGCAGGCGGTTGCTATGGTGTCAATTGATGATATATGGTCAGCGTTAAGACGGAAAATTATTTAGTTTTCTATGGATTTTTAAAAAATATAGTGGTTAAGCGCTTTTCGCGAAGCAGCTTATTCTTCCATCATTATCAATGTTAATGTTGAGCGTACTCTGCCAAGTGTTCTTATTTTGCGGGTCACCGTGTCTTTTAGTTTCTCCATTGATTCGGCTTTAACTTTAGCAATGATGTCGTAAACGCCATATGAAAAATACGCTTCCTCCACACCATCAATCTTTTTGAGTTCCCGGACAACATCTTCTTCGGCTCCTGATTCAACGTTTATTAATACAAAGGCTTGCGGCATTTAGAGTGATCTCCAGTATAGTTATTGCAGCACTTGTAATTAATATCTTATGCACTAAAGCATCTATCTAACATCTGAAACCAAAAATTATATGAGTTTAATGCTTCTTAGAAGAATATTCGAGGAGTTAAAAAGGATGGTTTATTGCACAAAATGCGGCACACTCAACCCTGACACCGCATCTGTTTGTTCAAATTGTGGCGCTCCACTTAGAATTGAAAATAGACCTCACACAAGATACGACCGACGACGCTATTATGAGGAAGGATACGGTTACCATCGAAGCGGCAACGGTTTAGGGCTTCTCATCGCCGGCTTATTTATATTGCTTATTGGGTTAGCAGCACTTTTCCGGTCGTTGTCGCTGTTTTGGCAGTATTTCTGGCCAGTTGTACTAATTTTACTCGGCGTATGGCTCTTAATGTGGGGTTTAAGACGCAACCGCGGATACAGGCAAGCGCCACCGCCCCAATAATCTATTCACCTATTTAGAATTAAACATGCTTGGTTGCACGTTTTTACAGCTTGGCACACAAAAGAGTTATATTAATTCGGCATGAAAGGTAGAGGTTATTGCGGGGAAAAGCATGGTTAAGTACATTTTCGTAACAGGTGGTGTGCTAAGTTCAGTCGGTAAGGGCATCTTAACTTCCTCCATCGGCAAAATGCTTCAAGCAAGAGGATTAAAACCGACAGTCGTAAAAATTGACCCTTACGTTAACATTGACGCGGGAACAATGAACCCGTACATGCATGGCGAAGTCTTCGTCACCGACGACGGCGGCGAAACTGACTTGGATCTTGGCTGGTATGAACGCTTCTTGGATTTAAGCCTAAAACAAGAAAACAACTTAACCACAGGAACAATTTACAAATCCGTTATCGAGAAAGAGCGACGCGGCGATTTTTTGGGTCGATGCGTCCAAATTGTTCCTCATGTAACTAACGAGATTAAAAACCGCATTAGAAACGCAGGCAAAATGGTAAATGCCGAAATAGTCTTAACTGAGGTCGGCGGCACAGTTGGCGACATCGAGGGTTTGCCGTTTCTGGAAGCAATCCGCCAGATGCGTGTGGAAGAAGGATACGAGAACACACTTTATGTTCATGTGGCTTTGGTACCCGTTTTAGATGTTACAGGAGAAATGAAAACTAAACCTCTACAGCACAGCGTTAACGAGTTACGACGCATCGGTATCCAACCTGACACCATCGTTGCCCGAAGCCCCACCATGATTGATGCTGAAGCACTCAGAAAAATCGCGTTGTTCGGAACAATTCCGGAGAGCGCAGTTTTCTGCTCATACAACGCAGAAACAGTCTATCAAGTCCCACTAATTCTTGACAAGCAAGGCATGGGCGATTTTATCTGTGGACGTTTAGCCATAAAATGTAAAGGTAAAGACTTCAGCGGCTGGGAAGTATTCGTTGACGGCATGGTTCATCCCGAACATGAAGTCAAAATCGCTTTAGTCGGCAAATACGCTGGATTATCTGACAGCTATGTAAGCATGACTGAGGCACTGCGACATGGCGGAGCAGCATGCAAAGCCAAAGTCTGCATTTCCTACTTAGAAGCTGAAAAATTCGAGCGCGAACCCCACTGCATTAGTGACTTAGCGAATTTTGATGGCGTATTTGTTCCTTACGGTTTTGGACCAAGAGGTACAGAAGGCAAAATAGCTGCGACCAAATACGCTCGAGAAAACAACATTCCTTTTCTGGGGATATGTTACGGTTTCCAATTGGCAGTTATAGAGTTCGCCCGCAACGTCTGCGGCTTAAAAGATGCTAACAGCACCGAAATCAACCCTGATACACCCTATCCAGTCATTGACCTTATGCCTGAGCAGCGTGGAATAGAAATTAAAGGTGCAACCATGCGGCTTGGAGCCCACAAGGTGGTTCTGCAGAAGGTCACGTTAGCTTACAGTATGTTTGCTCAGGAAGAAATCCATGAGCGCCACCGCCACCGCTTCGAAGTCAACCTCGACTACATTGAAGCCCTAAAAAATAATGGTTTGTGCTTTACTGGAAAAAGTAGCGACGGCAGAAGAATGGAGACCTTAGAATTATCGGATAAATACTTCTATTTTGCATCGCAGTTCCACGGCGAATTCAAGAGTCGACCAGGAAGACCCTCCCCAGAATATGCTGGTTTCATTCAAGCCTGCCTAAACCGCAAGCTGGGTAAACCAAAAACAACCATTTCTTAATCTTTTTTTAGATGCGTGACTTTACTAGAAAAGGCTATAATGCGCCGTTGATACTTCTGCTTAAAGGACCGATTGAAAATGGAACCTACTGGAAAAAGAGATTCAGACGCTTATAGCAAAAAAATGACCCAAAGCAAGGATGAACTTACCGAATTACAAGATGAACTCAATAACTTGATTGTTCGATTTGTTCTACGTGCTCTACGCATCTATCAATCAACAAGGCCTGAACCACTCCGCGTCAACGAAATTGCACTACTTGTCAGAAACGAAATCAAAAATGTTTTGACAGATTTAAATGACCAGACAAACACTGACAACATCGCTAAAATGGCTAAAGAAGCTTGGGCTAAAGAAGCTTGGGCTAAAGAAAACAAGCCATAGGCCCTTTTCTATCTTTTTCTTGTTTACTCCTGCGCAGAAGAGCCTTTTTTGACTAGTTTGTTTGGAAAAATGGTTGGTAAATAAAAAACTAAAGATTAGGGAAAGAAATTATTTTCGGCGGCAGAATTCTTCCATTATCGACATCAATTTTGGAACCGCGTAGACAATTGCTCTATCATCTAGCAAGCCTACTAGGGCGCCTTTTTTGTCGACAACTGGTAAGTGTTTGATGCTCCAGTGCTTCATGAGTTTTGCTGCTTCTTCAACAGTTGCGTTTTCATCGATGGTTACGAGTGGGTTTGTGTAGACCATTCTTGCAATTATGGTTCTAAGAGGGGTGCCTGCTTCAACTGCTCGGATTAGAACGTCTTTGACGGTGATGATGCCCGTTGGTATTCCGCTTTGGACAACGAGAATTGCGTCTTTGTCGAATTTGTTCATTGTTGCAACTACTTCTTGCATGGTTGTGTTGTTGTTTACAACTTTAACGTCTTTTTGCATGATGTCTTTTACGACGACATTACTTGCCATTCAATTTTCACCTATAACGTCTATGACAGAAGCACACGTATTTATCAATTTTTTGTTTTCCTGCCGTTAGTGTAACACTTAAAGGGTTCTTTCTTTTTCATTCATCTAAAGGTGACTGCTTTTGAGAGGCAACACTAAAGACACCGAACGGTTTGGTGCCAGCTTAGACAAATCCAAAAACTACGCTGAAGTCTGGAAAATCGTAAAAGAATCCGCTGAATATGCGCTGGGCAAACGCAGAGATAGCATGATGTTATTTCTGGATGATTTACCCCTGCTGCTGGGCGCTTACTACCCAGTTGGAACCAACAACATCGTCCTAAACCGTGCGCTTGTAGAAATCGTGGAGGCATCAATGAGCGACAAACCCACCGTCAACGCATTAGTTTACAATCTACTCTTGCACGAGTACCTGCATGCACTTGGCGACCTTTCAGAAACAGGCGTTAGGCGCGAAGTTATTGAGGTGGCAAAGAAAAGCTTTGGTGAGGAGCACATTGCCACGGTGGTTGCGCGTAAGTCGCCTTGGGTTTTGCTAAAGGATATTCCGCTTGGACCATACAACGCACCTAAGCGTGTGATGGAGATTGTTCGGGATTTTGAGAAAACAGGCAAATACGTAGTTTAGGTCTTTTTTGTCGTACATGAAAGTTTGTAATGATAGATAAGGGTAGGTTTTAGCGGGGCTATCTTAGTGCCAAAAGTGAGGCAAAAAAAGTTTACGCAGCATATTTGGAGCCTATTAGGAGCCAAAAAGTGTGCACAATTCGGTTTTGTATTCTTTTTGATGTTTAACTTTTCTGGTAAGCAACTTGAGAAATAACAGCAAAAAGCAAAAAACCGCAAAAAAACAGAATAATGCACACCCCTCGGAGCCTAATAGTGGTTCATTGCAGAAACCTATCGGGGGTAGATGGCTGTTGGCATTTTCAGCTGCCATTAGCATGTTTGAAAAACTGTATAAATAACCAATTATAGAATTGTTCTTGTGGTTGAGTATGCTGATTGGTGTTTGTGGAATCGCTTGTGAGAAATGTCCCAGAATGCAAAGTGGCACATGCCCCAACGGAGCGGTTGGTTGCGTGGCAAGAGAAAACAAGTTCTGCCAAATCTGCAACTGCGCCTTCCACAAAGGCGTTAAAATTTGCTTCGAATGCAGTGAGTTCCCTTGTGAAACCACCAAGCTTGGACCAATCAGCTTCGGCTACTGCCAGTACATTTCAGGCAAACCCTAATCGTTAGTTTTAAGTTAGCCTCTGCAAATCTAGATTTGATTATTTATGGTTTCTAGAGATGTTGTCATTGAAGCAAGCGGTTTAACCAAGAAATTCGACGATTTCACCGCCGTAGACCACATAGACTTCAAAGTTTACAAGGGCGAATGCGTCGGTTTCTTGGGACCCAACGGCGCAGGAAAAACGACAACTGTCCGCATGATCTATTGTTTTTTGCCTCCAACCGACGGCGAATTAACTGTTGCAGGCTTAAGCGTCAACAAGCAATGTAGAGAAATAAAAGGCATGGTTGGTGTGGCGCCGCAAGAAGACAACTTGGACCCAGACTTCACAGTTATAAAAAACCTAACTGTTTACGCCCGCTACTTTGACATCTCAAAAGATGAAGCTTTAAAGCGGGCTGATGAGCAACTAAAATTTTTCCAGTTGGAAGAGAAAAGGGAAGTTCCCATAATGGCTCTGTCAACAGGCATGAAACGCAGGTTGATTTTTGCCCGTGCTCTGATTAATCAACCGCAAATTCTGCTCTTAGATGAGCCCACCACAGGGTTGGATCCGCAGGCAAGGCATCTTGTTTGGGATGAAGTGCGGCATCTAAAAAAGAAGCAGGTCACCATAATTTTAACAACCCACTATATGGATGAAGCTGAAGTTCTGTGCGACCGAATCCTAATCGTTGATAAAGGCAAAATTATTGAGGAAGGCGCTCCCGCTGAACTTGTAAAAAAACACATCGGAGAAGACGTGCTCGAACTAGATTACGATGAGAAACTGATAACTATTCTAAAAGAGTCTTTTCCAGAAGCACGCGTCGAAAAACTCGGCGACCGAATGCAAATATTCACTGACAAACCACACGGCGTCTTCGAAGAATTCCTAAAAGAACACCCAATACAAAACGTCGCAATTCGCAAAGCCAACGTTGAAGACGTTTTCCTGAAATTGACTGGAAGGGGACTGAAGGAAGAATGAGTAACCCCAGCATCCGAAAGTCGCCAGCACCATTCACTATTCCCCGATTGTCTTATAGGGTTTGGAAGGTTTGGCACCGCAACTTCGATGTCTTCACCAAAACTATAGCTGTCAATTTTTTGCCTTCGCTTCTTGAACCCATATTGTACCTGCTGGCATTCGGCTATGGCTTAGGCGGATTTATCCCAAGTATCCGAGGGCAATCATACATTGCCTTTATTGCGCCTGCGCTGGTGGCTATTTCAGTTATGAACGGCTCATTCTTCGAATGCACCTTTGCGTCGTTTGTGCGCATGTACTTCCAAAAAACCTTCGACGCCATCGTCGCTACCCCAGTCAGCGTTGAAGAAGTGGTTGCTGGAGAACTTCTTTGGGGAGCCACGCGGGCAACAATTAACACAACCATTGTGTTGGCGGTGGTTGCGGCTTTCGGCTTAATTTCAAGCCCACTGTTCCTGCTGGTAATCCCGTTCGCGTTTTTCGGAGGCTTAATGTTTGCTTCAATGGCAATGTGTTTCACGTCCGTTGCGCCCAACATCGACTTTTTTAATTTTCCCTCATTCCTATTCCTGACGCCCATGTTCTTTTTATGCGGCACCTTCTTCCCATTGACATCGTTGCCTGTTGCAGCACAGGGAATCGCCACGGCTGTTTTACCCCTAACCCATGTGGTAAACATTACAAGAGGGCTTCTCACTGGGCACCTTGAACCAATCCTTGGCTTGAACCCTACTGTGTTAATTGCTGTAAGTTTGGTTTGGATAATTGCAGTTACACTGTTCTTTTTTGTTCTGAGCATTAATTTGATGAAAAAACGTTTAACAGGCTAAATTGTGATGCCTTTGACCTCAGCGATTATCAGGTAGTAAGCCGCTAAACCCTCCCATCTGCCCCACGACTTAGCGATTTCCCGTGCCTCATCAGTCCCGATTGACTTTCCACCGCAATAGTACCTTGAAATCACGCGCCTTATGCCTAAATCATCAGCTGGCAAAGCATCTAACTTCTGCATTCCCCTCAGCATCGTAAGCTTAGCAGTCCAAACCCCAATTCCACGGATTTCATCTAGTTCAGCGATGATTTCATCAGGGTTTGGGTTGCTTTTTAGTTTTTCAAGATCCAATTTGCCTGCCGCAATGAGTTTAGCTGCGTTTTGGATGTACTCGGCTTTGCGCAGGCTTAGCCCGACCTGCTGGATTTTGCTTATGCTGGCGTCTGCGATGTTTTTGGGTGTTGGGTAAGCATAGTAGGTGTTGTCGTCTATGATGAGGGGTTCTCCGAATTTCTTCGTTAATCGTTGCTCTATGGTATGAGCTACTTTGATGCTGATTTGCTGCTCCACAATCGAATCCACCAACGATTCAAAAACCGTTGGCGTGGTTGGGTTCTTTAATCCGTAGAGTTGCTGGGCTATCTTATGCATTACTGGTTCGTTTTCAACGTCTTTGTAAAATGAGCAGAGGTCAAAGTCCAAGTTGAAGATGAAAACGACTGTTTCCTCTGCTTTCCGCTTATCCTCCACTGTTATTGGGTGGTTTGATTTTAGCTGAACTTTTATTTTTGGTTCCTGTATGGTTCCCGCCGAAGATAAATTAACCAAGACAAGGTTGCCATTGATTTTCAGCACCTGATAGAACACGCCGTTTGCGTAGGCACGAATTTCTGGGTCGCCACTAGAGAAGATTTGAGTACACAAATCGAAGGAGAATGGCGCCAAAGCTTTAAGTTGGAAGTTCTCGGTGAAAGCCATATTGCATCTTCTCTTAATTGCTTTGTTTACTGCAGTTGTTGGATATTAAAGATTTTTAACTCCAAAGCGCATTGTAAGCCAACAAAGGAGACTAATCATGCGCATCGTTGTGCGAATAGGCGGCTCAGTTGTCGCGTCACCAATCAACACCGAGCTGATAAGCAAATACGCTAACATAATAAAAACTGTGAAAAATCAAGGCCACGAAGTCGCCGTTGTTGTAGGCGGCGGTGCTTTGGCTAGGGAGTTTATTGGGATTGCTAAAAACTTGGGTTTGGATATGGTGGCGCAGGATGAGATTGCCATTTCCTGTTCGCGCCTGTTTGCGCAGTTATTTCTTAAGAAACTCGGCGATGCGGCTTGCAGCAAAGTCGCCCTAACGCTTGATGATGCGGCAGAGTGTCTTGGCGAGGGCAAGGTTGTTGTGATGGGTGGTTTGAAGCCTGGAATCACCACGGACGCTGTTGCGGCGTTGGTGGCTGAACGTTTAAACGCGGAGTTGCTGGTTAAGGGCACTGACCAAGATGGCGTTTATGATAAAGATCCGCGTAAAAGCCCTGATGCAGTAAAGCTTGACCGTTTGTCGGTTGAGGATTTAGCCAAAGTCTTCGAGCATAACGAGCACAAAGCGGGGATTCATCAGATTATTGATCCTGAAGCCATCAAAGTTTTTAAACGCAAACGGCTCAAGCTGGTGGTCGTAAACGGGTTTAAGCCTGAGAACATTTTGGCGGCTATTGAAGGCGAGAATGTTGGCACCGTGATTAGCTAGCTGAGATTTTTGTCTTTTTCCCTTGTTTTTGGCTCTATGATTGTAGTTATTGGGTGGTTTTGGTGAGATTTGGAGACAAATTTAAATGTCGCTAGTCATATCGTGAATGAGTCAATAACGATATCGATAGTGATATTGATTGAATGATGAAGAAAAAGATGAATCAAAACAATTAAAACATCAGATGCGCGAAAAAAAACACATGACGTTCCACAAACGAAACTGGCTACGCCACAACGCCATGGTCCCAAAAGGATTCCTACGCTACCACGTCCTAGAAGCCCTAAACCAAAAAGCAATGTCAGGCTCCGAACTGATGGATGAAATCCACAAACACACAGGCGGCAACTGGAAACCAAGTCCAGGCTCAATCTACCCACTCCTCGCCTGGCTCCAAGACAACGCATACGTAAAAGAACTGCCTACAGAAGACGGGTTCAAACGCTATGAGTTAACCCAAAGTGGCAAAGACCTGCTTGAAGAACAGACAAAAATCCGGGAAAAGTTCCGGGCAGACGCAGGCTTTATGACAAACCCCTTCTTTGACAGATTCTTCAGCAGCATACCACAAGAAAAAACAAACCAGATTCGTGCTTCTATGCGAAGATTGTTAGTTTCAACGATAAAGCTGGGTAAAACTTTGAGAGAAAAATATTCTGAAAAAGATTTAGATCAAGCCCTAAAAATTCTGGATGAAGCTTCAGTGAAGCTTGAGGAAATGAACAGTAAACTAAAAGGTGAAAAACATGAGTGATAACGAAGATATAATAAAGGTTGAAGGCTTAACCAAACAATTCAACCACAGCCTAGTAGCCGTTGACCACATAAACTTCAGCGTAAAACGCGGAGAAATCTTTGGTTTTCTCGGCCCAAACGGCGCAGGAAAAACCACCACCATCAAAATGCTCATAACAATCACAAGACCCACCGAAGGAAAAGCAACGATACTCGGCGGCGACATTACGAACTAAAGCATGGATGTGCGAGGCTCAATCGGCGTTGTTCCCCAAGAATACACTGCTGATGAAGACTTAACGGGCATCGAAAACATCCTCTTATGTGCCGACCTCTATGGCATTCCACGTGCAGTTTCAAAGAAACGAGCAGCAGACCTTTTGAATTTGGTTGAGTTAACAGCGTTCAAAGATAAACGCGTCCAAACTTTTTCAGGTGGCATGCGTCGCAGGCTTGAGTTGGCATGCGGCTTAATCAACCGCCCAAAAGTGCTCTTCTTAGATGAGCCAACCCTGGGTTTAGATGTTCAAACACGTGCGGTAACATGGAACTATGTTAAGATGCTCAAAAAAGAATTCGGCATGACACTGTTTTTGACAACCCATTACCTTGAAGAAGCTGACGCACTCTGCGACCGAATCGCAATAATTGACCATGGAAAAATCGTTATTATAGGAAGCCCCACTGACCTAAAAGACAGCTTAGGCGGTGACATCATCACATTAAGCATCCAAAAAAACGAAGACATCACCGATTTAATTAGCAAAATCGAATACGTCAAAGAAGTCAAAAAAGAAAATGGATCTTATCTGATAAAAGCTGCTAACGGAGAATTAGCTGCGCCACTAATCATTGAAGCACTTCGAAACAACAACCACATCGTGACAAAGCTTTCCCTGACAAAACCAACCTTAAACGAAGTTTACCTGCAGTACACTGGAAAATCTATGCGTGATGCGGAAGAATCACGTGAAGGCGTAATAGCGCAAAGAATGGCCATGGCGAGGTCACACAGATGAGCAATCAAGAAGTACAATATTCAACAAGCAGACTCCATGGACTCTGGGCATTAACTAATCGAGAACTTAAAAAATGGTATCAGCAACCCTTCGTTTTGGCCATGGGAATTCTCCAGCCGATTCTATGGTTAGCTTTGCTTGGAAAAGCAATGAACATAAGCAACATCGTGACAGGCATTCCAGGCGTAGATCCCAGGTTAGTTATGATGCACACGTTTGGAACGCCAGATTATTTCTCGTTTATGTCCATGAGCATGGTCGCTTTCACTGTAGTTTTCACGACAGCATTCGTGGGTATGTCGGTGGTTTGGGATAAACGCTTAGGATTCATGAACAAAGTGTTAAGCACGCCAGTATCACGGTCAGCTATAATCCTCTCCAAAGTGTTCGCTGCAAGCGTTCGAGCCCTCTTCCAAGCAGTCATCGTTATGGTCGTAGCATTTGCCTTAGGAATCACCACAGGGAGCAACTTTACAGTCTGGAGCCTCTTTGGAGTATTCGTCATAGTATTCCTCATAAGCGTTGGCTTATCATCGTTCTTCACTGCCTTAACACTGCGAGCAACAAGAATGGAGATGCCTTAAGCAATCTTCCAACTTATAACGCTACCACTAATGTTTGCAAGCAGCGCCTACTTCCCCATTGCCCAAATGCCCCGTTGGCTACAAACAATCGCAAACGTCAACCCCATATCCTACACAATCGATGCAGTGCGAAGACTAATGGTATTCAGCGACGGATTCGGTCCTCTGCCCCTTGACTTTGCGGTCGTCGGCATCTTTGCAATCGTTGTAACAGCTATATGTGTGGTGCTCTCTTGGAGATACCTAAACAAGTAAGGGCTAAGTTTCCCTTCTTGTCTTTTTATAATTTAGCTATACTTTATAAGAAAGTGCCATTTCCATGTTAAAACAAAATATTTAACAAAGAAGCGAAAAAAAATGTCAAAAACAATTCCAGTCGTTGAAGCAACCAACGTAACAAAAACTTACATGCTTGGAAAAGTTCCAGTTGAAGCACTGCGAGGAGTAAACCTCAAAGTTGAAACCGGAGACTTCTTAGCTATACTCGGCCCGTCGGGAAGCGGCAAATCAACAATGCTCAACCTGATTGGCGCGTTAGACAAGCCAACTTCAGGCACGCTGCTCATCGACGGCGTAGACATCTCCAAGTTAACTGATAATCAACTTGCAGAGTTAAGGCTTAAAATCGGTTTTGTTTTCCAGTTTTTTAACCTAATCCCCAGGTTAACAGCTAAAGACAACGTTGAATTATCCATGGCAATAGCTAACATGGGCAAAGCAGAGAGAAAGAAACATGCAATAGAACTTTTGGAAACAGTCGGACTCAAAGACAGAGTCAACCATAAACCCGCTGAACTAAGCGGTGGACAACAGCAACGCGTCGCCATCGCACGTGCTTTGGCAAACAACCCCAAGTTCCTATTGCTGGATGAACCGACGGGGAACGTGGATTCCAAAACGGCAAATGAAGTTTTAACTTTAATCAAGAAGCTCAACGTTGAAAACAACGTCAGTATCATCATGGTCACTCATGACCAGCATCTAGCTCGGGAAGCAAGAAGAACCGTGCAGATGTTTGATGGTGAAATAACATCTGAAGTGGTGAACCAGCAATGAAGACAATAGATATTTTCGGTTACTCATTTAGCGCAATTAAACTCCGCAAACTCCGTGCAGCATTAACTACCCTTGGCGTTATCATAGGAATCGCTGCAATAGTGGCATTGCTCTCCATCACGCAGGGCTTACAAGCAACCTTAACCCACCAACTCAACCAAGGGTTATCAGCCAACACCTTAATTGTAACTCCAGGCAGCGGCGGAGCTTTAGGTGGCGCAGCGGGCGGAGGCGCAGGTGCCGGCGCGGGAGCAGGTGCAGGTGGTGGAGGCCCAGGCGGAGGATTTGGCGGCGGAGGAGGAGCCAGCAACTCAGGCTTTAATCTATACGTCAACTATACCAGTGAAATAGACGCATTATCGCCAGACATACAGTCCTCAATTGCTATAATAAGCCGCACAGGATACATTCAAACAGGCAACTTGAACCGCACGGTTACTATTTACGGCGTCGATTTCAATCAATACGCTCAACTCTACGGCACCACTTTTGTTGCAGCAAGCGGAACCATACCTACAAGTCCAGCTGATACCGACGCAGTTGTTGGCACACGTGTTAACCAGCCAGGACAGAATGGAACCATATTCTTTGGTGTAGGCGATAGTATCAATATCGTCTGGACTAACGCTACAGTTCTTCCACCAGTAAACGAAACTTATTCCGCTAACGTTGCATCTGTACTAGGCAAAATCGGTGGTTTCGGCATCGGCGGACCCTCAGACACGGGCGTATACATACCACTCGATAAAGCAGAGAGCTTCTTTGGAACTAACCAAGCTGACATGATACTTGTCCAACTCAAGAGCAGCGATAATGCAACCATCACAAACGTTTCCAAACTCATAACCGACCACTTCAGCAACCAAGTATCCGTCATATCTGCAACTGCAGTTTTGAGTTTGCTCACAAGCATCTTTAGCATACTGCAATTGTTCCTCGGAGGCATTGCAGCAATTTCATTATTAGTCGCAGGCATTGGAATAATGAACATCATGATAGTATCGCTGATCGAGCGCACACGTGAAATCGGCATCCTCAAAGCGTTAGGCATGAAAAGCAGAACCGTACTAACAATATTCCTAGGCGAATCAGTGATAATTGGCTTGATGGGCGCAATCATAGGCATCGTGCTGGGCTGGATATTAGCGAACATTACCGCAAGAGTTTTGGGTTCAGGAGTGTTCGGCAATGGTGGCGGATTCACCATAACACCCCTGCTAACGCCTGAAGTTTTAGCGGGTGCTTTAGCGTTCGGTGTCGGCGTAAGCGTAATCTTCGCACTCTATCCCGCATGGCGCGCATCCAAGTTGAAACCAGTAGAAGCTCTACGATACGAGTAGTAAGGCAGTCTAATCCAACCATTTTTCTTTTATTTTTTAAACTCAAACCCATAGCAGTTTTAAGATACAAATAATATATCATGCTGAGGTTTCTGAGTGAAACGCTTATACCCTGACCAACCAGTCGTAGGCATTGGAGCAGTCATAATCCAAGACGGCAAAATAGCGCTGATAAAACGAGGTAACGAACCCAGCAAAGGCAAATGGACCATCCCCGGTGGCTTAGTTGAACTCGGCGAAAGCCTCGACGCAGCAGTTATCCGCGAAACCAAAGAAGAAACCTGCCTTGACGTCGACAACCCATGCCTAATTGATGTGGTGGACAACGTTGATTTGGATGAGCAAGGCAAAATAAAATACCATTACATCATCATCGACTACCTTGTCCATGTTAAAGCTGGCGAAATTCAAGCTGCAAGCGATGCCGCAGAGTTACGGTTGGTACCGTTTGGTGAGGTAGAAAATTACAATTTGACTGCGTCTTTTCGGGTTTTCTTTGGGCAGAACAGGGAAAAATTAGAGAAATCTAATTCTTATCGCTAAAAAACAGGCGTGTTTCTCCCAGTGTTTTGATGTCTAAGGCTCTGACGCGTGCAACTATGGGGAAATCCCTGACTACTTTGCCTAATGTGAGGCAATGATGGGGAGGCAAATCACGGGCGATGGAACGCACCGTCTCCGCGTCCACACGAGACGCCCTTGAAACCACATCTAAGTCGTGTTCGTTGGTGAAGTTGAAGAGGAAGATGTTATCGGCTTGTCGGTAGATGGTTTCTTGGATGGTGTCAGGCTGGTTTGTGATGAACGTGGTGAATATGCCGTAGTGGCGCATTCGGGTCACGATGTCGTCCCAGTAGGTTTCGCGCAGGTAAAGGTGGGCTTCTTCAGCGAATAGGAAGACGGCTTTGAGTTTCCAGTTTGAAAGCGAATCTACCAGTTTGCCCAAAACGTATTCCACAACGATTTGGCGGTCAATGTTGCTGGTGTTTTTCAGGTTTACGATGATGGCGCCGCCACAATCTTTAGATTTCAAAATGCTCTCATCCAAAAGTGTTGCTTCGCCAACACAGTCAGTGAAAAAACCAGAGTTAGCAAACGAATGAAACCGCGAAGCCAACGCATCTCGCACGTGCTGATTACAGTTTAAGTCGCGGATTGCCTCACCCAAATTCTGCATGTTCAGCTTACCTTGTTCCTTGAGCATTTTCCAGAGGCGGCGGAATTCGCGGGCAGAGGTTCCGGGCAGATGCAGGGCGTTTACGAGTATTCCCATAACCGTGTTCAGGGGTAGTTGTTCAAGCGCCACCTTGAAGTTCTGCGATGGTACCAGCGTGTGGATTTTGTCGTAGTACATGTTTCGTTTGCCGTCGTTGGTCAGGCCGAGGCTGCTGTATTCGCCGTTCAAGTCGAAGATAACAACGGTGGCTTTGTACCCAACAAGGTTTACCATGAGGAGTTTGGAAAGGTGGGATTTGCCGCAGCCTTTCTTGCCTGTTATAATGTTTAATGTGCCATCTATGGATGAGGCATCGATTGTCAATAGCGAGGAGTCTTTGGTTCCGCCCAAAGTTATAGGCAGTTTACCGTCAACTTTGGCAAGTTTCATAAGCATGGGGATGGAGAGTTTCTTGATTGTAGATTGCGAGCGTGAAGGTAGCCAGCTGCTGCTTGGGCTGAGCATTTCATTTTCCAAAGTAGCGCGTATCTTGCAGATTAGCAGGCTTGCATCTTGGATGTAGGTGATGTACGGTGCAATTTCCATTGGGTCGATGTCTTCGCCTTGCAAGGGTTCGCCTCCGTCGGGCAGCGTACGCAAAAGCTCCTCCAGAACTCCCGGAACAGCAGCGAATTGCACGTCAATAACCTGCGCGATTAAGGCTTTAGCGGCATCTCCGTCTTCAACCAGTAAATAGTCGCCTTTTTCAGCGCTCTGGGTGGGGAAACTGATAATTTGTAGGATGTTGCCTTCTTTTTTGTAGAGTTTCATGGTTAATTTTCTCCTTTAAACCCGTAGGACCCGAAAAGCACTTTGTGCATGTCGGGTCGGTTGACGATTTGGATACCATGTTTGCGCGTGATGAAGTGTTTGATAGCCAACACTTCGTTGGCGGTAAAAGTACAAAGGATGTGTGAGAGCCGCAGAGTTTCGGGGTAGCTTTGTGTGTAAAGATCGTTGCCCAAGAGTTTTTGAATTGCATCCATCCGCTGCTCAACAGGAGTTTCCCTGTCAATGTCCAATCTAAACGCCAAGTTTGCTTTGTTTAGCCGCGCAACGTAAACTTCGCCCAGCAGCATCATGGGCGGCTTGGAATGCAAACCGGCAGTTTCCAGCAGGTAAGGTGGATCACGGCTTGGCAGCTGCTCCGTTATCAGCAAACCGTTAGCTCTCAAAGTTGTAGCTTTCGAAAACGCCAAAACAGTGCTTTGGTTTCTTCTTACATAGCCCAGGATTTCCCTGAGGCGTTGGGTTGGGGTTTCAGGGGTACCTGCAGTTAGCGAGCCATCGAAAAGGAGGATGCCGTGATTTACGGTTTTGGCAATCATAGTTTGTAGCCAACGCTCCAAGAGGCTGGCAAGGCGCGTAGGCATCTGCATGATGTTTGGGGCGGCTTGGTGGCAGCTGCCGTAAGTTGTGCTGAAGTACGCGTGTTCGAGGGTGTTGTAGAGCTGGTTTTTGTTTTCTTCAGTTATATGAAAAATGAATGGTCCTATGCGAGTGTATTTGTAGGAGCCGTTTTGTTTCCATGTGGTTGCTCCACGGACAGCAACGAGGATTCCTGTGGTGGTTTCGCCGATTTTTATTGTTGAGGTGTCTATGGCGGCAACTATTGTTTCTTGGTGGTCTGGTTTTAGGGTGATTGGTTGGGGTTTTAGCTGGATGTTGTGAGGGGTTTGTTCGGATGTGTTGAACTGTTGTACAGTTTGTTGGTTTAGTTGGAAAGGTTGATGTTGGACTTGTTGGAGGGTGTGGATGCTTTGTTCTAGGAAGCGTTGTGGGAGGTTTGTGTCGGTGATGGGTTGTGGAAAGTTATATTTGTTAGTGGTTGTATATTGTTCAATCACGATGATTCACCAATATTCAATATCTTTATTGGTGAAATATTTAAATATTGTGCATGTGCATCTTGCACAATTCAATATACAATAGGTGAAGAGTTGACACAAAACCCGCAAAACCCACCCATCAAAGTAAAAATGAAAATCGGCGAAATAGAATTCGAAATCGAAGCCCAACCAGACCAAATCCAAACCGCCGTCGACAGAATCCTCACAACCATCACCGACCGACTAAAAAATACTAACCTCAGCCAAATCGCCGAACGCCCCGCACCCCTCCCCCGAGCAGAAACCTGCCGAGGCGTAATCCAAAAACTCTGGGAAGAAAACTGGTTTAGCCAACCCCGAGGTTTAGACGACGTCCACACGGAACTCGCACGCAAAGGATTCCACTACGACCGCACAGCCGTCGCCCACGCACTAGTAGATTTAGTTAAAGACAACATACTAACCCGCATAGGCAAACCACGCAGATACCAATACGCACAAAAAAGACCCCCAAGCTGAAACCAAACTTTTTGTTTAACCGTTTGAGTGAAGCGCCATAATTATGAAGCTGCTCAGGGCAGTCAGGATTGTGAGGACGCAGGCGAGCAATACCCAAATACATTAGCAAGGTTTATAGTTTGTTTTGTCCATAGTAGTAATAGTGATTTTAAGAAAATTTAACCTATGTGGAGGTGAAATTTTTGCCGGATATTGTTGACGCCGCAATGGCATCAGGTATGACCAAACTTGTAGAAGCAGTAAAAGCAGCAGGGCTCGTAGACACCCTCAAAGGTCCAGGTCCCTTCACGGTTTTTGCACCCACAGATGAAGCATTCAACAAAATTCCTAAAGCAGACTGGGATATGCTTATGAACGACCCAGCGAAACTCAAGGAAGTCTTAACTTTCCATGTAGCCGAAGGAAAAATGATGGCTGCAGATTTGAAGGAGCATGAGTATTTGAAGGCGCTTAATGGCGGAGAACTCCGAATTGACGCTAAGAACTGGCACCTACACAGAAACATTAAGGTTAACGGGGCAAACATCATAAAACCTGACTTAGTCGTGGACAACGGGGTTTGCCATGCCATAGATAAAGTGTTGATGCCAAAGATGGCCTTCATGGAAAAACCAATGTAAACAAGCCTGACAATTTTGCAGGCTCCCTATTTTTAAAATTTACTCTAAACTATTTTCAATTTAGAGATTTTGTTTTATTTTCTTTGCCATTGCATCCAGTTTGGCTCTCTCAACCTCTTTGAGTTCACTAAAAAGCGGGAGTTTCTGCCCCTCAAACCGCGGAACAATATGGGCATGGAAATGAAATATGTCTTGTCCTGCAGCTTTGCCGTTTTGCTGGATTATGCTAATGCCGTCGGAGTCGGTTGCTTTTTTAGTTGCGAGCGAAACTTGTTTTGTGGCTCTGTAGATTTGGCTTAGCAACTCTTCTGGGATGTCAAAAATGTTGACGAAATGAGCTTTCGGTATAACAAGAGTGTGTCCCATGTTTAGGGGTCGTATATCAAGAAATGCAATGACGGTTTCGTCCTCATAGATGATGCTTGAGGGTGCTTGTTTGCGGACGATTTTGCAAAATATACATGATTCATCAAATGTCAAGTTAATCAATCAGTTTATATGCCATTTCAACCTCATATATTTTAATCAGGAGAGTTTTAAAAATGAGTGAACTTGAAGATAAAGTGCGTGTAGAAGTTGGTAAAGTGCAAGACCCAGAGACAGGGCAATCCTTTGAAGAAATGCAGATGATCCAAAGCGTAAAAGAAACCGAGCCAGGAACGGTCACCGTTGAATTCGTACCGACAAGCCCATTCTGCCCCATTGCCTTCAAACTCTCGGCAGACATCAGGGACGCGGCAAAGTCGGTTCCAGGCGTGAAAAAAGCAGTGGTTTTCTGCCGTGGACACGCTATGGAACAGCAAATCAACGAAATGACCAACAAATGATAAACTGTTTTATTCCATTTCTTTTATAATCATTAGTCCATAAATAAAAAAGAGTAATGCAAAGGTCCCCTCTTTATCTTGAGATTTTATTTCATTTTTGTGAACGCCCAAGTACCAATCACAATCATAATCCCGTCAAACAACCCAACAATTCCCAAATCTACCCACAGTGGTTGAATTTGAAGAGAGGTGCCCCATGCATTGCCTAAAACAACGCTTCTTAGTGCATCAACACCGTATGTTAATGGATTCCATGCTGCAACGGTCGTTAACCAGCTTGGAAGGCTGATTCCTGGTCCTTTGAGGGGAAATAGTGCGCCGCTTAAGAAGAACAGTGGCAGGTTTATGAATGTTTGAATTGCACCGAAGGATTCTAAGGTGCCTATTAAACTTGCTATTGTTAAACCAATGCTTACTAAACCGAAAGTTATGAGCAACATAATTGGCAAGGCGTATAGGACAGTAACTGGATCAATAGGTATCTGCAATGCGATTCCGATGACAAAGACCATTATGCCTTGAAGAAATGAGGATGTGCTGTCACCTATCATTTTTCCCAAAAAAATAGTTAAGCGAGAAACAGGAGAAACAAGAATTTCTTTCATGAACCCAAATTCTTTATCCCAAAGCACGCTTATGCCCATGAACATCGAAGTAAAAAGCAGTGTCTGCCCAACAATTCCTGGAAAAATGACCTGTTGATAAGTCAAGCCTGGGAGCGTAAAGTGCAAACCAAAGCCTGCACCGAAAATAACTAACCAGAGCAGAGGTTGAATAAACATACTGATGAGTCTTGTTCTATCTCGTAGGAACCGCTTGATTTCTCGGAGCCAAAGAGTATAGAGACCGCGAATTTCAGTCATTTTATTGTTCTCCGCTGAATAGCCGCCATACCATGCAACTCCTTACCAGCATCCTCCCGAATCGTCCTTCCTGTATAATGCAGGAAAACGTCTTCAAGGTTTGGTTCTCTCAGTAGAATTGACTCTACATAAATTTGGTTCTGAGTTGCCAACTCCATAATTCTTGGCATCACAGATTTTCCGTTGCGAACAGTTATTTCAAGTGCGCCGTCGACAATTTGTTTGTTTTCCAGCCCTAATGCCTTACTTACAACCTCCGATAAAGCATCAATTTTATCTGTTCTTATCACGACGACGTCGCCTTCAAGCGTTTCTTTAAGTTTGGGAGGTGTATCCAAGACGACGATTTTGCCATGGTCCATGATAGCGATGCGGTCTGAAAGCCTATCCGCCTCATCCATGTAATGAGTTGTCAAGACCACGGTGATGTCATGTGCTTCTTTAAGTTCTTTAATATATTTCCACATGTGGTCGCGGGTTTGTGGGTCCAATCCAACAGTTGGCTCATCCAAAAACAGCACTTTAGGATAATGGATTAAGCCGCGTCCAAGCTCAAGCCTGCGCCGCATCCCACCAGAATAGGTACGCAGTAAATCGTCTGCTCTATCTTCCAGTTCTACAAGTTTAAGGATACGGTTTATGCGTTCTTTCTGCTCTGACGCTGGAACGCCATAGAGGTTAGCGTGCATCAAGAGGTTTTCTCTTCCAGTTAAACGGTCGTCAACGCTGGGTTCTTGGAAAACGATGCCGATAGATTTTCGAACTTTGTTTGCTTCGCGAACGATGTCAAAGCCGTTCACAGTCGCGGTGCCAGAGGTTGGTTTCAGAATTGTGCAGAACATGGATATTGCAGTTGTTTTGCCAGCACCATTGGGTCCTAGCAACCCAAAAATTTCACCTGACTCAACCGAGATGTTCAGTGCATCGACTGCTTTTAGCGAGTTGTACGCTTTTGTTAATTGGTGAGTTTCGATTGCGTGTGTCATTGGCTGGTTTTCTCTTTTTACCAATGAAACATAGCCCAGATTTAAGGATATTTGCATCACCTCACTGAAAAAAAGCAAAAAAGTGAAGTGAAACGGTTATCGACAATTTCCAGAAAAAACTAAATGAACAGCAACTGGCTAGTTTATGCTTAATTGAAGCGTTTTACAATGTCTGAGACGAAACCGCCCAGAAAACTCTCGTTATTCGACGTCACCAACCTAGTCAAAGGTGCAATAATTGGCGCAGACATCTACGTTGCATCTTCTTTTGGCGGTGGTTTTCTCGGCCCCTTCAGTTTACGTGGTTTGGGTAGTTGCGGGATTAATCGCAATTGTAATCGCTCTTTGTTTTGCTCAGTGCGCGATGATGCTGCCAAAAGTTGGGGGACCATATGCTTATGCTACCCGCGCTTGGGGACCGTTTGCTGGCTTTATCGTGGGTTGGTCGCTGTGGCTTGCTGAGTGGGTTTCGCTGCCGGTTTTTCCTTTAGCGTTTACAAGGTATCTGCTGTTTTTTGTTCCTAATCTTGACGCTTTGACTCAGAGTTTTGTTAAAGTTTTATTTGTTGCTTTTCTTGCGGTAACAAACATTCTTGGGGTTAGAGCTGCAGGTAGAGTTAATGACGTTTTAACGTTGCTTAAGCTGGCTCCGCTGGTTTTCTTTGTTATCGCTGGCTTAACCTGGATTTCTATAAATCCAACGGTGGCTTTAACAAATTTTTTTCCGTTTACGCCTTTTGGGTTTGCGGGTTTTGGGTCGGCTGTAGTTTTGATTTTTTGGGCTTACGCAGGGTTCGAGATTTCTACTATTCTTGCAGATGACGTGGATCAACCCAGCAAAACAATTCCTAAAGCAGTTATAATCGGCATTTTGGTGGTTACGGTTTTCTACTTAACTACAAACATCATTCTTTTTGCTGTTCGCAACTACGGCCAACTGGCAACCGACACCGCGCCGTTAGCAGCTGCATCAAACGGCATCTTATCTTCAAACGTGGCTTTAGCGCTTTTCGGCGGCTTGCTAGTTGGCATTGGAGCTTTAATTTCCGTTGCAGGTTCAGATGAGTCTGGAATGATTGGCACAGCAAGGCTTGGTTACGCGTTGGCTGCAGACGGATTGTTCCCAAAGATTTTTGCCAAAATTCACACAAAATTCAAGACCCCTACGCTTCAGTCATAATTCAGAGTGTTACGGCTCTTGCTGCTGCACTTTTGGCACCTCTTTTCGGCGGATTAGGCTTGCTTATTTCGGTTTCAGTGTTTTTCTTGGCAATTGCTTATTTAGCAACAAGCGCGGCAGTGTTTCCTCTGCGCAAGAAGAACCCTATTCCTAACGTGGTTTATGGTAAAAGAAATATGGTGATTCCAGTGCTGGGCATTGTTTTCTCGATTTATTTAATTACCCAGTGTAGTCTCTCCCAGATTGCCATCGGAGTCATTCTGCTTCTGGTTGGAATTCCCATATACATCAAGTATTCACCGAAGAAAGAATTAGCCGAAGCCAAACAAGCCCTTATTTCGGAGCAGAACATTTTCCGCCGAATATACCGGCAAGAACATGTTTTCTTAGCACATGTAATCTTCCACATTGGAGATTACTATAGAAGATTGATGAGGAACCCTAAGAGGAAACATTCATAATTAACTCTCAAACCGAGGTTTCAGGTAAACAATAAAAGAGCCAAGTGCTCTTAGAATATTCTAATATTGGGGATGACTAATTGGATAAAGCACAGAGTAACATTGATGTTTTCGAGATGCAAGCTGAAATCTGCAAGACTTTGGCTAACTCGACTCGGCTAAGGATACTGCACGCCTTAAGGGGAGGCGAAAAATCCGTCGGCGAACTTACAGATCTTCTTGATTTAAGGCAGTCAAATCTTTCTCAGCACCTTTCTATAATGCGGCAAGCGCAAATTTTGAAAACTAGAAAACAAGGTTCCAACATATACTACAGCGTTGCTTATCCCAAAATAAACATGGCTTGCGATCTTGTAAGAGAACTTCTGATTGAATCGCTTGGGCGAAGGCAGGAACTTTCTAAGAACCTGGCTGCTCAAATAAGTCAAAAATAAAGTACTTGCGGTTAAACTAAAAGTACGTTAGGCTTGTTGTTCAGGATAGAAAAGATATAAATAAGTTAACATATTCTAATGACAGAATGTCTTAAGGATGTGTAACTAACCATGCCAGAAATGAACTTTGAAGGAACCGCCACATGGAAAGGCGCAACAGAATGTGAACTTTCAATTAAAGGCAACAAAATTGTAACTGTCAGCCCACCACCGTCGTTCGGAGGAAAAGAAGGCTACTGCGTACCAGAAGACATATTCGCCGCCGCATTAGCTTCATGCATTAACACACTGTTTCTTTTAATTGCTAAAAATAGCCAGTTAGAACTTAAAAACTTGGAAACCATTGCAAACGTTAAGATGAGCGTGGAAGGCATGGAGAAACTGATTTTCACAAATGTTCACTTCAACATGAACGTGGGCTTAGTGAACGATAATGAGCGTGAACGCAAGAAAGCCACCACAGTTTACGGGATGGCGCAGAAGATTTGTCCGATTCGGCAGTCATGGGGCGAAGCTGTTCCGATAAGTTTTGAATTGAACTTTAAGTAAACTTAAAACAATTTTTTCCCTTTTTCTTGTTTTCTTTGAGAAAATTTTGTTTAATTTGCCAACAATTGATAAATTTTTGAAAATACGCATTAGCCTTAAATACAGATGCTTTCTAATTGCAATCAAGCAGTGAGTAGCATGAGCAGCCCATACGCAGTCGAAATTGCAGGTGTAACTAAACGTTACAACGAAATAGTAGCAGTAAACAACATGAACCTAACCATTAACCGGGGCGAAATCTTCGCGCTGCTAGGACCTAACGGCTCAGGAAAATCCACCACCCTCAAAATGCTGCTGAGTTTAGTTCAACCTACTGCTGGATCAATCAACGTGTTAGGAATAGATGTTCAGAAAGACCCGGTTGCGGTTAAGCAGCAGGTTGGTTATGTTCCAGAATCACCTACTCTTTACGAGTTTCTGACAGGAATCGAGTACCTCGATTTCATAGCTGACATTTATGGTGTGCCGCCAGCTGAGAAGCAACAGCGCATAACTGAGTATCTTAGAGCTCTTCAGCTTGAAGGACGAGAAGGCGACATGATAAACAGTTACTCAGACGGCATGAAAAAGAAAATTAGCCTAATCTCAGCGTTTCTTCACAAACCCAAACTCCTGATTCTTGACGAGCCCCTAAACGCCCTTGACCCGCGAAGTGCAAGAATAGTTAAGGATTTGCTGCATGAACTAAAAGCACAGGGCGTAACAACAATATTGTCAACGCACGTGTTGGAGATTGCTGAGGCATTATGCGACCGAATTGCCATCATGTATCAGGGCAGCATTTTAGCGTTAGGTACCATGATTGAGCTGCGAAGCAGGGCAAGTTTGCCAAGTTCCGATTTGGAAGATATTTTCTTGAAGTTAACTGGAACTGGAGATTTAAGAGCTGTCGTTGAGGAACTGCTGCGATGAATTGGAAGAACGTTCTCTTCCTGCTGCGTGTGGAACGCAAATCTGGCAGGTTAATCAGAGGCATAAAAGCTACACGCTACAGAGAGAACCGCTTTATTGCTTATTGGCCCTATTGGGTAGCGTTAATCCTCGGAGTAGTAGGCGGCGTTATTGCCAATTTGGCTGTGTCCTCAATTTATTCCGGTTCCACAGCTATTCCTAACCTACCCGCATTAACCACAGGTACATTAAGTGTTTTCGTGACATTGCCAACTATCACTTTAGTCTTCTGCTTTGTTTTCACTTTGCTCCAGCAAATCCAGGCTGCAGGCGTCAAAGCAGCAGGTCAAGTAATGTATTGGCTACCCGTAACCTGGCAAGAACAAACGATGGCATCCATCTTATCTAACCTCTTAGGCTTACCTATCGCACTTGTTCTAGGCATCGGAGCAGGAGTTATGGTTTTTGGAGCGTTGAACGGTTTAATTTTACAGGCGTTTTTGACTTGTTTTGCGTTGCTTGCAACGGCTTTCTTGGCAAGCGCCACAACAGAAATTTTAAGGCTGCTACAGATGCGCTTCGTCGGCGCAGTTTACAAGTCAAGCGGCAGAGCAGCAATCTGGGTACGGTTAATTGGTACCCTGTTTTTCTTCGTGGTTTTCTACACTGCTTATTCCTATGTAGTTTATGGAACAGGCGCCCTAACGTTTTTCACCACTTTACAGCAGATTCAAAGCGTCGCTTGGTTTGTACCGTTTATTTGGTTGGCGTTAGCGATCGGCAACATTTTTGGGGGATTGTACTTGCAGGCATTAGCCTACTTGGCGTCATCAGCGCTCTTCATTGCTGCACTTTACTATTTGGCTGTGCTACTAAACCAGCGATTTGGGTTGTATGAGCCTCCAGCAATTAGGCTTCAGAAAAGCGGAGCAATCTACGCACCTAAAACAGGGCTTTTAGGCAAACTGGGTTTCTCCACTGCCGAAGCAGCATTAATCAGAAAAGATTTAAGAGCATTCACCCGCCGCCGAGAGATGATAAGCGTTTTTATCGTGCCGATAATTATGATTGTTCTTCCTCTAACTCAATCAATAGGTGTAAGCGGCAACGCTGCGTCAAGTCAAAGCAACTTTGTCTTTTCAGGCATAATTTTCCTGTTACCCGCCACTTTTATGGCGTTGCTGCTTGGCGAAGTTATGATTGGCGAAGAAGGACAGGCAGTGTGGAGAATTTACGCTTCGCCGATTTCACCTAAGAGCCTGGTTAAAAGTAAAACGTTCTTTCTGACGGTTTTTTCAACTGTTATTCTGCTTATAAGCTGCGTTATAGGTGTGATATTTTATCACCCGACTGTACAAGTGGCAATTGCTGTTTTCCTTGAAGGTTTCTTTGCGCTTTTAGCTGTAGGCATAGTTGCACTTACAATTGGCTTTAAAGGTCCGGATTTCTCGCAGAGCCGCAGAGCAAGAATGGTGCGGCAAGAATGGTCACTGATAGGTTTAGTTGTCGGTGCTATAGTTGGATTATTTGTATTGGCACCGTTATTACTTTCAGTTGGATTATCACTTTTTACAGGCGGCATCATCGGTTTTTTTAACCTTGCTCTCGGCGTCGGCATCAGCGCAGCAATTTCCTTAGGCATCAGCATAGTCTTCTACAGAATAAACCTTGGCATAGCCGCTGAATTCCTAAAAAAGGCTCAAATTTAACGCATACTCCTTTTTAGAGATTTCTCACAGTCGCCTTTAAAAGCACATAGCGAGACAACGTTAGCTTGCCTGTGACAGCTTATGGGCAACGAGGGAAAAGGAACATTATTTCGGCGAAAAGACGACCGTTATCTGCATTACTTGCCTATTCGCCTTGTAATCGACAGCATGTTTCCATTAAAATGCAGCCGCTCAATGCCTGTTAAGGTTCACTTTAGCCCAAAAGACGGCAAGTTAATTTTGGAGAAATGGACAGAGGAAAAAACTTCCCATTTTAACCTTAGCTGTTGCCACGTTGAAGTCACATAATCATTTAAACAATCACGTTGAAGTGGCTGGGTAAAGGGGAACAGCAAACGACATATGAAACTTATAGGTGTCCAATCTGCAAAGCAGAGTTTTCAACGCGTGAAGAACTAAGACAGCATAGAATGGATATGCATAAAGGGCAAAGCCAGAATCACGAAGCAAAAGCAGACGCCTCAAATTAGATTAATCCTCCAGGTTTGCTGGTCGCACCAACTTTATCTAGCCGACGAAACATTGTTTTTAACAGGCATTTTAATGAAAGAACTAATAATCAAAAGCCCATCATTTCAGCACAATAGCCCAATCCCCAAAAAATACAGCTGCGACGGCGAAGGCACCAATCCACCTATCACAATCGATGGTACACCTAAAGAAGCAAAGAGCCTTGCCCTGGTTATAGATGACCCTGACGCGCCAAACGGAACATTTGACCACTGGGTCGTCTGGAACATTCCAACTTCCACAACCAAAATAGCTGAGAATTCGGTGCCGGGAACTGAAGGGTTGAACAGTGCAAGGCAACAGGGATATATGGGTCCATGTCCGCCTTCAGGCACGCATAGATATTTCTTTAAGGTTTACGCCCTTGACAAAGAGCTAAATTTAGGCGCCAAGACAACTAAAAGGGACCTTGAAAAAGCCATGCAGGGACATATCATTGCGAAGGGCGAATTGATAGGACTCTACCACAGGTAAACCTGTACCCTTTTTTTATCAGCGGCAACCGTTCAACGTTAAATACTTTACCGCATGATTATTCTAACGATTGGTTGAGCACATTTGAACCGAAAACTCGCAACATTGGCCGGCACCGTACTTATCGCTTTGATTGTGCTATCGCTTTTTTTGGCACTCAACTCTTTTAACAACCAAACCCAAAGCAGACAATTCTATGTAGGCGTTGAATATGCTTATGGTAATAATCAAACTGTTCCAGTTCAAGTATCTCAAGTTGAAGCCTTAGTAGACAAAGTTAAGGATTACACGAACCTGTTTGTGATGGGTTCAGTTGGCTTAACATTTGATGAATCCGCTTTAACCGCCGCCTGCGATTACATCTTTGACGCTAAACTAAACTTTATTGTTTTATTCACAGGCTTAAACATGTACAGCTACAACATTACAGAGTGGATGGTTGATGCCAAGGCTCGGTATGGCAATAGTTTTTTGGGAATCGACAGGTACGATGAACCTGGCGGAAATCAACTGGACAACGGCGCTTACCAACTCTTCAACAGCACCATGCTCCAAAGAAACACAACCTACGCTGACGTAGAAGAGAATTTTACCGATACCTTAGGGTTTTTCTCAAATTATTACTTGGAGTTTACCCCAAAAGTTTTCACCTCAGACTATGGGCTTAACTGGTTTGATTACAAAGCAAACTACAGCGCTATCTTCGCTGAATTTGTTGGCAACGAAAGCAAGCAACGGATTATCGCGTTAGATAGAGGCGCTGCGGCAGCGTTCAACAAGGATTGGGCCGTTGTAGTTAACTGGAAATATGATCAGCATCCTTATCTTGAATCAGGAAACGAACTGTACGCGGATTTATCGTTGGCTTACAGTTCTGGAGCTAAATACGCGGTAGTTTTCAGTTTTCCCACATACCCAGACAACAATCAATACGGCATCTTACAGGATGAACATTTTGAGGCTTTACAGAAATTCTGGAACACCCTCCACAGCAACCTCGCCAGCTTTGGTTCAAACAAGCCTGAAGCCGTCTACATCGTGCCAAAGGATTACGGATTTGGCTTCCGCAGCCCTAACGACACCAACTGGGGCATGTTTCCAGCAGACGCACTTTCACAAAAAATCTTCGAAGACACAAACAACACATTACCAGCAAAGTATGGTTCTCGTTTTGATATTCTCTATGACGAGCCGGAAATAATTGGGCCATTATTAAAGAATTATACCGCTGTTTTCTACTGGAACCAAACAATACCTTGATTCTGCAACTAGTAACCCGATAATTTAGCATTATTTTGGCTTCCTATAATATTGGGTTCCATCGGGGTCGCTTGTCACATATTCCCAGCCATCTTCGATTAAGCCCTGTTTTTCTTTAGTCGTGTTTGCAATAGCTGAAAAATATTTATCGCAGATTATGGATTAAGCAAAACCTTCACAAAAAACCTATCGCCAGCAGGAATAGAAACAATAAGCCTAAAGAAAATCCTAAAGGATTACCTTAATTTGCTTGCTGAACTTTACCCAGATGCTAATATTGGAAAAGAAGAAAATAATCTAACTAGAATCCTGATTTTTCTAGAGGATAAATTTGACAAAGAATTGATAAAAGGCGGTTTCTACGATTAGCAAAACTACAGAGCATCCATAGATTCAAGAATACCTACTTCATCAAAACAGGTCTTAAGTCTTGGTGCCTGTTTATGACACTTTTTATTATTTGACCTTAAGACTCTGATGCGCTTTCTTTTGGCTAACTATATTTAATGAAACAGCTTTTTCTAACTCAGCTAAATCAGCAATCAGACGATTTGTTATCGCATCACATTTTTCAGGGGTTTTTCTTTTGAATTGCTCGAAGCGGTACCGTTAACGAATAAGACTATTCAAGCCGGTTCTCTTAGTCGTTGAATCATCCACAAGCAGAGAAGGCAATTTACGTTTAACACCGTCAGAATTAACCAAGCTGAAAAACTCAAAAAAAGAAAAAGAAGGGTTTTTGTTTGTGCGGGTGACAATCTCCCCAAATTCATGCGTAGATTTAACAAACGTTAAACTGGAACTTGTTTAGAATGACTATATACCCTCTGAAAGTGAGTTACCATCAATCTGTTCTTTTCCAGTGGGTTCGTTTTCTTTTTGAGTAGGTTGAGAAGACGATTTTTCCTTTGCTAATCTTAGAGCTTCATTGAATTTTTCTTTAAACATTGATTCTTCTACATATATGATTTTGCTTGAGTTAATGAAGAATTTTTTGCCATCTGCTTCGTTAATAAGATTTACAAATTTGCCTATTTTTACGATTCTGCCAGCAATTCTTTCCCCATTATCAAGGACAATTGTTGCTGGTGGATGGTAAATGCCGATATATCCAAAGATTAATGCAAGTAATGTAAAGTTAAGGAAAGTCAAAATGTAAAGCAGGACCGATTCTGGACTGATAAGAGTCACACTTTTTGCTGATGGGAAGATTGTCCAGCTGACTATTAGAGACAAAATTAAAACAGTGTAATTATTTGTTATTATGTTCGAGATTTTTTCTTGAAGCTTCATCGATTTTGCTACCAAGTTTTCGCCCATTCTATTGTCTGCAAATTTGACAAGTTTATTATCATTTTTTTCAATGTCTATTTGGAATTTGTAAGCATCCTTAAACCTTGAAAACAAGGTGTATCTTCCTGTATTAAGAATCAAACCATAGGTAAGAATGCTTAAGACAATTAATTGAACAATTACGTTTGGAAGAATAGACAAGGAGACGTTAAAGTAGCCAGTAATTGCCCACACAATTATGAAGGGTAATGCAACATTACCCAAAGCAAACATCAAGCCTGTTGTATAGTATGCTGATGTTTGTTCTTGTTGCTCAACCTTGACATCCAAAATTAGTTTGCCAAAATAGTATAATCCTGCAGCACTTAGAAGAATAATAACCGAAAGACTACCTAAATCACTAAAAGAAGGAAGAAGACTTTCCAAGCTCAATGCAATTCATCTCGAAATCGAATGAGCATTAGTTGCTCGATTAACGATTTAACGTTTGTTGTATATCTTGAGCACCCATTGTTAAACACCAAACCTCTTTGGCTTTCTAAAGTAGTGAATCTCAGTTCCATTGAAATGGGAAACTGTGTATTCGTTCCATTTATCTTTGCCAAGTCAGCGTATTTCTTTAAGGCGTAATTTGCAGTAATTAATTGAATAATATGAATAACCCGCGGAAAAACCGTGGGAAGGATTATAACTTCTAAACAGCAATTACAGTCAACGTACAGAGTAAACAAAATGTTCACACGCACACCTTTCATTTCTCAATGCGAAAGCATATGCCACTTATTTGTCGTTGCACAAACAAAAAACGACTTTTTGTCAATTGCTAAAAAAACTTGCTTCTCTGTAAGATATGAACGTGATGCACACGCAAATTTACTTCACATCTACTTTATCGCACGCGACATAAAACAGGCTCATACAGCGTTCGGTTCTTCTAGAATAAGACTCAATAAAAACTTTAAAGTGAAGCTTCACGATGTTGGAGTAACGTTAACAAAGGCACTCAAGGAGACACCGTATTAAATGAAGTCTTTAGCTAAAAAAATCATAGTTATCGGCAACTTACGCTTAACACGATCAGCGTCAACCAACTAAAAAGTCTCCAGAAAAAAGGGAAAGGGTTACGGTTGACAACAAACTGACACAAAATACATCACCCCGGCCGCTTTTCCATGCAAAACTTGCACCTCGGCCACTTTTACCGAGTTTTATGCTTGGCTTCGAAACAATCACGACAGACAACTTATTTTCGTTCACGCATGATTTTGTCGCTTTTTGTTTGGACAACAAAAAAAGAGGGTTTTTGCAGAAAAGTCAAAGCGAGAATTTTTTCGTGGTCACTTTGGTTGCAAGGTATAGCTCAAGTATTTCCAATGTTGCAATGGAAACTTTCAGGTTTGAGCTATTGAAGTAGTCTATGTATTTGATTTCGCTGCTTGGCTTAGCAACTCCAGAGGTTTCTATCAAGAAGACTTCGTGGTTGTCAGTTAACGATTCATATTCAAAAAGAAATTTGCAAGCAACTGTTTCAAGGAGGGGTTCTTCTTTTAATTCTCTAATTGCAGCGGTTTTTTGGCTTCACCTTTTTCTGCTCCGCCGCCTGGCAAATAAAAAGTATGGGAATTAAGTGGGTTTCATGTTTGATGGTTTGGGCTTTAGCTTCACATTTCCTTGTATTTCCATAGCTCTAACAACATTGTCGCTCATTATGATGTAAATTGGGGTACCATCTGGCGAATATTTTTTCAGCCTTTTTACTCCTTTCAGAACCATCTTAACTTTTAAAAGAGTTCCATCGCTTAAGCGATAAGTATTCCAGAATTCATTTTCTTCTGTCCAATCCATGTCATCTGCTTGGGCTATATCTTCAGGCATTATTTGATTTGCTGCCATGATATATCACCTCTTGCTATTTTGACTCACTATTACGCTCATATGGCGTCCTTGTTTTAAAGCATTTATGCATGTTTGTTTTTAGGGTGTTTTTTAATTTTTAAACGAAAAAAAATCTATGATTGAGTTTTGGTCCTTTCTGCTCGGGATTCAAAAAAATACTCAAAGCTTACGTGAATTTTCCACCGCACATAGGACATTCATGCTTTAGGCTTTGCATATCTGAAAGTTTAATTGAGCAGTAGAAATAGAAGTAAATCTTTCATTTCGAGCAAGAATAAACGCCGCCACCAACGATTTTGCCGCAAGCATCACAAGGTCTAGATAAATCTACCATATAGTTGATTAAGGCTTAGAGTAATTAAAAAACAAGAACTGAAAAAGACTTCCCTGAATTCGCTCATTTTTTTAGTCCTCGCCGATTTGGGTTTCCTTGTAACACGATTCATGATAGAGACTTCGGCCTCCTTTGTGTCTTACTTCATTTTTTAAAATTGGTTTTTTGCAGCGTTTACAAACTGACGGTTTCCTGGTATGTCCACGATTTATTTTATTTCTATTCATAATATTGAAATGATAGGAGTTTGTGCCTTTACGATAAATTGGGGATTGTCTATTTTCCATCAGCGGATATACTCCTTTGCCTTTGGTTTTCTTTGTTTCTCAAGTTTTGCTGCTTCATCAAAATACTGTTTAGAAAAAGTTTTTTCTCGTAATTGTAAACGCAATAACTTAGCGTATCCTAGTTCAATCGAGTCCTTTTTCTTTTTGAAGGATAACTTCAATTTTTCAACCTCTCACTATTGGGGTTTTATTTCGTTTTTCAATTTCAAAACCTCTGTTTTACTTGCAAGTTGGCGCTCTGTGGGTTTAAAGCTAAATTGCGAACAAAAACAGTCATGGGCAACTGGAAGCTCAATCGCATTCCTTAGAACAAAAATGTTAAAACCAAAACAGTACATATAGGCATAAATTGATTGCTATGAAATGGCTGAACTGCGGCGAGGAAATTTTAGCGGATAATGCAAAGGTGTGTCCTTACTGTTTTAACAAAAATCTCGAAGCTGAAACGGTAGAAATAACAGAAATTTTGAAATGCCCTCTTTGTGGCTCAGAAATGAACTATAAAGAAGTAAAACTCAGAATGGTTGGTTCTCAGGGATTGAAAGAAATTCTTAGTATATCTTCTATGTATGATGTTAGTGGCGAAATACTCCTCCCTATCTTACTGTATGTATGTGCTAATTGTGGTAAAATAGAGTTTATGGCTAAGAAGAAAACACAAAGAATCCTCAAAAAAAGCTAACCTTGCAGTTTTGGTTTATGTTTGCGCTCACATAAGTTATTTGTTAGTTAAGCGTGTGCTTGCTTTGAGTTCCGCGCATGCTAAATGTTACTTACTCAAAGCGATAAGCATGTTTATTGTTGTAACAAACTGTTGAGTTAAAGCCTTTATTTCTTGGCTGTAAGTGTCAATCGTAAAATCGCTTAACCAAGCATTTAACGCAGATGAACCTGACAGTGAATAACCAAAAAAGGGGAATAGGTAAGCTACCACTTAAAGCTCTATTAAGAGTTTTCACGCCCTACCGTTTTCTCTTCATTAACACAACAGCGGCTAAGGCGACTATTACTATGATAGCAATTGCCCCGATTGCCATGTATTCTGTTGGGAAGGATGAAGCTGTTTGGGCTTCTTGTGTCGGTGCTACTGTTGGTGTAAATGTCGGGGTTGAGGTGGGTGTAGGAGTTGAAGTTGGCGTTTGAGTTGGAGTAGAAGTTGGTTTGGAAGTGGGGTTAGATGTGGGCTGAGACGTTGGGTTTGCTGTCGGTGGAGGTGATGGTGATGCCGTGGATGTTGGCGTGGGGGTTGGAGTTGGTGTAGGAGTAA
>PLYI01000047.1 GCA_003151735.1 Candidatus Bathyarchaeota archaeon | reverse complement strand
TTAAGCGCATCCCTTCGGACCCGCTCTTAAAAGACAATTCTTAATATTCTATTAGCAATGTTGTCAGTACTCTTTTCCGCCCGCATCTATTTTGAGACGAAAGCTTTTCCTTTCTTGTTTGAATAAGGTTTTGAACCCTTTTGGGTTCAGGGACGGGGAGCCCCACCAATTCTAACCTTAATTTTGATTTAGAGCTTGATTCTAATTCATTATGACCAATGGATTTATTATCAAACTCTTGACAAGGGAAGACCTTTAAAGGTAAAATATGGAAAAAAAGAGAAAAAGAGCTAACTGTCTTTAAAAAACTCTAAAATCTTCTTATCTGTCTTCTTCATTTCCTGGTTTACAATATTTAGTCTTTTTCTCAAGGGTTCTATTGTCTTTAGCCTATCAGAGGGTATTGTTACAACATTATCCAAAGTTAGAGACTCATATAATTTAAGAATCTCATGTTCCATTTCAAACTTCTCAGCACTTAAGGTTTTATACTGTTTGAGCAATCTGTTGAAATCATCCTTAGAGATTTTATTCATTCACAATCCACCAGTACAACCAAAGTTTTAGTTTGTTTGCATATTTGAATTTTTAGAAAATCAACCTAAACATGCAATATAGGTACTACTTGCAATAAATATGCAAATCAGCTTAGACAGCTTTCGATCCATTTTAGACGATCAGAATAAGAAAGGATGGGGATAGATTATACAATGTAGAATGATTGGTTAACTGTGACTTTGAAGTTATGGTGGCATTTTTCGCAAGTGTAGGCTTGAATGGTAAAATTGAAGTTTTTGAGTTCTCTTGAAGGTTTGTTAACCTCTTTGCCGCAACTAGGACAGTGAGTCATTTTGCATCAATCTTTCTCTTTGGATGCACTAAGGATATGAATATTATGAACGCAGAATATGAAATAATACTACTTAATACCCCGCGCCTTAGCATTAATCATATTGTGTAAACAAAGAAAACTACCTGAACATTACAAAATTATTCAAATCAAAAGTCAGGCTGACAATAGCCTTTACGAATACATTATGCAACATAATGATATAATTTTTTCAACTGAAGAAATAGAAACGCCTGTACAGTTTCTAAAAGATAAAATTTTGTAGACGCAAAACAGATGGACGTAAAACAGAAAAAAGGTTTGCAATAAGAAATCTAGGTAGAGCTATGTTCTAATGTACTCTGGAAACTTAGATTTAACAAGTCATTTAACTTTCAAAAGTTCATCCATTAACGTAAGCAAGAAATATCCTTGTTCTTTGTCTAACTTAGTGCATGACAGGCCATGAAGTAAGCGATAAACTTCAACACCATATTTCTCTTTGATCTGTTTCCCATTGTGTTCTATAATCTCGGTGCTTGTATTTTTGCTCATTAAAGTCCCTTACCTCTCCTATTTTCTACGATATTGAGATTTAAGACTTTTGAACATAGACCTATTGGGTTCTTGTTATGAAAACTTGGCTAAAAGTTTGCTGTAAAAGTTGCAGTACCTATGGGAACAAATAAGGTGTAGCTCCAAGACTTGCCGTTCCAATCTTGAATGTAAACCGAGTAGGACTTGATTACCTAAAGCAAAATCTTGTAATGCCCGACTCCAAAAGGCGTACTTGATTGAGCTCCATGAAAAGAAGTACTTGTGAATTCAATTTTACCAGTACTGGCTTCAAATCCGAGGAACCCCACCAACAAATTCTTGTTTTAGTTTGGGATTTTTTATTCTGTGTTTAAGCATCAATTATTTGTTTTGTATCTGGCATCAAAATAGAAGGCAACAGAACTGGAAATGAAACAGCAAGTCGGAAGCAAATAAAGAATTTCTAACAGTAAACTTTCATCTAAAAAAACATCTTCAACGGCTAAAACAAGTAAGCCAAAAAGCATAAGCAAGATTCCAGCTTTAGTATACTTTGTTATCTTACTCATGGCTACCATGCAGAATGATAAGTTGTTTTAAAGCTAAATATTTTTGGGCGCCGTCTTGCTATCTTTCAAGCTTGAGGGCGACAATCTCTTGGTTTTTCATGTAATCAGTCGTTTAGCGTTAGATACTAACTTGGAGAGCGTAAAATCATAAATAATGAAAGATTGACTTAATTCCACGTGACACGGGGACTCTGATGTTGAGGAAGCTCTCTAATAAACAGGTAATCATAGTTGCGATCCTAGTAGCAATTGCATTGAATGCGCTTTCGTTTTGCTTTGCTTATCCTGAAATATCTAAGCCTCAATCAGCCACTTCAGCAAGGGACTTTTCAGCATACTATACAGGCGCATATAGGTTAATACATAATCCAACCAAAATTTATTTTGACGGTACTCAACCGGGCGATTACCAGATTCTTCCACAACCACAAACTTTCAAGTATACGCCTTCCTTCATTGTTCTTTTTGCCCCATTTCTATCAATGGACTACCTGACCGCGCTTAACGTTTTTGATTTTGTACAGCTCGCTTTAATTCCAGTATTAGCTCTCTTTGCCTACAAACTTGTTAAAGACAAAAACTACATTCTCGGTGCTACAGCAGCCTTCATAATTTTGATTCAGCCGCTGCCCACTCCATCAATAAATGTTCCACGTGCTCCATTGATCAATTTAGGTTTATTTAGCGTAAATTCCCAATCTTTCGCACCAAGCTACTATTGCGGCTACCTCTTCGTAAACGCCCACATACTTCAAACAGTTCTCTTAGTAGGCGCATTGTATCTGGGATTCGTCAAAAAGCCCTGGTTGTCAGCGCTCTTATTCTCGTTTGGTTTGTTGGATCCGAGAGCCGCAATTGTTGCGCTTCCACTGCTGCTATGGTATAACAGACAAGAAATCCGCAAGTTCATCATAGCTGCAACTGCATTTATTCTCGCTACAAACTTGCCTTTTTTTCTTTATTACGGCATAGGTTCAACCTTTTTACGTACGGAAATGAACAGTAACATCATCTCACAATCGTATGCGTACGATTGGATACCCATCTACGGAGTCGTCGCATTAACCATGGTAGAAATAATTACAGTCGTTCTCAAAAAACGAAAGAGTGCTTTAGTTTACCCAAGGGCTGCTCTTATACAGACGATGTAGCTTGCAGACTGAACGAAACCGCTTGCCGCCGCACCCGTTTAGAGTCAACTGATTGCATTGCATTTTTGTAAGCGTTTTTGATGTAATCCACAAATATTTTTATCCTCGCAAAACATTGCCAACTTATCCAAACAAGGTGCATTAGAGTGTATTGCCATAAATGTGGAACCCAACTGCCAGATGACGCAGCATTCTGCGTTAAATGTGGAACAGGCACAGGTATGAACGTGGTTAAGCCGACTGAAGCTTCAAGTGGCGCCGCTGTGGTTGCGCCTTCAGGAGTAACATCACTAAAGTGTCCAAGTTGCGGAGCGCCCATTGCGCCTAAGTTTGGAGAGATGGTGATAACGTGTGATTACTGCGGCAACGCGGTTACGCTTGGAGCCCAAGGCTGGAGTAACATACAGAAGCAGACAATGCTGTCTTTGAAGGTTGCCACCGTTGACCAAGTAAACTCGATCATAACGCCTATGATGGATAAGGGTCTTCTGCACAGGCACCTTCATGAAGACTCAACGCAAGAAGAAATGAGCCTCACTTACGTGCCCTACTGGATTGTAAGCGTCTCCGCCCGCACCAGCATCGTCGCCGCAGACGAAACGGCGCAAATTGCGCAAACTGCTTCAACAGCGGTGTTGATGGGCGTGATTTTTGGCGGGATGGGCGGCGGTTTTGGAGGAAGAGGGGGCGGTTTCGGAGGCAGACGTGCTTTTGAAGGAGGGGTTGGAGTACGCAACCCGTTTAGTGGTCTTCTTGGTTTGAAGGGGATAAGAATTATGGCTTTCGGAATGGGCTACGGTGGTGGCGGATTGAAAAAGACTGAGCAAATGGGTGAGAACTATAATTTTCCTGTGATTGCGCTGAAGGCTCTTACGGATTATCAGCCGCGGGATTACCAATTTAATCTTGAGGAACGAGAACTGTTTGACATTTCCAAGTTACCTAAAGACGTCAGGATTCTCAACGGCGACATCAGCGAAGAAGTAGCCAAATCCCAAGCGAAGACCTTGGTTGACCAGCTTCAATCACAAAAAGCACATGCCCAGTACCACATGATTCAGTCAATCCACACTGACTCAGATGTCGGTGACGTAGAGTTGCTTCATGCTCCAATATGGTTCGCAAAGTACGACCATAAGGGCAACAAAATCGCGCTGGTTATCGACGCTAACTCTGGCAGAGTAATCAACAGCCTCGGCCTGTAAGTGGTACCACTTCTACATGTCTGGAAAGTTCTAACCACGTTAAAGGAAATTTCGCTGGTAAACAGGTGGAAAAATTATGGTTTCTTTTCCCGTTTCTTTCCAATCCAATAGACAGCCCCAGCAATTACCCAGAGCACTATGGCACTTATAGGAGAAAACGGATCAACCGCCGCATACCCTAGCAGACTTACTGGAGTTCCAGGTGCAGGAAGTAACGTAATGACCCCTAAAATCACTAAAACAGCTATTCCAACCCAATAATACCATTTCAACAGAATTTAACCTCTCTAGCAAAACTTACAGGCGTAAATAAAAGATTTTCCCCAAATCCAAGATATGAGAGTTTGAGACTCAGGGGTTAAACGTAGTCATTGCAAACAAGCTTTAAGCCGTTTGGTTTTTAATCTGGGCGGCTATTTGCTTGCCGAATTCTACGCACTTAGGCAATTCGCCCTCCACTATTGGACCCGGTATCCCATTCACTCTTACCGATAACCCAGGTGAAATAAGAATTTGGCTATGTAACTTCTTTGCCGCCATGTTCTCCAGTTGTTTCACTGCTCTATCCTCTCTTTCTTTTCCAGCGTAAGTACCGAAAACAGCTACATTTTTAGCTTTCAAGTTCTGTTCAGCTAACCTGTCAATAAACTTCTTCATGGTTTGGGAAGGTCGACCCATATGGTTTGGCGCACCCAAAACCAACACATCGTAATCTGCCAGTTTTCCGGGGTCGATTTCTTTGACGCAGGCAATCTCAGTTTCAATTCCGCTAGACTCCATCATGCCTTCTAAAATTTTTTCCGCTGCAAGTTTTGTGTTGCCGTACTTTGAGTCATACAAGACAAAAACTTTTACCAAACAATTCCTCTCAACATGTTAATTCTGCTTTAAAATATAAAAACTTGTTTTTTGTTCAAAAATTTTAAAGATTAAGCAAATAGGGTATAGTTTGATTGCGCTATTTGACCCTATTGTACTGCTTCAACTTTCTGTATTTCTGGAATTCTCTGTTTGACGAGAGCTTCAACGCCATTTTTAAGCGTCATTGCTGACATGGGGCAGCCTGCACAATGTCCAACTAAGCGGACTTTAACAGTTTGTTTTTCAACTGATACTAGTTCTACGTCTCCGCCGTCAGCTTGGATTTGAGGTCTTATTTCGTTAAGGGCTTCTTGTACTCTTTTTTGAATTGATTCTACCATTTTAAATTCACTTGTGCATCCATGAAAAAACATTATGATTATAAAAGATTTCTATTACAAAAATCGATTTTATTCGGAATATGCATAGAAAGTTTTAATGATTTAGAAATAAAATTTAGAAAGCCAAACTTCCGCGGCTATTCTTTTAGTTTGGGAAGTACCTTAGTTGCCCATTCAGTTCGAGTCTTGTAATTGTCACGTAATTTCTGAGTAGCAGGCGCTATTGTTGGTTTTGCGAGCATCCTGCTTTTGGATTTGCTGACTTTGCTGGTTCGTTTTGGCTTGTTTCTTATCGATTTATAATTCTCAGGGTTCATATCGATCTGTGCTATTCAAACTTGCACCTAACATATAGGAGTTTTGCCCATTTTTTCCGCTGAGCAACCGCTCACTACCACAAATAATTAGTTTGCGGGGTATATTCTTTTTGAAAAAACAAAACTCAGTTAAACTTTGGGGAAATCAATATGAACCTGCGGAAGACTTAAGCAATCATATCTCTATTTAAACATAAAATAAGGTAGGTTTTGCATTGGTCCATAGAAGAGTTAAAGGCGGGCAATTTAAAATCAAACATGTTGAGAAGCTGCCACTCGTAGAGTTAGGAGAAGAATTAGATGTACATATCAATGGGCTATGTCCAAATGGGGATGGCATGTCTAATATCCGGGGCTATATTATACATGTCCCAAAAGCCAAGCCAAGAGACCATGTGAAAGTAAAAATTATTCAAGTTGACAAAAAGTCAGCAATTGGAGAAATAATCAAATAATTTTCTAACCGCCGCGTTTGGGTTTAGAGAGATTGTAAGTTAATTTGTTTGTGCCGATTTTTATTTTCCGTAACTTCTATGTGTTCAATCACGATTACTGCGCCGATAACTACTCTATGATCCACTTCGTCTGTGATTGAGGGGCGCATTGGGTTGTTTAATCCAAACTTTTACTCTGCTTTGCACCCTTATTCTTGATTCTGTTTGCATAAGCTTAATTTGGGTTTGAATGAACCTGTCGTCTTCAATGCTGAATTCTTTTTTAACTGCGTCTTCAAGCTTGGGCAAAGAGATGTGTTCGACTGCGCCAACTATGTTCCAAAAATAAACCTGTATCTTTTCGCGTTTCATCTGAGCTTCTGAGTCTGAGTTCTTAATCATTAGATTTACCTTGCGCAGTAGGGCCATCCATTCTTTTCCTTATGGTGATTTACGCATTCTAGGCAGTTGCTGTGGCGAGGGCACTCTTTTTTTGGACAGGGACAATTTGGAGCAGACATAACCAAGACAAACCACACCATTCAATATAATAATTGCCAGAAACAAACTAAAAAACAGCATTCAATTAGCAACCTGAAATTTACTGGAAAAGAGTTAGAAGCCTAAAGGCTAAGCCCCCAATCAACACGGCTGCAGCTATGTTAGCTAGCGATATGGTTGTTGCTGCTTTCCACCCGAATTCTTTTACAAGAATGGCAATCGTTGACACGCATGGAATGTAAAGCATAGCCACCAAAGCCACAACCACGAGTTGTACAGGCGAAAAGTACAATGCTAAATTTGTGCTGCCGAAGATTGCTACGGCGGCTAAGAGAACGAATTCTTTGCGAACAACGCCCAGTATAAGCAGGATTCCCGCTGCAACTGGTAAACCAAGCCACCCAACTGTCAAAGGCGACATCGCATTACTAATGGGCGTTAACACATGGTAAACATACAATGCTTGAATTAAGGCGCTGCCAACTATGTAGATTGGGAAAACCACGTAGATGATTGATTTGGTTCTTGTCCAAGTCTGCTTTAACACAACTTTAAGCGAGGGTACTTTGAAACTGCTCATCTCCATGATTAAACCCGTGGATTTGCCCGGAACTGCTTTCATAGCAACTCTTCCTAACCCGAAAATTATGGCAATGTCAACCACATAGAGCAGTAGTGCCCATTGGATTCCTACGAATAAGCCAACCATGCCGAAAAGCACGATTGTTCTTGCGGAACAGGGCGCGAAGGTGATGGCGAAGGCTGCAAGTAACCGTTCCCGTCTTGTCTCCATGATTTTGCATGAGTGAATCGCTGGCACGCTGCAGCCGTAGCCCAAAATTATGGGGATTAATGCTTTTCCGTGTAAGCCGATTTTATGCATGGCGCTATCCATCATGAACGCCACCCGTGTGAGAATTCCTGAGCTTTCAACCAAAGCCAACAGCAAATAAAACGGAATCACGAATGGAATGATTAGGGTTATGCCTGCGCTGAAGCCGCCCCATACACCGTTCAATATGATGGCCAAAATCGGTTGGGATGCTGACAAGGAGGGGTTCACAGGTTTGATGAAGCTTAGGCCGCTGGAAATGAGGTTGGATAATCCGTTTCCGACAAAAAATGTCCAAAGCAGCAAACCAGCGATAACGCCTGCCGACGTGAAATAACCCAGAACCCTATGCGTAGTTAACCACTCCAATTTGTCAGAGAAATTGGTTTTTACCTCGCTCTGCTGGAGCGCGGAAGCGGCAATTGAACTGGCAAGAGCATACCGCTCAGAAGCTATGACAGAGAAACATTGTTCTTGGCAACTGTTTGACAGTTCCTGCGCTATACCCTTTGCAGAATCAGAAACCAACTTGGATTTCTTAGAGACGATTCTTGTGATTTCAGTGTCGCCTTCAAGAAGTTTAATTGCAATCCAGCGGGCTGGGTACTGAAGGCCAAGGTTTTCTTTTTCAATTATTTGCTTTAACTTTTCAATCCGGTCCTCAAGGTCTTTTCTATACTTTAGATGTTTAAGTTTTGGTTTATGCTTGGCAACTTTAACAGCTTCCCGGACTAATTCATAGATGCCTTCGCCCCGAGTAGCGGTTGCAAAAACTACTGGAACTCCAAGTGCTGCTTCCAACTTTTCTTTATCAATAATCATGCCTTTGTTTTTTGCAACATCCACTTGGTTTAGGCACAAGACAAGTGGCGCCTGCATTTCGAGCAGTTGCAGCGTGAAAAACAGGTTTCGCTCCAAAACCGATGCGTCCACGACATTTATAACCGTGTCGGGCTTCTCAAGCGCTACGTAATCTCTTGACACCAGCTCCTCCATAGAAAACGTAGAAAACGAGTAAATGCCCGGCAAATCGATAATTCTAATTTCATGTCCCTCAAAACTTAGCGTGCCTTCTGCGCGGTCAACGGTTTTTCCAGGCCAGTTGCCGATTATCTGGTTGGAGCCTGTGAGCTGGTTGAAGATTACGCTTTTGCCAACGTTCGCGTTTCCTGCTAGGGCAAAAGTTAGGCACTTGCCGTTTTTGCCGTTTGAGGCTTTACCGTTTGAATTTGGAATAGAATGGCACGACACTATTATTTTCCTTCTTAACTTGGTTGTTCAACTTCCACGAAAACGTTGCAGGCGATGTCTTGCCCCAACGCCAGCTTTGAACCCCGCACTGACACCTGGACTGGTCCGTTGAGAGGAGCAACTTTAACAACTTTTATTCTTGTTCCTGGCGTTAGTCCCATGTCTAAGAGGCGTTGCAGCACTTTGTGTTCGCCTCGGATGAAGCTGATTTTGCCGTATTTGCCGCCTTTTAGCTCGCGGATGGGGGTCAGGTTTATGTTGCGTTTGCCGACTTCTTCGAGTCCTTGGTTGTGCAGTTTTATGCATTCTTCACAGTTAGAGAATGGAAGATTGCAGGCGGGTATGGTTTTGCCGTCGTCGGAGCAGGTGTCGGGGTGCTTTAGTAAGCGGCATAGGGATTCTTCTGCTTCGTCTGATAGGTCGTGCTCCATCTGGCAGGCTTGGGTGTGTACTTTGTCTTTGCCGATGTGCAGGACGTCGGAGAGGAACTTTTCAAGCAGCCGGTGTTTTCTTGCAACCCGTTGGGCTTCTTTGAGTCCTTTTTCGGTGAGGGTGCTGCCGTGGTAGGGTGAATATTTTATGTAGTTGTCTTGGGCAAGTTTTTTTAGCATTTCTGTTACGCTGGCTGGAGCTACATCTAGTTTTTGGGAGATTTCATTTGTGCTGACTAAGTCTCCGTTTCTGGATAAGCCATAGACGGCTTTGAGGTAATCTTGGGTTGATCTTTGCGCCATTTTGTTCGCCCAATTTTTTAGGTATACCTAAATTCTGCCGTTAAACCATATAAATGTTTAGGCATGCCTAAAAAATAACATCCATGAAACATCCCGCGTTATAATGCTCCAAACCTTTGAACACCATCAAGCCCCCAGTAACGGCTAAATACTGCAAAGCCCAATCCGTTGATGATTCAGCGAGACGAGAAAATGAAAGACCTGCCCGAATTAGTCCAAGACATCGTGGAAGCAACAAAAAAGCACGAACAGTACCGTGACAAAGAATGCATAAACATGATTGCCAGCGAAGGACTCAAATCCCCAGCCGTAAACCAAATGCTCGACCTCTCACATGACCTCGATTGCCGCTACGCTGAAGGAGAAAACGACGCTCAGGGGCACGTCAAAAAACGGTATTATCAAGGCCAAAAATACATGTCCCAGATTGAAGACCTCGCTACGGACATCATGAAAAGCCTGTTTAACACAACTTGGGCAGACGTGCGTCTGGTTTCGGGCACCCACGCAAACCTTGCAACTTTCAAGGGTTTATCTTTAGCTTCAAAAAATAACAAGATGGTTGTCACGCCGCTTAGCTGTGGCGCCCACATTAGTCACGATTACACAGGTTTAGCGGGCAACATACTGGGCTTAGACAACATAAATCATGTTTACAACATCGACGAGTTCAATATTGATGCGGAAAAATCCGCTTACGTCATACGCGCCGCAAAACCAGGCATCGTTACCTTCGGCGGCAGCCTCTTTCTGTTCCCTCATCCAATCAAAGAGTTGCGTGCTGTCTGCGAAGAAGTCGGCGCATACATAGCCTACGACGCCTCACACGTACTGGGCTTAATCGCAGGTGGACAATTCCAAGATCCACTCCGAGAAGGTGCAGACTTCATTACTTCTTCAACCCATAAGACTTTCCCTGGTCCACAGGGCGGAGTAATAATGGGAAACCCGAACAGCCCAGTAATGGAGAAGGCTGTAAAGAAGATTCAATTTGCAATTTTTCCACTCAGCGCATCAAGCACACATTTAGGCAGGCTACCAGCGCTTAGTATAGCTGCGTTGGAAATGAAGGTTTTCGGCGGTGAACTTGCAATACAAATCGTCAAGAACGCTCAAACTGCAGGGCAATATCTCTGTGAAAACGGCGTAAAAGTCTTAGCTGAAAACAAAGGCTTTACCAAGAGCCACCAAATCGCGGTGGACATTCGTAGTTTTGGCGGCGGCAACAAGATAGCTCAAGACCTCGAAGATGCCAACATCATCCTAAACAAGAACCTCTTGCCCTACGATGACCAGAGCAGCAAAGGTGATCCCTCTGGCTTGAGGATAGGATTCCAAGACGTAACACGCCGGGGCTTTGGCGAAGGCGACATCAAACACCTCTGCGACTTAATGCTTGACGTGATAAAGAGCAAACGTAAACCCGCCGAAGTTAAAGAAGACGTTTTAGCGCTCAGAAAAGAGTTTGGAAAAATCAAATACGGATTCCAAAACGTGGAAGAAGCGTTAAACTACATTAAAAAGGGTTAAACCTCCTTCCTTTTCTTTTCTGCATGCTAAAGATTAATAAAGTTACTTTCCGCTTTTAGCAAAGGAAAACTCATGACCATAGATCCCCTTTCCTTGCTGTTCATAATAGTCGCTATAGGTTTTATAGTGCTTTTTGTGTTGCTTCCAAGGTACGGTCCACACTACACATCCAGACTAGTCTGCCCAAACTGCAGAAAAGCCTTCAATTTTCATTGGGTACCTGGCGCCACAATAACCTCGATAATTCAAAGAGGCAGACGGAACCTTAAATGTCCTTACTGCCATGTAAAATCAAACTATGACATAATGTCTACAAGAGTCGCTAAGCCAAAGAACGCTTCAAAAGTTAAGCAAAAGACATAAGCAACAGAACGTTTTCTCAGAGAACTTTATTATCCACAACAACACACAACTTTTCAGTCTTAACGGAGACACTTAGCATGAAGGTACTGTTGAACGATGGTTTAGAGAAGGAAGGCTTAAAACTCTTCCAAGAAGCAGGCATCGAAACGGACACGAAAAAACGAGACTTAAACGGTCTTGTCGCTGAGATTGGACAGTTTGATGCGTTAGTCGTTCGAAGCGCAACAAAAGTCACGCGCGAAGTTTTGGAGGCGGGCGCTAAAGGTAAACTCAAAATCGTGGGGCGAGCAGGAGTAGGCTACGATAACGTTGACGTGGTGGCTGCTTCAGAACTGGGCATCGTTGTAAAATCCGCACCTTACGGAAGCACCAACGCCGTCGCGGAACTCACCATCGGTTTAATGCTAAGCATCTCAAGAAACACTCCTCAAGCTCACAACTCACTAAAAAATGGCGTTTGGAAAAAAGGTAAACTCAAAGGTACCGAGCTCGCATACAAGACATTGGGTCTTTTGGGCTGTGGCAGAATTGGGCAAAAGGTTGCTCAAATTGCAAAACGCGGTTTCGACATGGAAGTTATAGGCTACGATATTAGACCCTGTGTTGAATCAGGCATAAAATTCGTGACCAAAGAGGAAGTGCTTGCAAAATCCGATTATATCAGTATTCACACAGGCGGTAAAGATATAATAATCGGCGAAACAGAAATCGCCCTAATGAAACCCACCGCTTACATAATCAACACCTCCAGGGGCAGCAACATTGACCAGCAAGCACTCTACAAAGCTCTAAAGGAAGGCAAAATCGCAGGCGCCGCAACAGACGTCTACAAAGAAGAACCCAAAGTCGAAGGTGCCGCATTCAAAGACCAACTAAAAGAACTCGACAACATCGTCTTAAGCAGCCATCTTGGAGCGTCAACTGCTGAGGCGCAGCGGGAAACTTCAACTGAGATTGCCCGCGTCATTTCAGGCTACCTCTTAGGCGGAGACTTCACGAACGCAGTTAATGCAGGTGAAAACATTGAAGTTGAGAAAAAACCTGTTTACACAATGTTTATCCATCACCTTGATGTGCCAGGCGTATTTGCCAATATCGACAAAGTCTTAGCTGATAACGACATAAACATAAGAGCCACCTATTCACGGCAAATCGGAAAAAGCGGCTACGCTATCGCAATCTATGTGCTTCACAAAAAAGTCAACGCTGACATCATCAACAAACTCAAAGGCATCCCAAACGTTTGCAACGTAAAAGTTTAAGCAAAGCCTGTTTCAAGCAGGCATATAAACCACTCTTCTTCTTTAAAGTAACCATGCGACTTGGAGTGCTATTCTCAGGTGGCAAAGACTCAACTCTTGCCCTACACCTCGCTGCAGAGAAAGAAGGAGTAGCCTGCCTAATCACCGTGATTTCAAAGAATAAGGAAAGCTACATGTTCCATACACCCAACATCGACGAAGCGGTGCTTCAGGCGGAAGCGTTGGGGTTGCCATTGGTTTTGGTAGCTACTGAGGGACAAAAGGAAGAGGAACTCGCCGACTTGGAGCGGGCAATCGCAGAAGCAAAAACCGATTTCCAAATTGAAGGGGTGGTTACAGGCGCGGTAGAGTCGGTTTATCAAGCGTCAAGAGTTCAACGTATTTGCAATCGCCTCGATGTCTGGTGCTTTAACCCACTGTGGAAACATGACCAAAGAGCGCTCCTGGAAACTCTGGTTGAGAAAAATTTCAAAGTCGTCATTTCCGGGATTTTTGCTTATCCGCTCGACGAGAAGTGGCTTGGAAAACAAATAGACCAAAAAATGATAGCCCGATTGGTGGGGCTGCAAAGCCAATATGGCATTAGTCCGTCAGGGGAGGGCGGCGAGATTGAAACGACAGTTTTGGACGCCCCAATGTTCAAAAAAAGACTTGAAATTCTCGACTCCGCTATTGAAGCGAGAGGGAACTCGGGAGTTTACATCATTAAGCAGGCACGGTTGGTTCCCAAATGATTCTGGTTGTAGATATGAATTGGAAGCGGAATTCTTTGGCTTACAATGAGTTCGTGTTATCCATCGTCTCCGTGATCGAAGGGTTTGACGAATGCGAGGTAAAGCATTTTTTAGATATTAAGCCTGATAAGTTGAACCTTTATAGCAAGATTGTGCTTTCTGGAACAGCGCTCAAGGACCACGAGACTTTAAACCAAATTGACAAGTTCAATTGGATCAAAAAGTATGATAAGCCCATTCTGGGGATTTGCGCGGGCATGCAGACAATCAGCTTAGTCTTCGATGTACCTTTGATGAATTGCCTGCAAATTGGAATGACCGAAATCACAACGCTAAAAGACAACCCGCTATTCCAGGGCGACTTCAAAGCTTACGCACTCCACAACTACTCAGTTGAGCCATCCCCAACTTTTGAGGCGCTCGCAAAATCCGCAAAATGCATCCAAGCCATAAAACACAAACAAAAAAACATCTACGGCGTGCTGTTCCATCCTGAGGTGCGAAACCAAGAAATCCTAAAACGCTTCATCCAACTGAATCAATAATCCAGCGTACAAGTGGGGTCGGCATTCAGGGCGCATTTGAAATACCCGGTGCGAATGCACATAAGCCTCGAAGCATGATGACTACAAATGCAACCTCCAAGAATCCAAATCAAGCCGGGCACTCGCGTAAGAATCGTTTTGAAGCAAGACCAGCGGAGCGGTAAATTAACCGAGGGCACCGTCAAAGAATTACTTACCAGTAGCCCAACTCACCCGCACGGCATCAAAGTGCGGCTCACTGACGGCAAAGTCGGCAGAGTACAATCAATAATTTAGCCTGAACTCATAATATTCAGTTGCCCAGCATGTTGCCGCTTGGTAGAAAGAGTTAAAAGTTTTAAGTGTGTTTTTTAATTTAGTTAATGGAGGATTTTTGTTTTGGTCAATCAGCTACCAGTAGAGAAACTACGCAATGTTTGTGATGCTAATTTAATGCATTGTGAATCAACCAAAGACTTGGTTCCACTCAGCGAAATCATCGGTCAAGAAAGAGCTGTNNACAGGAAGAAAAACCGCGGTAAAAAACTTCGTTGAAGCCCAAGCTAAACAGCAACCTGCCCCGGATGACTGGTGTTACGTGAACAATTTTGGCAACCAGTATGAGCCAAAAGCTATAAGGTTTCCAGCGGGAAAGGGCAAAGAATTCCGGGAAGACATGAAAAGCTTCATTGAGAACGTTAAGACTGCGCTTCCGAAGGCTTTTGAAAGTGAAGATTACGTTGCTAGAAGAGAAGCCACTATCAAAAGCTTAGAGGACCAGCGTAAACAGTTAATCGATGAGTTAAGCATCAAAGCTCAACGTGAAGGATTCGTAATTCAAACTACCCCAATCGGTATTCTACTTGTTCCAGTGTTAAACGGCAAACCGCTCAGCGAAGAAGAAATGCTTGCATTGCCCCAAAAAATAAAAGATAACCTGAACGAGAAACGAGAACAGTTAGAAACCGAATTCAGAAACACAATGCGGCAACTAATCGATATGGAACGTAAAATCCATGATGCCCTAAAGAAGCTTAACAAGGAAGTTGCTCTCTACGCGCTGGGAAACCAAGTGGAGATTCTTGTGGAAAAGTACCCTGCTAATCCTGAAGTTACAAATTACCTCAAAGAAGTAGAAAACGACATTTTAGATAACTTGCAGCAGTTCATAAGGCGCGGTGAACCTGAACCGCAGCTTCCTTTCCCGATGCCATGGATGAAAGAGGAGCCTTACAAGAAATACGAGGTAAACCTCATCATTGACAACTCCAAAGCTACAGGCGCGCCAGTAGTCGTGGAAACCAACCCTACCTATCATAATTTGCTGGGTAGAACTGAAAAAGAAGCACAGTTCGGTGCCTTAACCACCGATTTTAGCATGATTCGTCCAGGAGCGATACATAGAGCTAACGGCGGATACTTAATTATTCCAGTTGAAGACTTGCTGCGAAACCCACTCTCTTATGACGGCCTAAAGCGCGACATTAAGGACTCAAAAATGTCCATCGAAGAACCTGAAGAACGCTACGGCTTTTTAAGCGTTAAAACCCTCAAACCTCAGCCCATCCCATTAACCGCAAAGGTAATACTCATTGGCACTCCCTACCTCTACCAACTTATGTTCAGTTTAGACCCAGATTTCCAAGAACTCTTCAAAATAAAAGCAGAATTCGACACCACAATGCCTAGAACAGAGGAAAAAGTTCAGCAATACGGCGCATTCGTTTGCGGTCTTTGCGAGAAAGAAGGTCTAAGGCACCTCGACGGCACAGCGTTAGCGAAGCTGGTCGAGTACAGTTCAAGAATTATAGAGGACCAATACAAGTTATCAACCCAGTTTAACGCCATCGCCGACATCATCCGCGAATCAAACTATTACGCAACTCAAGAAAACTCAGACTTCATAACTGGAAACCACGTCAGAAAAGCCATTGAAGAAAAGATTTACCGCTCAAAACTGATCCAAGAAAAAATCCAAGAGATGATTACCCGCGGCTTCTTCCTGATTGATACGGTTGATCAGAAGGTTGGGCAAGTGAACGGTTTATCTGTTATGGGCTTAGGTGACTTTGCTTTTGGTATGCCTTCACGCGTAACCGCAAGCATCGGCTTGGGCAGGGAAGGCGTAATGGACATTGAACGCGAAGCCAAAATGGGTGGGCCAATTCACACTAAAGGCGTCTTGATCCTAAGCGGCTACATAAACGACAAATACGCCCGAGACAAACCCTTGAGCCTCTCGGCGAGACTGGTTTTTGAACAGAACTACGAAGGCGTGGAAGGCGACAGCGCATCTAGTACCGAACTTTACTCCATACTCTCATCGCTCAGTGGACTGCCAATAAAACAAAACTTAGCCGTCACAGGCTCGGTTAACCAGAAAGGAGAAGTTCAAGCTATCGGCGGCGTAAACGAAAAAATCGAGGGCTTCTACGAAGTCTGTAAAGCCAAAGGATTAACGGGTGAGCAAGGTGTAATGATTCCAGACAGCAACGTGCAGAACCTGATGCTTAAAGAAGAAGTCGTTGACGCGGTTAAAGAGGGCAAATTCAACGTTTACTCGGTTAAAACCATCGATGAAGGCATAGAGGTGCTTACGGGAGCAAAAGCGGGGCAGTGGCGAGCAGACGGAACCTACGAACAAGGCACAGTAAATTACTTGGTGGATAAGCAGCTGCGGGAGATGGCTGAGAAACTAAAAGAATACCCCGGTATGCAAGCGCAACAGAAAAAAGTCGAAGAATAACCCTAAGGCTCTACAGCAAGCCTTTTTTGCTTCTTTTTTTTAATAGACTCATTTTTTAGTTATTGATTTTGAGTCTTTATTTTGGCTAATCAAAGCTTATTTGCGAATTAGCAGAGTGTTAGATAGGTGCAAAGTTGGTTTCCAGAAAACGCAAACGCAGCAAAGGGCTAGTCATAATGCTTTTGCCAGCGCTCATATTCATAGGCGTAATGGGTTGGTTAATGTACACCTTAGACAGCCCCAAAAAAACAGCGGTGCCCAATAAACCATAAACACCCAAAAAAGACAACGTAAGTTTGTTGCCTATGGTTTTTGATGAACAACAGGAAATCATGCTTTAGGCAAACTTTCTCAATCATTTGCTGCTTTTAGAGTCCATCTAGATGGCAGAGCTCGCACGCTTGTTGCTACAAGACACAGTCACAACGCCATTTATAGTCGGCAAAATACTTGTTCTTTTGCGAGAAATAGCCATCCAAGAGGTACACCCACGCTTGACGGGTCAGCCGTTAACCATGACGCGCAATCGCCAAGCCCCTAAAGAAGGATTAGGGGACCACTTTTGATTGGCGGACTTGGGTTAACACGGGCGATCCGTCAAGTCTGCTTTTTGTTCCTGTGTTCAGCATGTTTAACCGGTTTCCTGTATATAATTTATTAAGGGTTAGATGCAATGCTACCTTTCGTGAGCCAAGTTGAGCTATAAAGAACGCATGCATCCAAAAGTTAGCAGGGCAGAAATCGAAGTTTTCAAAGAGTTAAGCATAACTGGGTTAACCGGCGGCATGGTAACACAGCAACCAATAATCCTAAAATCAACCATCCCCGATTTCTGCTGGATGGAAAAACGCAAAATCGTATACTTAGACGGTATACCTGTACATAGAAAAGATAAGGCAATTGAACGTGACGAAGAAATTGATAATCTTTTAACAGCTCAAGGATGGGATGTTCTGAGAATTCCCTATCAGCCGCCTTTAACAGAAAAGGGACTGCAGGAAATAATGGCGACAATAAAACGGTTCCTGAACGTTGACGATGAAGAAACAGAATAATTTTTTCATCTATCTTATCAATTTTATCTGAATCCAAAATGTTTTAATTCAACCGCAGATTTTATAGATAGTGCTCATTTTTTAGAAGGGTTTTTGATGGATGAGATTAATCAAAAATGCGACGTCCTAATCATAGGCGCCGGACCAGCCGGCTTAACTGCAGCAATATACTCCGCTTGGCTTGGACTAAGAACCATTGTTTTGGAAACCGGCATTACAGGCGGGAGAGCATGGTTGGCGCCTAAAATAGAGAATTTTCCTGGTTTTCCAGAGGGCATTAAGGGCAGCGAGTTGGTTGATAGGATGAATCAGCAAGCCGTACGCTTCAATGCAGAATTTAAAAGCGACGAGGAAGTAGTCGGCTTAAACGTGAAGGACAAAACAAAAAAAGTGACTTCGCGAAAGCAGAATTATGAAGCATCAACTTTGATTATTGCCACTGGGACGCAGAGACGAAAACTTCTTGTTCCCGGCGAAACAGATTTTCTGGGACGAGGCGTCAGTTACTGCGCTGTTTGTGATGGCCCCTTCTTCAAAAACAAATCAGTAGCTATTGTCGGTAACAATGAAGAAGCCGCAATCGATGCACTCTCATTAGCAGATATTGCAAACAAGATTACAATCGTTAGTCAAGAGAAACAATTAGACATAGAGGGCACTTTGCTTGCTAGGCTTGAAGGTAAAGCTAACGTGGAAATTATCAAGGGAGAAGTTACAAAAATTTTAGGCGAGCAAATAGTGAAGGCAGTAAAAATCCTCAGATTTGACACCCAGCAGGAAGATGACAGAGCGGTAAACGGAGTTTTTGTCTCCTTAGGAGGTGTCCCCCTGACGGCGATAGTACAAAACGCAGGCATAACTACGGACAGGACCGGTTGCTTAACAGTTGACCGTCAACAGAGAACAAACGTTGAGGGTGTTTTTGCTGCTGGAGATTGCACTTGCGGCGGAATGCAGGTGGTTACAGCGGCTGGAGAAGGGGCGATGGCTGCTATGAGGGCTTCCGCATTCGTTAGAAGAGGACTTGCTTAATCGAGCCCAGAATTTTTGTAGTTTACAATTTTTTATGTTTTTTGCCTGATTTTGCTTCCGATTGTATGGTTAATTTTTAATAGTTCCTCCATCCATGATGTTGGAAGAGAGGGAAGGGGGCTGTCCAGTCTAAAAAAACGTTTAGACAACGTCCTAAACGAACTCTCCAACATGGATATAGAACCCGACGAGGAAGCTTCAGGCAACGTCGTTGCTGAATTATCTATAATTAAAGGTGCCTTCAAAGAATCTGAGCGTTATCCAGTATGCTGCTTCACATTTGACTCTAGTTCAAGAATCGTCTGCGACACTTGTGGTCCTTTACCAACCGAATCGTTCATGGAGAAATGCAGGGTGTGCCAAGCCCAAATCAAAGAAGCCCTATCCATATTGAAGAACGCCTAACTCGTTCAGTAGTTGTTACAGAATAGCAATAACACAATTTTATTCATGTTTTATGCATTAAAATTTCGGTGATTTTATGCAAAAAACATGATGCAAAAATACCTGTTATGCTAACACACAATCACATCGCTATTTATCAGCCAAATCATTAATATTGAAACAGGCAAGGGTTGACTTAAACGTAGAGGGAAGCATTTCTCTCTCTTCCAGAATATTTCACTTGCGTTTAGGTTAATCCAAGCTCGCGAAACAAATTAATTCTTGGTCGTGATTCTGAATTATTTATACCGAGCGGTTTTCGCTTAGCTACAACTTCTAACGAATCAAATAAACTAAGTAAACAAGAAACACTATGAATGAGAAAAATGAAGAAACTACAAATCCTGATAATCGCATTTCTAATTTCCTTATTAATCTGCGCATTAGTGAGCGTGCAAGTCGTAGCTAAGAAGCCCCAGCCAACTGTAACACCGACACCATCTCCAACTCCTACTCCAAGATCAACTCCCGCTCCTACTCCAAGACCAACACCAACTCCCACACCAAAACCAACAGCAATACCGACACCAACTCTTTCGCCTACTCCAACTTCAAAACCAACTCCGACTCTAACGCCAACTTCTACCCCAACCCCTTCCCCCCACTCCATCGCCATCTCCTTCACCAACTCCCAGTCCAAGCCCAACTCCAACACCCACTCCTTCTCCAACACCCACTCCAAATTCTACTTCAGCACCAACCCAAACAGAAACCCCCGCTCCACCCTCCACTCCAGCATCAATTTCAACACCAACAAATACGCCAAAAGCCTCTCCAATTCCAACAGCAGCGCTATCATCTTCTTCCGCTCCGTTAGCAACAACTGTGTCAGCTATGACAGATACTGGCGGTACAGTTTACCTTGCTATTAGCGGAAACGTAATAAGTTTCCAGATGTCCAACGTTACGATATCAACAAACCAGTCTGCAAATTCAACAATAATGTTTTTCACCGTGACAGGCGAAAGAGACACAATAGGCTTTAGCAATATGACTATTCCAAAAACCGCGATACCTATGGTACAAACCCAGTTATATTCATAGACGGTCAGCAGGCTAGAAATCAGGGCTGCACACAAGATCCCAATAACTTCTACATATGGTACACAACGCAATTCAGCACGCATCCAGTGAAAGTGCATTTTGCAATGCCTTCAACATCGCAAACTATATCCTTTGGATCTCTACTTACTGTGTGCATAACCGCCCCTGAAATCATTTTAATCTATGCGGTCATCGCCGTTAGACGCTTAAAACGAAAACCTGACAACGCATAGGCAAAACAAAATTTGAAAATTAGCACTCATTAAACAAAGGCCGTTTTTCACGATGCACTAGTTAAAGTATTCGAGTTGTTGGCTGATTTTGTTTGAAGTTAGAAGAATTGTTTGATGAACTTTGTTTTCTATTACTCTTCCTTGTTTTAGCTGAGACATTTTACTGCAATCACTTAATACCTATGGGATAAGTTGGTTACAAATTTATTTTATGGTTTTTATGTTCTGATGATTAGGTTTTTCCCGATAAACCTTCCTCCCTCCATGGGGGGAAATTTTTGGAAGGCCTTGAAGAATTCAAGCGGGAAGGTTAGAGTTTGCGGAAGTGCGTGAAGATGGCGAACCATCCAGCAGTTCCCTCTGAACCTACCCAATCAAACAAAGGATTTACTTTTTTTAAACCTTGCGCATCCAGGATTCATAGGAAATCGCCCAAATTCCGACTTGCCCAATCACAGTATATTGATTAGGGCAAAGGCCTGTTGCCGTCAAGGGGGTATAAGATAAGTCAACTCACATTTTATTTACTATATTTTTAAATGTTCTGGTGATTAGACAAATCACGAAAGACCTCTTTTCCTCTATGGGGTAAAATTTCGGAAGACCTTAGTAGTTCAACCACCAAAACCATTTTAGCATCTTCTCTCTATAATTATCTTGGGATTACCAATTTGTCTATGAGCGCTGAAAAGGCACAGAAAATACTGAGCCCGGTTCCTTACGAGCAAGGTTTCCATTTTTTCTCGCCAGATGGCCATTATTCAGGCGAGACAGCCATGTCTCTTTGCTCTTTCTTAAGCGACCTTCATCACTTGGACATACAATCAATCAGATTCCACTTCGAACGCGGCGACTTTCAAAAGTGGCTAAGAACCACAATCGGCGACGAGGAACTCGCAGAAAAAATCCACAATTTAGACAAAAAAGTTCCGGAAGAAATGCTGCGGCAAAAGTTAACTGACATAGTGCAGAAAAGAATTTCTGAACTGCAACTAATAGATACATAAGGCCTGTCAAAATTTGGGTGCCATAGGATAAGTCAACCCGCAGATTATTTCTTATTTTTTTTATATGTTCTGATGATAAGATAAATCCAGAAAAGCCTTTCCAACTATCCCCCCAGATTTTGGAAGACCTTGTTGGCGGGCTCGCTTAAATATGGCTAAGGTTATGAGTTCTATGAAGCGAGTTTTTGAGTATGATAGCTATGGTTAAGCCATCTGAGAAGAGTTTTGGAGAAAGAGCAAAAAAGTGGCTTTTTGCTTTTATTAAATTCAATATTATAGGTTTCATCGTTTTCCTAGTCGGAACCGCAATCTTTGGCTTGGCGTTTAGCATTTTTGGGGCTTGGACTTGGTTTGTCGCCAGTGCCTCTGGTGGTATACTGCAGTTTTCATTGATTAGCTACCTGAATACGACAAAGAGAGGAAAAATATTCGACAGCTGCGAACAAAGACACCGACAAGAAAACGAAGACAAAAATAATTAAGAACAACATTTCAGAACACCTAAAAGTCTAATAAAAATAGATAGCGTGTTTCATTTCCCAGCTTTTTGTTGGTCTACCAGGTATTCATAGCAAACTCCTATTCTATGGCTTAGCCACTGGTCTTAGGTACGGCGGAGAATTGCTAAAAACAGGTAATGTTCTCTCTTTTTGCCCGCAAAAAAGAAACAGATATTTTCATTTAATTTCTCCTTCTTTTATTTATTAAATTAAAAAGCGAAAGCTAGACATAAGAACATTTGTGGACGCTCAATGATACAAACAACCAACACATTACAACTGCTCTAGTAAACGCGCGAAGACCCTAATTTATGAAGATGCAGCTTAGGCGCTTGACTTTGGTGGCATCATGCTGGCTAACAATTCGGTCAGAGGCGGCGTACTTATTGGTTCATCTTCCACGATCTTCCCGTCAACGAGACGGTAATAGGTGATAACTCGGGCAGAGACCTTTTTCCCGCTGGCGAGGGTGAAGTTCATGTTGCCCCGAAATATGACCGAGTCGCCTTCAGCTACCATATCCGCGATTTCAAAATCCCGTGTAGGCGCAGAGGCCTTAAGACCGGAAATCACACCCTTGAAGCCAGTGCGATTGGTAACTCTCATGCTCGGATTCACATAATCCGGCGCAAGCAATTCGTCGATAACGTCGATATTTCCGCCGCTCAACACCTCGTTAATGAATCTGCGGACGATGACTTTGTTTCCATCAGTAGTCATTTAAGAAATTCTCCTATAGCTAGATTGTCGCGAAACAATATAACGATATAGGCTAACATTTCATTGCAGTAGAGATTCTGCTAAGCGCTACAACTATCGTCACATTCATTGCAGATCCCTTAATATTTAAGTAAAAGTTTCAGCAAATATAACAAGAGGAATTTTTTTGAGTTTTTTTGGACATAAGAAAGAAACCCAGATTCCCTTCAATTCAGATTCTATTTTCAACTGCAAATGCGTGACCTGTCCAGTTCAAGCAAATAGCCCCTGCGCTAAGCCCAAGATAACTACGAGAAATTAATTGATTCAGAATCCCCAAAATTTCATGCAACAAATGCTGGGTCCAGGAATGATGAAGAATATGGAAATGATCAAAGGAATGAATTATGAACAGATAAGGGGAATGTCAAAAGAACAGATGAAAAGTATGAGCGAGGAAATGAACAAAAACGTTCCAAAAGCAAACTTTTTTACTCCGTGCTTCTTTAGCACTTTTTCCAGAGGAATGCTGTCTCCACACTCCGCCTCACTCCTAAGAGATTCAAGCTCTTTTATTTCCTCTGGACTTGCTTTTTCCTTTGGTATTAGAGACTCTGCGAGACTTTCAAGTGTTCTTTCTATGGACCTTAACTCTACCCTAACACGTTTCATTTCTGTATAGACTTTTTCTAAGTCCGCCTCAGTCAAATAAATCCCCCAGAAAACTTTATGACTGCACGCTAATAAATTGAGTAGTTATAAAATACATTGTGCCGTTAGCATTCTCTATTAATCTCGGGTTGGCGAGTACCTAAACCTGACAATGCTCATCTCATTTTACGGCAACTATAACATCCCTCTTTGGTGAAACCTTTGGCAGACGGAACGTGACTTTTGCAGACGCATCCAAAAACCCGCCAAAGCCTGTACAACAAAAGCAACCCAAAACAACCCTCCACTGCACAGCAAAAAAGCGAAGCTTCTTCTACCAGACAACTAACCACTTAAAAAAAATATACAACGCTTCTGAAATCTGCCTCAAAGTTTATTATAACGAAAGAATATAGTTTTATTCGGCGAGTCAGATAAATGCAGCAAAGTAGAGTGGGTTCGAAAGGAGAGCTCTTCCCTTCTAAAGAAATCAGAGAAAAACTAAAACTTAATGCCCACACAAAAGTCACTTACAAAATCGAAGCTGGAAGACTAATAGTCGAGCCAATTCTAAGCCTAAAAGAAGTGTTTGAAGAAAAGCCTTCAGTAGAGATAACTTTTGAAGAATTCCACAAACAAAGAAAAGAACTCTCAACGAAGGCTGAAATTTGAAACTCTTACTGGACACAACATACTATCTGCCTGCCATAGGCGTCTCAATCAAGGAGATGCAAAAAGACGCATTGCTCACGCTTATATCTAAAAAACACCAAATTTCAATGAGTCAAATAACCATATTCGAACTCTCGGCAAAAGGGGCCAAATACATTAAGGAAGGCCAGCTATCATCGGAACGAGTAACCAGAGGCATAAGCGCGATAATCTACAACGATGCCATAGAAACAATTCCAATGCATGACACCACCATTTTACAGACCTCTTTTAAACTCAGAAACATGCTAAATGAATTCATTGATTGCTTAATTCTCGCTTCAGCGATGAACCATAGCGAGGCCATAATAACTGAAGATAACGAAATTCAAAGCCTGAAGAAAAATACTGAATTCCAAAACCTCGTAGCAGACCAAAACCCAGGTTTCAAGATTCTAAAACTAACCGAAATAATATAGATGCATAAAAATCAATATATTTAAAGCCAAAACCAAATGAGGTCTTAGTAATGCTTCAGTTTTTGTTTTTAATTTCTATTGTGTGCCCTATGTGTTTTGGAAAACTTCGGGCGTGCAGTTTACTTTTTACACCACGAGTTTCTTTTTTATGAGAGTTCTTGAAGCTAAACTTACAGCAATCATAACGACTAAAGTGGATACTACTGAATATTCTGGAACTGTAGGAGATGGCGAAGAGACGACGATTTAGATGAACTACCCAAAGCATAAACGTTACCGTCCCATGAATCTACGTAGACAACGCTACCAACTACAGCTGGAGACGAATGAACAACGTCGCCGGTGGCGAAAATCCAGAGTTGGGCGCCGTTAGCAGCGTTCAAAGCGTAGACGTTACCATCATTCGAGCCTACGTACACTACGCCGCCAACCACAACAGGAGACGAATAAACAGCACTGCCTGTAGTGAAATGCCAGAGTCTCGTTCCATTAACAGCGTCCAAAGCAATAACGTTACCGTTATCGACGCCTACGTATACTGTTCCTCCGATAACAGCAGGAGACGAATAAACCAAGTCGCCTGTGGTGTAATTCCAAAGTTTTGTGCCGGTATTAGCGTTCAAAGCATAAACGTTTTGGTCGTATGAGCCTATATAGACTACACCGCCGACAACAGCTGGAGACGAATGAACCTCGTTGCTGGTAGCGTAATTCCAGAGTAACGCAGGCGTAAGCACTGGATTGCCAGTTCCTACGCCGCTGTGAGTCGTATCAGCATGGAACATTATCCAGTCTGCGCGTGCAAAAGGAATCAAAACTAAACTGAAAAGAAAAAGCATGGAGATCATCGCGGTTAAAATAAATAATCTTTTCATGCGACTAAAACGCCCATTGTTTACTATGTCTAAAAGCATAAGAATGTTTTGTTTAGACGCTTTTTCGAAACTAAATGTCTTGTTCTTATTGCTGGCTATGGTTGATTTTCAATGAAAGCAAACCCAAACCAAACCCATCCCTGCATACAGGAAAAAAACCCGTGTTTTTTCCTATCAGACAACAACCAACTTCAAAACAGAAGCTTAAAGTTCAATCTGCACCAAATCCTCAATTAGCATAACTCCTTCTTCATTTTTCATTAAAAAATTGTCTTAATGAAGAAGAAAAAATGGTTTTAGCCATTCCCAGCAGTAAATAAAAGTTGAGTTTGAAGTATAGTTTAATAGGTAGGTTTTTACCACTTTAACTACTAGGTGCACTGGTATTGGGCGAAGTTAAAACAGTTAAAGTCAGCAAGGAAACGTATGCCAAACTTAACGAAATCGCTGGTGAATTACAAATCAAATTGAGGCGGTCAGTGTCAATAGAGGAAGCGATGAAAGATCTGATAAAACGAAGAGAAAAAGGTAGAAAGATCTCTGATTTGGCAGGTTCTTGGAACATAACTGACGCAGAATTCAAAGAGATAAAAACCTCTATCGCTGAGTCGTGGAAAAAATGGAACATAATAGAACAATAATTGATACGGATATACTGATAGACTTTTTAAGAAACCGCAAGGAATCGGTTGCTTTCGTGACTCAACTTGAGGAGAAAAAAACGCTTCTGTCCACTACAGCAGTTAATGCTTTTGAGCTATATTATGGTGCACACAAATCGAAACAGTCTGCAAAAACCTTGCAAGCCACTAAGAAACTGTTAGACAGATTAATTCTCTTTCCACTAACCCCGCGATCAGCTCAAAGGGCAAGCCGTATTTATGCAGAACTTGAATTGGAAGGGCACCCAATAGGGCTCAGGGACACGTTCATAGCGGCTATAGCCCTCACAAGAAGATGTAGCGTTGCAACCCAAAACACAGGGCACTTCGAGAAGGTCAAAGGCTTAACTGTAATAGCCGTTTAATGCATTTGTGATTTGACACGCGCTTTTAGCGTGCTATTTATAAATAATTGGTCGTTACAAATTTCGTGAACAACGAATATGCGACTGTCTCATCTCCTATTTGGCGAAGATGAAAGTCGCTGCGGATTTTGAAGGTACGCTTCAAGATACTTTGAATTCAAAGATTTTTGTTGTATAGTTATTGGGTGCCGGTGAGTGTTACGGAGCAGCTGAAGGTTGTTAGGCTGCCGGTGTTTGATGCTGCTGTTAATGTTAGTATTGCTTGGATTGACGATCCTGCGTTTAGTACTGTGCTTTGTCGGTTCCATGTTAATGTTAGTGAGGAGCCGGCGCCGCTTGGTGTCCAATTGTTTGTGGTTATGGTTAGTGTTTCTGGTATGTTGCCTGTGTTTTTGATGTATACTGTTTGTGTGGCTGTGCCGCCTGGGTTGAGGGTTCCAACGTTTAGGGCTGTTGCGGGTTGGGTGCATTGGCTGTCGGAGTATACGCCTAGGTTTACTGCGTTTATTGTTCCGTTTAGGGGGACGGTTTGGTTGGTGCTAAGCAGTGCAGCTGTTGTTACGGTTAAAAGTATTCCAACTATTGTGAGGGCGATTACTGCTGCTGAAAGTTTTTGAAGTTTCATGGTGTGGTTCCACAGCTTTATATCACAAGTCTTAAGTATTAATAAACCTTGAGTATTAATAAACGCTGCAGCCCACACGAAGTACACAAATACACATCGAAAAAACCAAAAACTAAAGGGCTACTGAATCAATAGAGAAAACGTTAGTAAACAAGAAGGACCAACCAGCCATTGTCTAGGTGTGTCTAAATTATGTCTCACCTTAAGGTTCTTTACCTCTTATCTGTATCTTTTCTCTGTCAAAAATCGTTTCTGTTGTCTCACTATTTTTTCTTACGATTCAAGTTTGTTGTATCATTCCTGTTGCCAACAAACACTCATAACAGCTTTGTTTATTTTACTTGTCAAGTTTGAAGGCAAAGCTTGTTGGTTAAATGCCCTAACTGCGGAAAAGAGGTTTCAAAACCAGACAAAATACTCAAAAACCCTGCGTTCTGTATAGACTCTTACATTTGCCCAAACTGTTACTACAACTTCAAAGTTACGTGCTAGCTAAACTTTTTGAGCGAAAAACCGTTTTTCCGTTTTCAGTAACCATTTCTAAACTGTGCTTCTCGATTATTTTCTTTAAGCATTCTGTCTCTGTTGGGTGAGGCATCCAGCTAACATTAAGTTCCCAACCATCGTTAATCTTGTTGTAAGCTATGGATACGGCTTGGGCAGTGTGGAATGACTCGCAATCAATCATTAGTTCCTTTAATATTATGACTGCTTCTTGCCGATTCATCGGTTGCTCTCTCCCCTTGTGCCTTGTGCGTACACAAGCAATTTAAAGCTTACCCGTTAAATGCAAAAAAGTAAGTCTCAAAGTCTTTTGCAGATTTATTTTTCTTATTTTTTGTAGTTTTATGTGTTTACTCGATTTCGATACTACTCTATACTATATTTTATACTGTACCTTCCATTACTCCAATACCCATATGATATGTATCCTAAATATCCTAAACCGAGTAAACTCCAATTGCCTTTTTTAAAAAATCAATATCCATGGTATCCTTTCTCAAACATATTGGTTGGATTAAAATTTGAGCCAACCACAAGATGTGCTTGTAACATATGTCTATAACAAGTGTTTATAAGATCAGTTTAGTTAACGAGAATATAGGTGTTTTAAAGGAAATGTAGATTATAATTCTACACTTGAGGATATTAAGAAGACGATGGGCGTCGTTCTTGAGCAGTTTAAGAAAATTCCACATGATGTTGTTCCTCATGAATGGGCTGAAATGAAAAAGTATTCGTTCTCGGAAACAAAGATACCAGCAAAATATCGGGAGCTTATGGGTTTAGCCGTTGCAGCAACAATCAAATGCCCATACTGCATATACTTCCATACGCATGCTGCCAAAATGAACGGAGCCACAGATGATGAAATCGCCGAAACTGCGTTTCTTGCTCGCTTTACGACTGGTTGGAGCGAAATGTTGCATGCGACCAGTATTGATCTCGAGGCTTTCAAGAAACAGTTTGCTGAAGTAGAAGCATACCTATCAAAAAAGAAATAAACTTAAGCTGCCATAAAAAGCCAGACGTATTCTTTTTTTGATTAATTTCACAATAAAGAGTATACTCGATTCCGACTATACCTAAACCCTATATTGATTTTTCTACCCCACTCCTTATACCCTATGAGGTATGCCCTAAGTAAATTCTGAATCGTGTCTACTGCCGAGTAGCTGTTTCTTAGGTGCTACTAAGTAAAAGTAGTGGTTGGTTGGATTAAAATTTAGTCCAAAAAAATCACGACGACGTTATAGTTGAGAAACTTGGTTAGGCTCTGAAAGGTCTTCAGCCCTTAACTCTTTTGGATATTGCAATAACAGCAAAAGATGAAACGACAATAGCAACAACGATTACGATTAGAATTTGACTGGAGAATTCTGGGACTGTAGGCGAAGGACTTGAGCTAAAAATGTTTGTTTCAATAACGCTATAGGAGTAGGTTGAAGTTACTGGTTGCGGTTGAGCTTGAGTAGTTGTCAAAGTTAATGATTCTAATATCATGCCAGAAAGTTTGTCATAAATGTAGGTGAGCGTCGAATTATAATCGGGAGTTGAAACAATAACGCTAAGAATATTAACGCTTCTGCTAACCCCAAGTAAAGTCCGGGATTCAGTTTGGTTGACTGTATATGTGCCGAGTGGCGGTATCGCATTGCCCTGATTGAGGCTAGCGGCTATTATCGGACCTTGAGTGGTGGGAACTCCGTTTTCTGTTCCAGTTTCTATATTCCAAACCAACTCGGTGCCGTTACCGGGAAGTGCGGTTCCATTTTTGAATTCGCCCGTTGAGAGCAAAGTTACTTCCTTTCCGGATACACCCGTAACTTGAAGTTTTAGCCAATTATAATCGTTAAAAGATTCTAAGCCAGACCCGACTCCAGCAAAATTTCCATATTTAACGTATTGTCCAACGGTGACACCGGGATTATAATCTATTGCAAAAACAGGGAGGGCCAAAGCTACCAGAATAATAATTGCTAAAAGGATTGATAATTTAAGTTTAAAATTTGACAAGTTTGAAGTCTCCTTTCTTCTATTAATGCTAATTAGCACCTTACTTTAAAGTCAGACGGTTCTTTTTGCTCCGCAATTTGGACAAAACGTTGCGGTTTGTGGGAAGAGAGCTGCACAGTACTTGCATGGACGCATCACAACTTGAACTGTCTTCTCAACAGGTTTTTCTTCATCAGAATCCCAACCACATCCACAAGGGCACATTTTCAAGTCATCTCTCGAGTCGTGTAGTTTTTAGCTATTTCTCTTTTTTGATTGAGTTGTTCTATGAGCACTTCTCTTAACATGTCGCAGGCTTGATTAATTTTTGGGCTTGCAACTCGATAATAGACTGTGGAACCTGCTTTTCTAGTCTTAACGATTTGCCTTTGCCTTAGTAACGTTAAGTGCTGGGATATGTTTGATTGGCTTGCGCCTAGTGTTTCGGTAAGGTCGTTTACTGTTTTCTCTCCGTCTTTTAGAAGGTGCAGAATTGCTATTCTGAGTGGGTGTGCCAGTGTTTTTGAAATTTCGGCTTGCAATTCGTAGATAGTCATGTCAAAGTTTTCTTTCGTTATTGACTTCTCCTGTGAATTTGAATATTCTAACATAGTCTCATCCTTTTAGTTTTCTATTCGCTCAATAATAGGAAAAAAGAAAAGAAAGTTTTATGTGGATTTCTTTTAGCTCACTTTCAGTTCTTGTATAAAGGTTCCATGCCAGGTGTGGACCCAGACTTGTCCGCTGTAGCCGTTGATGCTTAACATGCCTTGGGTGATCGTTCCATTTAGTACTTCAATTGTGTAGTAACCGTAGAATGTCGTGACGTCGCCAGTTGTTGTTCCGGGCAGGTAAATGTTGAGGTATTGCTGAGCATCAGTTGTTGCTTGAACTGGTGTCACTGTCATAGTTGTTGTTGGGGTTCCAAAGATTCCGCCTAAGATTCCTCCTCGCATCATCCCATATTTGGTATTCCACATCATGTTAGGTCCCATCTCCGGGTAGATGCTGCCAGTGTACTTGTTGACAAGCAGTTCGAAAGCTCCGTTGCCGGTGCTTTTCTCGTTAACTTGGACGTAGAAGTTTGCCGAGTATTCTTCAACTTGTTTGACTACTAAGTCGGGGTTGCCTATCGAGGACACATAGTTTTGGGCAATTGTTACTGCATTGGTAATTGTTAGTGGTGTTCCAGTGTAGGTGTAGGGTGCTGTGTATCCGTAGCCGCTCATCATTCCGCCAAAGCCATAGCCGTTACCTAATCGACCCATCATGCCGCCTCCGAACATCATCGGATAAACTGGCTGATAGTATTGGTTTGTTGGTGTTGTGGGAATAGTTGCTCCTGTTGTGTATGGTGGATTGTTGTATCCATAGCCTGAACCGTAGCCTCCTCCCATCATTCCGCCATAGCCACCATATGGTCCTCCCATCATGCCCATGGCTAATACAGATGTAGTTAGGAAGGCAGCTACAACAACTGCAACACTAACTAAAGTTATTATTTTCCAATTTTTCATTTTTATTTTACCTCACGTTTGTTTTATTATGATATACTAATGTCTTAGAGTGATATGATAGTTGGCTGAAACAATAGTGAAACAGTCTTGAAACGGTCAACAAAGACCTCGAAACTGCCAACTTTTTGTTTGTTCCCAACCTTGATATCATTATAATTTAATATTATAATATTCTAATGTCGTGCTTTTAGGTGTTATGGTATATCAGACATTCGCATGGAACAGCAACGGAACTGAAATCTGTAACCAACTCTGCCTGATTAGGGATAAAAGGGTGAAACTTAATGTGCAGCCGGGAGGTTGCTTTTTGCATGCAAAAATTGTACATCTTTCTCACCATTTTCATAATTACGTCATTGTGGCAAGCACTCGCTGTGCGTGTGTTGTTGTATGTGTGTGTAGGTATAGGTAGGTAGTTGTTGGGTTGTAGTTAGTTTGGTTGGTTGGAATAAAATTTAATCCCACACATACGAGGTACTGTTAAGGTGCCAAAGTTAACGAGGGAATAACAGTAAGGCCTAATTATAATAGATTTTAAATACAGCGAGCAACATCAAGATTAATTGGGACTTACTCATGCAAAAGAAATCCCTTTTGATTTTTGTGACAGGAGGTGAACCTTCTTGAATAGAAATGGAGTAATCGGCGTCACACTTTTAGGTTTAGTTATTGGATTAGCTGTAGGATACTCGATGTCAATAGCAGTACCATTTCAATCGCCTGCGCAGAAACCGTCTATATCGTTGAGTTCGCATTCAGTCAAGGCTGGCGAGCAATATACTGCCACTCTTACTGGTTTTCCAGCTAACACAGAAATCGACGGCTGGACGGTAAATCAGAATGTATCTGTATGTTTTGCAGCAGGAACTACTGACGCAAACGGTAAACTTGTAGTATCAGCAAATGCGCCTCAAACAGTGGGGTCATTGCCCTTGGTTGCATGCGACAAATCGGAAACCATCTGGGCGGCTACATATTTAACAGTGACCTAATTACAATAAAGGTCATATGCGCTTGCTACAATAAGATGTAGATTTTGCGTTGCTAGAAACCCCTTCTTTTAAACATAAAGAAAAGTGTCCTTCACCTAACTGTAGCATACACACCGCGAGTGAGTGTGTACTGTATACGTATGTATGCAGGCAGGTAGGTAGTAGTAAGATTTTGTAGTTGGTTGAGATTAAATATTAATGCCCTCTCTTTATTGATCTTTAGTTAATGGCGGATAGATATAGATCATATATGAGTTAAGTTCGTTGGCGTTTATCTTTTCAAACCTCTCTGAAGAATGTGAACTCAACAAGTCCTTAAATAACACCGTTATAATACCTTAAACAAAGGAATGGCAATATTGTTTGAGTTTGTTTGGTTTTGGCGAAGTCAGTTTAATTATTAATATCATCGCTCTTTTTTTGCTCATAGTAGGCGTTGTTAGACGAAAGGGCTCAAAGAAGGTTCTATTAAGGCATGGTTACTTGTCAATTTTGGGCTTTGCACTAAAAATGATAACTGTCTCCTTTATTATGATACCTACTTTAGTCATGACGCCAATAGAAATGAGCAAGTTTTCACCTTTAGATTATTGGATAATAATAGCAAAGGTTACGTTTGGAATCTTAGGAACTGTTATGGGTTTTATCTGCATAGTCCCCTGGTTTTTTAAACCTCTTAACCAGATGGCATGCATCAAAGTGAAAAGATGGATGTTACCTACATTCTTAGTGTGGACTTTATCAGTAGTTTTAGGCGCTGTAGTACGCCTTGGAGCTATCATTTAACAAATAGTTACCAAAAATGTAATTTATCACCTGAACCGTAACAGGGAGATTTATAGCTTGAGAGTTAACAGAACTTAGGCAACAAGTAATAACTGATTGAATGATCGCGGGGTCCATTTTTTTACCTGACATATTTCAGGTGTCGAAATACGCCTTAAAAAGTAAAAGGCGGTAAGTTGCTTGGATATGTAAAGAAATGGCAGAAGACCCCAACTCGAAAGATAAAGCCTTAGAGGCTTTAGATTTTATAATCAACGTTCTAAAAGAACACGAACAAAATTTGGACAAGTCGATTAATGAGTTAGCAACAGTTACCGAGCAGATAGGAGACACTGAGGCATTAAATAGTACGGTGGGAAAGGTTGAAGAAAAAATAAATAATCTGCAAAAAGAAGTAACAAACCTAATTGGCTACCTATCAAACGCACCTAAAGAACCTCTATCAGAAGCGGTAAAGGAGCAGGCGCCTCAGGTTCAGGCGACCCATGCCGTATCATCGACATTTGTTCAAGTTGAGCCTTCTGTGATTTTGCGTTGTAAACAGTGGGAGGATTTTCAGGCTTTAGCAATGCACTCACAAACCTTGTTTTTTAATTACAAAGAAGATAAGATGCTTTTTCAGGCTGATGCCCTTAAGGGAAATCAGCTTATCACATATTCAGGCGCTTTTCCAAATTTTTCAATAGTTCTTAAAAAATGGTTGTTGCTTGAATTAGACGTGGCTGAACGGAATATCTTTGAAGGTTCCTTGGATAGACCGGAATGAATATAAAATTTTTTCTTACTAAACATTCATTTTGCGAAATATCAGATTCAGCAAGACTCTTTGAAAAAAGAACTAGTTTTCTTGACTATGCCTACATGTTATAAATTCTTATAAGGTGAAGGTTAAGTTCAAAATACTAAATCAGAGTGAGAAATCTTGGGTGTTGGGTGGAAAGGAGAAGGCTATTACGGTTAAATTTGTCTATGAAGAAGATAATGAAAAACTGAAACAGATGTATACAAAGGTGGTTGTTCCAAATCGTAGCCAGGTTCACAAAGGCTTCATTAGATGTCCTGCATGCGGTGAAGAAATTCTCATAACGCCTACTTTAAAAAAAATGAATGAAGCAATCGAGAACCACGTCCAATACCATAAAAATGAACTAGAGTCTAATCTTCTCCTGAAATATACTAAACCGATTAACATTCGTATAGCATTAGTGAAGCAGATTCTGCACAAGCTTTAATGTCGCTATACCTTCTTTAACGGTTGGGGCAGAAGCGCTAGTTCTTAGGTTAGTTTAGTGGGGCAGGATTGTTTTTTTAACATAAAACATGCAAAGTAGTGTGATCCCAGACTCAAAATGAACTAAATAAGTGCATAAAGCAATGATCTGACCCTTAAAAAAAGGGTCAATATAAGGTACCCCACTATACGAGCATATTATAAGTGCTTAAATTCAAAGTTCGAACAAAGGGTGGAACAATGGTGCATTTGCATGGAAAATATTGAGGAATCTAATAAGCAATCCAAAGATAATAGTAACGAAACAATTAATCAGCAATCCCCAAAGAAATATATCAGATGCCCTGAGTGCGGTGAAGCGATCCTAATGGTTCCATCTTTAGATGAAATGATTGCGTCCATTGACAACCACTTAACTTCACATAGAAAACATCCGCATAATGACCTAACCGTAGCTCACCTAAAAAAGCCCGCTCTTCAGCTAGATCTGGCTCAGCAAGCCTTATTGCAGGCCACAGACATAATGAATCCCTCTCAGAAACCTTCGCTTTGGCTTTAGAGACATTTAATTATAATTAAAACCGAAGCGTCACTATTCATTTACCCAGTACTACTTACTGGGATTCTTTTGTTTTTGCCCTCTAACCTTTTGAACACATCTCAAAACTGAGCATGCCCACCAGTTTACTTAAAGTTTTAATCAATAGAATTATGGACTTTTAGTTTTCTTCTCCTCTGCAGTTCGAATGTCACGGATTCTCTCCTCCAAAGTTGGATAGAGCTTGGGAATTATTCGCGATTGAATCCTATTCGGTCGAATTTCATTCAATTTAATCAAAGCTGACACCATAGACTCACCATTCAAAAACTCGACTGAACTCAAATCGCAATCTGTCTCTTGTTTACGAAGCCATTTAGCGTTGATGTATGTACTTGCAGTCATTGTTACGAGAACTGAAAACGCGCCTGCAACCAAACCGGACCATACTTTCCTAAACTATCCAGAAAAGGAAGAAAGTCTATTAATTCAAAGTTGAAAAAAGCAAGAATCCCAACTAAAGCTCCAATAATTATTGCGGGCAATATCAACCGCACGAATTTCTGTAAACCATGTCTGCGATTCAGATGGGTAAACTCATGCGCTCCTACAACGAGCACTTCATCAGGAAGAAGCATTTCGAAATATTTGGCATCAAAGAATACCCTATCTAAAAAAGATAGGCCACCGCACAAAGTGCGCGTTTTATAATAACGATCAAACTTACTTTTTTTCAAAACTTTTTTTACATGCATTACTTCTGCGAGGGCATCAAGGGATTCTGACTGGAAAGGCTTGTCTTTTGAGGCTCTCGTTATGAGCCAACTAATTATTCCCAGATTTTTTATCTCCACAATTTCCTTTTTCAAAGCTTAGGTTTCTGTATATCAATTTATTGACTCTTAAGTGTTTAAGGTATCCTGCTCTGAGCCAAATGAGTATGGCGTAGGCAAATAGGCTTATGTAGAATAGGCTGGGCGCGATCAGCAGGATGGGTAGGGAACCTTCTTGGCCACGACCAAGCGAGAACAAAGGTCCCAGAACTGCTCCCAACGGGACTATTAGTGCCCAGTTTTTGTTGTTGGGTTTTAGAAGAGTTTTCAGATCACCAAGCTTGTACATGATTGGCACTGTTAAAAGAAAAAGCGCAATCTCAGTTATTGCAACCGGCATGCTGGTTACCCCAAAATTTAATGCTCCAAACGTGCTATGAGATAAAGGCCAGAAAAGCTGGATTCCTCCTGTAAAGAAATCGCCTATTAGAATGTGGGAGAGCAAGGCTGCAAAATAGGGTATGGCTTGTTTGCGGTAAACGAAAAAGAAAGGGAGCATCAGAACTGTTATGGTTAATATTGAGTGTGTAGGTCCTCGGTGCATGAGGAAACGCAGTAGTAGATCGACATCGGGTAAGACTGAAGCTGCAAATAGAAGCGGCAGATTCACTTTGACGTGAGCAAGCTTTGATGAGCCTTTCCCAAATAGGTATCCTAAAGCAAAGTGACCAATTGCAAACGTCCAAAAAACCTCTTTTCTAATCCAAATAATAAAAGCAACTATTAAAGTCACTCTTACTCGCTCGTGACAGTTGCATCCCTCGACCTGTTTTAACCGATTTAATAATTGCTCTTTCAAGCATGCAAAAATAAGAATAGGGTTAATATATTCCATAAATCAACAATTTACCATTAAGTAATATGCGTTGTTTAGGTGGTGAAAAACTAATGAGTAAAGACCAAGCGATAGGCGGTGTTATTCTGGTAGTTTGTGTGATAGTTGCGTTGGGTTATATCGGATTGCTCTTTTTATATGACCCCTACATCTCTTCATTGATTAACTTAGGTTCCGCAGCGAATGTTCATTTCTGGACAATTGCCATACCGGTAGCTGTTGCATTCGTAGCTATTCTAGGAATCGGCGCCTGGATTGGATTCACAATGGCAACCACTCCTCCACCAAAACCCATCGAAGAAATTACCCTCGAACCAAAAGAAGAAAAAACCTAAACCCTAACCGCATTTTATTCTTTTTTTGCTTTCAGACCAATTTGCCGTTACAAACCGAAATATTCAGAAGTGGCAAGCGCTTTTTTTATAATTCAAATAAAAATTATTGATTCAGCTTTTTAAAGCCTTCACAGAAGTTTTACATGTTTGTTGTAACTGTTGTTTCTTAAGGCTTGAAAATAAGCAAATACAGTTTCTCTTTATCCTCTTCGATAGTTAAGCCATGTTTTTTGGCGTGAGCTTCTATTTCTTTTTTGTTGTAATCGCATTTGATTTGAATCTGGTAATTTGCGGGGTTTCTTTTTCCGAGGGACACATAAGACGGGTCAACTAAATCATTATCAACTAACTCTTTTAACATAGCCAAAGCTTGTAGTCTATTCAACAGGTTCCCCTTCACTATTTTTTGGTGTACATAATTTAAAACTCTTTTGGATTTTTTCTATAATTACTTAAAAACTGGATTTAACTAAAATGTAAACAGAATCCAAATTACTGTTATCTGTTGTGCTTGAGTGTGACAAATCTAACACAAGCAGTTAGCCGATTTTATAATAACAAAACAAATTGAAAAAATTCAACGGAAAAAATTTTCTTTGTCAAATTTTCAAAATTATAAGAGGTCAATAAATAATTTAAGGTAATCTTTTAAATCATTTACTATTAAGAAATTGTTTTTGACGTGATCTCTGCCTTTTTCACCCATCTGTTTGGCTTCCTCTTTATGATTCAGCAAGTAGATTGTTTTTTCTGCTGCTTCGTTAACTGTATTGATTAGGTATCCGTTTGTGCCGTTGATTATTTGTAATGGTATTCCTCCAACAGCTCTTCCAACTACAGGAACACCTTTCCATAAGGATTCAGTTACGCTTAATCCGAAGCCTTCTCGAGTGGACATCTGAAGCATCACCGTTGAAGCTCTTTGAAAAGCGTTAACTTCAATATCGTTAACGCCTTTAAGATCCGTTAAGAGATGAATATCATTATCATCTCCTGCATGCCTAGCTGTCTTCTCAAAGTAAGTCCATCCTTCAGGGTCATCGTTAGCCATGCCTGCAATGAGAAGCAGTTGAACCTGAGGAATTTCCTTTTTCACTATTCTATAAACATCGATAACTCCTACTGGATCCTTCCAAGGATCAAAGCGTCCAACCTGACTAATAATTGGTTTTTCAGGATTTACACCATACTTTTCTAAAATAGCTGAAGCAGTCTCTACTGGAATTTCCTTGTTCTTGTCACTCAGAGGGTCAATTGACGGTGGCCTTATGAGTATTTTTCCAACTTTCAGGCTAGGGATAACATATTTTTCCGAAGTGAATATCGCTGCGTCATAACGACTAATGAAAGGCTCAAGAAAACTCCAAACAGCAGTATTCGGCGTCGATAGATCAATGTGGCATCTCCAAATCCATTTGTCATTCTTTGCGGGAAGAAACTGAATCATAGCTGCTGGTTGGTTGTCGTGGATCACTACGAAATCCGTGTTCAAGATTGTTGATTCACTATTTTGCCTGTTATACTCCAAATATGTTCTGATTTCTTCCGGTGTAAGTTCTATATTCATTCCTTGGAGTGCATTGTGAATTTTTTTGGTTACGTTGAAAAAATCGAGTGATCCCTTGATAACTTCCCAGTGAACATCCAACCCCACATCCTTCATTAACGGGACCAAGTTGTGGAGCATTTCCGCCACTCCGCCCCCGTAAGCCGTAGAATTGACGTGTGTGACAGATTTTCCATTCAGTTTCTCGGCTAAAGCCTTAACCGAATTGACTTCTTCTTCTCCAACAATTCCTACATAATCGTTAAGACTGATTTTCCTAAGTTGCTCTACATGTAACATGGAAATAAACCTTCAGAAATTCAATTGCGCGTTTGCGACAAATTAATATCACTGCACGCGGATAATAATGTTTGTTAGGTTTTTGGAAAAAGAAATTTTTCTCATTCCAACATTAAGTATTTGTTTAATTCCTGTTGCTTAACCAAGATAGGTTCAATAAAATAGAGGTAGATGTTAATAACGAAAATGAAAATTGGAGCAAATTATTCTCAGAACAAAACTGAGTTTTCAGTCTGGGCACCGCATCACGAGTCACTCTCGGTTTTTCTTCCTCAACAAAACGAAGTCTACAAAATGAACAAAGCCGATAATGGATATTGGCGCTTAGAAATTGAAGGAATAAAACCACAAACCCGATATCAATACCGTTTAGATAATAAATTAAATAGATCAGACCCTGCCTCGCATTTTCAGCCTGAAGGCGTCTTCGGTTCGTCAGCAGTTGTAGATCATTCGACTTTTCCATGGAAAGACAACGATTGGCGCGGATTAAGGCTCGAAGACATGGTAATGTACGAACTGCATGTCGGCACTTTTACAAAGCAAGGCACTTTTGCTGCCTTAAAACGCAGAGCTCAGGAGATTTCACAGTTTGGAGTCAATGCCGTGGAGCTTATGCCTGTTGCCCAATTCTCCGGCGACAGAAACTGGGGTTACGACGCCGTTTTTCCGTTCGCAGTGCAAAACACTTACGGAGGACCAGATGAACTAAATGAGCTGGTGGATGAGTTCCATGCGAATGGAATCGCCGTATTTCTTGATGTCATATACAACCATCTTGGTCCAGAAGGCAATTTTCTCGGAGATTTCGGACCGTATTTTTGCTTTGACCGTAAATCTCCGTGGGGCGCAGCAATCAATTTTGACGGCGCACTTAGCCATGGTGTTAGAAACTTTTTTCTGGAAAACGCAGTTCATTTGTTCCAAAACTACCACATCGATGGCTTGAGACTCGATGCTATATTTACGATAATTGACAATAGTCCCAAACATTTCCTGCAAGAACTGTCTGAAATAACAGAAAACTTGTCGACATCTCAGAGAAAACTGTTGCTTATCGGTGAGCATGACCGAGTCGACCCAAAAATAATCAATCCGAGAAAAATAGGCGGGTACGGTTTAAATGCAGTTTGGCACGACAACCTGCATCATTCAATGCATGCGATGTTGACTGGCGAGAGAAACTGGTATTATGACTCTTTCGGAGCACTAAAAAAAATCGTGCAAGCACTGCACACAGAGTACATTGACTTTGAAAAAACGGTTTCAGTTGAAAATTCGGAAAATTCTGCAGGAACAAGAATTGCACCAAAAAAACTTGTTATTTTTTCCCAAAACCATGACCAGATTGGAAACAGGCCAATGGGTGACCGGTTAATCACGCTTGTGGGATTGGAAGCTGCAAAACTTGCGGCAGGAATCACTATCTTGTCACAGTACACTCCGCTGCTCTTCATGGGGGAAGAATACGGTGAAGAAGCGCCTTTTCTATTTTTCACGGATTTTTGTGATGAAACGCTCGGTAAAAGGGTAAGGGCTGGGCGGAAAAGAGAATTAAAGAAAAACGGCTGGAAAGGCAAACCACTTGACCCACAAAACCCCGCCACATTTGCGTGTTCAAAAATAAATTGGGAACAAAGGGATAGTGGAAAAGGCAGAAAAATGTTGGAATACTACCAGAATCTTATAAGATTAAGGAAGATTTTCACCGACAGTGACCCTAATAAGCGACTTCGAATAAAGTTTTATTGTTCTAAGGACGAGTCGCTTTTGGTCATTCAAAAAAAGACATCAAATTCTAGTTTGGTTAGTGTGGCTAATTTTAGTAAAAGCGAAAGCCATTACAGTTTTCCATGCAGTGGAGGATTGTACGATAAAGTCTTAGATTCCGCCGATATCAAATGGTTAGGTCCAGGCTCAGCTATTCCTGAAACAGCAAGTTTGGGCGACAAACACCTAATTTGCCCATTGAGCATAGCAGTTTTTCTTAATCGAAAGGTGTAAAATAATGGTTGAAAAATTCATCTGTATCCACGGACATTTCTATCAGCCGCCGCGGGAAAACCCTTGGCTTGAAGAAGTTGAATTCGAAGAATCTGCCAGTCCCTACCATGACTGGAATGCTCGGATAACCGCTGAATGCTACGCGCCCAACTCCGTTTCACGCATCATGGACCCCCAATGGCGAATTATTGGTCTCGTAAACAATTACTCGAAAATAAGCTTCAACTTTGGCCCAACTCTACTGTACTGGCTGGCGAGGCATGAACCCACATTTTATCAATCCATTCTTGACGCCGACAAGGAAAGTGCAAAGAACTTTTCGGGGCATGGCTCTGCAATCGCTCAAGTTTACAACCATATGATTATGCCCTTAGCCAACAAAAGAGACAAGGAAACACAAGTCAAATGGGGCATAAGGGACTTCGAAATCCGATTTGGAAGATACCCCGAAGGAATGTGGCTGCCTGAAACAGCAGTCGACATCGAGACTCTTGAAACTCTTGCTGAACACGGCATCAAATTCACTATATTAGCCCCTCACCAAGCTCGGCGCATTCGAAGGATCGGAGAAAAAGACTGGATAGACGTACAAGAAGCCAAAATAGACCCGCGAAAATCCTATGTTTGTCAATTGCCTTCAGGAAAAAAAATCAGCCTTTTCTTTTTTGACCAGTTTAAAGCCTCAGATGCATCATTCGGGGATATGCTGTCAAACGGGGAAGTTTTCGCGAACAGACTTCTTGAGGGTTTCCAAAACGAGCCGGTTGATGCAAAAGCCCTCTTAAGCAACCTGGCAAGCGACGGGGAAGTATACGGCCACCACCGCGTCCATGGCGACATGACATTGGCGTATTGTCTTTACTACATACAATTCAAAAACCTTGCTAGGACTACAAACTATGCAGAATTCTTAGAAAAGTTTCCTCCTGAATTTGATGTTGAAATCAAAGAAAACACTTCATGGAGTTGCCCACATGGAGTTGAAAGATGGAGAAGCGATTGCGGATGCAACACCGGAAGAGTAGGTTGGCATCAGGCGTGGAGAAAACCCTTGCGCGAAGCGATGAACTGGCTAAGAGACGCGCTCGCCTCAAAATTCGAGTCTGAAGCCGCCAAATATCTAAAAGATCCTTGGAATGCAATAGAAAACTACATCAATGTAATATTTGACAGGTCAAAAGAAAATGTACAACGATTTATAGACTCGCAAAAAAGCAGAGACCTCTCCGAAGACGAAAAGAAACAGGTTATGAAACTTCTCGAAATGCAAAGACAAACAATGCTAATGTTCACTAGCTGCGGCTGGTTCTTCGACGAAATTTCAGGCATAGAAACCGTACAGGTAATGATGTATGCTGCCCGTGCGATGCAGCTTGCCAAACAAGTTCTAGGGTTAGACCTAGAAAACAACTACATCAAAACGCTCGAGCACGCTCCAAGCAACATACGCGAATTCGAGAACGGCGCAAAAACCTATGATTTACTGGTAAAAACAGCCGTAATTGACTTTTCAAAAATAGGCGCTCAAAGCACAATTCTTCGGCTGTTTTCAAATGAGAAAACTGATGCCCCTATAACCATCAAACAATACGGCTGTTGCTTTACGCTAACCGACAAAGAACTGGAAAGACGTGAGGCAGGCAAATTTCGACTTGTAACAAGTTATTCAAACGTGAGGTCAGCCATCACACTGGATGAAGCAATGCTTGCTTGCGCTGCGATTTGGCTAGGTGACCACAACATTTCTTGCGGCGTGAAAATTGATGTCGACGAGGCATTTTACAAAACCATGAAAGACGAGCTAACTGAAAAGTTCAGCAAAGGTGAAATAAATGAGGCAATTTTGCAATTACCAAAATATTTCGGAGATAACAATTACTCTCTCAAAGACGTGTTCAGGGACGACCAAATAAAAATATTGGACATCATAGTTCAAGACGCTGTCAAAAAAGCAACAGAACTGAATAAAATTATCTTCCGGGACAATTTAGCCTTTCTTCGCTTCATGAATGAAATCAGAATCCCATCGCCAAAACCGTTTCGGACCGCAACAGAAATNNAAATTAATATCCGATTCCAAAGCCCTTTCAATCGAGTTTGAATCAGAGCTCGTATCTTTAGAAGCCAGCGAGAAAATCGTTAAAGAATTCACCAAACTATTAGATACACCACCTGACAGCAAAAAACTCGAAAACTTAGACAAATTAATGATTGCTTTAACCCAGCTGCCGCTAAAACTTGAACTCTGGCGCACTCAAAACATCGCCTTTGAAATAGCCCAAAAAACCTGCAAACCACTCAAAGAGAAGAAAGATGAAGATTCCCAAAAATGGGTTTTGGCTTACGAGAAACTTTGTAGATCAATTGGAATCAGGCTGGATTAGATCTTGAAACCTGTTGCTACTTACAGGGTACAGTTAAACACGGACTTTGACTTCTATAAGCTCAGGGCAATTCTTCCCTATTTGTCTAAACTCGGCATATCCCATGTCTACGCTTCTCCTGTTGTCCAGGCGCGACGTGGAAGCAGCCATGGATATGATGCAACAGACCCAAATAAGCTAAATCGGGAACTAGGAGAAAAAAATGCATTCGAAGCCTTAATCAAAGAAGCCTCTGCCTTAGGATTGGAATGGATACAAGACATAGTTCCCAATCACATTGCATATTCTCCAGAAAGCACGTTTGTTTCTGACCTCTTCAATTATGGTCCCGACTCTGAATACTACGATTTTTTGGATGTTGACTGGAACCATCCGTCTCCAAAACTAAACGGCAAAGTCCTCGCGCCCTTCCTAAACGACGACTACGAGGATAGTCTTCGGCAGGGACAAATAAAACTTGCATACCGCAAAGGCTTCCAAATACTGATTGGCGACATGGAATTTCCAGTTAGGGTAAGTTCTTACAAAAAAATCCTCTCCAAATTACCTCAACCTGCGTCACTTCCAAACCGTGATAATAAAAAACAGGTTCCAACGCTGCAACTACAATATGATTCAGACAATGCGTTTAGAACGGCGCTTGATGCAGTTTTAAATCAGTACAACAGTGATGTAGAATTATTAAGAGAACTCCTTTCGGAACAAATTTATGTTTTTTCAAATTGGAGAAATGCTCTAAAAGAGATCAATTATCGGCGATTCTTCGTTATTGCTGATCTAATCTGTCTTCGCGTTGAAAACACTAACGTTTTTGAAAAAACACATCAATTGATTCAGCAACTTCTGTCGGAAAACAAGGTAACAGGGTTGAGAGTAGATCACATAGATGGTTTGCATGATCCAGAGAAGTATTTGAAAAGGCTTCGTAAATTATCGCCCGATGCATACATCATTGTTGAAAAAATATTGCTCAATGGAGAAACTTTACCTGTCTCGTGGCAAGTGCAGGGAACAACAGGATACGACTTCCTAAACCAGCTTAACGGATTGTTCGTTGCGGCTCAAAATGAAAAAGACATATCCGCGATATACAGCAAATTCACAGGAAATAAGCAGACATTTGATGAAATCGCATACAAACGTAAAAAACGCGTAACTCAAAGATACTTTGGAGGCGACGTTGCAAACTTAGCAAGACAGCTCAATCAAATCTTCAAAAAAAGACCTTATGGCGAGAAATGTTCATCGCAAAGAACGCGTGAAGCCATAGTAGAGTTGATTTCAAATTTCCCGATCTACAGAACCTACTTCAACAGCAATAAAGGAAAAACCGAAGATTACAAAATCTTTAAAACTGCCTTAAATTGTTCAAAAGAAAAAAACAAAAAAATAAAAACTGAACTAGACGCCATAGAAAAGTTGATTCAAGAGATCCCTCCATCAACCGACACTCTCCAGTTCATAATGAGGCTCCAACAATTCACGGTACCTATTATGGCTAAAGGAGTTGAAGACACTGCTTTTTACGTTTACAATCGATTGCTATCGCTAAACGAGGTGGGAAGCAACCCGGCAAATTTTGGTTGTTCAATCGAGAATTTCCATGCTTTCTTGTGTACGCGCCAAGCCAATTGGCCTCTGTCGATGAATGCAACATCAACGCATGACACAAAAAGGGGCGAAGACTGCAGAGCCAGAATAAACGTTCTCAGCGAAATCCCTTCCGAATTCAGTGCCCATGTGGAAAAATGGTCATCGATCAACTGTAAAAAGAAAAAAAACGTCGGTGCCAATCTTGTTCCGAGCAAAAACGAAGAATACTACATTTACCAAACTCTTCTGGGCGCTTTTCCCTTCGAAAAAATAGAGTTGGAAGACTTCAAAAATAGGTTGAAGCTGCATATGACGAAGGCGTTGAGGGAAGCTAAAACAAATTCATGCTGGCTTTCGCCTAATCTACCCTATGAGGAAACGGTTAATAGATTCATAACCGAGGTGTTAGATTCAAGCAGCGAAAACACTTTCATGCAGGATTTTCTGCCCTTCCAAAAAAGAATCGCCTTCTGCGGCTTCCTCAACTCCCTATTTCAAACACTGATAAAAATAGCCAGCCCCGGCGTTCCGGATTTCTATCAGGGCTCCGAACTCTGGGACCTAAGTTTAGTTGACCCTGATAACCGCAGACCTGTTGATTTCGCAAAAAGGCGGAGTTTCTTGGAAGAGGTTCAGAATTTGGATTCCTCCAAACTTCAATGGCTTCTGGATGATTTTGAGGATGGAAAAGTAAAGATATACGCAATAAATAAGGCGCTGGAAACTCGACGTAAGAACCACGTTCTCTTCCAAAATGGTGCCTATGTCCCATTAAAAGTGAAAGGTCCTTTTAGTAATAACGTGATTGCTTTTTGCCGAAAAACCGAAGCAAGCTGCGCAGTAATCGTTGTTCCCAGGTTAACGGCTAAACTCACAAATATGGAGCGGTTACCCTTAGGCGATGTTTGGGGCGACACTTTTGTTTGTCTCCCGCAGGGCGTTTCAAAAGTTTGGAGGGAAATTTTCACTAACCACTCCGTGGTTTCAAAAAAACTCGGCGGCGAAGGAGGATTCTACGTGGGCGATTTGATGCATGCTTTTCCAATGGCGCTGCTTATGCAAGGTGAATTCAAAACATGACTATGCCCCAGAGGGCAAGCGGGGTTCTCCTCCATATAACCTCGCTTTCATCGGATTTTGGCATCGGCGACTTGGGGCCATGGAGTTACCGTTTCGTAGATTTCCTTTCAAAAGAAAACCAGCAAATCTGGAGCATTCTCCCATTAACACCAACCAGCATCCAATACGGCAACTCTCCTTACCATTCAACATCGGCATTCGCAGGAAATACCTTGCTTCTGAGCCCAGAACTTCTCTTCGAAGATGGGCTGCTCACAAAAGAAGATGTTGAAGCGCTTAAGCAGCCGTTTGGGCGTGTTGACTACAAAACAGTAACCGAGACAAAAGAAAAAATGATAAAGAAAGCATACTTGACCTTTACCCAAAACAAAACCAGCGCAAATAAAATTAGTGAATGTGACTTCGAAAAATTCTGCATAGAAAACTCATGCTGGCTTAACGACTTCGCGCTCTTCAGTGCCCTTGAAGACGACACAGAAAAACCTTGGTATCAGTGGCCGAGTCAACTGCGTGATAGAGACGCGAAAGCCCTCGCTCAAGAAGAGGCTGAATTGAAAAACAACGTTGTTCAAGAAAAGTTTACGCAATATCTTTTTTCAAGACAATGGAAAGCCCTAAAAGAATACTGCCAAACAAAAGAAGTAGCTGTATTTGGTGATTTACCATTCTACATGAGCCACGACAGCGCTGATGTTTGGGTGCATCCTGAATTATTCAAGCTGGATAATCAAAAACGCCCGAGGTATGTTGGAGGTGTGCCTCCGGATTATTTCTGCGAGTCGGGGCAGCGCTGGGGAAACCCAGTTTATAATTGGCAAGAATTAAAAAAAACACATTACCAATGGTGGATCAGCAGAATACGACATAATCTGAAACTCTGCGATGTTCTGCGCTTTGACCATTTTAGGGGCTTCACGGCGTACTGGCAAATACCCGCGTCATGCAAAACCGCAAAAAAAGGCAGGTGGTTCAGAACGCCATCGAGGAGTTTTTTTGAGGCTCTGAAATGGTCTTTTCCAAATTTGCCTTTCATAGCTGAAGACCTTGGATTAATCACAGGTAACGTGCGGGAAAACCTGAGGCTTTTGGGAATTCCCGGAATGAAAGTCTTAGTTTTCGCGTTCAATGAGTCATCGGATAATCCTAACTTGCCTGGGAATTACACGGAGAACTCAGTGGTTTACACTGGAACCCACGATACAAACACGGTGAAAGGCTGGTTTACTGATGAAGCCGCATGCGAAGAAAAAGAATGTTTCTTCAAATACATAGGTGGAAAGATTCCGGAAAATCAAGTTAGTTTTGAGTTTATCAAGTTAGCTTTGACATCCAGAGGTAATTTGACTATTATCCCAATGCAGGATTTGCTTTCTTTAGGCTCCGAAGCACGGATGAATAACCCGGCAGAAACCGCCCATAATTGGGAATGGAGACTAAAAAGCGAGCAACTAAAGGATAAGAATTTTGAAGAATTCAGAACCTTGACGGAGGCTTCAGGAAGACGAGTGGGTCGGACCAGACTTACGCCCGAAAGGTCTTTCCTGTCTGATTAAGACAATTGTCGAAACCTTATTCAACCAAGAGCGAAAGATCTTCTATTTAAAAAGTGTGGCGAGAAAAGAGTACAGGCAATTTACAACTCAATTTTTAATTATGGAACCTAATAGTTAGGGTGAGGTTCAAGTCCACGATAGACAAAGTAACACTCTTCAGAAACCAACCCCCTTTTCTAAGCACTGAATCCGATGCGATGCGCTTAATTATTTAAGCTAATCCTACAACATGCGCAAGAAAGTGAGATGTGAAATCAGAGGGTGGGTCAAATTCTCTCGACCCACTGGTCTTCCCTCGCACTAAAAGTCTCTCAGTTATTACCTAATATGTGCTATCTTGAAAGCAATAGCTTGTTGCTTGTTAGTGCCTGATAGCAGTCACATATGCTTAATAGAATCGCGGAGGCACCAGTCTGTTAGTGAATTTTTATGAGTAAAGAGGAAGTAAAAGGCAAACTCAAAAAGGAAGAAGGCAAAATCCGCATAGGCGCGGGCAAAGTTACTGGCAACACTGGTCAAATAATTAAAGGCGAAGCTGAAAAAGTTAAAGGAAAAATCCAAGAAGACGTCGGCAAAGCCAAAAGAAAACTCTAA
>PLYI01000014.1 GCA_003151735.1 Candidatus Bathyarchaeota archaeon | reverse complement strand
ACGAAAAGACCCCCTACGATTGCGCGTCGGGCCCACTCTGTGCCAAGAGTTTAAAAAATGCAAAATCCGCGCACAACACCGCTTGATTTTATAGCATTTTGAGGATTTGCTAAAACCGCGGCATTTTACAACCCGCTAAGATAGTTCTTATCTGCATATTATCTTTTTTATTTTATTTGAAGGACAACACGAAGATTCTTTGCGGGGAGGTGCCGAAGGTTGCCTGCTGGGTGAATCTTCCTGTGCTGTTTAACATGACGTAGACCGTTTGCTCGGTTAATGGGCTGTCAAAGTACTGTATGGTTCCGCCGTACTCGTAGAGCATTACGTATCCTGTGCCGTTTGTCTGGCAATAATTGACAAGTTCGGTAACGTTAAATTCAGGCGAATAAGCATCCGCAGCCAAAACTGGATACTGGTAAACCTGAGTTTGGCTTGTGCTCTTGCCATTTATGTAGAACCAAACCATGTCTCGGTTGAAGAAATTGTGGGCGAAGAGAACTAAAACCGATTGATTCTGAGGTATGTTGGATGCTACATATGCGGTGGCTTGTGCGATTGGAATCTGGGGTTGACCCTGCGTCGACCAACTATAAGCATCCAAGGAACTGAAGAAGACGCCAGTTGCAACGAAAATTATCAAGAATGCGGCTGAGAACTTTGCTAAGCTTTTTTTGGTGAACCCGTTTTTTGCTGATTGCCAGGTTTTCTGTGCATAACCGATAGCTGACGCCGCCAATGCAGTGGCAGAAATCGCCAAAACAGGAAACAGAGGCGTAACATAACGCCACTGCCTATTTGGAATCAAAGTGAAAACGACGTAGATAACTATGAACCAGACAAGCAGAAACTTATCCTGAGACTTACGCCTGATCGCCAAGAAGGCTAAACCTGCGAGTCCTAAACCGTAAAGCAACAGGGAAATTGGGTGTTTGTCGTTGTACGGCACCACCATTTCGAGCAGGTAGAATATTGGGGCGGAGAAACGGTTGCTGTACCATGATTGACCTGAGTTACCAACTTGGATGGCATATAACCAGACGCTCAGCAGCCCTGAAGAGTAGAAAGCGTACAACAAGATTGCGGCGAGAGCAACCAAAAAAATGCCAAGCCACAGCCGCTTTGAATGTACGAACTCTGCTGTTTGAGTCTTAAGGAATTTGCTTTTGCCAAAAACCAGCAGACTTGCAATCATGATAATCGGCGCTACAACAAGAATTTGGTACTTCACAACCACGCCAACTGCCAAAGCAACAAGGCTGAGTGTTAAATCCAGCTTTCGGTCGGTTTGCAGCCACCTAAAAAAGAACAGCATAGACACGCAGAAGACAAAAAGCAGCATCATTTCAATCAATGCCAAGCCGGAAAGCCAAACGATTCCCGGCATAACCCCAAACAGCACAGCTGATACCAGGGCGGTTTTTTCGTTATACATTTCCCTGGCAATCTTGTAAACGATAAATATGGAAAGCACCGAGAACGTTACCGTCACTAGCCTGCCCGTTAGTACGCTTGCGCCTGCTAATGCAAAGTAGGCGGCGGTCACCAGGTTGTAGAGGGGCGGATAGAACGAGTTTATGGCGGCATACTGCCAGATTTGACCCCTGACCAAAAGGAGGGCGCCGTTGAAGTGGTTCACTTCATCCCATTGCAGCGGAATATAACCCAAGTTTAAGGTGACGAGAAAAGCGTAAGCTAACGCAAAAACAACGACGACAAGCTGCCACTTGCCAAGTCGAAACCGAATCCATGCAGGTAACCTCAATTTTCTCTCCTCTCAGTCTGCTAGCCCACGCTACCCCAATACTTTACAAAAACGGCACTTAAGGTTTAATTAACTAACACTGTTGAAATGGCCAACAGGAGAGTTAGCAGTGAAGCCGTACCACACAAAAAATTTCTGCGTTGGGCTCTTGGCCATTTTTAGTAACCGATAGTTTTTTATTTAAAACAATTTAAAACTGCAGAGTAATGCGAACCTTAGCTGTGGGAACAATGACTCAACCGCAATTATCACCAGACGTTGAATCTGACGAATACAACTGGCGAAGTCTCTATAAGGTTGGGGCAGTTGCCGCTTTAATAATTGCCTTGGCTCAAAAGGAAAAAAGCCTACTACAATAGGTTGAAAAAAGGACTCAACAGTTGTTTTAGTTGTTTTGAATATGAAGCTAGCTGTCCTTTGCACAATGTATTTCCCTCAAGTGTTTCTTGTGTACTGTGAGTTTTGCATAAAAAGGTTTTATTTATTTTTCACTCACTTATCGTGAGCGTCAATTAAATATGGGTTTTATAAAAATAGTTCTTGATTGAGCGAGAACACACGTTTCTTGCTCAATACAAAATAAAATTGAGGAAAATAAAAATGGAAAAATATAAAAACAAAATAGCAGCTATAACGATTGCTACATTATTCATACTATCGATAGTAGCTTCAACGTCAATAATACCAACAACTAAGGCGCACTCACCACCCTGGCAGATTGCAGACCACTCATATATTGCAATTGCTCCCAACCCAATAGGAGTAGGCCAAACATTGAACATTCTAATATGGACTGCTCAACCACTACCTAACGCAGCAATCACTAACAACATAAGAAAAGCAAACTACGTACTGACCATCACAGCGCCTGACGGAACAAACACCACACAAACCTGGGGCCCCATCGACAATACTGGAGGCGAACAATTCACTACATACGTACCCAATCAGGTAGGCAATTACACGGCAACATTCGCCTTCAAAGGAATGACATACCCAACGCTATCCCAAGTAACTTCTATTGTTCCACTTTCAGCAGCAACTAATACTTCAATCAACGCTCTTGCAGGAGACGTTTACTTGCCTGATCAAGAAAGTGCAACATTCACTGTTCAACAAGAACCATTGCAAACCATTAACTATCTACTTCCAACAGAGTACTGGGCTCGTCCTATAGAGGGCCAGAACACAAACTGGTACATCATCGCATCAAACTGGCTTGGTCCACAATCTTACCAATTCGGGTCAGCCGCTCAAGCTGGAACCGGAGAAAATGTTTTTCAGCCCGATGGCTCAGCGCCTAACAGCGGACACATATTATGGACAAAGCCGATGGAGTTCGGTGGAGTAATCGGAGGAAGCAACACAGCCGTTCCAGGAGCAACATTCTATTCCGGAAGCTCATACCAACCCCGATTCTACAACTCAATAATAATGAACGGCTACCTATACTACAAAATGCCCTATGGCGGTTGGGGCACCACAACCACAGTAAACGGTGTAGTCTATGGAGGAGCTTATGTCTGCGTAGACCTGCGCACAGGACAAACCATCTGGACACAAACAAATCCCATGGTTAACCCAACATGGGGTCAAATATTCAACCAAGTCGATCCTAATCAGTCCGGCGGCATCCCAAGCGGCTACCTATGGCAAGCTTGGACCTTGACCCCAGCAGCCACAATTGCACCCGCAAACCTCTATAACCCAACCGGCGTTACAATGTCAAATGTGACTTGGATAGCTTACGAAGGAACCACAGGAAACTGGATATTCAACATAACAAATGTTCCCCAATCCTGGAACCAGTACGGCCTAGGTGGCACACTCCTGGCAGAGCAGACTGTAATGCCAGCCTATGGCCCAAGCGGCGAACTGCTAAGATACGTCCTTGACTACAACGTTTCTACTCAAACCGGATGGCTAGCATTATGGAACTCATCAGCAGTAATTAACAACCTTGCAGCACCATCAGGCCCATACAGACCCGAAGGCAGATCAATCGACGGAAGCGTTGCAACCCCATCTACTTCAACATTTTACTACAATCCATACAGCTGGAACGTGACAATAAACGGCAACCTAAATGGACTCATCATCAACCAGAGCGCCACATACGGAGTTTCTCCGGGCGGACCAACAATCCTGGCATGCTATCCAGGCGATATCATGATGGGAACAAGCAGCGGATTAGGCATCTCAGTCGGACCACAGTACACTCCAAACCCGTTCACAATGTGGGGAATTAATCTCAACGCGAGCCGCGGTCCAGTGGGACAGATACTATGGGCTAAAAACTACACGGCGCCAGATTTGATGGCTGGTAACCCCAACCTTGGAAGCTATACAGAGAGAATCGGACCCGTAGATAGCACAACCCGCGTTTTCACAATGCAGATTGGAGAAACTTTCCAATGGCTAGGCTACAGCTTGGACACCGGCAACTTGCTGTGGGGTCCAACAACCACAGCGTTTAACAGTGGATACCAATACTTCGGCGGCGGACTAGGCATCCAACAAATCGCTGTTGGCGCTTACGGAAACATCTACGTCCAAGGTTACGGCGGAGAAATCTATTGCTACAACACGGCTACAGGAAACTTGTTATGGCAATTCGGTAATGGCGGCGAAGGCAACAGCACCTATGACGGAATCAACTCACCCTGGGGTCTTCTACCCACCATGATATCTTCAATTGCAGACGGAAAAGTCTATGTTTACAGTCAACAGCACGGCAATGGCGCGCAATCACCATACTACAAGGGCGAAATGATTTGGGTTCTTAACGCCACAACAGGCAAACAGATCTGGAGCATAACATTCCAAGGTCCGAATAGCGGAGGCCCAGGATACCCAGAAGGTTCCGTTGCAGACGGCGAATATGTTAATCAAAACATGTATGACAACCAAATCTACGCTTTCGGTCAAGGACCTAGCCAAACAACTGTTACCGCACCTAACGTTGGAGTAACAACTGCAACACCCATAACAATAAGCGGCACAGTCATTGACATTTCAGCTGGCACCACGCAGAATGAACAAGCAGCACGCTTTCCAAATGGAGTTCCAGTAATCTCAGACGCAAACCAATCAGCATGGATGGAATACGTCTACATGCAAAAACCACAACCAGCACACGCAATTGGAGTTCCAGTTTCCATTGATGTCATTGACTCAAACCACAACTACAGAAATATCGGTACAGCTACAAGTGACTCAAGCGGAACGTTCGCCCTCTCTTGGACACCCGACATACTTGGAGATTACACTGTCATCGCTACCTTTGCAGGTTCAGAATCATATTGGAAATCAAGTGCTGAAACACACTTCTATGCTAGTGAGGCAGTAACACCAGCACCAACCACTGAGCCAGTAAAGTCTACCGCTGACTTGTACTTTGTTCCAGCAATCGCAGGCATCATTGTTGCAATTATCGTAGTTGGCGCAGTACTAGCTCTTCTGATGCTAAGAAAGCGACCATAAAAACGACAAACATCAAAAATCATCTTTCCCCTTTTTTAGTCTAAAAAATAACATTGGAGAAGAAATTGGGGGCTGAGTAGGCCCTGGTTAAAAGTCACGACGCTATTCCTAGCTGTTGTGGCAAAGCATTTGTATGTTCTATTCTCCTTTAAGTTTCCAGAGCCTCAACAAACCCTAAAATCTTTCAGACAGTACCGATGCACAATTTTTTTTCTTAGAAAACATAGCACTAAAGAGACGCCGATTTCAAAGTTGTAATTTGAATATGTGTTGCTTTTTAATTCTTGATTTGGGATTTGTTTAATGTTATGAGTGCATCCATCGGATCCGCTTTAAGAAGAAGCAGCAGTATCTCAAGAAGCGTTACCAAATTTATTGTGGATTTGAACCCCGGCGAAAGTGGAGATATCACCAGCATATCCCTTTTTTGTTTTTTATTCTGTTTTTGATAGTCTAACGGAGATTGCTTTTACCGGTTTAGGCGCGTTTTATGCAATAAAACTTAAGTAAAAAATCCTTTTTTTAATGATATGATTGTTGTATGCTGAGATTTAAGGTTCTTTCAAAGGTTCATAGTTTTCATTTTCGGGGGAAAAGGTATTTCCCTGGCGAAATAGTCGAGTGCTCTGAAGAGGCCGCTGCACTTTTTAACATGGATTTCCTTGAAAGAGTACTTGAACCAAAACTTAAAGTCGAACCTGAATCGGCTCCAAACGCTGAAGTATTTATTGTTGATGTGGCGACTGAGGTTGCCATATTGGCTCCTGAAGTTAAAGCTGAAACGTTAATTGTACATCCTGAAGCTAAAAGTAAAGTAAAACCTAAAACTCTTCCAAAGGTTCAGCAATGACTCGTATTCGTGTTTGTGGAACGGTGGATTCTGCACTTGCTCGAGAAATAGATCTTGAACATGAAGAACGGTTACGTCTATCACATAAGCAAGGATTAGAGGAGCCAAGTTACAGTGATACACTTCAGTTGCTTTTGAAGAAGGGGCTTATTCGTATTAAGCCTGTGCAATAAGGCTTTAA
>PLYI01000010.1 GCA_003151735.1 Candidatus Bathyarchaeota archaeon | reverse complement strand
GAAAAAAGTTGAGCACAAGCATTAGTAACTTGGCGTTTTAAACAGAACAAGCAAAAAAGTATTTTAGAGAAAACGAGTTCAAATTTCTGCCAGACAGTTAGGTCGACGGCTTAATTGTCCACTTTTTTCTTTCGCCAAATAGTCAACTCTAACCTTTAAGGAGAATCTCTACATGTTTCAGAACAAGCCATCAGTGTCACCTTTACCCACTGAGAATCTCGCAAACATACTCAACCCGACTCAAGCTCAACCACTGCCACGAGAATTAGTTAACCTAAAAAATAAGAAAAAAGGATTATGTTATGCTCGATTTGTTGTTTGTTTATGTTGGTGTTGATTTTTTTGCTTCGGGTTCTTTGCCCATTTTGTCCGGTTCTATGTTGTGAACTTTTTTGTTGTGTTCGTTGAGGTCGTTTTGGTTAGAGAATGTTTGGCTGTCCCTTTGGCATTTGTATTGGTTTTGCGTTTTGTTCTCGCTTTGGGAATGTTGGGTTGGAGCTTCCTTGTTATGGATGGTCTTGTAATGACCGTTTAGTTCGCTTTGGTTGGAAAAAGTTTGGCCGCACACTTCACATTTGTTCTGCGGTGAAGTACCTGTGGGCATTGGGTTTTGTCCGCTGGGTTGGCTTCCTTGTGTTCCACTTTGACTTGGCCGTTCATTGATGGGTTCATTGTTAGAAGATGTTTCTTTTGACATAATTTATCCCTAACTACGTTATGAACGCTTTCATTTAGGGAATATGTGACTGTGTAAGAGTGACAACAATACGCGCTTTAATCCCCTAAGTTTGAGCGACTGTGAAAAGTTTTTCAAACGCAACTCATCACAAGCAGTGGTGAAACATTTAAAACCCGAGATGCAGCTAAATTGAGGTTACTTTTTATTTTTTCCCAGATTTTGAGGCATTTAGGGCAGCCTTTAGCGGCGGTTTCTCCTGACAGCTGTCAACGCAATTCCTCTACTGCAAGTCTATGCTGCTAAACTCGTTTAGCATTAAATTACAGTTAAAGGAAGGTAGCCCGGATTTGGTGATGGCAACGACGCTTACATCCTTCAGGTTTTAAGATTCATAGGATTCATAGATGAAACAAAAACTCTTACTAAATTGGGTTTGGGTTTGGGTTTGGGTTAGGTTTAGGGGGTTCTTCTCCAATTGTGACGCTTATCAATTTTTTCATGTTTTCCATCTTGTTATACACTTCTTTTATTGTTTACAACATAGAATATGTTTCAAAAGGAATATGTATTTTGGTCCGCGTGTCTTCAGGGCACTTGTTTCTTCGTTCTCGATTAGTTGCTACAGGGGTTTTTATTCTCTTTCCCAAAATTGGTTGCGCCAAAGCCCCCTAAAAATTCCATCCGACCAGAAGTCCGAGCTAACTCCTAATTTGCAGAAAAGATGAGAAGTACAGGAGGCAGTATCCAAACTCCCAGCATATTCTCTATGGTGGTAGATTCGAACTCCCAGTCCTTGGTGATGTATCGCCATTCCGTTTCTACGCAGACCACTCTCCCTTTTTCTTTAATTCAACGAAAAAACTTGGTAGGAGATGAGTACATTGTTGGAAGAAAAATCATAAACAGCCCTCAATGCGGCGGTCAAAGATACTTCAGGGACGGGATGCGAAACACTCATATTGGAAAAATTCAGCGTTACCTATGCCTTGACTGCGACCACAGGTTTTCTTGAGACGACTGGAGGATTTGAACCCATGCCCTGCTGGAGATTTTACTCGCACTTTCCGTCCTTTTCTTAAGCGTCCCCAAAAAAAGCTAAAGGGTGAATGGCCTTCAAATAAAATTAAGAAATAAGAATACTCAAAGATTTTTTTCAATAAAGCTTTTAACAAATATGATATAAATGGGTTAGTCACAAGCTAATCTACACGTCTGAGGGTAAAGCTTTGAATGAAGTAGTTCTAATCGTAGACGATGATACATCTGTTCTAAGAACAGTTAGTAAACTACTTCAAAAAGCCGGGTACGCGACTGAAACTGCCGAAACAGGTAAAGAGGCAATAGAAAAGATAAGTGAACGCTTCTACGATGTGGTGTTGATTGATTTTCGTCTCCCTGATATGGATGGAATCAATCTTCTTGAAAAAATAAGTGACCATCTGATCAGCTCTGTTAAAATAATGATTACGGGTTTTCCGTCTTTGGATTTAGGCGTTAAAGCTCTGGATATGGGCATTAATGCTTATGTGGTAAAACCTGTTAGTCCCAGTGACTTGTTGTCACTAATTAGTGAAAAGTTAATGAGTAAAAAGTCCTAAGGCTTCAAACGCTAACTCAACAATCTAAACGCAGGGTTACGGAAAACGTATGTGGAAAGTTTGATTTGGTAGTTGAAGTGGTTAAGAGAAAAAAAGATTCTTGGGGAAAGCTGATTTGTGTGGAGGTGTGTTTGAAGGCTTAGTAGAGCAGTGGCGTTGTTTGCCTTCGGGGTTCTTCTATGATTGGTAGAACTAGTGTTAGTTCATGGAAATACTTCAGTACATTTATGCCGCGTTGCGTGACTGCGAAAACTATATGCTCCTTTTTAATGGTTCGTTTTTCGACGAGACCTTGTTTGATTAGGAAGTCCAGGTATTCATTGA
>PLYI01000064.1:13007-13136 GCA_003151735.1 Candidatus Bathyarchaeota archaeon | reverse complement strand
GAAGAAAAAAAGTCAAACTACACTCTGCAACCCAGAAGCCTCAAAGACTTCATGGAGTTTATGAGTCAGCCTTAACGGCTTTACCGCGTTTTCTTTTACTAGGAATTAAAGCAATTATAACAAAAACAG